>NZ_JAKGSG010000052.1 GCF_021568775.1 Antribacter soli | reverse complement strand
CCGGGAACGGCGTCCAGTTGAGCAGCGGCACGCCGGCGATCGTGGCCGAGCTCCACAGAGCGATCTCGGAGTCGCGGGGGGGGGCCCCCCGGGAGGGGGGGGGGGGGGCCCCCCCCCCCCCCCCCCCCCCCGCGCCCCCCCCCCCCCCCCGCCCCCGGCGGGGGCCCCCCCCCCCCCCCCCCCCCCCCCCCCCCCCCCCCCCCCCCCCCCCCCCCCCCCCCCCCCACGATCTCGGCGCTTCCCTCGTCAGAGCCCGAAGCGCTTCTGGACCGCCCGCACGCTCTCCGCCGACGCGCGCAGACCGGCCAGCTCCTGGTCCGACAGCGGGACGGGCACGTTCTGCGTGACCCCGCGGCGGTCCACCAGGGACGGCAGGGACAGGCACACGTCGCTGATGCCGTAGTAGTCCTCCAGCAGGGAGGACACCGGCATCACAGCGTGCTCGTCCTGCAGCACCGCCTCGATGATCCGCGTCGCTGCGAGACCGATGGCGTAGTTCGTGGCGCCCTTGCCGGAGATGATCCGGTATGCGGAGTCGACGACCTCACGGTGCACGGCCTCGCGCGACTCCTCGTCGAGCGGCTTCGCGCCCGGGAACGGCGTCCAGTTGAGCAGCGGCACGCCGGCGATCGTGGCCGAGCTCCACAGAGCGATCTCGGAGTCGCCGTGCTCGCCCGCGATGTAGGCGTGGACGTTGCCCACCGCCACGCCGCACCGCTCGGCGAGCACGACGCGCAGGCGCGAGGAGTCGAGCACGGTCCCGGACCCGAAGAGCCGCTCGCGCGGCAGCCCGGAGATCCTGAGCGCCGCGTACGTCACCACGTCGACCGGGTTGGTGACCATCACGTAGACCGCGTCGGGCGCGACCTCCACGAGGCCGGGCAGGATCTTGGCGGTGAGCTCGATGGTCGCCTCGGCAAGGTCGAGCCGCGTCTGGCCGGGCTTCTGCTTCGCGCCGGCGGTCACGACGACCACGTCCGCGTCGGCGCACACCGCGACGTCGTCGGAGCCGATGACCTCCGCCTGGGGCGTGAACATCAGGCCCTGCTGCAGGTCGAGCACCTCGGCCTCGACCTTGGCCTTGTTGACGTCGAGCAACGCGATGGTCCGCGCGGACCCGCGGGCGAGGGCGGCGTAGGCGAGGGTGGACCCGACGGCCCCCGCCCCGACCACGGCGAGCTTCGTCGTGCGGGACGCCGACCTCGCGTCGGACAGCGCAGCGTTCACGGATCCTCCTCCGGCTCGGGCGATGGCCCGGGCGCTCCGCGCTGGGCGGGCCGCCCGGCCACCTCAGGCTAGGTGTCGAGTCGTGCCAGCGCAGCGCGGACGAGCTGCGCGTCGGACGTAGGCCAGAAGCCCGGCATGGACCGCGTGAGGAACGACGCGTAGCGCGCCGTGGCGAGCCTCGGATCGAGCACTGCGACCACGCCGCGGTCCGTCGTGGTGCGCACCAGGCGGCCGGCACCCTGCGCGAGGAGCAGCGCGGCGTGCGTCGCGGACACCGCCATGAAGCCGTTGCCGCCGGCCTGCTCCACGGCGCGCGCCCGCGCCGCTTTCACGGGGTCGTCCGGGCGGGGGAACGGGATCCGGTCGATGATCACGAGCTGGCACGACGGCCCGGGCACGTCCACGCCCTGCCACAGCGACAGCGTGCCGAACAGGCACGTCGCGGGGTCGTCCGCGAACTCCCGCACGAGGCTCGGGAGCTGGTCGTCGCCCTGGCAGAGGATCGGCACGTCCAGCCGTTCCCGCATCGCCTCCGCCGCGGCCACCGCCGCCCGGCGCGACGAGAACAGCCCGAGGGTCCGCCCGCCCGCGGCCGTGACGAGCTCCGCGATCTCGTCGAGCTGAGCCTCCGTGGTCGGCTCGCGCCCCGGCGCGGGCAGGTGTCTCGCGATGTAGAGGATGCCCTGGCGCGGGTAGTCGAAGGGACTGCCGACGTCCAGCCCCGTCCACGCCGGCTTGTCGGCCGGGTGCTCGGCGGGCGCCTCGCCGTCGCCGAGCGTGGCACGGCCGAGCCCGAGCGCGCCTGCGACGGGCTCGAACGTGCCGCCGAGCGCCAGGGTCGCGGACGTGAACACGCCCGTCGACTCGCTCAGCAGGTGGGTGCGGATCAGCCCGGCGACATGCAGCGGCGCCGCGTGCAGGCGCGTCACCCCGTCGGAGAAGCCGCCCCACGCCGCGTCCGGACGCGAGCACCACAGCACGTCGTGGCTCGTGTCGTCGACGGCCATCCGGTCGGCCGTCTCGAAGAGCTGCAGCACAGCGGACTGCGCCATCTTCAGGCCGGGGTCGGGCTGGCCCGACGCCGGACCGGCGCCCTTCCCCTGTCCTGCCGGCTCGGGCTTGAGCCGGGTGAGCAGCTCGCGCGCCGCATCCCGGACCGCCCCCACGGCCGTGCGCAGAGCGTCCGGCAGCCCGTCCGGGAACCGTTCTGCCGGCGCGGTGACGAGCAGCGTGCCCAGCCCCTGCGCCGCGGCGTCGAGCGCGGTCGTGTCGGCGCCGCCGTGCCGCCGCGCGAGTCGCGACGCGTGCTCCACGGACGCCATCGAGAGGTCCACCGTGGCGGCCGCCGTGACGCGGTCGACGAGCTCGTGGGCCTCGTCGACCACCACGACGTCGTGCTCCGGCAGCACGCCGGGGCTGCCGGACACCGCGATCCCGAGCATCGCGTGGTTCGTCACGACGACGTCCGCCTCGCGTGCGGAGGCCCGCGCGCGCTCCGGGAAGCACTCGGCGAGCATCGGGCACCGGCCGCCCAGGCACTCCATCGACGTGACCGACACCTGCCGCCAGGCCCGGTCCGGCACGCCCGGCACCAGGTCGTCCCGGTCCCCCGTGTCCGTCTCCGACGCCCACTCGTGCAGGCGGCGCACCTGGTCCGCGAGCGTCTCGCCGTCGCGGCGACGACCGCGGGAGGCGGCGCGGCCGCCCGTGGCGCCTGCTCCGCCGTCGGACGCCGGGTGGTCCTCACCGCCGGGGAGGTCGAAGAGCGTGGGCTCGTCCGCCGGGTAGCCGCCCGCTACCTTGTGCACGCACAGGTAGTTGTGCCAGCCCTTCAGCAGCGCGATGCGCGGCTCCCGGGGCAGCAGCGGCGCGACCGCGCGCGCGACCAGCGGCAGGTCACGGGTGATGACCTGGCGCTGCAGCGCCAGGGTGGCGGTGGAGACGACGACGCGGCTCTCCGCCGTCACCGCGTGCCGCACCGCGGGGACGAGGTAGCCGAGCGACTTCCCGGTGCCCGTGCCCGCCTGGACGAGCAGGTGCTCGCCCTTCTCCACCGCGTCCGCCACGGCCTGCGCCATCTGGTCCTGTCCCTCGCGGCGACCACCGCCCAGCTCGCCCACGGCCAGGTCGAGCAGCTCGCCGACCGAGGGCACGTCGGAGGTCCGCGCGGCGGGCGAGTCGTCGAGGCTGGTCACGCATCGATCCTACGGGCGACCACCGACACCCGGCGCCCCGCTGCGGCGGGTACGCCGGTGGCGCCCGTCCCGGCGGGACGGCGCCACCGGCACAGCCACGCCGAGCGTCAGGAGGCCTGTGCCGCCACCCGATCGAGCTCGGCCGCGAGCGCCGCGTCGACGCGCCCGCGCAGGTGGGTGCCCGCCGCGACGTGCTCCTCCTGGTCGATCTCGCCCGACTCGTGCACGCGGTGCACGAGGTCGCCGCGCGAGTACGGCACGACGAGGTCGATCTCGACCGACGGCCGCGGGAGGGCGTCGGCGACGATCTCGCGCAGCTCGGCGATCCCCTCGCCCGTGTGGGCGGACACGACGACGGTCCGCTTCTCGCGCCGCTGGATGCGCCCCACGACGGCCGGGTCGGCGATGTCGGCCTTGTTCAGCACGACGATCTCGGGGACGTCATGAATGCCCGGGATGTCCGCCAGGACCTCGCGCACGGCGGCGATCTGGCTCTCCGGGTCCGGGTGCGCCGCGTCGACGATGTGCAGCAGCAGGTCGGCGCTGCCGACCTCCTCCAGTGTCGAGCGGAACGCCTCGACGAGCTGGTGCGGCAGGTGGCGCACGAAGCCGACGGTGTCGGCGAGCGTGTAGACGCGGCCGTCCTCCGTCTGCGTGCGCCGCACCGTGGGGTCGAGCGTGGCGAACAGGGCGTTCTCCACGAGGACTCCCGCGTCCGTCAGGGCGTTGAGGAGGGACGACTTGCCGGAGTTGGTGTAGCCGGCGATCGCCACCGCGGGGATCGCGTTGCGCTTGCGGGACAGTCGCTTGGTCTCGCGCGACGGCCCCATAGCGTCGATCTCGCGGCGCAGCTTCGCCATGCGGTTACGGATGCGGCGGCGGTCCAGCTCGATCTTCGTCTCACCGGGTCCGCGCGAGCCCATGCCGGCGCCGGCGCCGCCCACCTGGCCACCGGCCTGACGGGACATCGACTCGCCCCAGCCGCGCAGGCGCGGCAGCAGGTACTCGAGCTGCGCGAGCTCGACCTGCGCCTTGCCCTCCCGGGACTTGGCGTGCTGGGCGAAGATGTCGAGGATCAGCGCCGTACGGTCGACGACCTTGACCTTCACCACGTCCTCCAGCGCGCGGCGCTGGGACGGGGCGAGCTCGCCGTCGACCACCACGGTGTCCGCGCCGGTGGCCAGCACGAGCTGAGCGAGCTCGACGGCCTTGCCGGACCCCAGGTACGTGCCGGGGTCGGGCTTCTGGCGGCGTTGCAGCAGGCCGTCGAGCACCTGCGAGCCGGCTGTCTCCGCGAGCGCTGCGAGCTCGCGGAGCGAGATCTCGGCGTCGAGCGCGGCCGCCTCGCCACCGCTGTAGAGGCCGACCAGCACGACGCGCTCGAGGCGCAGCTGCCGGTACTCGACCTCGGTGACGTCCTCGAGCTCGGTCGACAGCCCGGCGACGCGGCGCAGCGCGGTGCGCTCCTCGAGATCGAGCTGCTCGCCGTCGTGGTCCGTGTGCACGGTGCCGCCGTCGGCCCGCGCCGTCCCCGCCCGAGCGAGCACCCGTGCGACGACGTCGTTCGCGATGGCCTGGGCAGCACGCTCGTGGTGCTCGTGGCCGGACGGCTCGTCTGCCGGTGCGCCGGGATTCGTCGGGGAGTCGGTCATGTAATGCCCTTCGGTGGATGTCCTTGGTACAACAACGATCCCACGTCGGGCAGTCCCGGGGCCACGCCTTTCCGCGTGATTTCGCCGCGACCACGCGAGCCGTCCGCCGTCGGACGCGGACCTAGGATTGGCAGGTGAGCCAGCCTGACCACGACAGCACCGCGCCCGAGCACTACTTCACGGCAAAGCCCGCCTCGGCCGAGGAGCTGCGCACCCTCGCGGTCCGGCTCGCCGGGCGAGAGGTCGAGGTCGAGGTCGCGTCGGGCGTGTTCTCCCCGGGGGGCGTCGACAAGGGCACCCGCGTCCTCCTCCAGGAGGTGCCGGCCCCCCCGCAGGAGGGCAACCTGCTGGACCTCGGCTGCGGCTGGGGGCCGCTCGCGCTGACGATGGCCCTGGAGGCGCCGGCCGCGACGGTCTGGGCGGTCGACGTCAACGAGCGAGCCCTCGACCTGGTGCGCCGCAGCGCCGCACGCCTCGGGCTGACGAACGTGCAGGCGGCCACCCCGGACATGGTGCCGCCCGGCACGACTTTCGCGGCGATCTGGTCGAACCCCCCGATCCGCGTGGGCAAGCTCGTGCTCCACACGATGCTGGAGCGCTGGCTGCCCCAGCTGGAGGGCGACGCCGAGGCGTGGCTCGTCGTGCAGAAGAACCTCGGGTCCGACTCGCTCGCGCGGTGGATCACCGAGACGCTGGACCTGCCGGTCGAGCGCAAGACGTCCTCGAAGGGGTTCCGCGTCCTGCGCGTCTCGCACCGAGCACACAGCATGCCGGGACGGGCGCCGGCGTCGGGGCCCGGCACGCCGCCCGGAGCGACGGATCAGAGAGCGACCTCGCCCGAGTAGACGAGCTCGGCCGGGCCGGCCAGCTCGACGTGCCCGTCGGGAAGCAGCCGAACGCGCACCTCTCCGCCCGGCACCTCGACGAACCACGTGTCCGGCGCGCCCTCGCCCTGCCAGGTTCGGACCGCGAGCGCCGCCGCGCACGCCCCCGTGCCGCACGACGGCGTCTCGCCCACCCCGCGCTCGTGCACGCGCATGCGCACGCGCCCGGCCGGCTCGCCGTCGGGCCCCAGCTCCTCGCCGAGGGGGACCACGAGCTCGACGTTCGTGCCGTTCGGCGGCACGGGCGCGACCTCAGGGGCATGCCCCAGGTCGAGCGCGTCGAGCTCCTCGGTCCCCGCGAGCGCGACGACCGTGTGCGGGTTGCCGAGGTCGACGCTCAGCGCCGGCCGCGGCGCCTCCCAGCCGGCCACGTGCACGGCGGCGTCGAAGCCCTGCGCCCGCGCCTCGTCGCCGAAGGGCAGGGACCAGGGCCCCATGTCCACGGCGTACCAGCCGTCGGGCTCGCGCCGCACTCGCTTGACGCCCGCGCGGGTGCCGAGGGCGAAGGTGTCCGACGGCGTCGTTCGCCCGCCCGGGGCGGCCTGCGCTGCGCCGGGCACCGGGCTCGCGGTGCCGGGCGCCAGCGTGACCAGGCCGAGGCTCTCCGCGAAGGCTGTGAAGACGCGGACCCCGTTGCCGCACATCTCGGCGACGGAGCCGTCGGCGTTGCGGTAGTCCATGAACCAGATGGCGGCCGGGTCCTGGGCGAGGACCTCGTCGGCCACGGTCTCCCCGGCCCGGGCGAGCGCCGCGGTCGGGACGAGGCGGATGACGCCGTCGCCGCCGATGCCGCCGCGGCGGTCGGCCAGGCGGCGCACCATCTCGGGCGTGAGGTCGAGCTCGCCGGCGAGGTCGGCGACGAGCACGAAGTCGTTGCGCGTCCCGTGGCCCTTGGTGAAGCGCACGCGACCGGTGGCAGGGGGTGCGGCGGGCGCCTCGGGCACGGTCTGCGTCATGACCCCAGGCTACGCCGCACGGGCTCCGCGCCGGGAACCGGCAGGGTGCCGGCGTCGGCGGACCGGACGACCTCGAGCGCGTCCTGCAGCAGCGTGGGCGACTGCGCGTCGAGCCAGTGGACCCGCGGGTCCCGGCCGAACCACCCCATCTGCTTGCGGGCGAGGCGGCGCGTGTTCGCGGTGACGGCCTCGCGCGCCTCCTCCTGGGTGGCCTCCTCCCGCAACCAGGCGAGCACCTCCGCGTAGCCGACGGCCCGTGCGGCCGTACGCCCCAGACCGGAACCCGTCCCGCCCTGCTCGGGCGACGCGAGGGACCGGACCTCGTCCACGAGACCCTCGCGCCACATCCGCTCGACCCGCCCGGCGACCCGCTGGTCGAGGACCTCGCGCGAGCAGTCGAGCCCGATCTGCACGGCGGGGCGCACGTACTCCTGGCGCGGCAGGTTCGCCGTGTACGGGCGGCCCGTGATCGCGATGACCTCCAGCGCGCGCACCAGCCGCCGCGTGTTGTGCGGGCCGATCGACGCCGCCGCGTCCGGATCGAGCCGCTCCAGCTCGGCGTGCAGAGCGCGGCGGCCCTCGGCCTCGGCCCGAGCCTCGAGCCCCGCCCGGACCTGGGGGTCGGTGCCGGGAAAGTCCATCTCGTCGAGCAGGGCCCGCACGTACAGCCCGGACCCGCCGACGACGACCGCCCGCGCCTCGCGGCCTGCGATCGCGTCGAGGTCCGCGCGCCCCTCCTCCTGGTAGCGCGCGACCGACGCGTCCTCGAGGGGGTCCAGCACGTCGAGCTGGTGGTGCACGACGCCGCGGCGCTCTCCCACCGGCACCTTCGCCGTGCCGACGTCCATGCCGCGGTAGAGCTGGTACGCGTCCGCGTTGACGATCTCGGCGTGGCTCAGCGCCTCGGCGAGGTCGAGCGCCAGGTCCGACTTCCCGGTGGCCGTGGGCCCCACGACGGCGACGATGATCACCCCGGGATTCTCTCAGGCGGTGCCGGTCGCGGCTCAGCCCGAGCTGGTAGCGGCTGAGCCTACGGTTCCGCTCCGGGCTGGTCCTTGCTCCGTGGCGGACCCACACTGCGTTGCACCTCCGGCTCAGCCCGAGTTGGCCGCGGCTGAGCCTGCGGTTCCGCTCCGGGCGGGATCCTTGCTCCGCTGCGGACCCACCCTGCGCTGCACCTCCGGCTCAGCCGCGCAGCAGGGTCACCCGGTACTCGGGCGGGAGGTGGTCGTGCGACTGCGGCAGGACCCGCACCTCCGGCGTCCACTCCGCGCCCACGGCCGCGAGCGCCTCGGCCACGCCCGGCGCCAGGGCGCCAGGGTCCGTGAGGAGCCCGCCCGGCACGCCGCCCCCGGCGACGACCAGGCCGTCCGCGGCCATCAGGTGTCCGACGGCGGCCGCCCTGGCCTCCGACTCGCCACCGGCCGAGATGCCCGGCTGATCGCTCCACGCGGGAGGTAGCTCCAGGGTCTCGACCGCGCCGGCCTGCTCGCCGAGGACCTCCGCGAGGCACATCAGCGCGACCGAGGCACCCACTCCCGCCACCGGAAGGTGTGGCTCCCAGGGCGAGCGACGGGCGCCCCCACCCCCCGAGGTGTCCTCGCTTCGCTGCGGTACCTCGCGGTGACCCCGGAAGTCGGGTATGCGGAGCCAGGTGTCGGCGACGCCCACCGCCGCCAGGGACGGACGCATCCTGCCGTGCCGCAGCGCCTCGCCGTGCGCCACGACGAGCGGGCGCCGGCCGCCCATGACGATCTCGGCGAGGGCCTCGCGGACGGCGTCGCGCACGTCGTCGAGGACGTCCGCCATCCCGGCCACACCCGGCACGAGCAGTGGGGTGGCGGGCAGGATCACGGCGCGCACGGACATCGGGCCCAACGTAGCGTGTCAGCCTCGAGGGTCGCCGCCCGAACGGTCGCCGTCGGCCCGTCGGAGGGCATGGCGGGACGAATTGTTCGCCCGTTCGCCCGGAGCGGAGGCGTAGGCCACGGCCCCGGGCGCCGGGTAGTGTGGGCGGGTGAGGTTCTTCGGGTCACGCCGCCGGGATGGGTCCTCGGCAGGCGATGGCGATCGCAGCGGCCCCCAAGCTCACGGCACACCGCGCCAGGATCTGACCGACGACGAGCTGCGGGCACAGGTCGAAGGGGTGCTCCTGCGAGAGCTCACCGGCGGCCTCGACGACCCCGCCACGATCCCCGCTCCCCTGACGCGTGACCGCGTCGTCGACTGGCTCACCGAGAACGGGTTCAGCTACTTCGTCGACTCCGAGGGCGACGTCGGCGGGCTGTGGCACGGCTGGCTCTTCTACTTCCTCATCGTGGGCGACGGCAGCGAGGTGCTGCAGGTGCGCGGGCAGTGGCACCGCGACCTCACGATCGAGCGGCTCGAGGAGGTCCTCGAGCTGTGCAACGAGTGGAACGCCGAGCGCATCTGGCCCAAGACGTACGTGCGCGTCAGGGACAACGGCGCCGTCCTCGTCTACACGGAGGTCACGGTCGACCTCGAGCACGGCGTCACCGACGACCAGCTCGACCAGCTCCTGCAGTGCGGGCTGACGACCGGCTCGATGTTCTTCGAGCACCTGGACGAGACGTACCCCGATCCCCTGCGGAGCGCCCCGTGAGCCCCGCCTGGAACCGCGGCCCTGGGCGCGGCGGCTGGCTCGCCCGCCTGCTCAACCCGCGGCTGCCGGTCCGGACCGTGCCCGGGGGCCGCACCCGCACCCTCACCGGGGCCGACATCGAGCGGCCACGGCCGCTGTCGACGCAGCGCATCGGCGACGACCTCGCGCGGCGCGGCTACCGCTTCCGCATCGACGACGACGGCGACGTCACCGGCACCTGGGACGGCAACCGGTTCTGGTTCCTCCTGCTCGGCGAGCACGACGAGATCCTGCAGGTGCGCGGACGCTGGGCGGGCACCCTGCCGCCCGGCTCGCGGCTCGCCGTGCTGCAGGCCGCGAACGACTGGAACCGCGAGCGCATCTGGCCCAAGGTGTACACGCGCGAGGAGGCGTCCGGGCTCGCGCTGTACGCCGAGGTGTCGGTGGACTTCGAGCACGGGGCGACCGAGGACCAGCTGGCACAGACCGTCTCGTGCGGGCTCGTGACGGCCAGCCAGTTCTTCTCGACGGTGGCGTCGCTCGCCCCGCCCGACGGGCACGCGGAGCACGACCCCGACGACCCGGACGAGGACCCGGGCCAGCCCGTGACGGACGACCGGCCCGGGGACGACATCCTCGGCGACCCGACCCCCGGAGACGGCGCGCGCGGCGAGTCGGCCGGCCACGAGGACGACGAGCCGGACCCGGCGGACGGCGCGAAGTAGAACCCCACGAACTGCCGGCGCCCGTGAGGACCCCATAGGGGAGACGTCCCCATCGCCTCGTTCACCTAGGGTCTGGGCGAGACGGCCGCGGGCGAACGCAGGGGGGAACGGTGACCAGTTCCGCGACGAGTGGGACGGCCTGCACGCGACGGCCTTCACGTGGTTCGGCTGGTGGAACGCTCAGGTCAACCACATCGAGGGCTCGCGATCCAAGAGCTTCGTCGAGGGTGATCCGTTCCCCTGGTTCCTCGTCTACCCGCTGGCCGGTCTCGGGATCTGGTTCGTCATCACGACGATCCGCCAGTGGGCGCGCTACTCCCGGATGTCGGCCACGCGCCCCTGAGCGACGGCCGTCGTCGTCCTCGAGACGACGTCAGCGTGGTGGACACCATCGAAGGATGCCCGACCCGGTCGCATCACTCTCGGCCTTCGATCGTCACTCTCTGCAGTAGGCCCGAGCCCGCTACCTGGCGCAGGGCACGCCGGGCCGCTGAGGCCCGCCCTGCGTCAGCGCCGCAGCGTCGGCAGGCCCAGCGAGACCGGGCCCGACGGTGCCGGTGTGCCGTGGGAGTGCTCGTCCTCTCCCCCGCCGAGCCGCGCCTTCTCCCGCGCGGCCCACGCGTCGCCGGACCGGGTGCGGCGCACGGCGAAGCCGCCGGTCAGCGCGGAGTCGGAGATCAGGTGGTGCGGCGCGGCCTGGGTCACGGTGACCGACACGACGTCGCCCGGACGCGGAAGGCGCGGGTCGACGACGGCGGCGAGGCGCGGGTCGTCCAACGACACGGGCTGCTCGGGCAGCCCCGCCCCGGCCGGCCCCGCGCTCTGGGCGAGGTCGCCTGCGAGGGGCGAGCGGCCGACGCCCTCACCCCACGAAGTGTCCTCGCTGCGCTGCGGTACTTCGCGGGGACCCCGAGGATCGGCCAGTGCCGGCACCGCGAAGTGGACGAGCCTGTTGTCCGCCGCGCGGCCCGAGAGGCGGTGCTTGGCGCCGTCCTTCTTGCCGACGCCCTCGGCGACGAGCACCTCGAGCGTACGTCCGACCTGCGCGTCGGACTCCTCCCCCGAGATGCGCTCCTGGAGGGCGAGGAGGCGCTCGAACCGCTCCTGCACGACCTCCTTGGGGAGCTGCCCCTCCATGGTGGCGGCGGGGGTTCCGGGGCGCGGCGAGTACTGGAAGATGAACGCCGACGAGAACCGCGACGCCTCCACGACCCGCATCGTCTCGAGGAAGTCCTCCTCGGTCTCGCCCGGGAAGCCGACGATGATGTCGGTGGTGATCGCGGCGTCCGGCATGGCGGCGCGGACGCGATCGAGGATGCCGAGGAACTTCTCGGAGCGGTAGGAGCGGCGCATCGCGCGCAGGACGCGGTCGGAACCGGACTGCAGCGGCATGTGGAGCTGCGGCATCACGTTGGGGGTCTCGGCCATGGCGGCGATGACGTCGTCGGTGAAAGCCGCCGGGTGCGGTGACGTGAAGCGCACCCGCTCCAGGCCCGCGATCTGCCCGCACGCGCGCAGGAGCTTGGCGAAAGCGCCGCGGTCGCCGAACTCGACGCCGTAGCTGTTCACGTTCTGGCCGAGGAGCGTCACCTCGATGGCACCCGCGGCGACGAGCGCCTCCACCTCGGCGAGGATCTCGCCCGGCCTGCGGTCGCGCTCCTTGCCGCGCAGGTGCGGCACGATGCAGAAGGTGCACGTGTTGTTGCAGCCCACGCTGATGCTGACCCAGCCGGCGTAGACGCTCTCGCGCTTGGTGGGCAGCGTCGACGGGAAGACCTGCAGCGACTCGGCGATCTCCACCTGGGCCGCCTCGTTGTGCCGGGCGCGCTCCAGCAGGACCGGCAGGGCGTCGAGGTTGTGCGTGCCGAACACGACGTCGACCCACGGCGCCTTGGCCACGATGTCGCCGCGGTCCTTCTGCGCCAGGCACCCGCCCACCGCGATCTGCATGCCCGGGCGCCGCGCCTTGATGCTCGCGAGCTGGCCCAGGTTGCCGTACAGGCGGTTGGCCGCGTTCTCACGCACCGCGCACGTGTTGATCACCACGACGTCAGCGCTGCTGCTCGCCTCGTCCTCCTTGGACGCGGGGGCGTAGCCGGCCTGCTCGAGCATGCCGGCCATGTGCTCGGAGTCGTGCACGTTCATCTGGCAGCCCAGCGTGCGCAGCATGTAGGTGCGCTGCGCCTCGGCGTGCACGTCGGCGCCCGCGGACGCGATCGTCGCCGCGTCCGGGGGCGTGGTCTGGGAGAGCGTGGGAGCGGACATCGGAGCAATTCTACGGTCCGACCGGTGAGACGCTGGCAACGCGGCCGGGGCTGGGGCGAAGACCCCACAAACCCCCATACCAGGCATCTGTTACCGAACCGTTGTCAAGGGATGACCTGTCTCGTTGGCCCTCGAAACATCCGCTCGTTAGGTTCGAGGGATGGACCACGAGGCGATCACGGACGAACCTGTGGCTTCGAGCGCGCCCCGGCCGACGTCGGGCACCGCGACCACGGACCGCGCGACGGGCGAGCCGCTGGTGGAGCTCGAGGGAGTGAACAAGCACTTCGGTGCGCTGCACGTGCTGAAGGACATCAACCTGACCGTCCGCAAGGGCGAGGTGCTGGTCGTGATCGGCCCCTCCGGCTCGGGCAAGTCGACGCTGTGCCGTGCGATCAACCGGCTGGAGACGATCGACACCGGCACCATCGCGATCGACGGGCAGAAGCTGCCCGAGGAGGGGCGCGCGCTTGCCCGGCTGCGGGCGGACGTCGGGATGGTGTTCCAGTCGTTCAACCTGTTCGCGCACAAGACGGTGCTGGACAACGTCACGCTCGGGCCGCGCAAGGCACGCGGCACGCCGAAGAAGGCCGCGGCGGACCAGGCGAGGGCCCTGCTCGACCGCGTGGGCGTGGCCAACCAGGCGAACAAGATGCCGGCGCAGCTCTCGGGCGGCCAGCAGCAGCGCGTCGCGATCGCCCGCGCCCTGGCGATGCAGCCCAAGGTCATGCTGTTCGACGAGCCGACGTCGGCCCTCGACCCCGAGATGGTCAACGAGGTGCTCGACGCCATGGTGGCGCTCGCCCGTGAGGGCATGACGATGATCGTCGTGACCCACGAGATGGGCTTCGCCCGCAAGGCGGCCGACCGCGTCGTCTTCATGGCCGACGGGCAGATCGTCGAGGAGGCTCCCCCCGAGGAGTTCTTCACCGCCCCGAAGTCGGATCGGGCACGCGACTTCCTGTCGAAGATCCTGCCTCACTGACCCGACCCACTGAATCATCTGTTGGAACAACGAAGGGGAACCATGCGCAAGCACACCATCCGGCTGATGGCCGTGGCCGCGGCTGCCGCGCTCTCGCTGTCCGCATGTGGCGGCGGTGAGGTCGGCGAGGAGCCCACCGAGGGTGCGACCACCGCCGAGGGCGGCGGGACCATCCGGATCGGCATCAAGTACGACCAGCCGGGACTCGGTTACCAGGACGCCGACACCTTCACGGGCTTCGACGTCGACGTGGCGACCTACGTCGCCGACAAGCTCGGCTACTCGGCCGACCAGATCGAGTTCGTCGAGTCGATCTCCGCGAACCGCGAGACGATGCTGCAGAACGGCGACGTCGACATGATCTTCGCGACGTACTCCATCACGGACGCGCGCAAGGAGGTCATCGACTTCGCGGGCCCGTACTTCGTCGCCGGCCAGGACCTCCTCGTCGCCGAGGACAACACGGACATCACGGGTCCTGAGACGCTCGAGGGCAAGAACCTCTGCTCCGTCACCGGCTCGACGTCCGCACAGAAGATCAAGGACAACTACGCCACCGGCGTGAACCTCCTCGAGCGCCCCGGCTACGCCGAGTGTGTGACGGCCCTCGGCGCGGGCCAGGTCGACGCCGTCACCACGGACGACATCATCCTCGCCGGCCTCGCGGCCACCGAGGCGAACGCCGGGAAGTTCAAGGTCGTCGGCGCCCCGTTCTCCGAGGAGAACTACGGCGTGGGCCTGCCCAAGGGCAGCGAGCTCTGCGAGGACATCAACGCCGCGATCACCGAGATGATCGAGGACGGTACCTGGGAGGAGCTCGTCGCCAAGAACACCGAAGGCACGGGCTACACCCCGAACGCGGAGCTGAACCCGCCGACGCCGGCGCCCTGCGCCTGACGTCGCCACTCGGCCCGATGCCGGACTGGTCGCCTCCGGAGGGAGGCGACCAGTCCTGCGTCGCCGCAGCAGCGTCGGGCACCTGACGCAACGATTCCTCGGAAGGTGACAGTGGACGACTACTTCGCCGAACTCGGCGAGCTGTTTGAGCGCTTCAACGTCGTGGGCGCGTTCTGGACGAACATCCAGCTGACGTTCTGGGCCGCCCTCATCGCACTCGCGCTCGGGACCGTGCTGGCGCTCATGCGGATCTCGCCGATCGCGTCCCTCCGGTTCGCTGGCACCGCGTACGTGAACGTCATCCGCAACACGCCGCTGACGGTCATCATCATCTTCATGGTGCTCGTCGTGTGGACGCTGTTCGCCGTGACGCTGGCACCGGGCTTCAACGACAACTTCTTCCGTCTCGCGGTCATCGGCCTGGCGATCTACCACGCGGCGTTCGTGTGCGAGGCGATCCGCTCCGGCGTGAACACCGTGCCAGTGGGACAGGCGGAGGCCGCGCGCGCGATCGGGCTGCCGTTCCTCGCTGCCGCACGGCTCGTCATCCTGCCGCAGGCGTTCCGGGGGTCGATCGCACCGCTCGGCAACACGCTCATCGCGCTGCTGAAGAACTCGACGGTCGCCGCCGCCGGCTCCGTGTCCTGGGAGACCGCGTCCACGATGAGGCTGATGATCGAGTTCCGACCCGACCACCTGTACCTGATCTTCTTCATCTTCGCGCTGGGCTACGTCGTGCTCGTGATCCCCATCGGGGTCGTCACCACCTGGCTCTCCGACCGACTGGCGGTGAAGCGATGAGCTCCGTGCTGTTCGACTCCCCCGGCCCCCGCGGTCGCCGGCTCGTCATGTTCGGAAACGTCGCCAGCGGAGTCGTCGTGGCAGGCGTCGTCGTGTTCGTGCTGGTCGTGCTCGCGCAGCAGGGGCAGCTCGACCCGGCGCTCTGGGTCGCCGCGCTCGACGGTCGCGCCTGGCAGTTCTACTACCTGCCTGGGCTGCAGAACACGCTGCGCGCCGCCGCGTTCGCCACGGTCGGGGCCGTCGCCTTCGGTGTCCTGTTCGGGGTGGGGCGGCTGTCTCTCAACCCGCTGGTGCGCGTGCTCAGCGGCGTGGTCGTGGAGTTCTTCCGCGCCGTGCCGGTGCTGCTCATGATGTTCTTCCTGTGGGTCTTCTTCTCGCGCCAGCTGACGTGGGTCCCCGACCGGCCGTACGCAGCCGTCGTGGTGGCCCTGGTCCTGTACAACGGGTCCGTCATCGCCGAGCTCGTGCGGTCCGGCGTGCGCAACCTGCCGCGCGGGCAGAGCGAGGCGGCGCTTGCGGTCGGGTTGACGGGCGCGCAGTCGCTCCGGTCCGTCCTGCTGCCCCAGGCGCTCGTCGCGATGCTGCCCGCGGTCATCTCCCAGCTGGTGGTCGTCCTCAAGGACTCCGCTCTGGGCACGCTCATCGCGTACCCCGAGCTGCTCCGCGCCACGCAGATCCTGGCCTCCGGCGAGCAGAACCCGCTGCAGGCGCTCACCGTCGCCGCGCTCGTCTTCATCGTGCTCAACTGGCTGCTGTCCGTGCTGGCACACCGGCTCTCCCTCACGCTCTCCTCCCGGACGTCCGGGAAGACGGTCGAGGGCGTGGGGATCGGAAACCCGGTGGCGGCCCCGGTGGTGCCTGAACCGCACTGAGCGGAGCCTGGCTGACCGCGAGACACACGAGGGGTGTCCGTCCCGGACCGGGACGGACACCCCTCGTGTCTCTCGCGGTGGCCGCTCGGGGTGGCTGGAGACGCCCTCGCGATCCCCGGCATGGGGCGGTGTGCCTCCTGGGTCGGCCGGGATCACTCGATGCCGACGTCCAGGTCGTCCGTGTCCTCGCCCTCGGTCATGAGGGCGTCGCGGACCAGCCCGAACGCCAGGCCCGGCGCGTAGCCCTTGCGGGCGAGCGCGCCGACCGCCCGGCGCACGCGGACGTCGCGGTCGAGCCCGCGCGTGCGGGCGATGAGCCGCGTCGCGAGGCGGGCGGCAGTGTCGCGTTCGTCGTCCTCGTCGAGCTGGTCGAGGGCACCGGCCGCGGTGTCGTCGTCGATCCCTCGACGCCGCAGCTCCGTGGCGATCGCCCGCCGCGCGAGCCCGCGCTCGGCGTGCCGCGTGCGGACGATCGTCTCGGCGTACGTGGCGTCGTCGACGAGGCCGACCTCGTCGAACCGGTCCAGGACCGAGGCCACGACGTGCTCCGGATAGCCCTTGCGGCCGAGCGCCTGCTCGAGCTCCCGGCGCGACTTCTGTGACGCCGTGAGGATGCGCAGCACCGTCTCTCGGGCCCGTTCCTTCGCGTCGTCGAGCGTCAGCTCGCCGGACTCCAGGAGCTCGGCGACGGTCCGGCGCGGCTCGCGCGGGCCCTGGGGCCCACGAGCGTTGCGGCCGCCCCGGCGCGCGCGTTCGCGAGGCTGATCCGAGCCCTCCGTGCGAGCCGAATCATGGCCGGCCGGCCCTGTGCCGGGCTCCGGCCAGGCGTGCTCGGTCACCGTCACAACACCTCCGTCCGGCGCGGCTCGCGCCCCGTACGTCGCGAGCCGCCGCGACGCTTCCCCACGCCGCGACGGCTCGCGCGCCCACCGTACTGCAAGGTCAGAACGGTGCTGCCTCGGTCTTGGCGGGTGCCGCCTTGGCCCGCGACCTCGTCGCGGTGGTGGCCTTGGCCGTGGCGGTGGTCTTGGCGGACGACGAGGTCGCGGCAACGGTGCCGGAACCCGGCGCAGCGACCGGGTCTCCCGGCACCGGGACGGCCGGCGCCTGTTCCGCCGGAGCGTCGACGCGCGCGCCGACCCCGAGCTTCTCCTTGATCCGCTTCTCGAGCTCCGCCGCGAGGTCGGGGTTGTCCCGCAGGAACGAGCGGGCATTCTCCTTGCCCTGGCCGAGCTGGTCGCCGTCGTACGTGAACCACGAGCCGGACTTGCGGACGAACCCGTGCTCCACGCCCATGTCGATGAGGCCGCCCTCGCGGGAGATGCCCACGCCGTACAGGATGTCGAACTCCGCCTGCTTGAACGGCGGAGCCATCTTGTTCTTGACGACCTTGACGCGGGTACGGTTGCCCACCGCCTCCGTGCCCTCCTTGAGGGTCTCGATGCGGCGGATGTCCATGCGGACCGACGCGTAGAACTTCAGGGCCTTGCCACCGGTGGTGGTCTCGGGGGAGCCGAAGAACACGCCGATCTTCTCGCGCAGCTGGTTGATGAAGATCGCGGTGGTGCCGGTGGAGTTGAGCGCGCCCGTGAGCTTGCGCAGCGCCTGCGACATGAGGCGGGCCTGCAGACCCACGTGGCTGTCACCCATCTCGCCCTCGATCTCGGCCTTGGGCACGAGGGCCGCGACCGAGTCGATGACGATGATGTCCAGCGCGCCCGAGCGGATCAGCATGTCCGTGATCTCGAGCGCCTGCTCGCCGGTGTCCGGCTGCGAGACCAGAAGGGCGTCCGTGTCGACGCCCAGCTTCTTGGCGTAGTCCGGGTCGAGCGCGTGCTCGGCGTCGATGAACGCCGCGATCCCGCCTGCCCGCTGGGCGCTGGCCACGGCGTGCAGCGCCACCGTGGTCTTTCCGGAGGACTCGGGGCCGTAGATCTCGACGACGCGGCCGCGCGGCAGCCCGCCGATGCCGAGCGCGATGTCGAGCGCGATGGAGCCGGTCGGGATCACCTCGACGGGCGCGCGCGTCTCGTCGCCGAGGCGCATGACCGAGCCCTTGCCGAAGTTGCGGTCGATCTGGGCGAGGGCTGCCTCGAGCGCCTTCTCGCGGTCTGCCGGTGCGGGCATGTGCGTCACCTTTGTGTTCTGGGGCGCGATGTGCGCGCCGGGATGGATGGCTCCGTGGTGCCTTCGTGGACGACCGTACGCGGAGCCACTGACACGGATGCCTGCTCCGGCCGCCGCCTGTCGACGACGTTCCGAAATCCGCGCCTGTGGTCAAAGTCTAGGCGAACGGGTGTTCGATGCAAGCCCGTCACACGGTGTGTCGCGCGCATTCCACTGCCGACAACCCGGCGCCAGCTCCCGAGCGACTCGGAGCTCACCGACGGGGCGGCGCCTGCCGGTGCTTGTCCGCGCCCCACCGCTGCGTGTCCGGCACGTCGAGGGCGTCGCACAGCGCGTGCCAGACGTCACGCGGGTCCACGCCGGCCTCGAGCGCCTGCGCGGGGGTCCGGTCATCGAGCCGTGGCAGCACCTGCTCGCGGATGAGCGTGCGCCCGTATGCAGGCCCGAAGACCTCGTCGACCAGCTGCCAGAACTCGCGATTTCGCACTCGCCCAGCCTATGTGTCAGTGGTCCCGGCAAGAATGGGGTCATGCCCGAGTCCATCGACCCGCTCGCGCGTTTCGGCCCTGCCACCCGTGCGTGGTTCTCCGGCGCATTCGCCGAGCCCACCGCCGCCCAGTCCGGCGCGTGGGACGCGATCGCGCGCGGCGATCATGCCCTGGTCGTGGCCCCCACGGGTTCGGGCAAGACGCTGGCGGCGTTCCTCTGGGCGATCGACCGGCTCACGACCGAGCCTGCGCCGTCGCGCGAGCGGCGGTGCCGGGTCCTGTACGTCTCGCCCCTCAAGGCCCTGGCCGCGGACGTGGAGCGCAACCTCCGGTCGCCGCTGGCGGGCATCCGCCAGGCAGCCGCGCGCGAGGGGGTCGAGGTGCAGGACGTCACGGTGGGGATGCGCACGGGCGACACGCCCGCGAGCGAGCGCCGTGCGTTCGCCACGCGCCCGTCCGACGTGCTGATCACCACCCCGGAGTCGCTGTTCCTCGTGCTGACGTCAGCCGCACGCGCGGGCCTCGCGGGCGTCGAGACGGTGATCGTGGACGAGATCCACGCGGTCGTCGGGACCAAGCGCGGGGCTCACCTCGCGGTGAGCCTGGAGCGGCTCGACGCGCTGCTGGACCGCCCCGCACAGCGCATCGGCCTGTCCGCGACGGTGCGGCCGGTCGAGGCGGTCGCGACGTTCCTCGGCGGCCACCGGCCGCCCGCCGAGGGAGGGCGGCCGGTGACGGTGGTCCAGCCGCCGGCGACGAAGCGGTGGGCGATCGATGTGGTGGTCCCGGTCCCGGACCTCGCGGACCTCGACGCCGCGACGCCGGAGCCGGGCCGCGGCCCGGACGGACCCGGAGGCGACGGCCTGCCCGGTCCAGACCTGTCGGGTGCGGCCACCGGCGCACCGCGGCGCGCGTCGGTGTGGCCGCACGTCGAGGAGCGCGTCGTCGACCTGGTGGCCGAGCACACCTCCACGCTGGTGTTCACGAACTCGCGCCGCGGTGCAGAGCGGCTCACGGCCCGCATGAACGAGGTGTGGGCGCAGCGCGAGGGCGTCGAGGTAGCGGAGCCGGGAGCCACCTGGTCGGCCCTCCTACCGGGCCAGTCCGGCACGGCCGCCGGCGTGGCGGGCCCGCCCGCGCGACCGGGCCGCGGCATGCCGGAGGCGGTGTCCACACAGCCGGAATCTGCCACCGTCCTGGCCCGCGCCCACCACGGCTCGATGAGCCGCGCGGAGCGCACCCGCACGGAGAGCGAGCTCAAGGAGGGTCGGCTGCCCGCGGTCGTCGCGACGTCGTCGCTCGAGCTCGGCATCGACATGGGCGCGGTGGACCTGGTGGTGCAGGTGGGCGCCCCGCCGTCGGTCGCGAGCGGGCTGCAGCGCATCGGACGCGCCGGGCACCAGGTGGGGGCGGTGTCGAAGGGCATCGTGTTCCCGATGTTCCGGGGCGACCTCGTGCCCGCGACCGTTATCGCCCGGCGCATGCGCCAGGGCGAGATCGAGCACCTGCACGTTCCGGCGAACCCGCTGGACGTGCTGGCGCAGCAGATCGTCGCTTCGCTCGCGGTCGACGAGTGGGACGAGGCCGACCTCCTGGCCCTGGTCCGTCGCGCGGCGCCGTTCGGCGGCCTGGGGGACGCGACGTGGCGGGCGGTGCTGGACATGCTCGCCGGCCGGTATCCCAGCGAGGACTTCGGCGAGCTCCGGGCACGGATCGTCTGGGACCGCATCACCGGCCTGTTGAGCGGCCGTCCGGGCGCGCTGCGCCTGGCCGCGACGAGCGGCGGCACCATCCCGGACCGTGGCCTGTACGGCGTCTTCCTCGCGGCAGAGCAGCCGGTCTCCGACGGCGGAGCCTCCGCGGGCGACGTCACCCTGGGCGACGCCCCGGCCGGGCGGACCCGAGGCGGTCGCCGGGTCGGCGAGCTCGACGAGGAGATGGTCTACGAGTCCCGCGTGGGCGACACGTTCACCCTCGGGTCGAGCACGTGGCGCATCGAGGACATCACGCCGGACCGGGTGCTCGTCTCCCCTGCGCCCGGCCTGCCGGGTCGCCTGCCCTTCTGGAAGGGAGACTCGCCGGGCCGTCCCGCGGAGCTGGGCCGTGCCGTCGGAGCGTTCGTACGCGAGACAGATGCTGTTCTGGCCGCGGACCCGGCCGACGGCCGCGAGCGCCTCCGGGCCGAAGGCCTCGACACGTTCGCGACAGAGAACCTGGCGGCCTATCTGACCGAGCAGCGCGCGGCGACGGGCCGCGTACCGGACGACCGCACCGTGGTCGTGGAACGGTTCCGGGACGAGCTGGGCGACTGGCGCGTGGTGATCCACTCGCCGCTCGGCGCGCGCGTCCACGCTCCGTGGGCGCTCGTCATCGGCGCGCGGCTGCGCGAGCGGTACGGCGTCGACGTGGCGGCGATGCACGCCGACGACGGCATCGTGCTGCGCCTGCCGGACACCGGTGAAGGGTGGGGAGCCCCCGAGACGTGGGACGGCGGTTCGGGGACGACGTCGGCGTCGTCGGGCAGCGTGACGCTCGAGGACCTGCTCCTGGACCCGGACGAGGTGCTGGGCGCGGTGCGCGACGAGCTGGGCGGGTCGGTCATGTTCGCCGCCCGCTTCCGCGAGGCGGCGGCGCGCGCGCTGCTGCTGCCGCGACGCCGGCCCGACCGCCGGCAGCCGCTGTGGCAGCAGCGGCACCGGTCGGCGCAGCTGCTGGAGGTTGCGTCGCAGTTTCCGGACTTCCCGATCGTCCTGGAGGCGGCGCGCGAGTGCCTGCAGGACGACTTCGACGTCGCCGCGCTGTCCGGGTTGATGCGGGACGTGGCGTCGGGCACCGTGCGGGTGGTGGAGGTGACGACCCCGTCGCCGTCGCCGTTCGCGCAGTCGCTCCTGTTCGGGTACACCGCACAGTTCCTGTACGACGGCGACGCGCCACTGGCCGAGCGCCGCGCGGCCGCCCTGTCGCTGGACCCGGCGTTGCTCGCCGAGCTGCTCGGCGAGCAGGGCGCGGCCGATCTGGCGGACCTGCTCGACCCGGACGCCGTCCGGCGCACCGAGGACGAGCTGCAAGGGCTGGCTCCGGACCGGCGGGCGCGAGACGCGGAGGGCCTGTGGGACCTGCTGCGACGCACCGGCCCGCACCCCGTGTCCGCGCTCGAGGCGCGGTCCGCCGAGTCCGCGGAGGTGGCCGGATGGCTCGCTGGTCTCGAGCGTTCCCGGCGCGCGATCCGGGTCAGGGTCGCCGGGGTCGAGCAGTGGGCCGTCGCCGAGGACGCCGGCCGGCTGCGGGACGCCCTGGGCGCTGCGCTCCCGTCCGGCATCCCGGAGGCGTTCACCGAGCCGGTGCCCGACCCCCTCGGGGACCTGCTGCGTCGGCACGCCCGCACGCACGGGCCGTTCCCGGCATCGGACGTCGCTCGGCGGTTCGGGCTCGGCGTCGCCGTCGCGGGCTCCGCGCTCGCCCGGCTGGAGGCGACGGGCGTGCTGGTGCGCGGGCGGCTGCGACCCGACGCCCTCGGCGGGGTCGGCGACGAGTGGTGCGACCCCGGCGTCCTGCGCGTGCTGCGGCGGCGATCGCTCGCGGCCCTGCGCGCCGAGGTCGAGCCCGTCGAGCCGGAGGCGCTCGGAGTGTTCCTGCCGCGCTGGCAGGGTATCGGCGGGTCCGCGCCGCTACGCGGCACCGACGGACTCCTGCAGGTTGTCGAGCAGCTCGCGGGTGCGGCGGTCCCGGCCTCCGCACTGGAGACCCTGGTACTGCCCGCGCGCATCGCGGACTACTCCCCCGCCGTGCTCGACGAGCTCACTGTCGCGGGCGAGGTGCTGTGGTCCGGGCACGCGCGGCTTCCCGGCTCGGGCGGGGGCGACGGGCTGGTCTCGCTGCACCTCGCTGACTCGGCCGCCCTCACGCTGCCCGCGCTCGAGCCCGTCGAGGAGGGCGGGCCGCTCGACTCAGACCTGCACCGTGCCGTGCTCGACCTCCTTACCGGCTCCGGTGGGTTCTTCCTGCCGCGGATCGCGGAGCTGGTCGCTGCGCCCCCCGGCGAGGTGCTCGAGGCGCTGTGGGACCTGGTGTGGGCCGGCTGGCTCACCAACGACGGGCTGGGCGCGTTGCGCGAACGCCTCGGTGTCGGAGGCGGCGCCCACCGCGCGCCGCGGGCTCCCGGGCGCGCCCGGCCGGTGCGGCGGTCACGGTTCGCCCTGTCACCCGGGCGCCCGGCGTCGGCGCTCGGTCTCGCGGGCGGCGGTGCAGGGGTAGTGGCAGGTCGGGCCGCGACCGGCATGGCGGGGGCGGGGACCGGCCCGGCCGGGACGGGCACGACCGCTCGCGGCGTGGCCGGAGGCCTGCGCAGCGTGACAGTGCCCGGCGGCGGCGGGCGCTGGTCCGCGCTGCCGGCGCGCGAGACGGACCCGACGCTGCGCGCGCACGCTCTCACGCAGGTTCTGCTGGATCGGCACGGCGTGCTCACCCGGGCGGCCGCGGCGGCCGAGGGCGTCACCGGCGGGTTCCGCGACGTGTACCGGGTGCTGTCGGAGCTCGAGGAACGAGGCGCAGTCCGGCGCGGCTACTTCGTGGAGCACCTCGGCGGCTCGCAGTTCGCGCTGCCGGGCGCCGTGGACCGGCTCCGGGTGGACGCCCAGGACCGCACGCGGATACTCGAGCTCGCGGCCGACCCGTCCTCGGCGGGGCCAGGCCCGGACGGCGACGGTCCACCTGGCCCCCGCAGCACCACGCGGGGCGCGGTGGTCCTCGCGGCCCTCGACCCGGCCAACCCCTTCGGGGCGGCCCTCGCCTGGCCTGCGACGACGTCGTCGGCCGCGCCGGGCACCGGCACGTCAGGCACGGGCGCCCGCGACGCGAGCACACCCGGCACGAGCACCCCGGGTGGCATGAGAACCCCGGGCGCGAGCGCCCCAGCCCACCTCCCGGCCGGGACGGTCGCCGCGGCGGGTGCGGCGCAGGCGACCCCTGCAGCCCCCTGGGCAGACGCAGTGAGCGACGACGCGGCCGGCTCCGCCCTCATGGCCGAGAGGAGCGCCGGGAGCGGCACGCCGACGGGCACCGCCCCCGCCGTCGAGGGCGGCACGCACAGGCCCGGGCGCAAGGCCGGGGCCGTCGTGGTGCTCGTCGACGGCGACCTCGTGCTCTACGTCGAGCGCGGCGGGCGCACGGTGCTGTCGTTCGGGCATCCGTGGCCGCGCGTCGCGACGGCCGCCGCGGCGCTCGCCGAGGCAGTACGCACCGGGCGGCTCGGCAAGGTCCTCGTTCAGCGGGTCGACGGCGTGCCTGCGCTCGAGGCAACGTCGCGGGCCGGTTCGCGTGACGTCCCCGGCCCGCCGGCCACGGCGGCCGCTCTCGTCTCGGCCGGCTTCGGAGTCACGCCACGCGGTCTGCGGCTGCGGGGGTGAGCCGTGCCCGAGGGTGACGCCCTGCGGCTGACGGCCGAGCGCCTGTCCGCCGCCCTCGCCACCGGCCCGCTCGTCCGGGCCGAGCTGCGCTGGCCGACCGTCGGTGGGGTGAACCTGGTCGGCGCGACCGCCCTCGAGACCGCCTCCTACGGCAAGCACCTGTTCACCCGGCTCGACGACGGCCGCACGATCCACACACACCTGCGCATGGAGGGTTTCTGGCGGGTTGCCCGCACCGGCACGCGCGAGGCCGGGGTACGGAACCCGAACATCAGGGCGGTACTCGCCACCGCGCACTGGACGTGCACCGGCTGGTACCTCGGCATGCTGGACCTGGTCCGCACGCGCGACGAGCCGCGTCTGCTCGAGGGCCTGGGGCCGGACGTGCTCGGACCGCAGTTCGTCGAGGCCGGGCTGGACGTCGCAGACGGTACGCCGGTCCCGGCGGAGGCGCGCCCAGGGATCGACGGCGCCGTAGAGCGCCTCGGAACTGCCCCCGGGCGCCCGCTGTGCGACGCGCTCCTCGACCAGCGGACCGTCGCTGGACTGGGCACCATCTGGATGGCCGAGTCGCTGTACGCCCGCCGCCTGTGGCCATGGACGCCCGCCGGCGAGCTCACGGACGAAGAGCGCCACGCGCTGCTTCTCACTGCACGGCGGCTGATGGAGCGCAGCGTCGCGATCGGACGCACGCGCGGCCTGTCGGCGGTCGAGGTGAGCGTGCACGGCCGGGCCGGCAAGCCGTGCCGTCGGTGCCGCACGCCGATCGCCGTCGGGACGGCCAACGAGAAGCCGTTCGAGCGGCCGGTCTTCTGGTGTCCCACCTGCCAGGCGGCAGCGCCCGGCTGAGCCCCGCGCCGGCACCCCCCGGCACGCCCCGGCACGCCCCGGCACAGCAAAGCGGGCGTCCCACCCGACGGTGGGACGCCCGCTGTGTGCAGGTTCGGGTCAGCCGACGGGCGCGAGGTCCACGCGCTCGACGTCCCGGCGCTGTGCGGAACGGTCCCCGCCCCTGGCGAGGAAGCCCGCCATGAGGTCCGCCGGGATCGTGTCCGGGATCTGGAAGCCTTCGGCGACCGCGATGCGGTCGCTCACCTCGCGCAGGATCAGCGACATCGGCATGTCCAGTGCCTCGCAGATCGACGCGAGAAGCTCCGAGGAGGCTTCCTTCTGTCCTCGTTCCACCTCGCTCAGGTACCCCAGGGACACGCGTGCCGCGGAGGACACTTCGCGCAGGGTGCGTCCCTGACGTTGCCGCGCATCACGCAGCACGTCACCGATCTCTCGTCGTAGTACGACCATCTCGCGCCCCCTTCCCGTGCCTGTCCCGTTCCTCACCGCATCCGGGGCCCCAGCTCGCGCCGGGACCGTAGTGCGGGCCTTGCGTCCAGTAGTGCGCCCCCCACGAGCGGGGGTTGTCCTACCGTACCCCGCGCCCGAGGAGTTCTGGTTCTGGCGCCAGGTGCGGCCTTCCGGCCTGTTGGCAATCACACCGCGTCCAACGTCAGTGATTCGAGCCTTGTTCCCGAAGTACCTCTACGTCAAGACCTGTACAAGAATTTGCCAAGAAGATTCACCCGCCTGTAACGTCCGAAACATCGGGGGTGTCGTGAACGGCACCCTCCGTCGTCGGCGCCCCGAGCATCTCGACCGCCAGCTCCAGCACCCCGCGGGCTGCGTCGCCGATCACCTGTGACCGGCCCCCCAGCAGGTCGAGGCGGCGCACCTCCTCGGCGTCCGGCGTGCTCACGGCGACGTAGACGAGCCCCGGTTCCTTGCCGTCCTGCTGGTCCGGACCGGCGACGCCGGTCGTCGCCAGCCCGATGTCGGCGCCTGTCGCCACCCGCACGCCCGTCGCCATCTGCGCGGCGACCCGGGGGTCGACAGACCCGTACTCGTTCAGCAGGTCGGCGTCGACGCCGAGGATGCCCGCCTTGAGGTCCGTCGCGTACGCGACGATCCCGCCGCGGAGTACGGCGGACGCTCCCGGGACGGACACGAGCGTCGCGGTGACGAGGCCGCCCGTGAGCGATTCGGCCACACCCACGGTCCAGCCGCGCGCGGCGGCCGCCTCGAGCAGCTCCGGCGCGCTCATGCGGCACCCGACCCGGTGCTCTTGGCGCGCAGCGCATCTCGCCGGATCCGCCAGCCCTGGTATGCGTACTCGACGCCGGTGACGACCGTGACGACGATCGCCGCCGCCATGACCACCCACGAGATCACGGTCAGCCACGGCAGGCCGTCACGCGGCAGCAGGAAGCCGATGATCGCCACGGCCTGCAGCACGGTCTTCAGCTTGCCGCCACGCGAGGCCGGCATCACGGCGTACCGCAGCACTGCCATCCGCATCCCGGTGATCCCGAGCTCCCGCACGAGGATGACCACCGGCACCCACCACGGCAGCTCGCCGAGCGGCCACCACAGCAGGACGAGCGCCGCGCCGACGAGCAGCTTGTCGGCGATGGGGTCGAGCAGCTTGCCGAGATCGGTGATCAGCCCGCGGCTGCGCGCGAGGTAGCCGTCGACCTTGTCGCTCAGCGCGGCGACCAGGAAGATCGCCGTCGCGACCAGCCGCCACGTCACGGAGTCGCCGCCCTCGGCGAGGAGTGCCCACGCGAAGACCGGGACGAGCGCGATGCGGATCATCGTGACGCCGTTGGCGATGTTCCATGGTGACGGCTCGGTACTGACCATTGGTCCAGCCTATCGGTGGGTCAGGGTTCACCCGGACCCACGCCCGCCGGCCCGCGAGTGGACCGGCAACCACTACGATCGCGACCATGGCGCATGTCCGGCGATCCGGGCCATGGGACCGCGGTGCTGCCGCGGCCGCCCTGGTCATAGGCATGCTCACGGGGATCGCGCTCACGAGTGCGGCCTGCGGCCCCGCACCCGCGGACGCGTCCTCGGCCAGCACGACGCCGGAACCGTCGCGCCAGCCGATGCCGGACCTCACGACTCCCGCCGCCTCACCGGCCGCGCAGACCGCCCCGGGGGGTGCGGGACCCGGCCCCGCCCCTCAGCAGGTGCCGTCGCCGCCGACGGAGCGCCCCGCGACCTTCACGATCCTCGCGGGCGGCGACGTCCTCCCGCACGCGCCGGTCACCACCTCGGCGTCGCGTGGAGGCGTCCTCGACTTCTCACCCCTGCTTGCCGGGATCGATGCGTGGGTGCGTGGCGCGGACCTGGCCCTGTGCCACCTGGAGGCGCCGGTCGCCCCGCCCGGGACCGCGGCCAGCGGGTATCCGCTCTTCGGTGCGCCGCCCCAGCTCGTCACCGACCTGCAGGAGCAAGGCTGGGACGGCTGCTCCACGGCGTCCAACCACGCGGTGGACCGCGGCTTCGGGGGTGTCACAGCGACACTCGACGCCCTGGACGCCGCCGGGATGGGCCACACCGGCACGGCACGCGACGCCGTCGAGCAGGCGCAGCCGCAGCTGTATGTCCTGGAGCGGCGCGGTCGGCAGCTCACGGTTGCTCACCTGGCCAGCACGTACGGCCTCAACGGCCTCCAGATCCCCGAGGAGGCTCCCTGGGCCGTGGACCTGACGGACGTGAACCGTCTCGTCGCCCAGGCGTCGGCGGCCCGCGCGGCCGGAGCGGACCTCGTCGTCGTGAGCCTCCACGAGGGCGTCGAGTACGTCCAGGATCCCACCGCGCGGCAGCGTGAGGTCGCCGGGCTCCTGGCGGCGTCGGGCCAGGTGGACCTGCTGGTGGGACACCACGCGCACGTGCCCCAGCCGGTCGAGCACCTGCCGGGCGGACCGGGGGACGGGGGCATGTGGGTCGCGTACGGGCTGGGCAACCTGATCTCGAACCAGGGCAAGGACTGCTGCGATCCGCGCACCAGCTCCGGCCTCCTGCTGACCGTGACCGTGACGCAGGAGCCGCGCGGGCCCGCTCGCGTCACCGGCGCCGGGTGGACGGCGACCACGGTGGACCTGAGAGCCGGGCACCGGCTGCGCACCATCGCCGACGCCCTTGCCGACCCGGCCTCCGGCACTCTGTCCAAGGAAGAGCTGATCCGGCGCCAGGACCTCGTCCGCGCGGCGGCCGGGACGCAGGCGCCGGAGCTCGTCGCCCCGCCGACCCCGACGGGCGACCCGCCCGTGGTGACCCGCAGCCCGTGACGCCGCCGACCCGGCGGGCCTGCTCTCCGCAAGGTGACCCTGCGCAGGATCAGCGCAGGTCGTCTGCGTCGTCGTAGTACTCCTTCGCCACGGGCGGCAGGTTACCTGCGGTGCCCTCGGCGTACGGGTCGCCGTACCCGCCGGTTCCCCGGGCCTGGGCGCCCCCGGGCCCGGGCGAGGCGCCGGCCGAACCGGCCGCGCCGCCGTCGGACACCCCGGCCTGGTCGAAGAGCTGGGGGCCGTCGCCGCGGATGAGGGCGAGCGCCGACGGGAGGTCGTCCGGGGTGACGAGGACGTCGCGCGCCTTGGAGCCCTCGGAGGGCCCGACGATCTCACGCGACTCGAGCAGGTCCATGAGGCGCCCCGCCTTGGCGAACCCGACGCGCAGCTTGCGCTGCAGCATCGAGGTGGAGCCGAACTGCGTGGTGACCACGAGCTCCGCGGCCTGCAGGAGCAGGTCGAGGTCGTCGCCGATGTCGTCGTCGATCTGCTTCTTGGTGGCCGCGACCGTGACGTCCTGCCGGTACACGGGCTTGAGCTGCGCCTTCACGTGCTCTACGACGGCGTGCACCTCGGACTCGGTGACCCACGCGCCCTGGACGCGCATCGGCTTGGCCGCGCCCATGGGCAGGAACAGCGCGTCACCCTGGCCGATGAGCTTCTCCGCGCCCGGCTGGTCGAGCACCACGCGCGAGTCGGTGACCGACGACGTCGCGAAGGCGAGCCGGGACGGCACGTTGGCCTTGATGAGGCCCGTGACCACGTCCACCGACGGACGCTGCGTGGCCAGCACGAGGTGGATGCCCGCGGCGCGTGCGAGCTGCGTGATGCGCTGGATCGACGACTCGACGTCGCGCGGGGCCACCATCATGAGGTCGGCGAGCTCGTCGACCACCACGAGCAGGTACGGGTACGGCGCGATCTTGCGCTCGGACCCGGGCAGCGGCTTGACCTTGCCCGACCGCACGGCCGCGTTGAAGTCATCGAGGTGCTTGTACCCGAACGCGGCCAGGTCGTCGTAGCGCGCGTCCATCTCGCGTACCACCCAGTCGAGCGCCTCGGCGGCCTTCTTGGGGTTGGTGATGATGGGCGTGATGAGGTGCGGGATGCCCTCGTAGATCGTGAGCTCCACGCGCTTGGGGTCCACCAGCACGAGCCGCACCTGCTCGGGCGTGGACCGCATCAGGATCGACGTGATCATCGAGTTGATGAAGCTCGACTTGCCGGCCCCCGTGGCGCCCGCGACGAGGATGTGCGGCATCTTGGCGAGGTTCGCCATGACGTAGCCGCCCTCGACGTCCTTGCCCACGCCCATGACCATGGGGTGCTCGGTGCGCCGGGCCGCCGACGAGCGCAGCACGTCGCCCAGGACCACCGTCTCGCGGTCGGAGTTCGGGATCTCGATGCCGATCGCCGACTTGCCCGGGATCGGCGACAGAATCCGCACGTCGGCGCTCGCCACCGCGTACGCGATGTTGTTCGACAGGGACGTGATGCGCTCGACCTTGACCTTGGGCCCGACCTCGACCTCGTAGCGCGTGACCGTCGGCCCGCGCGTGAACCCCGTGACGCGGGCGTCGACGTCGAACTGCTCGAACACGCCCGTGAGCGATTCGACCACGCGGTCGTTCGCGGCGGAGCGCGTCTTGTGCGGCGGTCCCGCCACCAGCAGGTCCTCGTCGGGCAGCACGTAGACGGTGTCGCCGTCGAACATCGGCTGCTCGCCGCGGGGCAGCGGCGAGCTCGCCTCAGGCAGGCGAAGCTCGCCGGCCGACGCCGGCCGCGCGCCCGGCGTGGGCAGCGCACCTTGGTCGCCGCTCGCCGCGCCGGCACCGACGGGGAGCACCTGGGTGGTCGCCTTGTCGCCGCGGGTGTCCGCCCTGGCCACGCGTGCGGCCTCGGCCTCGCGTTCCAGCAGCGCGGCCTTCTCGAAGGCCTCGTCTCCTGCGAAGCCCTCGAGCTTGGCCCGCTCCGCGGCGGCCTCGGCGCGCGTCGGGCGCTTGCGCCCGGTGCGGGACCGGGTCGGCTCGGTTCCGTCGTGCCTGGACACGCCGTCGGCGAGGGCCAGGGCGTCAGGGCCTTCGGGATCCGCGGCGCGGTGGTTTCCCGTCAGCAGGTCGTAGATGCCGCGCAGCCGATCCGGGATCCGGTGCACGGGAGTGGCGGTGACGACGAGGACGGAGAAGAGGGCGAGCAGCACGAACAGCGGGACGGCGAACCACTCGGTCAGGCCGGCCACGACGGGCGTCGCCGCGAGGTAACCGATCACCCCGCCCGCCTCCCGGACGCCCTCGAACCCGCCCGACAGCCCGGGTGCCCCGTTCGCGACGTGCACGAGCGCGCACACCGCGATCGTCAGGAGCGTCACGCCGATCGCGACGCGCCCGTTGGCCTGGGCGCGCTCGGGGTGGCGCATGAGCCGCACGCCGAGCCACACGAGCAGCACGGGAAGGGCGACCCCCGCCAGCCCGAGCGTGCCCGCGACCACGGCGTGCACGCCGTCGCCGAAGGCCCCGTCGATCCCCCACCATTCGCGGGCCGCGACCACCACGGCCAGCGCCACGAGGAAGAAAGCGAGGCCGTCCCTGCGGTGCTCGGGGTCCAGGTCCTGCGCCCCCTTGCTGATCGAGCGCGTCACCCCGCCGACAGTGTGGGCCACGCCCAGCCAGGCCCCGCGGACCGCCCGGACCGGCCACGACGGGCCGGCAGGGGCCGCGGGCGCGGCGGCGGGGCGGGCAGCCGGACGCTGGGACGTCCTGCCGCCCGAGGTGCGCTTCGCGGCGGACTTCTTGGTCGCTCGCGGTGTCGTCGTGCGGGTCGCCATGATGTGCTCACCGTACCGGCGGCTGCTGACAGTCCACGGCAGGCCTGCCCGGTGTGTCCTCTAGCCGCTGCGCCGCCCTCGGGCGCCTGCCTCAGGCGGTCAGCAGGCCGACCCCGAGCGTCACCACGCCCGACGCGATGAACACCGCCCCGACGGGGAACAGCACCGCCGCACGGTTCGGTCGCATGCGCCCCGCACCCATCGCGGAGAAGAAGAAGCCCGCGGGCATGACGATCGCCGCGCACAGCACGCCCGTGGCCGCGACCCACCGCGCGAACCCGGTCAGTGAGGTCACCTCGGTGAGCAGCACACACAGCAGGCCGAGGATCACGAGCACGCCGGCGTGCGCATGGCCCGCGCGGTAGAAGGCCCTCTGGAAGTCGGTCGCGGGCGCCTTGCCGCGGGCGACGGCCAGCAGGAAGAACCCGCCCGACTCGATGGTCACGACGGTCAGCAGGACGACTCCCGCGGTGACCCGGGCGGCGTCGGTGAGCTCCAGCATGGTGGTCCCCTCGGTCCGGCAGCTGCTTGGTGGCTGTCGCGTCCGCGATTTGCGAACACTGTTATAAAACACCGTTCGCAAACCGGCGTCAAGCCTCCTAGACTCGCCGCATGGCACGACCCCGGCTGCACGACGACGCACTGCGCACCCGCCTCCTCGAGGTCGCCTCCCGAGCGATCTCGTCGGGCGGCGAGGCCGCCGTCACCGTTCGCACCGTCGCCACCGAGGCCGGGACCAGCCCGTCAGCCGTCTACGCGCTGTTCGGGTCACGGGAGGACCTCGTCGCCGCCGTCAGCGAAGAGGGGTTCCGGCGCTTCGCCACGCACCTGGGCGCCGCGCCGCGCACCGACGACCCCGGCGCCGACCTCGTCGCCCTCGGCCTCGCCTACCGGGAGAGCGCCCTGGCCGACCCGCACTTCTACCGCGTCATGTTCGACCGGGCCGTGCCGCCCGAGGCGCGCACCGGAGTGGCCGCGGACGCACGCGAGGCGGGCGGGCCGCCGTCGGGCACCGCGGCCGACGGCGAGACGTTGCCGGTGCCTGCCACGCAACGACCCACCTTCGGCGTGCTGCGCGACGCCGTCGCGCGGGTCCTCGGCGGCGCCCCGCCCGAGCGTGTCGAGAGCGCCGCCGTGGGCCTGTGGGGACTGGTCCACGGGCTGGTGACCCTGGAGCTTGCGGGGCTGCTGCCGGGTGACGCCGCGACGCGCGAGCGGCGGTACGCGGAGGCCGCGGGGACGGTGGGCCCTGGCCTGCTGCGGGCGGACCCCGTCAGGCCGTGACGGTCCCCCGGACGCCGTCCGGGTGCGGGACCGCGCGGTAGACCCGGAGCGACGCGACCAGCAGCCAGGCGAAGCCGGCCACGACCGCGAGCCACAGGAGCACCATCCCGCTCGGCCCCAGCACGACGCCACCGAGGAAGCCGACCAGCACGACCGCCCCGGCCGTCCTGGAGACTGCCGCCGCTCCCCGCTCCCCCTGGCGGGACAGCCAACCACCGAGCAGGAAGGCCGCGACCGTGAGCGACACAAAACCCACCCCGCCGAACGCGAGGTGCAGCAGGCTCGACAGGGACGGCGTCGTCGTCTCGGGTGCGCCCGCCGGGAAGCCCCCGATCGGGTCGGGAGGGAAGACCGCGCTCGCGACCATCGACACGCCGAAGATCGCCACGGCCACGCCCGCGCCCCGCGCGCCCGCGCGAGCCAGGCCAACCCCCGCCGCCAGCACCATGAGTCCGCTGAGGCCCAGGTTGCCGGTCTGCATCCAGCCGCTCTCCCCGAGCATGAGGACGCTCAGGGGGTGGGTCGAGAAGTCGAAGCCCTTGCGGGTCAGGGCCAGCGTGAGCCCGACGACCAGGTAGAACGGGCCGGCCACGACGCCCCAGCCGAGCAGCGACCGGGTGACGGCCGCGCCCATGTCGAAGGCGCCGGAGCGGGCGGGACGGGCGGTGCTGGACATGGTGGCCTCCCGGGGTCGGTGGCGCTCGTGCGCCTCGTCAGGTGGACGAGGCGCGGCCGCGGAACTCATCGCCGGGCGTCGGGCGCCGGACGATGCCCGGCTGCAGAATCAGGCAGCGAGGGCCGCAACCCGAGCCCGCTGCCTGGCGGCGACCTCCCGGACGATCCGGACCCACAGCGCCCCGGTGGCCGCCGTCAACGCGGCGAGAGCGGCCTCGAGCCACGGCAGGTAGGACGCGTACTGGGCGCTGTCGCTCAGCGCGAACCCCGCGACGACGACGTAGATCGCGACGGCCACGACATCAGTGGTGAGGAACCATGCCCACCACGCGCCGGCGCCCCGGGCCGCCGGGCCGACCGTCGCCCGGTGGACGTCGCGCACCACCAGGTACGGATACCAGAAGTTGACGATGGGCAGGAACCAACCGGTCCAGATGAACGCCTGGTGCTTGCGGTGGCGGTACCGCGGCGGGAGCGCTTCGGCGAGCCGCCGGCTGCGCCCGAGCCAGAGGCAGCCGACGACGAATGCCCTGATCTGAACCACTGACAGAAGGTTGTTCACCCAGCTGTACGGACGATCGGGCTCTCGAGATAGGTGAGGCCGCGCGCCGCATACTCCGTCACGACCCGCGCCTCACCGAAGGAGGCCGCGAACGAGCAGACCGCCAGCGCGACCCACACCCAGGCGATCACCTGGGTCGCGGACGCGAGGCCCCCGGGAACGGGCGGCAGAGGCGCGGGCGCCTGCGGCTGCCCGGCGGGACGGGTGTGCAGGTCGGTCATCGGTGGCTCCTTCGTGGCAAGCGCCCGGACCCTATCGGACATTTCGCAGCCCGACGGTCGGCCCGCGGCGGTCAGGCCGCCGGCGCCGCGACCCGCGCCCGCTGCGCGGCGGTGATCTCCCGGATGAACGCCACCCAGAGGTACCCGCCGACGGCGGTCACCGCCGCGGCGATGGTCTCGACGACGGGGAACGCCGCGACCGCCCCGACGTCCAGCGGGTCCGTCCCCAGCACGCCGCCCAGGAGCCGGCTGCCGATCCGGTCGAGGAAGACTGCCAGGAGCCAGCAGGCCCACCACAGCCCCAGCCCTTCCCGCAGGAGGCCGTTGACCGTCGCCCGGCGCACATCCCGCACCACCTGGTAAGGGAACCAGAGCGACACCACCGGTACCACCCAGCCCAGCCACACCCATACCCGGCCACGCTCCTGCCGCGCGGCCGGCGCCCACGTCTCGGCGAACACCCTGCTCCGGTACAGCCAGAGCACGCCGACGACGTAGCTCGCCACGACGAGCGGCACAAGGAGCAAGGCCACGCCGTCGTAGGCGACCCAGCCCGCCTCGGTGTAGCTGAGGCCCTGCTCGGCCGCCTCGGTCCAGGTCCCGAGACCCGCCCAGGCCGACAGCGCAGTGATGGCCCGGAGTCCCACGTAGGCCCACGCCAGCACAGCCGCCGCCGTCGCGAGGACGCCGGGCACAGTCGGGAGGACGCCGGGCACAGTCGGGAGGACGCCGATCGCAGGCGCGTACGGCCCGGGCGCGCCGTATGCCGGGACCGGCACCGCGGCGGGGACGCCGTAGGAGGGTGCGGGAGTCGCTGCCGCCGGCGTCGGCGAGCCGTAACCGGGCGCTCCGGAAGACCCGCCGGGCGGTGCGAAGTGCCCCGCCCGCGGGTCCGCGCCCTCGCTCCCGTTCGCGCCGGGCAGGGGTGCAGGAGGCGGGGTGTCTGTCAAGGAAGTGCCTTCGTTCGGAGCGGCGTTGCGTCCCGAACAGTACAGATCGTCACGGTCCGTCCGACGAGCTATGGCGGGTGAAACCCCACCCAGACCCGTAGAGACGCCTGTGGCGGGCACCCGGCCCCTTGGGATCAAGGGTCGTCTACCCGCCACAGGCGTATGAACGAGGGCTACGCCTCCACGACAACCGGCACGATCATCGGCTTGCGCCGTAGGCGCGTGGCCACGAAGCGGCCCACGGTGCGGCGCATGACCTGCTGCAGCTGGTACGTGTCTGACGCGCCACCCTCGATCGCGTTCTCGAGCGCCGTCGTGAGCTCGGGCAGGACCTTCTGGAACACCGCGTTGTCCTCGGCCATACCGCGGGCGAGGATCTGCGGGCCGGCCAGCACCTTGCCGGTGGCGGTGTCGATCACGGCGAAGACGGACACGAAGCCCTCCTCGCCGAGGACACGCCGGTCCTTGAGCTCGGCATCGGTGATCGTGCCCACCGACGACCCGTCGACGTACACGTAGCCGCACGGCACCGCGCCGACGACGGACGCCCGGCCGTTGACGAGGTCCACGACCACGCCGTCCTCGGCCAGGATGACGCGGTCAGCAGGCACGCCGGACCGGACCGCGAGCGCCCCGTTCGCGACCAGGTGCCGCACCTCGCCGTGCACCGGCATGACGTTGCGCGGCCGCAGGATGTTGTAGCAGTACAGGAGCTCGCCCGCGGACGCGTGCCCGGAGACGTGCACCTTCGCGTTGCCCGAGTGCACCACGCGGGCGCCGATCCGGATCAGCCCGTTGATGACGCGGAACACCGCGTTCTCGTTGCCCGGGATCAGCGACGACGCCAGGATCACCGTGTCGCCGTGGCCGACCTGGACCTTGTGGTCGCCGTTGGCCATGCGCGACAGCGCCGCCATGGGCTCGCCCTGGGAGCCGGTGGACATGTAGACCACCTGGTCGTCGGGCAGCTCGGCGGCGCGCCTCTGGTCCACGAGGACGCCCTCGGGCACCGTGAGGTAGCCGAGCTCGGACGCGATGCCCATGTTGCGCACCATCGAGCGACCCATGAACGCGACCTTGCGGCCGTGGTTGTGCGCCGCGTTGAGCACCTGCTGAACGCGGTGCACGTGCGAGGAGAACGACGCGACGATGATCCGCTTGTCCGCCTGCCCGAAGACGGTGTCGAGGACGGGGCCGATCTCGACCTCGGGCGTCACGAAGCCCGGGACCTCGGCGTTGGTGGAGTCGACCATGAACAGGTCGACGCCCTTCTCGCCCAGGCGGGCGAACGCCCGCAGGTCCGTGATGCGCCCGTCGAGCGGGAGCTGGTCCATCTTGAAGTCGCCCGTGTGCAGCACGGTGCCGGCCGCGGTGGTCACGGCGACGGCGAGCGCGTCCGGGATGGAGTGGTTCACGGCGACGAACTCGCACTCGAACACGCCGAGCTGCTCGACCTGCCCCTCCTTCACCGCGAGGGTGACGGGCGTGATGCGGTGCTCCTTGAGCTTCGCCTCGACGAACGCCAGGGTCAGCTGCGACCCGACCAGCGGGATGTCCTGCCGCAGGCGCAGCAGGTACGGCACGGCACCGATGTGGTCCTCGTGCCCGTGCGTCAGCACGATCGCCTCGATGTCGTCGAGGCGGTCCCTGATGTACTCGAAGTCCGGCAGGATCAGGTCCACGCCGGGCTGGTTGTCCTCGGGGAAGAGGACGCCGCAGTCGATGACCAGCAGCCGCCCCTCGTGCTCGAGAACCGCCATGTTGCGTCCCACCTCGCCGAGCCCACCGAGGGCGACGACGCGCAGCCCGCCCGCGGGCAACGCGGGGGGCAGGGACAGTTCGGGGTGAGGATGACTCACTTGGCCTCCAAGGCCTCGTTCCTACAAAAGTCTCAGTGCCCGCCGGTGCCCGCCTTGGCGTGGCCGGCCGCAACGGGCAGGAGCCCGGCCTGCGCGAGGACCACGCGCAGGGCCGCGACGTCGTCGTCGCTCGCCTCCACGAGGGGCAGGCGCATGGTCCGGTGCTCGAGGACGCCCTGCACCTGCAGAGCGGCCTTGGCCATGACGGCCTGGAAGCCGGCGCCGTTGAGGGCGTCGATGACGGGGATGATGGTGCGGAAGATGTCGAGCGCTCCGGTGTGGTCGCCTTCGTCCCAGTGGCGCACGACGTCGGCGAACCGGGCGGCCGCGACGTGCGCGGACACGGACACGACGCCGGCGCCGCCGTGGGCGAGGAACGGCAGCAGCAGGCCGTCGTCGCCCGAGTACCAGGCCAGGCCGGTCGCGTCCATGAGCTTGGCCGCCGCGTACACGTCGCCCGTGGCGTCCTTGTTCGCGACGACGCGCGGGTGCGCGGCGATCCGGTCGAACGTGGCGGGCTGGATGCGGACCCCGGCACGGCCGGGGATGTCGTACAGCATGACGGGGAGGTCGGTCGCGTCCGCGACCGCGGCGAAGTGCCGGTACAGGCCCTCCTGGCTGGGGCGCGAGTAGTACGGCGAGACGACCAGCAGGCCGTCCGCACCCTCCTCCGCCGCCTGCTCCGCCATGCGGATCGCGTGGACCGTGTCGTTCGAGCCCGCGCCCGCGACGACCGCGGCCCGGTCGCCGACGGCCGCGACGACGGCCGCGACGAGCTCGGCCTTCTCGGGTGCGTGGGTGGTCGGCGACTCGCCCGTGGTGCCCGACAGGACGAGGCCGTCGTTCCCGTCGTCCACCAGCTTCTTCGCCAGCTTCACCGCGGCGTCCAGGTCGACGGCGCCGTCGGGCGTCATCGGGGTGACCATCGCGGTGAGCACCGCGCCGAACGGGCGCGCAGGAGCGCCGAGGGTGGCGACAGGAAGGACCATGGGTCCACGGTACCGTCTGGCACCGACAAACCTGGAGACCGGTCCCTGCGGTCCGACGCCGATGTCACCCACCGCCGGAACCGCAGGCCGCCGCGGGAGCGGGCAGGTCAGCGCTCGACGAGCACCCCGTCGGGGTCCGCGTGGACCGTCGCCCCCGGACGGAAGACCACGCCGCCGATCTCGACCGGCACGTCCACCACACCGGTGCCCATCTTGGACGACTTGCGCGGGTTGGTCCCCAGCGCCTTGACCCCGAGCGGGAGGCTCGCGAGCACCACAGAGTCGCGAACTGCTCCGTGGATGATCACGCCGGCCCAGCCGTTCTCGATGGCCGACGCCGCCATCAGGTCGCCCATGAGCGCGGAACGCAGCGACCCTCCGCCGTCGACCACGAGCACGGCGCCGTCGCCCGGCGTCGCGAGCACCGACCTCACCAGGCCGTTGTCCTCGAAGCACCGCACGGTGCGCACCGGGCCCGAGAACTCGGCGACCCCGCCGAGGTCCCGGAGCTGGAGGGAGAGCGAGGCGAGCGCCTCGCCGTGCTCGTCGTACAGGTCCGCCGTCGCTGCCATGGCCGGGACTGTAGCCGACGGCGGGCCCGGGTGGCCCCGCGAGCGGTCTGCGGCGGCCCACTGTCGAGCGCTCCGCGCCCAGGTCCATACTCGGAGCATGACCGCGACGACGCTCTCCCCAGCCCTCGTGGCGCACCTGCCCACCGGCGTCCTCGTGAACGGGCAGTGGGGCCCGGCCTCCGGCCGCGGCAGGTTCGAGGTGCGGGACCCGGCCACCGACGAGGTCCTCTTCGACGTCGCCGACTCGAGTCCCGACGACGCCCTCCGCGCCCTGGCCGCCGCGGACGCCGCGTTCCCCGCCTGGCGCGCGACCCCGCCCCGCGTGCGGTCGGAGGTGCTGCGCGGCGCGTACGAGCGGATCACCGCCCGCGCCGACGACCTCGCGGCCCTCATCACCGCCGAGGCGGGCAAGCCCGTCGCCGAGGCCCGTGCCGAGGTCCTCTACGGAGCCGAGTTCTTCCGCTGGTTCGCCGAGGAGGCCGTGCGTTCCGACGGCCTGGTGCGCACGGCGCCGTCGGGCGCCAACCGCCAGCTCGTCCACCGCCGGCCCGTCGGCCCGGCCCTCCTCATCACGCCGTGGAACTTCCCCATCGCGATGGCGACCCGCAAGATCGGTCCGGCGCTCGCGGCGGGTTGCACCGTCGTGATCAAGCCGGCCCGCCTCACCCCCATGACGACGATGCTGGTCGCGGAGATCCTGCGCGAGGAGCTCGCCGCGCGCGACCTGCCGACGGGGGTCGTCAACGTCATCCCCGCCTCGTCGGCCGGGCCGGTCACCGCCCCGCTGATCGCCGACCCGCGTCTGCGCAAGCTGTCGTTCACCGGGTCGACGCCGGTGGGCTCGCTCCTGCTGGAGCAGGCCGCGAAGCAGGTCCTCAAGTGCTCGATGGAGCTGGGCGGCAACGCGCCGTTCGTCGTCTTCCCCGACGCGGACCTCGACGCCGCGGTCGAGGGCGCGCTGGTCGCCAAGCTGCGCAACGCCGGCCAGTCGTGCGTGGCGGCCAACCGCTTCCTCGTGCACGACGACGTCGCGCGCCCCTTCGCGGAGAAGCTCTCCGCGGCCTTCGCGGACCTCGTCGTCGGCCCCGGCTACCGTCCGGACGTCCAGGTGGGACCCCTCATCGAGTCCGCCGCCGTGGACAAGGTGGCCGAGCTCACGCAGGACGCCGTGGACCGCGGCGCGCAGGTCCTCGTGGGCGGGGAGCGCCAGGAGGGTCCGGGACACTTCTGGCAGCCGACCGTGCTCACCGGGGTGGACCGCCGCGCGCGCGCGGTGCACGAGGAGATCTTCGGGCCGGTCGCCCCGATCGTGGCCTTCGGTTCCGACGACGAGGCGGTCGAGCTCGCCAACGACACCCCGTTCGGCCTCGCCGCGTACGCGTACACCACGTCGCTGTCCCGGGCGATGCGCGTCATGGACGAGATCGAGGCCGGGATGATCGGCATCAACCGCGGCCTGGTGTCCGACGCGAGCGCGCCCTTCGGCGGCCTCAAGCAGTCCGGCCTGGGCCGCGAGGGCGGCGACGAGGGCCTGGCGGAGTACCAGGAGACGATCTACGTCGCCCTCTGACGCGGGCCGCCGGTAGAAGCCGCGGGCCGCCGGTGGAACCTGCCGAGGTTCACCGCCCGCGCCCACGACTAGGGTGGGTCCGTGGCCCTGTTCCGTGAGACCGCCGACGTCTCCGTCCGACCCGCCGTCGACGGCGACGAGTCCGCCGTGACCGACGTGCAGGTCTCGGCCTGGCGCGCCGCCGGGCTGCTCGGCGACGCCGTGGTCGACTCGCTCGACACCGCCCGCATGCGCGAGCGCTGGGGCGCCGCGATCGACGCGCCTCCCGCGCCGGGCTTCGCAGTGCTCGTCGCGATGGACGGCCCGCGCGTGGTCGGGTTCGCCGCCGTCGCGCCGGGGCAGATCCTGTCGCTCGAGGTCGAGCCCGGTCACCAGCGGGCGGGGCACGGGTCTCGCCTGCTGGCCGCCGCCGTCGACCGGCTGCGGGCCGACGGCGCCACCGAGATCGTCACCTGGGCGCTCGAGGGCGACACGCCCCGCGAGACGTTCCTCGCCTCCGCGGGGCTCGGCACGGACGGGCTCACGCGGACGCTCGCCACCGGCGCGCGCGAGGTCGTCGAGCGGCGCTGGTCCGCGGCGCTCTAGCCTTCTGGTCGCACGAGTCTGCGGTTCCGCTCCGGGCGGGATCCTCGCTCCCAGCCGCGCTCCGGGGTTCCCAGGAAGTTGTGCGGCAAGCGAACGCGAGGGTTCACGCCGCCGTGACACACCTGGAACACGACGCTGCGACGATCCGGAGATGGGGATCCTCACCGAGTACTTTGCGGCGCCGACCGACGACGCCGCAGCCACGGTGCTCCACGCGCCGGGCGGGCCGTCGGCCCCGGACCGTCGTACGGACCAGCCGCCGTTCGACGCCGTCGGGCTGCCGTCGATCGACCCGTTCGTCATGCTCGGCACCCTCGCCCAGGTGCTCTCCGGCCGCCCGTACGGCGAGGTCACGGCTCATCCCCGGCACGGCGCGCTCGTGTGCAGCGGGGGCGACGAGGGGCCATGGATCGTCACCGTCTCCGAGGACCTGGTCGCCGACCTCGTCGCAGCACCGTCGAGCCGGCTCGCCGAGGCCGCGCGGACCTGGGCCCGTACGACCGGCGCCACCGTGCCGCCGCACCGGCTCGTCGCGGCGGTGCTGGCCCTCGCAGCGCTCGCGGGCCGCGCGTCGGCCTCGCGGCAGAGCCTCTACTGCTGGACGAGCCTGGAGGACTGAGCGCCCGCGAGCATCGCTGCGGTCAGGGCGCGCCGGTGCGGAACAGCGGTGCTGCCCGGCGCAGGGCCTCGCGGGCACGCTTCCGGTCGCCCGCGGCGTCGTAGGCGAAGGCGAGGTGGTACCAGGCGCGCCAGTCGTCGGGCGCGGCCTCGACGGCCTGCCGGCGCGGCTCGAACGCGGCGTCGGCGGCGGCCCGGTCGATGCGGCCGCCCGGCGACCGGGGCAGGTCGTCCACGGGGAGGTCGCCGTCGGCGGCGAGGGTGTCAGCCATCGCCTGGACCGTCCCGGCGAGCCGGTACTCGACCGCGATCAGCCCGATCACGACCAGCGGCAGGATCAGGACGGCCACGCCGATGGCGACCAGCACGGGTTCGCCGGTGCGGATCATCGCGATCCCCCGGCCCGCGATCTGCCAGACGTACAGCGCGAGCAGCGCGGTCACCGCGACGGCCCCGGCCAGCCCGCGCGGCAGCCGTCGCCGGGGCTTGTCCGGGCTGCCCGTCGCCGGTCGCTCGCCCGGCCGGGGGTCGCCCTGCTCGGGCGTGGCCGGGCCGTACGCCGGCGTCTCGTCTCCCGCGTGCGCCCCACCCGGGGTGCCGGGACCGTCCGGGGTGCGCGGGACGTCGTCGGGCACAGGAGCGGTCACGACAGGTCCAGCACGTGCTCGAGGCCGACCGTCAGGCCGGGCCGCGACCCGACGGACCGGACCGCCAGGACGACGCCCGGCATGAACGACGCCCGGTCGAACGAGTCCTGGCGGATCACGAGCTGCTCGCCCTCGTTCCCGAAGAGGATCTCCTCGTGCGCCACGAGGCCGCGCAGCCGCACGGCGTGCACCCGCACGCCGTCGACGTCGGCGCCGCGCGCCTCCCAGCCGCTCTCCGTGGCGTCGGGCGACGGCCCGAGCCCTGCCTCGGCCCGTGCCCGGGCGATCGCCGCCGCGGTGTGCCGGGCGGTGCCGGACGGTGCGTCCACCTTGTTCGGGTGGTGCAGCTCCACGACCTCGGCCGACTCGAAATAGCGGGCGGCCTTGGCGGCGAACGTCATGGCGAGCACGGCCGACAGGCCGAAGTTCGGGGCGATCAGGACGCCGAGACCGCCGAGACCGGCGGCGGCGCGCTCCGCGTTGACCCGGCCGAGGTGCTCGGTCACGCGTCCGCGCGACGCGTCGTCCCAGCCGGTCGTGCCGACGACGGCGTGCACCCCGGCGTCGAGCAGCGCGTGCACGTTCGCCTCGGTCACGGACGGGACCGTGAAGTCCACCGCGACGTCGGCGCCGGCGAGCGTTCCCGCGCCCGGCGCGTCGCCGCGTCCGAGGCGCGCCACGAGCTGGAGGCCGTCGGCCGCCTCGACGGCCGCGCAGGTCTGGGCTCCCATGCGGCCGGATGCGCCCAGCACCGCCACCCTGATCAGGTCACTCACGATCCACCACCCTAACCCGCCGCGGCATTCCGGCCGCACCGGCCCCCACTCGCCCGCACAGCGCTGTGGGCGGAGCAGGTGCCGGGACGCTGATCCGCGACCCGGCACCTGCTTCGCCCACAGCGGGCATGCTCAGTCCCCGAAGGGCCCCACGCGAACCAGCGACCGCGGGCGGCCCGCCAGCTCCACCGCCAGATCCTGCACGTCGGCGACCGTGACGGAGCGGATGAGCTCCAGCGACTCGGCGACGGACAACAGCTCGCCGTACACCAGCTCGGCCTTGCCGAGCCGGCTCATGCGCGACCCGGAGTCCTCGAGCCCGAGGACGAGCCCGCCCGCGAGCTGCCCGATCGACCGGTCGAGCTCCGTCGACGTGATGCCGTCGGACGCGAGGCGCTCGAGCTCCTCGATCAGCAGCTCGGTCACCTGGTCGACCCTGGCGGGCGCACACCCGGCGTAGAGGCCGAAGGTGCCCAGGCCGCCGTGGCCGGACGCGAACGAGTACGTCGTGTACGCCAGCCCGCGCTTCTCGCGGATCTCCTGGAACAGGCGGGACGACATCCCGCCGCCCAGGACGGCGTTGAGCACGGACAGCGCGAAGCGGCGCTCGTCCGTCGCGGCGAGGCCCGTCGAGCCGATGACGATGTTCGCCTGCTCCACCGGGCGATGGATCGTCAGGGACACCCCCACGGAGGGGACGCCGTCCGAGGACGCCTCCCCTGACCGACGCTCACGCGGCGCGACCGCCTCGTCGAGCGACCATCCGCCGATCGTGAGCGCCGTCGACACCTGGTCCACGAGCTCCTCGTGGGAGACGCCGCCCGCGGCGGCGACCACGAGCGTCTCCGGTCGGTAGTGCCACCGGTAGTGCTCCCACACTGCGTCGCGCGGGACGGCCTTGATGGTCTCCGGCGTACCGCCGATCGGGCGGCCCAGCGGATGCTTGCCCAGCACGGCGGCCGTGAACTCCTCGTGCGCCACGTCCGACGGGTCATCGTCGTTCATGGCCAGCTCTTCGAGGATCACGCCGCGCTCGGTCTCGAGCTCGCCCTCTTCGAGGCGGGCCGAGGTGACCATGTCGGAGATGACGTCGACCGCCATGGGTAGGTCGGTGTCGAGCACGCGCGCGTAGTAGCACGTGTGCTCCTTACCGGTGGACGCGTTGGCCTCGCCGCCGACGGCGTCGAACGCCTCGGCGATGTCCATGGCCGTGCGGCGCGTCGTCCCCTTGAAGAGCAGGTGCTCGAGGAAGTGCGTCGAGCCGAAGTGCCCGTCGGTCTCGTCCCGGGAGCCGACGCCGACCCAGGCGCCCATGGTGACCGAGCGCAGGCCCGGCATCTGCTCGGTGAGCACACGGACGCCGCCGGGGGGGGGGGGGGGGCGGGGGGGGGGCCCCCCCCCCCGCGGGGGGGTGGCTGCCCCCCGGCCGGCGGGGGGCGTGGGGGGCGCCCGGCCTCCCCCCCCCCCCCCCCGGGGCGGTCAGCTCGGCACCGGGCTCGCCCGCAGGGACGAGCGGCAGGTGCCAGGTCATGTCAGGCGTCCGCGGACACGGTGGCGTCGGCGGAGTCGGCCGAGTCGGCCGTCTCGGAACCGGCGTTCTCGTCCTCGTCCGTGACGGCGACCAGGGACAGCTTGCCGCGCGGGTCGATCTCGCCGATCTCGACCTGGACCTTCTGGCCGATCGAGAGCACGTCGTCGACGTTCTCCACGCGCTTGCCGCCCACCAGCTTGCGGATCTGGCTGATGTGCAGCAGCCCGTCCTTGCCCGGGGACAGGGAGATGAACGCGCCGAAGGACGTGGTCTTGACCACGGTGCCGACGAAGCGCTCGCCCACCTCGGGGACGTGCGGGTTGGCGATCGCGTTGATCGCCGCGCGGGCGGCCTCGGCCGACGGGCCGTCGGTGGCGCCGATGTACACGGTGCCGTCGTCCTCGATGGAGATGTCCGCGCCCGTCTCCTCCTGGATCTGGTTGATCATCTTGCCCTTCGGGCCGATGACCTCGCCGATCTTGTCGACCGGCACCTTCACCGTGATGACGCGCGGGGCGTTCGGGGACATCTCGTCCGGCGTGTCGATGGCCTCGGCGATGACGTCGAGGATCGTCAGACGGGCGTCACGGGCCTGGGTCAGCGCGCCGGCCAGGACCGAGGCGGGGATGCCCTCGAGCTTGGTGTCGAGCTGGATGGCCGTGACGAACTCGCGCGTGCCGGCGACCTTGAAGTCCATGTCGCCGAACGCGTCCTCGGCGCCCAGGATGTCCGTCAGCGCCGCGTAGCGGGTCTCACCGTCGACCGTGTCGGAGATGAGGCCCATCGCGATGCCGGCGACGGGGGCGCGCAGCGGCACGCCCGCGTTGAGCAGCGACAGCGTCGAGGCGCAGACGGAGCCCATGGAGGTGGAGCCGTTCGACCCGAGGGCCTCGGACACCTGGCGGATCGCGTAGGGGAACTCCTCGCGCGACGGCAGCACCGGCACCAGGGCACGCTCGGCGAGCGCGCCGTGGCCGATCTCGCGGCGCTTGGGCGAGCCCACGCGACCGGTCTCACCGGTGGAGTACGGCGGGAAGTTGTAGTTGTGCATGTACCGCTTGCGCGTCTCCGGACCGAGCGAGTCGATCTGCTGCTCCATGCGGAGCATGTTCAGCGTGGTGACACCCATGATCTGGGTCTCGCCGCGCTCGAACAGGGCGGAGCCGTGCACGCGCGGGAGCACCTCGACCTCGGCCGAGAGCGTGCGGATGTCGGCCAGGCCTCGGCCGTCGATGCGGACACCGTCGGTGAGGACGCGCTGACGCACGAGCTTCTTCTGCAGCGAGCGGTACGCGGCCGACAGCTCCTTCTCGCGGCCGTCGAAGCCGTCCTGGAGCGTGCCGAGCATCGAGGCCTTGATCTCGTCGAGGCGGTTCTCGCGCTCCTGCTTGTCGCCGACGGCCAGGGCCTCGCGCAGCTCGCCGGACACCGCGGCCTCGACCGCGTCGAAAGCGTCGGGCTGGTAGTCCGGGAACACCGGGAACGCCTGGACCGGCTTGGCTGCCTGCGCAGCGAGCGCGGCCTGGGCCTCGCACAGCGCGCGGAGGAACGGCTTGGCAGCCTCGATGCCCTCGGCCACGACCTCCTCGGTCGGGGCGACGGCGCCCTCCTCCTTGATGAGCTTCCAGGAGTTGTCGGTGGCCTCGGCCTCGATCATGGCGATAGCCACATCGGTCGAGCCGTCGTCAGCCGTCACCACACGCCCGGCCACGACCATGTCGAAGACCGCGCGCTCCTTGTCGGAGTACTTCGGGAACGCGACCCACTGGCCGTCGACCAGGGCGATACGCACGGCACCGACCGGGCCGGAGAACGGCAGGCCGGAGATCTGCGTCGACGCCGAGGCGGCGTTGATCGCCAGCGTGTCGTACGCGTCGTCCGGGTGGATGGCCAGGACGGTGATGACGACCTGGACCTCGTTGCGCAGACCCTTGACGAACAGGGGGCGCAGCGGGCGGTCGATCAGGCGGCAGGCCAGGATCGCCTCGGTGGACGGACGTCCCTCGCGGCGGAAGAACGAGCCGGGGATACGGCCCGCGGCGTACATGCGCTCCTCGACGTCCACCGTCAGCGGGAAGAAGTCGAACTGGTCCTTGGGGTGCTTGCCGGCCGTCGTGGCCGACAGCAGCATGGTCTCGCCGTCGAGGTAGGCGGCGACGGTGCCGGCGGCCTGGCGTGCCAGGCGGCCGGTCTCGAAACGCACGGTGCGCTTGCCGAAACGACCGTTGTCGATGATCGCCTCGGCGAACTGGATCTCGGGACCCTCCATGGGTGCCCTCCATTCTCTTCGAAGCACCGCCACTCCCGACGGTCTTCGATCGAGGTCCACCGAACAGCGTGTTCGGGAGGCCACTACCGAGGACCGGGCGAGTTTGCGGCGGTGCAAGGGGTGTTGGTACTACAGGTACATCTCACCAGACCAGCCCGGCCCCTGCGACAGGGACCGGGCTGGTGAGGGACGTGATCAGCGGCGCAGACCCAGGCGCTCGATCAGCGAGCGGTAGCGCGCGATGTCGATCTTCTGCAGGTAGCCGAGCAGGCGGCGGCGCTGACCGACGAGCAGCAGCAGACCACGACGGCTGTGGTGGTCGTGCTTGTGCTCCTTGAGGTGCTCGGTCAGGTCCTTGATGCGCTGGGTCAGCATCGCGATCTGCACCTCCGGCGAACCGGTGTCGCCCTCGCGGGTCGCGTACTCGGACATGATGCGCTGCTTGGTGGCAGTGTCGAGCGGCATTGGCTCTCCTCAGGTGTCGTTGCGCGGTGCTCCGGGACTGGTTTCACCGGGGCGCTCTCGATCCGCGGCCGTTCAGACGGCCTTCCTACCTTACACGCTGAACGACGGCGGAGGCTCGCCCTGCACTGTGACGTCGCCCTGGTAGGGACGTCGTAGGCAGGCCTGGCCTCCGCCGTCGGACCTGTCGGATCAGGAGAGGCCGTCGTGCCCGGCGCGGTGTCCCCCGTCCGTGCGGAAGACCGGCGCGCCGTCCGCCGCGTGCGCCACGGGCAGGACGCCCGCGAAGCGCATCAGGTCGGGCAGCGTGGTGATCATGCTGCCGTCCTCGAGGCGGACGCCGTCCGCCGGCGACCAGCCCCCTGCGTGCCGCACGTACGAGTCCCGGTCCTCGCGGAGCAGGTAGACGAACGTCTCGCACAGGATCCGGCTGCCGACCTCGCCCAGGAAGTTGCCGTTCCCCTGGACCTCCGCCTCCTTGAGCACGTAGTACCACAGCGGCGTGCGGCCGCCGAGCGCGTCGAGCGCGTCCGAGACCCCCTGCGACGCCCCCCGGCGCAGCTGGGCGGGCGTGAGCGGCTCGAGGTGCAGCGCCCGGGCCACGTTCTCCCCCGTCGGGATCGCCAGCATGTAGCCCCGCAGCAGGTTCCGCTGGGCGAGCTGGCGGAGCAGCCCGGGCGGGAGGTTGCGCATCTCCCCGAGCCCGCGGGCGAGGAACGCGTCGATCTTGCGCGCCCCGTGCCCCGGGTCGGGGTCGCCCTTGTCGGTGAACCTGGTCCAGTCGATCGGCCAGTTCGACGGCAGCGACGGACCCATGCCGCCGCCACCCGTGAACTGGAACAGCTGCTCCAGGCTGGCGAACGGCCGCGCCCCGCCGGCGCCGAAGTTGACGTTGTAGTCGTATCCGTTCCGCACCATCGAGTGCCCGAACCGGAACGCCGCCACCGCGAACTCGAGCGGCATGGAGATGCGCCGGAAGGGTCGGAACAGCAGGTTGCCGGTGAGCGTGACCTCGTCGAGGACCCCGGGCTTGGTGAGGGTGCGCAGGTAGTCGTTCGCCACCAGCCACTGGTGGTGGAAGCGGACCAGCTGCTGGGCGCGGTCGAAGAGCATCCGGTCGTCGGCCGCGAGGAGCGGCTCCGTGCGGGCGACCCAGTCGACCACGGCGTTGTGGAACCGGATCATCGCGACGTGGAACTGCGCCACGACGAGGTTCTCGTCGTTGCGGTCGTCCGGCACCAGCGGCGCACCCGTGCCGGAGCGGGGCAGGTCGCGCTGGGCGTCGTCACCCGGCGCGACGAGCTGGAAGCCGGGGATGGGCGTCGTGGCGACCCGGCCGAGCCGCAGCTTCGGCGAGCCCGGCACGTAGGCGGCCTCGCTCCGCGTGGTCCCACGGTCCGGCTCGCCCGCGAACCTCGGGCCGGAGCCGTAGAGGCTGTCGAGGTTGAGCATGGGGTGGCGTCCGTTGTGCAGGCTGCGCACCACCACGTTCGGGGCGAAGACGCGAAATGGCGCCGTGTCGATGTTGCCGAGGGCCTGGTCGCCGCCCGCCCCCGAGGTCGCGTCCGGGCCGTTCGTGTTGAGCGTGATGTCGTGGTCGATGAACTGGCCCCAGTACGTGTAGACGGCGGGGACCGTGGAGTCGCCCTGCGCCGCCGGGGGGCCCGGGGGATCGATCATCGCGGTGCCGAGCGCCAGGAGCCCCTGGCGGACCGCCTCCGTGTCCTGGCCCAGGTGCGCGCGGGGGAAGCGCGCCCGCAGGCTGCGGAACACGTAGTCGAACGACGTCGTGGCGTCGAACCGGTGGTTGCGCAGGTCGCGACGGATCGCCCGCTCGGTCGCCGGCATGAGGGTCGCCTCGTGGGTCGCCGGGTCCGCGGGCTTGCGCACGGTCCCGTTCGGGACGAACGTCCCACCGTGCCCGATGTTGCGCACGGTACGCCCCACCGGCGTCTGGGACAGGTCCTCCTGCTCCAGCGGCGCGTTGTCCACGAAGTCCGGCAGTGCAGGCGGCGCGGCCTCGGCCGCGTCCACGGGCGGGAGTGCGATCTCCGGTGCGTCCGGCGGCGCTACCGGCGGCGCGGCCTGCGGTGCGGCGGGCACCGGCGCGGCGGCGGCCGCCTCGTCGCGTCCGCCGGCGGTGCTCCTGTGAGCCTCCATGACTCCTCCTCCTCGGTCTGTGACGTGGGTCACGCTCAGAGGGAGGGGCGCGAGAGCGTTCCAGGACACTCGCCGGTCGAAAATACCCCGGAAATCCCGGCCTGGAGGTTGCGCATTACCGACATCTACGCTATATACGGCATCGGACGCGGTGGGGGGGTGAACCCCGCGACCCCCCGACCTACGCCCGGGGCTCGAGGATCGCCCGTGCGCGCGCGACGTCGTCGTGCATCGTGGCGATCAGCTCGTCGATGCCGTCGAACCGCAGGGTGGGGCGCAGGTGCTCCACGAACTCCAGGACGACCTGCTCGTCGTAGAGGTCGAGGTCCGTGCGGTCCAGCACGTAGGCCTCGACGCGGCGCTCCACGCCGTCGAACGTCGGGTTGGTGCCGATCGAGATCGCGGCCGGGAGCACGCAGTCCGGGTGCTCGCCGTCCAGGGTGGGGCGCAGGAGGCGTCCCGCGTAGACGCCGTCGGCGGGGACGAAGCCCTCGATCCCGCCGAGGTTCGCGGTGGGGAAGCCCAGCTCGCGGCCGCGGGCGTCGCCGTGCACGACGGTGCCGCGCACCCGGTGCCAGCGGCCCAGCACCTGCGCGGCGGAGGTGACGTCGCCCTCGGCGAGCGCCGCCCGCACTGCCGTGGAGGACCAGCGGTGGTGGTCGTCGCCGCCGACGTCCTCGATCGCGACGACCTCGAAGCCGTGCTGGCCGCCCAGCTCCACCATGGTCGCGAGCGTGCCGGCGTTCTGCTTGCCGAAGCGCACGTCGTGCCCGACGACGACCGTCCGCGCGCCCAGCCCGTCCACGAGGTAGCGGGCGACGAACTCCTCGGGGGTCTGCGCCGCGAAGTCGAGCGTGTACTCGACGAGCAGCACGGCGTCCAGACCGGTCGCCTCCAGGAGTGCGAGCCGGTCGTCGAGGCCGGTGATGAGCTCGGGCGAGCTGTCCGGGCGGTGCACGGCCGCGGGGTGAGGGTGGAACGTCACCGCCACGGCGAGCGCGGCGTCGGCGCGGGCGAGCTGCACGATACGCCGCAGCACCGCCTGGTGCCCCTTGTGCACGCCGTCGAAGTTGCCGATCGTCACGACCGACGGTCCGAACCCGGCGGGGACCTGCTCCAGGTCCGTCCACAGCTGCACTCGTCGAGCTCCCTTACACACGCATGCGGATCGCACCGGCGACGGCCGGCAGCGCTGGTCCAGCGTGCCACGCCGAGGCCCCCGGCGCGGAATCGGTACCGCGTCGCTACTCCGGCGGGCCGAACACGAAGCCCGTCACCCGCTCCTCGCCGAGCACCCGGCGCACGGAGACGTCCAGGACGTTCGCCAGGTGCCCCAGCTCGGACTCGGTCATGGACGAGCCGAGCAGCTGGATGTGGCGCTCCCCCGACCGGCGCCAGCCCAGGTGCCCGGGGTCGACCGGCTCGGGCACCCAGGTCGTGCGGACGGCGGGGTAGCGCGTGCGCACGAGCAGCCGGCCTTGCATGGCCCGCACGGTCAGGTAGGAGTCCTCGAAGGCGACGCCCAGCTCGAACTGACTGTCGGGCCACCAGGTCAGCGCCGCGACCAGCGACGACAGCAGCGGGACCGAGCACGCGGTGCCCTCGACATCACCGTCCGCGATGTCAACGCTCACGTCGCGGCCGACCATGGCAGGCAGCGCCCGCACGACCGAGCCGACCTCGTCGATTCCTGCCGCGATCCGGAGCGCCACCGGCACAACGTACCAATCGGACATGACGCCGGGTATCACCCGTCCGCTGTGCGAACGTCGGCGGTCCGACCGCGACCCCCGACGGGCCGGGAATCGTGCCTGGTCAGCCCGCTGGAGCGAGCACCAGCACCGGCTTGGCGACGTCCTCGCCGCGGCGCCGGGCGTCCTGCAGCAGCGCGACGAGCTCGCCCGACCGCGCCAGCGCCGCCACCACCTCGGGCCGTCCGGACGGGGTGACCGCCTGCCCGTAGCCGAGGGCCCGCACCTCGAGGTCGTCGAGCTCGCGCACCGGGAAGATGGCCCGGGCTGCGTCGGCCAGGGGCAGGGTTGCGAGGACGCCGTCGGCGTCGGCCTGCGCCTCGAGCTCCTCCAGGGTGCGCGCCCCGTCGAGCCCGTAACCGCCCACGCGGGTGCGGCGCAGCATCGTCAGGTGCCCGCCCGTGCCGAGCGCGACGCCGAGGTCGCGCGCCAGGGCGCGCACGTAGGTTCCCGAGGACACGGTGACGCGCACGTCGACGTCGACCACGGGCACCTCCAGCTGCCCGATCCCTTCGCCACCCGGGATGGCCGGAAGGCCGTCGGCGTCCGACTCGGCGACGGCCGCGTCCTCGGCGGGATGGGCGCTCGCGGCGGGCGGGACGTCGTCGGGCAGCGTGGCCGTGGCGGCGCGGACCGCCAGGACCTCGAAGCGCGAGACCGTGACGGGACGTGCGGCGAGCTCGACCTCCTCCCCCGCGCGGACGCGCGCGTAGGCGCGCTTGCCGTCGACCTTGATCGCGGAGACGGCGGTCGGCACCTGGAGGATGTCGCCGGTGAGCGCCGCGACGGCCGCGTCCAGCGCGTCGCGCGGCACGTCGGCCGCGCCGGGAGCCGCAGTGGCCTGTCCCTCGGCGTCGTCCGTGGCGGTCACCACGCCCAGTCGGATCGTCGCCTCGTAGTCCTTGTCGGCGCCGACCACGTACGTGAGGAGGCGCGTCGCCCGGCCGATACCGATCACGAGCACCCCCGTCGCCATCGGGTCGAGGGTGCCGGCGTGCCCCACCTTGCGCGTCCCTGCCAGGCGCCGCATCCGCCCGACGACGTCGTGGCTGGTCCAGCCGGCGGGCTTGTCGACGACGACGAAGCCGTCGGCCGCCGTCGGACGGCGTGCTGGTGCGGAGGTCGGGGGCGTGGCCATGTGCCCCAGTATCGCCCGGTCCACGCCGGTGCGCCGGACTGCTGGTGGAACGTGGCGAAGCGGGCCGGGCCCCCGGGGGGGGGGGGGGGGGGGCGCCCCCCCCCGCCGCCGGGGGGGCGGGGGCTGGCGGGGGGG
>NZ_JAKGSG010000051.1 GCF_021568775.1 Antribacter soli | reverse complement strand
GCGCGGTCCTGGGGGTGGACGGGGGCGCGGCGTACCGCCCGGGGGTGGGGGGCGGGCGTATCGCCCGCACCCTCCCGCGTGCCGTTCCGCTTTCGGCTGGTCCTACTCCGGCGTGCTGTCGTCAGCCGGAAGGCGTCAGCCCTCGACGTCGTCCTCTTCGTCGCGCGGCTTGCGGTACGGGTCCTCGTCGCCGGCGTACCGGGCGCCGGCTCGCAGGGCCTCGAGCTCCGCGTCCCGGCGGCGCGCCTCGATCAGGGCCGCGTCCAGGTGCGCGGCGGTCTCGGGCACGGAGTCGAGGTGGAACTCGATCGTCGGCGTCAGACGCAGACCCGTCTGCTTGCCGACCTCCGAGCGGATCAGGCCCGTGGCACTCTTCAGCGCGGCGGCGGACCCGTCGCGCTCCTCGTCCGTGCCGTACACGGTGTAGAACACCGACGCGTTCTGCAGGTCGCCCGTCACGCGGACGTCCGTCACGGTCACGAAACCGAGACGGGGATCCTTGATACGGGTGTCGAGCATCTGCGCGACGATCTCCTTGATGCGGTCGGCGAGCTTGCGGGCCCGCGGGTGGTCGACCATGTTTCTCAGCTTCCTGTTCTGGTTTCCCCGCCCGGACACGGCCTCGCACGCAGGTGCCCGACGACGGGCGCCCGCCTCCCTGAGGAAGGCGAACGCCCGGCGTCGGGCACCAGGGCGAGACCCGGCCGTCAGCTGCGGGGCTTCTCCCGCATCTCGAAGGTCTCGATGACGTCGCCATCGTTGATGTCGTTGTACGACCCGAGACCGATACCGCACTCGAAGCCCTCGCGGACCTCGGTGACGTCGTCCTTCTCGCGGCGCAGCGACTCGATCGTGAGGTTGTCCCCCACCACCGTGCCGTTGCGCAGCACGCGTGCCTTCGAGTTACGGCGGATGGTGCCCGACCGGACGATCGAGCCCGCGATGTTGCCGAACTTCGAGGAGCGGAAGACCTGGCGGATCTCCGCGGAGCCCAGCTGGACCTCCTCGTACTCCGGCTTGAGCATGCCCTTGAGGGCCGCCTCGACGTCCTCGATCGCCTGGTAGATGACCGAGTAGAACTTGACCTCGACGCCCTCGCGGTCGGCCAGGTCCTCGACGCGCTCACCGAACTTCACGTTGAAGGCGATGATCACGGCGTTGTCGACCGTGGCCAGGTTGACGTCGTTCTGCGTGATGGCACCCACGCCGCGGTGGATGACCCGCAGCTGGACCTCCTCGCCGACGTCGATCTTGAGCAGCGCGTCCTCCAGTGCCTCGACGGCACCGGACACGTCGCCCTTGAGGACCAGGTTGAGGGTCTCGACCTTGCCCTGCTCGAGCGCCTTGGTGAAGTCCTCGAGGCTGATGCGCTTGCGGCGCTTCGCCAGGAGGGCGGCACGCTCGGCGGCCTGACGCTTCTCGGCGATCTGGCGAGCGGTGCGCTCGTCCGGCGCCACGAGGAACGTGTCACCGGCGCTGGGCACCGACGCGAGACCGAGCACCTGCACCGGACGGGCCGGAGTGGCCTCGGTCAGCGCGTTGCCGTGCTCGTCGAACATCGCACGCACACGGCCGTGGGCCGTGCCCGCGACGATCGCGTCCCCGACGTGCAGCGTGCCGGCCTGGACCAGCACCGTCGCGACGGCGCCGCGGCCCTTGTCGAGGTTGGCCTCGATGGCCACGCCTCGGGCGTCCTTGTTGGCGACTGCACGCAGGTCGAGCGCCGCGTCGGCAGTGAGCAGGACGGCCTCGAGGAGGTCGTCGATGCCGATGCCGGGCTTCGCCGCGACGTCCACGAACATGGTGTCGCCGCCGTACTCCTCGGCCACCAGGTTGTACTCGGTGAGCTGCTGACGGACCTTGGCGGGGTTTGCCCCCTCCTTGTCGATCTTGTTCACCGCGACCACGATCGGCACGCCGGCGGCCTGGGCGTGGTTGAGCGCCTCGACCGTCTGCGGCATCACGCCGTCGTCCGCCGCGACCACGAGGATCGCGATGTCCGTGACCTGCGCACCACGAGCACGCATGGCGGTGAACGCCTCGTGACCCGGGGTGTCGATGAACGTGATCTTGCGGTCGACGCCCTCGTGCTCGTGCGTCACCTGGTAGGCACCGATGTGCTGCGTGATGCCGCCGTGCTCGCCCGCGACGACGTCCGTCTTGCGGATCGCGTCGAGGAGCTTCGTCTTACCGTGGTCGACGTGACCCATGACGGTCACGACCGGCGGACGCGCCTCGAGGTCCTCGTCGGACTCGGCGGCCTCCTCGGCCTCCAGGTCGATGTCGAACGCACCGAGCAGCTCGCGGTCCTCCTCCTCGGCCGACACCATCTCGATGACGTAGCCGAGCTCGGTGGCCAGCGTGCCGAACGTGTCCTCGTCGAGCGACTGCGTGGCCGTGGCCATCTCGCCCAGGTGGAACAGCACGGTGACGAGCGACGCGGGGTTCGCGTCGATCTTGTCCGCGAAGTCGTTCAGGGACGAGCCGTGGCGCAGGCGCACGATGGTGTTCCCGTTGCCACGGGGCACCTGCACGCCGCCCAGCGACGGCGCCTGCATCTGCTCGAACTCCTGGCGCTTCGCCCTCTTGGACTTCCGCCCGCGGACCGGCTTGCCACCGGCGCGCCCGAAGGCGCCCTGCGTGGAGCCACGACCGGCACCGCCACGACCGCCGCCGCCACCGGGACGACCGGCGAAACCGCCGCCGGCACCCGGAGCACCACCGGCACCCGGTCCACCGGCACCACCCGGACGACCGCCGCCGCCACCAGGGCGTCCACGGCCACCGCCGGCACCACCCGGCGCCGGGCGGTCACCCGGACGCGGCATGGAGGTACGGCCCGGCATCATGCCGGGGTTGGGGCGCGGACCACCCGGACGCGGTGCCGCCGCGGGACGCGGGCCACCCGGACGGGGACCGCCCGAGGGCGCGCCGCCCTCGGGACGGTCGCTGCGCTCCGGACGCTGACCCGGCCGGGGCATGCCCTGGCTCGGCGCGAACGGGTTGTTGCCAGGACGCGGGGCGCCCTCGCGGGGAGCGCGGTTGGCGTCGCGGTCCGGACGGTCGCTGCGCTCCGGACGCTGACCGGGCCGGGGCATTCCCTGGCTCGGCGCGAACGGGTTGTTGCCAGGACGCGGGGCGCCCTCGCGGCCACCCGGGCGCGGTGCGCCGGAGCGGGGGCCGGACGGACGACCGCCGCCGTCACGGCTGCCCGGCGCCGCGGCAGGGCGCGGGGTCGCCGGACGGGGCCCCGGGGTCGGGGCAGAGCTCGTGGGGCGCGGCGCCGCAGGGGCGGGCGCCGGCCGGGACGGGGCCGGTGCGGCCGGCGGCTGGGCCGGCGGCGTCACGGTCTGTGGAGCCTGCTGCGCGGCGGCCGGAGCCGCCTCGGCGGGCTTGGGTGCGGCCGGAGCCGGAGCCGGAGCCGCCGGAGCAGGTGCCGCAGCGGCGGGAGCCGCCTTGACCGGGGGCTTCGGGGCCGCCGGACGGGCCGCGGCAGGCTTGGGAGCGCCGCCCTGCGACGGTGCGGGCGCGCCGGCCTGGCCTCCGGACTTCGTGAACTTGTCGCGCATCGCCCGCTCGACCGGCGTCTCGAGGGTCGAGGAGGCCGAACGAACGAACTCACCTGCGGCCTTCAGCTCGGCCATCAGGGTCTTGCTCTCCACTCCGAGCTGCTTCGCAAGCTCGTGAACGCGGATCTTTGCCACAACTCTCCTGTCTCGGTCCACCCAAGACAGGGAGGACCGTCATTAGTACTGAGTACTCATCGCTGGGGACTCATCGGGTGCCCATCGGCTTCTGACCCGCTTCCTTGTCGACGAATCGTGTGGTGCGGCCGGGCTCTGCGCCCGGTCGGGACGGTGCCGGCCCGGGGGCCGGCAGCCAAGCCTGCTCGCGGACCGCTCACAGGCCGAGGTGTGCCCGGACGACCGCCAGGTCGAGGGGGCCGGTCACGCGCAGCGCGCGCGGCACGGCCTTGCGACGCTCGGCGAGCTCCAGGCACTGCGCCGTGGGGTGGACCCAGGCGCCGCGCCCCGGCAAGCGGGCCCCGACGTCGGCGACCAGCCGTGGCTGGGGTGCCGTCGTGTCGAGGACCAGACGCAAGAGAGCAGACCGCTGGTCACGTTCCCGGCACCCGACGCACGTGCGCACGGGACCCGTGAAGGTCGGTGCGGGGTGGGTCGAATGACGGGCGCGCGGCCCAGACTCGGACAGTCTACCGCGCGCCACCGCCCGCTACCGCCGCCCGGCGGCGGGAGCGCCCGGTGCCGCACCAGGTGAGCCACCTTCTGCGGCGTCCGCGCCCTCGTCCGAGCGGATGTCGATCCGCCAGCCGGTGAGCTTGGCCGCGAGGCGGGCGTTCTGGCCCTCCTTGCCGATCGCGAGCGAGAGCTGGTAGTCGGGGACGACCGCGCGGGCCGCCCTCGCGTCCTCGTCCACGACAGTGACGGACGACACACGCGCCGGCGACAGCGCGTTCGCCACGAAGTGCGCCGGGTCGTCGCTGTAGTCGACGATGTCGATCTTCTCGCCGTGGAGCTCGGCCATGACCGCCCGCACGCGAGCGCCCATCGGGCCGATGCACGCACCCTTGGCGTTCAGGCCCGACACCCGCGACCGGACGGCGACCTTCGTACGGTGCCCGGCCTCGCGAGCCACGGCCATGATCTCGACCGAGCCGTCCGCGATCTCCGGGACCTCGAGCTCGAAGAGCTTGCGCACGAGGTTCGGGTGCGTCCGGCTCAACGTGACCTGGGCACCCTTCATTCCCCGGGCGACCTCGACGACGTAGCCGCGCAGGCGCTCGCCGTGCACGTACTCCTCCGTCGGGACCTGCTCGTGCGGGGGCAGCACCGCCTCCGTGCCCCCGACGTCGACGAGCACGACACGCGGGTCGCGGCCCTGCTGGATGATGCCCGCCAGGACCTCACCCTCCTTGCCGCGGAACATGCCGAGCACCTGGTCGTCCTCGGCGTCGCGCAGGCGCTGCACGATGACCTGGCGGGCCGTCGCCGTGGCGATCCGGCCGAAGTCCTTCGGCGTGTGGTCGAACTCCGGTCCGAGCTCCAGCGGCGCGCGCTCCTGGCCGTCCTCAGGCTCGAAAGCCGGGGGCAGCTCCTCCCGGGCCCACACCGTCACGTGCCCCGTGGACCGGTCCAGCTCGACGCGCGCCCGCTGGTACGCGCCGGGCGTGCGGTGGTAGGCGGAGAGCAGTGCCTGCTCGATCGCTGACACGAGGACGTCCAGGCTGAGGTCCTTCTCGCGCTCCAGCATCCGCAGCGCGCTCATGTCGATGTCCATGTCAGCTCTCCTCGTTGCGGCCGGCGCCCGGCGCCTGCGTCGCGTCGTCGTCAGCATCTGCACTCTCGCGCACGCCGGGCACGTCGGCATCCGCAGCGTCGTCGTCCTCGTACCCGTCGTCGTACTCGTCGTCGTGCGGGGCGGTGCCGTCCTCGCCGTCGGCGGCCTCGGCCTCCTCCAGACGCTTGAGCTCCACCTCGACCCGGCCCTTCGCGACCGAGCCGACCGGGACCCGGGTGCCGTCGTCGAGCACCAGCTCCGCGTCCTCGCCAGCCCCCTCCACCTCGACGAGGCGACCCTCGACCGTGCTCCCGTCGGTGAGCCGCAGCGTCACCAGGCGGGTGCGAGCCCGCTTGAAGTGACGCAGCTCCGTCAGGGGCCGGGAGGTGCCCGGCGTGGAGATCTCCAGCGTGTACGCGCCTCCGACGACGTCGTCGCCGTCGAGCGCGGCAGAGATGCCCCGCGAGACCTCGCCGAGCGTATCGGAGTCCAGGCTGCCCAGGGCGTCCTCGTGCAGGTCGACGGTGATGCGCACGACCGACCGGTTCCCGGCCTGCGATGCCGCCACGTCCTCCAGGTGGAGGCCCGCCGCCTCGACCACCGGTCCTACGACGCGCCGGACCTCGTCCGCGTGCTGTGCCATCGCCTGCCTCCCGTAGGCTCTCCCGCCGCCCGATCGATCTCGGGCCACCGGGTACGGTTCGAGCCGGAACGGTTCGACCGATGTGCTGTTGTGTGTGCTGGGACAAGCCTAACGAAACACGCGCGTCCAGCCCTCCCGGAACAACGTGACGTTCGCCGTCACCGTTCCGGCACAGGTCGCACTCGCGGACGTGGCATCATCAGCGACGATGATCCCGTCGACGAACCAGCCAGGCCGGATGCCGGCCACCCGCCGGACCCGCGCGGGCCGGAAGGGCGCCCTCGCTCTCGCCGTCGCCCTGCTCCTCGGCGGCTGCGGCGTGCGGCTGGAGACGCCGCCGCCGGGCGAGCCGGCCCCGGACGCCGTCGAGGTGGTGCGCCGCACGGCCGTCGCCGACGCGCTGCTGGTCTCGCAGCAGGCCGACGCCGCCGCCCTCGTCGCCGGCACCGCGCCGGAGGTCGTCGCGGAGCTGACTCAGATCTCCGACTTCTCGGACGCCCAGGTCGCCCAGCTCGGCGGCGAGTACGACTCCGGCCTGTCCGACGTGCTCGGCGACGGGACCCCCACGCCCTCCGCGTCGGCCCCTGCCGTGGCAGCCCCCGCGGACGTCGTCGTCTCGCTCATGGACGCCGCCGGGCGCAGCCGCTCCGCCGCCGACACCACCGCCGACGGCCCGCTCGCGCGGCTCCTCGCGTCGATCGCCGCGTCCCAGACGCTCTCCGCGTCCCGCCTCGCCGGCCTCACCGGGACGGAGGGCCCCGCCCCGGCGGATCCAGTGATCCCCGTCCCCCCCGAGGTGGACGAGCCGACGGCGGACGCCACCGAACCGGAAGCCGCCGCCTCGGACGCGGCGTCGGGCGAACCGACGCCCGCGGACGTCGCACCCGGCGGGCTCAGCGCCGAGCAGCTCTCGGGCATCGTCCTCGCGGAGGACACGGCGGGCTACGCCCTCGAGCTGCGCGCCGCGCTGGCCGACGGTGCCCTGCGGGACATGGCGGTGGCGCGAGCCGCCGTCCACCGGGCGCGCGCCGAGGCCTGGGCAGAGCTCGCGGGCACCGCCGGCACCGATCAGGACCCGCGCCGCGTCGCCTACGTGGTCCCTGGCGCCGAGGTCACCACGGAGGCGCTCGCGCAGCAGCTCGAGGACGGGCTCGCGTCGGGCTACGCGACCCTCGTAGGGGTCGCCGAGCCTGGGACCCGTCGGGTTCTCATCACGCTCCTCGCCGAGGCGACCACCGCGGGCACCACGTGGGGCACGCCGCTCACCGCGTTCCCGGGCCTGCCCGAACAGGTGACGCCGGCGGCCTGACGCCGGACCCCGGCACCGGGCTCCGGCACTGGCACTGGCACTGGCCTGACACCAGACGCAGTGAGGGGCTCCCGGTCCGCGGACCGGGAGCCCCTCTGCACCGGGATCACACCCGGGCCGGGATCACGCTCCCAGGAGCGCCTCGACCTTGCCCGTCACGACGGAGACGACGTCGGCGACGGGAACCTGCTCCGACTCGCCGGCGCGCGGCCGTACCTCGATGACGCCCTCGGCCAGGCCACGGCCCACGACGACGAGCAGCGGCGCGCCGAGCAGCTCGGCGTCGGCGAACTTCACGCCGGGCGAGACCTTGGGCCGGTCGTCGTAGATGACCTCGACGCCCGCGGCCGCCAGCTCCTCGGCGATGGACGCCGCCGCCTCGAACACCTCGGTGCCCTTGCCGGTGGCGACCAGGTGGACGTGCGCGGGAGCGACGTGCGCCGGCCAGGCGAGCCCGCGCTCGTCGTGGTGCGCCTCGGCGAGCGCGGCGAGCGCGCGCGTGACGCCCACGCCGTACGAGCCCATCGTGACGACGACCTGCTTGCCGTTCTCGTCCAGCACCGTCAGGCCGAGCGCCTGTGCGTACTTGCGGCCGAGCTGGAAGATGTGGCCGATCTCGATGCCGCGCGCGAGCTCGAGGGGCCCCGAGCCGTCGGGCGCCAGGTCGCCGGCGCGCACCTCGGCGGCCTCGATGGTGCCGTCCGCGGTGAAGTCGCGGCCGGCCACGAGGTCGAACACGTGCCTGCCGTGCTCGTCGGCGCCCGTGATCCAACGGGTGCCGGGCACGACGCGCGGGTCGAGCAGGTAGCGGATCGCGGAGGCCTTGCCGCCGTCGGCCGTCTCGACCACCGCGCCCTGCGGACCCAGCACCTTGGGGCCGATGTAGCCCTTGACGAGCTCGGGGTGCGCGGCGAAGTCGGCCTCGCCCGCGGCCTCCGCCTCGGCGGGCGCCACGGCCGCCTCGAGCCGCTTGAGGTCGACCTCGCGGTCGCCGGGCAGGCCGACCACCACGAGCTCGCGGCGCCCGTCCGGGTGCGTGAGCGCCAGCACGACGTTCTTCAGGGTGTCGGCGGCCGTCCACTCGCGGTCGGGGCGCGGGTACTTCGCGTTGGCGAGCGTGACGAGCGTCTCGATTGTCGGGGTGTCGGGCGTGTCCTCGACGTGCGCGGCGGGCGCGTCGTCGTACGGCACCGCCGCGGGCACCGGCGTGACGACGGCCTCGACGTTGGCCGCGTAGCCGCCGGGCGAGCGCACGAACGTGTCCTCACCGATCGGGGACGGCGACAGGAACTCCTCCGACCGCGAGCCGCCCATCGCTCCCGACGTCGCGGACACGATCACGTACTCGAGCCCGAGCCGCGTGAAGATCCGCTCGTACGCGCCGCGCTGCGCCTGGTACGAGGCGTCGAGCCCGGCGTCCGTCACGTCGAACGAGTACGCGTCCTTCATGATGAACTCGCGCCCGCGGATCAGGCCGGCGCGGGGCCGGGCCTCGTCGCGGTACTTCGTCTGGATCTGGTACAGCGCGAGCGGCAGGTCCTTGTACGACGAGTACAGGTCCTTCACGAGGAGCGAGAACATCTCCTCGTGCGTGGGCGCGAGCAGGTAGTCCGCGTCCTTGCGGTCCTTGAGCCGGAAGATGTTGGGGCCGTACTCCTCCCACCGGCCGGTCGCCTCGTAGGGCTCCTTCGGCAGCAGCGCCGGGAAGTGCACCTCCTGCGCGCCGATCGCGTTCATCTCCTCGCGCACGACCGCCTCGACCTTGGCGAGCACCCGCAGGCCCAGCGGCAGCCACGTGTAGATGCCCGGGGCGGCGCGGCGGATGTAGCCGGCGCGCACGAGCAGCCGGTGGCTCGCGACCTCGGCGTCGGCCGGGTCCTCGCGGAGGGTGCGGACGAAGAGGGCCGACATGCGCAGCAGGTCGCCGCGCGCGCGACGATGGAGAACCGATGACATGGTGCACAGCCTATCCGCGGGTCGAACGCGCAACGCAGCGCAGGGTGAGGGCCGAGGACCGAGGTACTCGCCCGGAGCGGAGTGCAGCGGAGAACCGCCCGGAAGCACCGGGAGGAGTGGCGGCCCGCCGAATGTCCGCAGTTCTACTTCGGCACTTCGCCCGTTTTTCCCCCGCTGCGGGGACGGGACGCCGTGGCAGCATGGGCTCATGCCCGAGCTGCCGGAGGTGGAGGCCCTGGTCGGCTTCCTGCGCGAGCGCACGACCGGCCGCACCGTCGCGGCCGTCGAGCTCGCGTCGATCGCCGCCCTGAAGACCTTCGACCCGCCGGTCACGGCGCTCGTCGGAGCACGGGTGCTGGGCGCGGCCCGGCACGGCAAGTGGCTGGACCTGGCGGTCCGGCCGCGTCAGCCGGAAGAGTCCTCGGAGCTGCACCTGGTCTTCCACCTGGCGCGGGGCGGCTGGGTGCGCTGGTCGGACAGCCTGCCCCTCGCACCCGTGCGGCCGGGCGGCCGGGTGCGGGGCGGTGCGGCGCCCGCCCTCGCGTTGCGCGTGCGGCTCGACGACGGCTCGGGCTTCGACCTCACCGAGGCCGGGACCCGCAAGCGCCTGGCGGTGCACGTGGTCCGCGACCCGCACGACGTGCCGATGATTGCCTCCCTCGGCCCGGACCCGCTCCACCCCGAGTTCACGCCCGAGGTGCTCGCCGGCCTGCTCTCGCAGCGCAACCAGCAGGTCAAGGGCCTGCTGCGGGACCAGAGCAGCATCGCGGGCATCGGGAACGCCTACTCGGACGAGATCCTGCACACGGCCCGGTTCAGCCCGTACAAGCAGACCCGCACCTTCACTGCGGAGGAGACCGCCCGGCTGCACCGGACCATCGGCGAGGTGCTCCGGGAGGCGATCGCGACGTCGTCGGGCAAGCCGGCGAAGGAGCTGAAGGACGCCAAGCGTGCCGGGATGCGCGTGCACGGCCGCGCGGGCGAGCTGTGCCCGGTCTGCGGCGACACGGTGCGCGAGGTGAGCTTCGCGGACCGCAGCCTGCAGTACTGCCCCACCTGTCAGACGAACGGCCAGGTCCTGGCGGACCGCCGGATGTCCCGGCTCCTCAAGTAGCGCGGGCGTCAGAACAGGACGGTCGCGAACGTCCCGACCTGCTCGAAGCCGACGCGGCGGTACGTCGCCAGCGCGCGCTCGTTGTACGAGTTCACGTAGAGCGACACGACCGGCGCGACGGTGCGCCGGGTCTCGGCCACGACGGCCGCCATGCCGGACTCCGACCAGCCGCGCCCGCGGTACACGGGGTCCACCCACACGCCCTGCACCTGGGCGACGCCTCCCGCCGTCGCGCCGATCTCCGCCTTGAACGCGACCACCGGCAGGCCGCGCGGGCTGGGTACGGTGCGCACGAACGAACGGCCTTCCACCACGAGAGAGCGCACCCGCTCGGCGTACGCGCTGCCGCCCGTGGCGACGGGCGAGTAGCCCACCTCCTCGGTGAACATCCGCACGCACGCCGGCAGCACGAGGTCGAGCTCGTCGAGGCGGGAGCGCCGGACGCTCTCCTCCGGTTCGACGTCGGGATCGCGGGCGATCGCCATCGACGGCTGGTCGGCGCGCACCTCGCGCGCTGCCGGCCAGGTCCTCGCGAGGTGCTCCCACAGAGCGAGGGTGGTGGCCTGGTCCCCCACGATCGACGACGACCGGCGCCCGTGCACCCGGGCCAGCGCCGCGAACGCGGCGACGGCGTCGGCCCGACGGTCCGCGACCGGGGTGACGGGCACGAGGTTCGCGCCCGCCCAGCACACGGCCTCGAGCGGGCCGGTCGCGGGGAAGCCCCAGGCCTGGCCGCCGGCCATGCCGAAGCCGGCGCTCTCGGCGACCTCCAGGCGGGAGGCGGCCAGGACGGCGGCGACCGGGTCGGCGGCGCAGACGGCCAGCGCCTCGGGCAGGTCGCGCATGCTCAGCACCCGCGCCCCGCCTGCGTCCTCGGCCCTCGGCTCGTCCGCGAAGGCGAGCGCGTCCACGAGCGAAGCGCCTGGTTCGCGCGGTTCATGCCCGGGCTCGGGGCGCGCCCCGGCCGAGTGGACCGGGGTGCGCCACGCGGCCATGACGGCCTCGCCTCAGCCGACCGTCACGACGGGCCCGGTCGCCTGGGCCTCGTTCTCGGGGGTGGGCATCGAGTCGGCGAGGCGCATGGCCTCCTCGATGAGGGTCTCCACGATCATCGCCTCGGGGACGGTCTTGATGACCTCGCCCCGGACGAAGATCTGGCCCTTGCCGTTGCCGGAGGCGACGCCGAGGTCGGCCTCGCGAGCCTCGCCCGGGCCGTTGACGACGCAGCCCATGACGGCGACGCGGAGCGGCGTCTCCATGCCCTCCAGGCCGGCGGTGACCTTCTCGGCGAGCGTGTACACGTCCACCTGGGCGCGGCCGCACGACGGGCAGGAGACGATCTCGAGCTTGCGGGGGCGCAGGTTCAGCGACTGGAGGATCTGGTTGCCGACCTTGACCTCCTCGACCGGCGGGGCGGAGAGGGACACGCGGATGGTGTCGCCGATGCCCTTGCTCAGCAAGGCGCCGAAGGCCGTGGCGGACTTGATGGTGCCCTGGAACGCCGGGCCGGCCTCGGTCACGCCGAGGTGCAGCGGCCAGTCGCCGCGCTCGGCGAGCATCTCGTAGGCGCGGACCATGACGACCGGGTCGTTGTGCTTGACCGAGATCTTGAAGTCGTGGAAGTCGTGCTCCTCGAACAGTGACGCCTCCCACACGGCCGACTCCACGAGGGCCTCCGCGGTCGCCTTGCCGTACTTGGCGAGCAGGCGCGGGTCGAGCGAGCCGGCGTTCACACCGATCCGGAGCGAGACCCCGGCGTCGGACGCCGCCCTCGCGATCTCCTTGACCTGGTCGTCGAACTTGCGGATGTTGCCCGGGTTCACGCGGACGGCGGCGCAGCCGGCGTCGATCGCGGCGAACACGTACTTGGGCTGGAAGTGGATGTCGGCGATCACCGGGATCTGCGACTTGCGAGCGATGATCGGCAGCGCCTCGGCGTCGTCCGCGCTCGGCACGGCGACGCGCACGATGTCGCAGCCCGCCGTCGTGAGCTCCGCGATCTGCTGCAGGGTCGCGTTGATGTCGGTCGTCGGGGTCGTGGTCATCGACTGCACGCTGACCGGCGCGTCGCCACCGACCGCAACCTTCCCGACCTGGATCTTGCGGGACTTGCGGCGGGGTGCCAGGACGGGCACCGGGGCGGCGGGCATACCAAGGCTGATCGGAGCGCTCACGACACCAAGTATCCACCGATTCGAGCAGCCCCCCGTCACGTTCACACCCCCTCCCCTGAGCAGGCGGTTCGTTTTCACGGCACCTCCTCTGTCAGCATTCGCGCTCATGGACCTCGACTCGCCCGCAGGGACCGTTCTCCTCGGCGCCATCGTCTTCGCCCTCATCGGGCTGCTCACCATGTGGATCGCGGGATCGCGTGCCGCCTGGCTCATCGGCGTCCGCACGGACGCCCTCTGGTGGTTCGCGCCCGCCGGCGCGCGCACGCAGGGCCTCGTCGTCGCCTATCTCGGCCTGCTGGTCGCGGTCGGTGCGCTCGCGTTCGGGCTCGTGCAGCCGGCCGTCGACTCCTTCCTCGGCGACGAGGGCGGGGGCATCCACCCCCTCTCGGTCCAGAGCGCCTGGATCACACCGCTGCTCGTCGTGCTGGCCACGGGGACCCGGTTCGTCAAGCATCTGGTGAACGTGGCCACGGACGGGCAGGCCCTGCTCGTCGCCGACGTCGACCCCGCCGAGCTCGTCCAGCCGGACGGCGCGCTGGACGACGTCGACGTGGCCTCGGCGCGGACCGCCGCGCTCGCGGGCGACTGGCACCCGGCGGCCGAGCTGCTCGCCGCAACGGCCGACCACGACGTGCGGTGGGACCGGGTGGGCGTGCTCGCCGAGGCAGCGCTCGTCCGCCGGAGCTGGCTCGACGACTGGCTGCGCGAGCGGCCCGAGGACGCCACTGCCCGAACCGTCCAGGCGATGACCTACCTGCGCCACGGGTGGGAGCTGCGGGGCGCCGCGTTCGAGGCACAGAACATCGAGCGGTTCCTGGCCGCGCTCGACGACGCCGAGGCCACGGCTCGCCGGGCCGCCGCGCTCGACGCCAAGGACCCCTCGCCGCTCGCCGTGCTGGTCGAGCTCGCGCGGGGCCAGCAGGTCGACCGTGACGAGTTCACGGCACGCCTCGACGCGCTGCGCGAGATGTCGCCGCGCCATCTTGGCGGTCACGAGGCGGCCCTGCAATACCTGTGCGACAAGTGGTTCGGCTCGGCCGAGGAGATGTTCGCGTTCGCGCGCGAGGGCGCCGAACGCGCGCGACCTGGGGACGCGATCGCGCTGCTCGTCGTCACCGCGCACCTGGAGCACGCCGCGGCGCTCGGCCACCGCTCGCGGCGAGCAGCCGAACGGCACCTGACGTCCCTGGCGACCCGGACGGAGATCGCCGAGGCCGTCGGAGTGTGGAAGGCCGGGCCTGGCGGCCCGTCGCCCGTCCGGGCGGCGCAGTCGCACAACCTCCTTGCCTATGTGGGCTGGCTCGCGAAGGACGCCGACCTGGCCGCCGAGCACCTCGCTGCGACCCACGAGCACCTCAGCCCGTGGCCGTGGGAGTACGAGGGCGGCGACGTGGCCGAGACGCACGAGGCGGTCCGGCGCTGGGCCCGGGCGAAGAGCGCGACGGACTGAGAGCCCGGTCGTACGGCGGGTGCGCGCCCGCCGTACGACCACCCACAGGGGCCGCTACGTCAGCCGGACCGGGTCCACCAGGTCTGCGACGATCAGCACCGCTCCCGCGCCGATGAGCGCCACGAAGACCACATAGGTGACCGGAGTCATGCGGGCCACGTCCGCCGGGCCCGGCAGAGGCAGGCTGCGGACGCGCGCGAGGGTCCGCTTCGCGCCCTCGTACAGTGCATTGACGACGTGCCCGCCGTCGAGGGGCAGCAGCGGGATGAGGTTGAACACGAACAGGGCGATGTTCAGGCTCGCGAGCAGCGCGACGAAGTACATGACGCGGTCGAGCAGCGCCTCGTCCAGAGTCGCGATCTCGCCGGCGACACGGAGGACACCCACCACGCTCTGGACCGACTCCTGCGAGCGCGGCTCGTCGGTGAAGGCCTGCTGGGCGGCGTCGGCCACGCGGACGGGGAGCGTCGCCACGATGCTCGCCGTCTGCCACACGCCGTCTCCGACGGCGGGCAGCACCGCACCGACAGGCTGGGGCTCACGCACTCGCAGCGGGGCGAAGCCCACGAACCCGCCGGGCTCGGTCTGCGCCTCGCCGTCGGCGTCGGTGACGGCAAGGCCTTGCTCGTCGACGACGGGCCGGTCTATCGCGGCCGGGGTGACCTCCAGGGTCACGCGCTGCCCGTCGCGCTCCACGACGACGGGCACCTCGCGCCCCGCGGCGTCGTTGATGAGGCCCACGAGCTGTGCCCAGCCGGTCACCCGGGTGCCGTCGAGCTCGACGATCGTGTCTCCCGGCTCGAGGCCTGCGGCGACCGAGGGGGCAGGCACGGCGTCCGGCCCGCAGTCGTCGCCCATCGAGCTCGAGGTGACCGACGTCGGCACGCACTCCGACAGCTGCGCCACCGTCGTGGACGTGACCAGCGTGCCGTAGCCGACGAGGTACACGCCGATGAGGACCACGGCGATGAGCAGGTTCATCACCGGTCCGCCGAGCATGACGACGAGCTTCTTCGGCGTCGACAGGTTGTAGAACGCGCGGTGCTCCTCCCCCGGGCGGACCTCGGAGGACGACGCGTCGCGCGCGTCCGCGATCATCGGTCCCCAGAAGCCGCCGTCGGGCCGCGAGCCGGGGCGGGCGGGCGGCATCATGCCGACGAGCCGCACGTACCCGCCGAGCGGGATCGCCTTGAACCCGTACTCGGTCTCGCCGCGCGTGCGGGACCACACGGTGCGCCCGAATCCGACCATGTACTGGCTCACGCGCACGCCGAACCGCTTGGCGGGCACCATGTGCCCCACCTCGTGCAGTGCGATCGACGCGAGAATCCCGAGGGCGAAGACGATGACGCCGATGGTCCAGGCCAGGATGTCCACGGGCCGAGACTACGGCACGTGGCTGAGCCTGGGCCGAGCCTTTCCGTCGTGGGTCAGCGCTCCTGGAGCGCCCAGGGCGAGCCGTACCCGATCGGGGCAGGCGCGGCCAGCAGCTCGAGGAACGGCCCGGCGTCGAACGCCTCCGGGCCGGCCACGCCCGCCCCGGACCACACCCCGGTCGCGAGCAGCTCGAGGGCGACCACGGGGTTCACCGCCGTCTGCCACACGACGCACTGTGCCCCGTACTCGGCCATGGACCACTCGTTCGACACGATGTGGTGCAGGTAGACCTCGCGCGGCTCCCCGTCCGTGCCCAGTCCCCGCACGAGCACGCCCGCGCACGTCGACCCGGTCATCCGGGGACCGATGGTCGCCGGGTCGGGCAGCACGGCCGCGACGACGTCCCGGGGCGCCACCTCGATGCCTCGCACGGTCACGGGCGTCGTGGAGTCGAGCCCGAGCGCGTGCAGCGTCCTGAGCACGCCGATGAACTCCTCACCGAGCCCGTACTTGAACGTCACCGTCGCGGCGTCGAGCCAGCGTGGCATGAGGAGCACCTCCTCGTGCTCGACGTGCACGCACTCGACGGGCCCGATCGGGTCGGGGAAGTCGAACACCTCGGGCTCGTGGAACGGCGGCAGGGTGTACCAGCCGTCACCCCCGTGGGGGGGGGGGGGGGGGGGGGGCCCCCCCCCCCCCCGCGGGGGGGCGCCCCCCCCCCGGGGGGGGGGGGGGGGGGGGGCGGGGGCCCCCCCCCCCCCCCCGGGGGGCGGGGGCCCGCCGGGCGGCGGGGGTGGGGTGCCCCCCGCCCCCCCCCCGGGCCCCCGCGCCCCGCCCCCCCCCCCCCACGACCGGCGGGTTGAGACACTCCTCGATCGTGGTCCAGATGGAGAAGGAAGGGGCGAACACGGGCTCGCCGTCCTCGCCGCGCACCACCAGGTTCGCGCCGTCGCGGACGCCGAGCTCGTCGATCCGGCTGAACAGGTGGTCGTGGGCGTAGCGGGCGAGCACGTCCGACAGCCCGGGCTCCACTCCCATGCCCACGAGCGCCAGCCGGCCCGCGGCCTCCCACGCGCCCGACCGCGCGAACTGCGCGTCGCCGAGCTTCACACCGGTCAGCTCGTACGGTCGCTCGGGGTGCGGCCGGGACAGCGACATCGCCATGTCGAGGTAGTCGGCCCCCGCAGCGAGCGCCCCCTCGAAGACGGGCAGCACGAAGCGCGGGTCGACGGCGTTGAGGACGTGGGTCACCGAGTGCTCGCGGGCCAGGGCGGCGACGGCGTCGGCCGACGACGCGTCCACGTGCGCGGCGACGAACCGCCCGTGGCCCTCGGGGGCGTTCCGGTCGCCGGCGCGGGCGGCGGCGACGGTGCGCCGGGCGCGGCCGAGGTCGTGGTCCGCCACGACCATAGTCTCGAAGAAGTCCCGCCGGGCGGCGATGCGGGCGACGGCGTCGCCGACCCCGCCCGACCCGACCACGAGGATCCTCACGGTGCGCTCCCTTCCGGCCTGGCTGCCGCAGTGCGCGTGGCACGGCGGCGGGCCGCGGTCACCACCTGCGCCCCGACCACCACGGCCAGGGCGAGGACGAACATGGCCGTCCCGATCACGTTCGCCTGCGGCGGGATCCCGCGGGTCGCCGACACGTAGACGAACTTCGGGAACGTCGTGTACGGACCGGAGTTGAAGCTGGTGACGATGAAGTCGTCGAAGCTGAGCGAGAAGGCGAGCAGCGCCGCCGCGAGGATGCCGGGCAGGAGCAACGGGAACGTGACCCGCCAGAACGCCTGCCAAGGCGTGGCGTACAGGTCGGCGGCGGCCTCCTCGAGCCGCGGGTCCATGGACTGCACACGTGCCTTGACCGTGACCACCACGAACGACACGTTGAACATGACGTGGGCGATGACGACGGTCCAGAAACCGAGCGGCACGCGGAGCGTGAGGAACTGGGCGAGCAGCGCGGCGCCGAGCACCACCTCGGGCGTGGACATCGGCAGGAAGACGAGCAGGTTCGCCAGGGCGCGACCGCGGAACCGGTAGCGGACGAGAGCGATCGCGACGAGGGTGCCCAGCACGGTCGCGACAAGGGTCGACAGCAGCCCGACCTGGAGCGAGTTGGCGAACGCCTTGCACACCTGCGGCGCACCGCACGGGTTCGCCCAGTTGTCCCAGGTGAAGCCGCGCCAGACGAGGTTCGACTTCCCGGCGTCGTTGAAGGAGAACGCGACGGTGTACGCGACGGGCACGAGCAGGTACAGGAACGCCAGCCCGGCGAACGCGGGCACGACGGCGTCCGCGAGCCGCCATCGCCGCGGGCTGCGGTGGCCGGGAATCTCGGGCGCGGTGCGCAGGCGGACGGGGCTCACAGCAGGTCCTCCGTCCCGGTTCTGCGGACGTACGCCGTGACGAGCAGGGCGATGACGACCATGAGCACCACGGACAGCGCGGCCGCGGTCGGGTAGTCGAGGACGCGGAAGAACCGCGAGTCGATGACCTGCCCGATCATCGTGGTCGTCGTCGGGTTGCCCAGGAGGCTCGCGCTGACGTAGTCGCCTGCGGCCGGGATGAACGTCAGCAGGGTTCCCGACACGACCCCGGGCATCGACAGCGGCAGCGTCACGGTGCGGAACGTGGTGAAGGGCCCGGCGTACAGGTCGCCGCCGGCCTCGATCATCCGCACGTCGAGCCGCTCGAGGCTGGCGTAGACGGGCAGGATCATGAACGGCAGGAAGTTGTAGGCCAGGCCCGCCACGACGGCGAAGGCGGTCGCGGTCAGGCGCCCGTCGTCGGGCAGCACGTGGAGCCACCGCAGGGACGCGACGACGAACGCGTCGTCGGCGAGGACCTGCTTCCACGCGATGGTGCGCAGGATGAAGCTGGTGAAGAACGGCGCGACGACGAGCACGAGCAGCACGCCCTGCAGCAGCCGGTGCCCGCGCGCCCGCACCGCGATGACGTACGCGACGGGGTACCCGACGACCAGCGCCGCGACCGTCGCGAGCAGCGCGAACCAGAAGGACCGCAGCAGCTCCGGCCAGAACTTCCCGAGCGCGGCGGCGTAGTTCTCCCAGCGCAGCGCGGGCAGGTACTGGCCGACGTCGCCGCCCGGCACGGGCGCGTACAGCGACGTGGCGAGCAGCGCCAGCACGGGCACGGCGAAGAAGGCCACCAGGTAGATCGCACCGGGCAGCAGCAGCCCGACGCCGGTGCGCCCCCGCCGTCGGGCGGCCACCTCCTCGGAGGCCCCGCCGTCGGCTCCCTGGGCGGGTGACACGAGAGCCATGGTGAGGCTCATGACGCGGCCGCCGCGTCGGGCACGAGGCCGAATGTGAAGTCCACGTCCCAGGCGAGGTGGACCGTGTCGCCGGGGCGCGACGTCGGCGCGCCGGTCGTGTTCTGCGCGAAGACCTCGTGGACGCCGAGGGCGCCGAGGTCCACCTGGTAGGCCGTGGACACACCGGTGAAGGACACGTCGGTCACCGTCCCCGGCCCGAGGACGTTGCTGCCCGACGGCGGTGGCTCGCCCTGGGCAGAGAGCCGCACCTTCTCGGGCCGCACGCCGAGCAGGACCGGTCCGTCGGACACGGCGGACCGGTCCGCCGGGACCTGAAGGCGGGCCCCCGCCACCTCGACCCCCAGGACGCCGCCGGAGCCCTCGACCACCGTTCCCGCGACGAGGTTCGACCGGCCGAGGAACGTCGCGACGAACGGGGTGCGCGGGAGCTCGTACAGCTCCGCCGGCGGACCGAGCTGCTCGATGCGGCCGGCGTTCATCACGGCGACCGTGTCGGCCATGGTCATGGCCTCCTCCTGGTCGTGCGTGACGTGCACGAACGTCAGCCCGGCCTCGGCCTGGATGCGCTTGAGCTCGAGCTGCATCGCCCGGCGCAGGGCCAGGTCCAGCGCGCCGAGGGGCTCGTCGAGCAGGAGCACCGACGGGTTGTTGACGATCGCACGAGCCAGGGCGATCCGCTGCTGCTGACCGCCGGAGAGCTGGGCCGGGCGGCGGTCGGCGAGGTGGGCGAGCCGGACCGTCTGCAGACCCGCGAGCGCCCGCGCCCGAGCGTCGGGCACGCGCTGGCGGCGCAGGCCGAACTCGACGTTCTGCAGCACGCTCAGGTGCGGGAACAGGGCGTAGCTCTGGAAGACCGTGTTGACCGGGCGGCGGTGGGCCGGCGTGCCGGTGACGTCCCGGCCGCCGATCGAGACGGCGCCGGCGGTGGGCTGCTCCAGGCCGGCGACCATCCGCAGGGTTGTCGTCTTCCCGCACCCTGACGGGCCCAGGAGGGCGAAGAAGGACCCCTCCGGGACCTCGAGGTCGACGCCGTCGACAGCCACCTGGCCGCCGAACTCCTTGCGGACGCCCCACAGCTCCAGGGCGGGTGCAGCGGTCATGTCAGGCGCCGATCACGTCGAGGAACGCGCCGTTGTACGTGGTCTCCTCCTCCGGCGTGAGCGTGCGGAAGACGCTGACCTTCGACAGGGTCGCCTCGTCGGGGAAGATCATCGTGTTCTCCGCGAGCTCGGGGTCGATGGCCGCCATCGCGTCCTGGGCACCCGACACCGGGGTGATGTAGTTGACCCAGGCCGCGACCTCGGCGGCAATCTCGGGGTCGTAGTAGTAGTTCATGAGGTCCTCGGCGTTCGCCTTGTGCGTCGCGCCGACGGGGACCATGAGGTTGTCCGACCAGAGCGTGCCGCCCGCCTCGGGGATCGCGAACTCGAAGCGGTCGTCGTTCTCGTAGTTGAGGCCGGTGATGTCACCCGACCAGCCGATCACGGCGTAGGCGTCGCCCGAGACGAGGTCCTGGGTGTACGAGTTGCCCTTGACCTGGCGGATGTGGCCGGAGTCGATCTTCTCCTTGAGGAAGGCCAGCGCGGCGTCGAACTCGTCGTCGCCCCAGTCGCTCGCCGGGTCGACGCCCTGGTCGAACATGATGAGGCCGATCGTGTCACGCATCTCGGACAGAACCTCGACGCGCCCGGCGAGCTCGGGTGCCCAGAGGTCGGAGACGCCGCGCAGACCGGCCGGCACCTTGTCCTTCGCCCACGCCAGGCCGCCGAAGCCCGACTGCCACGTCAGGGTGTGCGCGCGGCCCGGGTCGAAGTCGACCTCCGCGAGGTTCGGCAGGATGTTGTCCGCGTTGGGGATGCGGGAGCGGTCCAGCTCCTGGGTGTATCCCAGGCGCACCATGCGGCCGGCCATCCAGTCGGTCAGCGTCACGATGTCGTAGCCGATGTCCTGGCCCGAGGCGAGCTGGCCCTGCACCTTGCCGTAGAACGTGTCGTTGTCGTCGACGTCCTCGGTGTACTCCACCTCGATCCCGGACTTCTCGGTGAACGCCTCGAGCGTCGGGTACGTGACCCCGTCGTCGTCCATGTCCAGGTAGAGGGTCCAGTTGGCCCAGCGGACGAGCTTCTCGGTCTCGCTCAGGTCGGTGCCGGGGGTGCTCCCACCGGCGGCCGCGGGTGCGCCGCCGGTGCCGCACGCGGCGAGCAGGCCCACCCCGGCCACGCCGAGCGAGCCGGCCAGGAAGCCGCGCCGCGACAGCCTGGCGGCCGCCGCGCGCCGCTGCGCGGCGATCAGCAAGCGGACCGCGGGATCGGCGGGGGGACGACGACGGAAGGTGCTCACTCGGGTCTCCTCGGTGCTCAGAAAGCGCTCATGACGTGCTTGATGCGGGTGTAGTCCTCGAACCCGTACAAGGAGAGGTCCTTGCCGTAGCCGGAGTGCTTGAAGCCGCCGTGCGGCATCTCGGCGACGAACGGGATGTGGGTGTTGATCCAGACGACGCCGAAGTCCAGCGCACGCGACATGCGCAGCGCCGTCGCGTGGTCTCTGGTCCAGACGGAGCTCGAGAGTCCGTACGTCACGTCGTTGGCGAGGCGCACGGCCTCAGCCTCGTCGGCGAACGTCTGCACGGTGATGACGGGGCCGAAGATCTCGGTCCGCACCGCCTCGTCGTCCTGCCGCAGCCCGCTGATCACGGTGGGCTCGTGGAAGTAGCCCCTGGTGCCGACACGGTTGCCGCCCGTCTCGACCGTCGCGTGGGACGGCAGCCGCTCGACGAAGCCCAGGACCCGCTCGAGCTGCGTGGCGTTGTTGACCGGTCCGTATGCGGCCTCCGGGTCGTCCGGCGCGGCCGTGCGGGTGCCGCGCGCCGCTTCGGTGAGCGCCTCGGTGAACGCGCCCGCGACCTTCTCGTGGACGAGCACGCGGGTGGCGGCCGTGCAGTCCTGCCCGGCGTTGTAGAAGCCGGCCGCGGCGATGCCCTCCGCGGCGGCCGCCACGTCGGCGTCGTCGAAGACGACGACGGGTGCCTTGCCGCCCAGCTCGAGGTGGACGCGCTTGACGTCGGCCGAGGCGGCGCTCGCGACCTCCATGCCCGCGCGGACCGATCCGGTGATCGCGACCATGTCGGGACGGCCGTGGGCGACGAGCGCGCGGCCCGTGTCCCGGTCGCCGCACACCACGTTGAGCACGCCCGCGGGCAGGTGCTCGGCCGCGATCTCGGCCAGGAGCAGCGTCGAGACCGGCGTGGTCTCGGACGGCTTGAGGACGATCGTGTTGCCCGCCGCGAGCGCCGGCGCGATCTTCCACACTGCCATCATCAGCGGGTAGTTCCAGGGCGTGACCTGCCCGACGACGCCCACGGGCTCCCGGCGGACCCACGACGTCAGGCCCTTCGCGTACTCCCCGGCCGACAGGCCGTCGAGGACGCGAGCGGCGCCGGCGAAGAACCGGAGCTGGTCCGCGCACGGCGGCACCTCGTCGGTGGCGGTCAGGTGCAGGGGCTTGCCCGTGTTCCGGGACTCCGCGGCGACGAGCTCGTCCGCGCGGGCGTCGACGGCGTCGGCGATGCGGAGCAGGGCGAGCTGCCGCTCGGCGGGAGTGGACTCGCGCCACTCGCCGAACGCCGCCGAGGCGGCGGCGTAGGCGGCGTCGACGTCGGCCGCCCCGCTGAGCGGGGCCGACGCGTACGCCTCGCCGGTGCTCGGGTCCACGACGTCGAGCGTGCGTCCGTCGGCGGCGGCCACGCGCTCGCCGCCCACGAAGTTGGCGAGCGTCGTGGTGCCCGGTGCGGTCGTGGTCACGATTCTCCTCAGGTCAGTCCTGCGTCCCGTGTGGCTAGGACCGTAGAGGACGCAGGCGTGAACCACGAGGGATTCCGTGTTTCCTACCCGTAAATTCTCGCGGAATCCGTGGCTGAAGGCATGGACGGCGACGGATCGGCTTGCAATTCGCCGCCGGAGGTGGTCAGCATTCAGCCATGGCCCAGCGCACCGCGGCGACCTCGTCGCCGCCACTCGACCACGTGTCGAAGGCGATCATCGAGCAGCTCCAGGACGACGGCCGGCGGTCCTACGCGGCGATCGCGCAGGCGGTCGGACTGTCGGAGGCCGCCGTGCGCCAGCGCGTCCAGAAGCTCGTCGACGGCGGCGTCGTGCAGATCGTCGCGGTCACCGACCCGATCCAGGTGGGCTTCACCCGGCAGGCGATGATCGGCATCCGCGCGAGCGGCGACATCGAGGACCTTGCCGACGCCCTTGCGGACGTGCCGGGCGTCGACTACGTCGTGATCACCGCCGGCGGCTTCGACCTCCTCGTCGAGGTGGTGTGCGAGGACGACGCCCAGCTCCTGGAGATCGTCAACCGGCACATCCGCACCCTGCCCGGGGTGCACGCCACCGAGACGTTCGTCTACCTCAAGCTCCGTAAGCAGAACTACAACTGGGGAACCCGATGACCGAGTCAACGACACAGGACCCTCTGGGCTTCCGTACGCGTCCGGCCGGCGTGAGCTCCGTCGTCGGGCCCACCACCCCGAAGGGGACGCCGCGCGACGCGGCCGCGCGCCGCAACCTCTGGGGGCACTTCACCCGGCACTCCGCGTGGGAGAACGGCGTGGCGACCATGGTGCGCGGCGAAGGGCACCACATCTGGGACGCGAACGGCAAGCGGTACATCGACGGGCTGTCGGGGCTGTTCGTCGTGCAGGCCGGCCACGGGCGCCGGGCGCTGGCCGAGGCCGCCGCCAAGCAGGCGGAGGAGCTGGCGTTCTTCCCGCTCTGGTCGTATGCGCACCCCGCCGCGATCGACCTCGCCGAGCGGCTCGCGGACCTCGCGCCCGGCGACCTCAACCGCGTGTTCTTCAGTACGGGCGGGTCCGAGGCCGTCGAGACCGCGTTCAAGCTGGCCAAGCAGTACTGGAAGCTCGTCGGGCGGCCAGGCAAGCACAAGGTGATCTCCCGGACCATCGCCTACCACGGCACCACGCACGGCGCGCTGTCCGTCACGGGCCTGCCCACGCTGAAGGAGCCGTTCGAGCCCCTCGTGCCCGGCACGCTCAAGGTTCCCAACACGAACCTCTACCGGGCGCCGGAGCACCTGCGCGACGACCCCGAAGCGTTCGGGTTGTGGGCCGCTGACCGCATCGAGGAGATGATCCTCATGGAGGGGCCCGAGACCGTCGCTGCCGTGTTCCTCGAGCCGGTGCAGAACGCCGGCGGCTGCTTTCCTCCGCCGCCCGGGTATTTCGCGCGCGTGCGCGAAATCTGCGACCAGTACGACGTGCTGCTCGTCTCCGACGAGGTGATCTGCGCGTTCGGACGCATCGGGTCGATCTTCGCGTGCGAGGACCTCGGCTACGTGCCCGACATGATCACCTGCGCCAAGGGCATGACGTCCGGGTACTCCCCCATCGGCGCGACGATCGTCTCCGACCGGATCTTCGAGCCGTTCGCGACCGGGGCGGCGTCGTTCGCGCACGGGTACACGTTCGGCGGCCACCCGGTGTCCGCGGCGGTCGCCATGGCGAACCTCGACGTGTTCGAGGCCGAGGGGCTGACCGATCGGGTCAAGGCGAACGCGCCCGCCTTCCGAGGAACACTCGAGAAGCTGCTCGACCTGCCGATCGTCGGCGACGTGCGCGGCGCCGGGTACTTCTACGGGATCGAGCTCGTCAAGGACAGGTCGACGCGGGAGTCGTTCTCGGGCGAGGAGTCCGAGCGGCTGCTCCGCGGGTTCCTGTCCGGGGCCCTGTTCGACGCTGGGCTCTACTGCCGCGCCGACGACCGCGGCGACCCCGTCATCCAGCTCGCGCCGCCGCTGACGACCGGGCAGGCCGAGTTCGACGAGATCGAGCAGATCCTGCGCGGCGTGCTGACGGAGGCGTGGGCGCGCCTCTGACCCGCCCCGCGCGAGACGTCTCGGCGGGTCACGCGGCCTTGATCAGCTCCGCCGCGCGAGCCCGCGCCCACGCGTCCGCGTCAAGCACGCCCTCGACGCTCGACGCGTCGCCGCCGTCGTGCGCGGCAACGACGGCGGCGACCGTGTCGACGATGTCGAGGAAGCCGATCGTCCCGTCATGGAACGCGTCCACACACACCTCGTTCGCCGCGTTGTACACCGCGGGGAACGTGCCGGCGGCCTCGCCGACCTGGCGGGCGAGCCGCACGGCGGGGAACGCGTCGTCGTCGAGGGGGGCGAACTCCCACGTCGCGGCCTGCGTCCAGTCGATCGCGACGTCGACGTCGGCCAGCCGGTCCGGCCACGACAGCCCGAGCGCGATCGGCACGAGCATCCGCGGCGGCCCGGCCTGGGCGATCGTGGACCCGTCCACGAACTCCACCATCGAGTGGATCATCTGCTGCGGGTGCACCACGACGTCGATCCGGTCGAAGGGGACGTCGAACAGGAGGTGCGCCTCGATGATCTCCAGGCCCTTGTTCACGAGGGTCGCGGAATTTGTGGTGATCACGCGGCCCATGGAGAAGTTGGGGTGCCTGAGCGCCTGCGCGGGCGTGACGTCGCGCAACTCTTCGCGGGTGTGGCCGCGGAACGGCCCGCCGCTCGCGGTCACCACGAGCTTGCGCACCTCCGACCGCGCCCCGGACCGCAGCGACTGCGCGATCGCCGAGTGCTCCGAGTCGACCGGCACCACCTGGTCCGGCCGCTGCCACGCCGCCTTCACGAGCGCGCCGCCCACCACGAGCGACTCCTTGTTCGCGAGGGCGAGCGTCGAGCCTGCCTCGAGCGCGGCGAGCGTCGGGCGCAGGCCCACCGATCCCGTGATGCCGTTGAGCACCACGTCGCTGCCGCGGCCGGCCAGATCCGTCGCGGCGTCCGGCCCGGCGAGCACCTCGACGCCCGACGCTCCCGCCACGGCGAGGTGACGCTGCAGGTCGGGGCGGGCTCCAGCGTCGGCCACCGCGACCGCCGCCACGCCGAGGCGCGCCGCCTGGGCGGCAAGGGCCGCCAGGTCCGACCCGCCCGCCGACAGCGCCTCGACCCGGAACCGGTCCGGGTTCCGCAGGACCACGTCGATGGCCTGGGTGCCGATGGAACCGGTGGAGCCGAGGATGGTCACGCTGCGCATGACCCCATCCTCCCAGCCCGGAGACCTGGCCACGGACTCTGCCCGAGGGTCACGCCTCCAGCCGGCGTGCCTCCGACTCGGTCTCGTCGGCGTCGTCGTCGCGACCTTCCTTGCGCAGCGTGCCCGCGAGCTCGCGCAGAGAGAGGATGGCGTCGGACTTCGCGAGGCCGCCGCCGGACTGCGTCACCTTCTTCCAGAGCGAGATCGCCTCGTCGGCGACATCGAGCGCCTGGTTGCGCTTCTCGTCGCCGACGAGCGTGGTCGCGACCGTGGACAGGGCCGTCTCGAGCGCGGCACGCTGCGTCTGGGGCTCACCGTCGTCGAGGCTGCGGAAGAGCCCGACGGCCTCGGCGGCGAGGGCCGTCGGCGGCTTCTCCTGGTCCTTCTTCGTCATCTCGCTGCCGAACACCGCGAGCGCAACGGCGACGCGGGACACGGTGCCGCTCACCTCGCCCGGCAGCTTCTCGACGCCGGACTCGAGGAGCCGGTGCAGCCGCTCGGCGGCCTGCGACTCGAGCGCGTGGGTCCGCGGCGCACCGTCCTCCTGCGTGGCGGGCGCGCCGTCCTCGGGCGCCGCGTCGGTCACCCCGGCCGCCGGCTCGGCTGGCCGGGTCAGCCCGGCCGTCTCGGCAGCCTGGGGCTGGTCCTCAACCGGTGCGGTCTGTGCCGCTGCGGCGTCAGTAGTCACTGCGTCCTCCCGTGGTCGTGGGCAGAAACTACCAGAACGGGCGTTCCGTCCGCCGGGCTGCCCGACGTCGGCGAGTCGCCCGGGCGCACCGGCTCACCTCTCCCATGGGAGTGGGCAGCGCTGGGGCCGGCGTGGTAGGCCTTGGCTCATGACCCGCATCGCCGTCGAAGGCCACGCCACGCGCACCCATCCCGCAGAGCTCGGCACCGCGCGACTGGCCGTGTCGTTCGCCGGGGCGGGCCGCGGCGACGTGCTGGCCGCGGCGGCGCGTGTCCATGGCGCGCTCGTCGAGCAGGCACGGGCGCACACGGAGTCCGGCGCCGCGACCCGGTGGGACGCGTCGTCGGTGCACGCGTTCGCGTACGACGAGTGGGTCAAGCCCGCCGCTGACCTCGGCGAGCAGAAGGTTCGCCGGTTCCGCGCCCGCGCCGGCGTGACGGTCAGGTTCGCCGACTTCGACGCGCTGTCGACGTGGCTCGCCGAGGTTCTGGAGATCGACGGCGTCGAGCTCGAGGGCGTCGACTGGGACCTCACCGACGACACACGCGCCACCCTGCTGGCCGAGGTCCGGGCGGAGGCCGCGCGCGAGACCGTCGCCCGCGCCAACGCCTACGCGGCCGCCCTCGGGCTCGGGACCGTGCGTCCGATCGCGGTGTACGAGGACGGTCTGCGGCCCTCCGCCGGTCCCGGCGGCTCCGGCCACCCGGAGCGCCGCATGTTCGCCATGGCGGCGGCCGACGCCGGTCAGGTCGAGCTCTCCCCCGCCGACCTCGAGGTCGAGGCCAGCGTGACGGCCGACTTCGAGACGGACGCCCCGGCCTGACCGACCCGGACGATCAACCGCCCCCGACATCGGCGGGGCGGCGGGGCGCGTCCTGCGGCGCGCCGGCACGACGCCTCCTAGGGTGGGGGCGGCACCGACCCGTGCGCCGACCTGGAGGTTTCATGCCCGCCATCCGCCCGCTCGGCTACTGGCTCAAGACCGTCGACCGGCTCATCGACGACCAGTTCGGCGCGGTCGCCGAGCAGGTCGGCCTGACGCGCCGCCAGTGGCAGCTCCTCAACACGGTGCAGTCGGGCACGCGGTCGCCCGCCGACCTCGACACCGCCGTCGCGCCGTTTCTCGGCCCCGGCGAGACTGCCGCCACGCACCTGGCGCCGCTCATCGAGGCGGGACTCGTCGCAAAGACCCCGGACGGGTTCACGGTCACGGCGTCGGGCCGCGAGACCGCGACCCGGGTGCAGTCGGACGCCGTCCGCGCGATCCGGGAGCGCACCATGGGCGGCGTCGACGGCGACGACTACGCGCACCTCCTGCAGACGCTGGAGAAGATCGCCCGCAACCTGGGCTGGGACGAGCCGGCCTGAGGCTTGGCCTGCTCCCGACGACGGCCCGCTGATCACCTATTGCACATGTGCAGTAACTGCACATAGACTTGCCGCGTGACGCACACCACTGGCTCCCCGGAACCACGGCCACATCTGGCCCAGGCCCGCGCTGCGCTCGAGGCGGCGTCGCAGGCCGAGGCGAGCGCCGCCGTCGGGCACCTGGCGAGGGCGCGTGCGCTCCTCGACGAGGCGCTCGACGAGGCGATGGCCGAGGCCGTCCTGTCCGGGGAGTCCATGCGGGCCGTCGCCGAGGCGGCTGGGGTGGCCCCCAACACGGTGCCGCCGCGGCTCGCGCGCACCAGCGCGCTCGCCGCTTACGGCGGCCACGACGGGCGGGTGACGTCTGGCGGCGTGACCCGCGCACGGTATGACCGCGAGCGCGGTCAGGAGCCGCCCGAGGCTCCCGCGGTGGAGCCGCTGCGGTTCCGCCGTCGTACCTGACACCCGCCCCCGACCAGCCCGATCGACCGCCCGACCCGAGGAGAGCACCATGGCTGACACCAACTCCACCCACATCGCGATGCTGCTCGACCGGTCCGGGTCCATGCAGGCCATGAAGGGTGCCACGATCGAGGGCTTCAACCTGTACATGGCGGAGCAGAAGGCCACGCCCGGCAGCTGCACCGTGACGCTCGCGCAGTTCGACGATCGGTACGAGGAGGTCTATGCCGATCGGCCCGTGGCCGACGTGCCGCCGCTCGTGCTGGAGCCCCGCGGCAGCACAGCGCTGCTCGACTCGATCGCACGGCTCGTGCACACCACCGCAGAGCGGCTCGCCGCGCTGCCTGAGGACGAGCGGCCGGCGACCGTGCTCGTCGGGATCATGACCGACGGGTACGAGAACGCGTCGAAGGAGTACACGCACGCCGCGATCAAGGCGCTCGTCACCGAGAAGGAGACGAAGGACGGGTGGGCGTTCCTGTACATGGGTGCCAACCAGGACGCCATCGAGGTGGGCGCGTCGCTCGGCGTGCGGCGCGACCGGTCGCTGACGTACGACGCGGGGAACGTCGGCGCCGCGATGGCCGCGACCTCGCGCGGGACGTCACGGATGCGCTACGCGGCTGCCGCGCCGGGGGGCCGGCCGGGGGCACCGGCTGCTGCGGGCGCGTTCTACTCCGAGGAGGACCGGGCCGCGGCAGTGGATCCGGGGTCGACGGGTGGCGTGCGTGGTCGTGACGCCGGCGCCCCCGGCGCGGCTCCCGCGCCGCCTGTGCAGCCAAGGCCGCGGACGGCCCGGCCGGCACCGCCTACCCAGCCGGGGTCGTTCGCGCCGAGGGACGACAAGCAGGACTGACCCGCCTGCTCGACGTGGTTCGCGGGGGGACGCGGTCGTGGTGACCGATCACGGCCGGCCGATCGCGCGGATCGTCCCGATCAGCCTCAGCCCGTTCGAGCGGCTCGTCGCCGAGGGCGAGTACGTGGCGGCGTCGACCACGAAGATCTTCACTCCGCCGATCGACGACCCGCCCGGCAGGCCGTCCGGCAAGGTTCTCGACGAGCTCCGGTCGGACCGCCTGTGAGAGCCGTCTACCTCGACACCTCGGCCGCACTGAAGCAGGTCCGCCGCGAGGAGTTCACCGACGAGCTCGTGAGCTACTTGGTCGGCTGCGCCGGAGAGGAGATCGCGATCACGTCGTCGACCCTGCTGGACGTGGAGCTCGCTCGCTTTGCCGTCCGTGAGGGACTGGACCACGAGGGGCGGATCGCCCCGGTGCTGGCGCCGGTTGCGCGGCGTCAGCTCAGCCGCCGCGTGGTCAAGGATGCGTCCGAGATCGCGGTCCACATCCGATCGCTCGACGCCATCCACATCGCGACGGCTGCGGCCCTCGGTGACGACCTCGTCGCGGTGGTCACCTACGACAAGCAGATGGTCCGGGCCGCCGAGCACCTGGGGGTGCCGGTCGTCAGCCCTGGAGAACCGCAGTAGGCGCTCGGGACATCCACAGGGCCGGGCGCCGTGGCTGGCAGGCGCGCTGCACTTCACGCCGCCCGGTCGGCCGCGTCCGTGTCTTCCCGCACACTGAGACATGGCCACTGACTTGCCCGCAGGTATCTCCCCCGATGAGCTGTACGTCGTCCCAGGGTCGCGGATGCTGCACTCCGACGATTGCCAGCACCAGACCGAGAAGTCGTTCGCCATGATGCAGTCGGCGAGCCCGGAGGAGATCGCCGAGTACGAGCTCTGCACGTCGTGCCGCCGGGTGCTGACCGGCGGCCGGCGCCACTACTTCCCGACGTTCGAGGAGGCGATGCGGGCGTACCAGGCGCCGGTCGAGAACCGCTCTCGGATGCGCGAGATCGCAGCGGAGCACGACCCGACGGTCCTCTGGATCCCGCCGGCCGGTACCTACATCGCGTTGGCTCCGGGCAAGGGCATGGGCGCTACCGCGCACTTTCACAAGGGCCACGTCGACGAGCACATCAACGGCTTCACCGTGCGGGAAGATCTCCCCTCGGGATACGTGACGGCGAGCCGCGGCGGGAAGCCGGCCCAGGAGCGCGAGCTCGGCGTCTGCCCCAGCTGCTTCATGGAGCTCCTGACGTCCGGGAAATGTGGAACGTGCAACTGAGGTAAGGCGCGGGACGCCGTCGAGCCGGCGGGGCTACCGTCGTGACATGCCCACGCTCGACGACGTCCGCCGGCTGGCGACCGCGCTCCCCGAGGTGACCGACAAGATTTCCTGGGGCGCCGTGATGTGGTGCGTCGCGGGCAAGGGCTTCGTCTGGGAGCGGCCGCTCCGCGCGAAGGACATGGCCGAGCTCGGCGACGGGGCGCCGGACGGCCTGATCCTCGGTGCGCGCGTCGCGGACGAGGGCGAGAAGCAGGCGCTCATCGCCGAGAGCCCCGACGTGTTCTTCACGATCTCCCACCTCGACGGCTACCCCGCGGTGCTCGTCCGCCTGGACGCGATCAGCCCGGAGCGGCTCGAGGAGGTCGTCGTCGACGCGTGGCTCGAGCGGGCGCCGAAGCGGCTCGCGACGGCGTACTTCGCCGGTCCGGGGCGACCCGGCCCGGAAGGCGACGCGCGAGCCTGAGGCGAGCGACCGGCATCGGGCAGCGTGGGTAGCCAGTGCCCCTTCCGGGCGATCGCCCGCAGCCCGGGCGCCGAACTTCGCAACCCCTCGGGTGTATGTAACCTTTGTCGGAGTTCCTCCTCCCATGGCACCCAGAGAAAGGCCGGCGCGCTCATGTCGTTCGACACGCCGCGTGACAAGTGGGCAGACGCGCCCGTCGACGAAGCAGGAGCCGGCCGCGGGAGGTCCGGCTTGTCGAAGGAGATCTGGGTCTCGGTCATCACCGCGGGCGGCACGATCGCCGCCGCGCTCATTACCGCCGCCGTCGCCATCGGCACCGGAGCCGCCTCCGTGCCGGGCCTCGACGGGTCGCCGAGCGTCAGCTCGCTGCAACGGACGATCGCCTCTCTCGAGCAGGACGTGTCGACGCTCAACGCCGAGAACGAGCAGCTCTCGGGGCAGGTCGGTGACCTCACGGCCCAGCTCGAGGCGACCGGCGAGACACCGGTCACGACCGGCTCCACGGCCACCGCCGACGTCGCCCGGAGCACCGACGGCACTCCGATCGGGCTGTACTCCGGCAGCTGCCTCGACCTCGACAGCACGGCGGCGAACTGGGGCGTCCCCGAGGGCGACTTCTGCATCGACCACGGAGATGACATCACCACCACCAGCAACACGATGACGATCCTGGACGAAGCCCCCGACGCCGCCACCTGCGCTGCCCAGACGCTCGTCACCGACTTCGTGTCGGACGCCCAGACCCTCCTCGGCAAGCACCTCTGCGTCGTGACGAGCTCCGGCCGCTACGCGGACGTCAGTGTCGTCAGCGTCGACGAGGCCGCGGACGCCTTCGCGCTCGAGATCACCGTCTGGAAGTAGCGGCGAGAGAGGCGGCCTCGATCGGCCCCTAATCGATTCACGCCCCTGACACCCAGCTCCGGGCCGGCCTACCTTCGACACCGGAGCTCCCCCGGGCTCCGACGTCATCGCACGAAGGAGTGCCATGTCCCCCAGCACGACCGACAGGCGGCGGAGCACCCCCCGGCTCCTGCTCGCCTTCGTGACCATGCTCGCGACGCTCACCGCGGGCATGGTCACGGCCGTCGTCGGCGCGGCCCCCGCGAGCGCCGCGACGATCTGCGAGCAGTACGGCACGGTCGACGCCGGGAGCTACGTGATCCAGAACAACCGCTGGGGCACCGGCGCGACGCAGTGCATCGACACCACCGCGAACGGGTTCACGATCACACAGCAGGACGGCGTGGGGAACACGTCGGGCACGCCGGTGTCGTACCCGTCGATCTTCCTCGGCTGCCACTACAGCACCTGCAGCCCGGGCACGCCGTTGCCGAAGCAGCTCAGCACGATCGGCAGCGCACCGACCAGCATCGGCTACACGTACACGAGCAGCGGCACGTACAACGCGTCGTACGACATCTGGCTCAACGCGAACACCGACGTCAGCGGCGTGCAGGACACCGAGATCATGATCTGGTTCAACCGGCAGGGCTCGATCCAGCCGATCGGCTCGCAGACCGGCACCGCCACGATCGCGGGGCGCACGTGGGCCGTCTGGACGGGCAACAACGGCAGCAACAACGTGGTGTCATACGTATCGGCGTCGCCGATCGGGTCGCTGTCGTTCGACGTCATGGGCTTCGTCGACGACACCTTCACGCGCGGCGCCCAGTACGGCGACGCGAGCTGGTACCTCACGAGCGTCCAGGCGGGCTTCGAGCCGTGGATCGGCGGAGTGGGCCTGACGGTGAACTCCTTCTCGGCGTCGGTCACCAACGGGGGCGGCACCGAACCCACCGTCCCGGGCGCGCCCGGCACGCCGACGACGTCGAACGTCACGTCCTCCGGCCTGACCCTCGGCTGGGCCGCCGCCTCGGGCACGGTGACGGGCTACCAGGTGGAGCGCGCCACCGGGTCGGGCGACGCCTGGGCGCTCGTGGGCTCGCCCGCCGCCACGACCTTCACGGACACCGGACTCGCCGCCGGCACGACCTACCGCTACCGCGTCCGCGCGGTGAACGGAGCGGGCACTTCCGCGTACTCCCCCGTCACCACGGTCACCACCTCGCTGCCCGACGGCGGTGGGTCGGCCGGGTGCACCACCTCGGCGGCGGTCCAGAACCAGTGGACCGGCGGGTACACGCTGACGGTGACCGTCACGAACAGCGGCACCTCGTCGATCAGCGGATGGCGCTCGACGGTGACGCTGCCGGCGGGCCACACCCACGCCGGTTCGTGGCCGGCCGCGGCGACCGTGAGCGGCCAGACCGTGACCGAGGCGAGCCAGTCCTGGAACGGCAGCCTGGCGCCGGGCCAGAGCGTCACGTGGGGGCTCCAGGCGACCCGTCCGACGTCAGACTCCTCGGTGCCGACCGCGTTCGCCTGCACCACGCCCTGACTCAGGGGCGGGCCGCACGCGTGCGAGCGGCCCGCTCCCTCCTCAGCCTTGGTCCATGACCACCGCACCCCGCCCCGCCGCCATCGTCACCGGGTCCGAGTCCGGCATCGGACGAGCCACCGTCGTCGCGCTCGCCCGTGACGGCTTCGACGTCGGCCTGTGCTGGTACGCCGACGAGTCGAAGGCGCAGGACACCGCCCGCGAGGCCGCCGAGCACGGAGCCCGGACCGAGCTGCGGTATCTCGACGTCACGAACATGCCGGCGATCGCAGGCGTCGTCGACGACCTCGCCGACGCGTTCGGGCGCGTCGACGTGCTCGCCAACGTGGCTGGCACGGGCTCCTCGACGATGCTCCTCGACCTCGACCACCAGCACTGGCGCACGGTGATCGAGACCGACCTCGACGGGCCGTTCCTCATCCTGCAGGCCGCCGCCCGGCACATGATCGCCGGCGGGCGCGGCGGGCGGATCGTCAACGTCACGAGCGTGCACGAGCACCAGCCGCGCGTCGGCGCCGGCCCCTACTGCGCGGCCAAGGCGGGGCTGGGGATGCTCACCCAGGTCGCGGCGCTCGAGCTCGGCGAGCACGGCATCACCGTGAACGCCGTGGCCCCCGGTGAGATCACGACTGCGATGACCGGCCAGGAGGACGAGAGCCCCGAGGGCAAGGTCCGCCACGGGATCCCGCTCGGCAGGCCGGGCGACGCGCGCGAGATCGCCGCGATCATCGCCTTCCTGTGCAGCCCGAAGGCGGCGTACGTGACGGGAGCGTCGTGGGTCGCCGACGGCGGCATGCTGCGCATGGGTCCCATGGCCGGGTCGCACCTGACGAGCGACGCCTGGCGGAGGCCCTGACGCCGGCCGGCTCGCCTACCGCCGGGCGAGCCCGTGCCGCGGTGCCCCCAGCCGCCGCATCAGCACGCTCAGCGCGACCGCCGCCACGGCGACCAGCAGCGCGCTCGGCAGCGGCACCGCCCAGGGCCCGGACCGGTCCACGACCGCGGAGCCCGCAGCGGCCCCGACGGCGATGCCCAGGTTGAACACGACCGGAATGAGCATGCCCGCGATCCCGCGCAGCCCGGACCCGGCGAGGCGCAGGATCGTCGTCTGCGCGAGCGGCGGCAGCGCGCCCGTGGCCATGCCCCACGCGATGACGACGAGAAGAGCCGCCGCTGCGCTGTGCCCCGCCCCGAGCAGGGCGAGCAGCGCCAGCCCGGCCATTGCCGAGGCGACCGGCAGGGCCGCGGCCGGCCACCGGTCGCCCGCTCGACCCGCGACGACGACGCCCGCCGCCGAGGCCACGCCGAACACGAGGAGCAGCCCGCTGATCCCGCCCGGCACCGCGCCGGCCGGCTCCGCCAGCAGGCGCGTCACGAACGTGTACGTCGCGAAGTGCCCCACCAGCACGACGGCGACGAGCACGGTCACGGTGACCAGGGCCCGGAGGGCCCCACGTCGCTGTCCGACGCCGGACGGGTCGCCCTCCGGCACCGCCTCGCCCGCGGCGCCGGCCACAGCGGGTGCATCGGGCGCCCGCACCACCACGACCCGGACGAGCACCGCGGCGACGAGCGCGAGGACGGCGAGGCCCCCGAAGGCCGCGCGCCAGTCCCAGGCCCGAGCGACCGCGCTGGTGAGCGGCACTCCGACGACGATGCCCAGCGTCGCCCCGCCGATCACCACGGAGATCGCACGGCCGAGCTCGCGCTCGGGGACGACGTCGGCGGTGTGCACGTTGACCGTGGACCAGAGCAGCCCGCAGGCCGCCGCTCCGAGGAGCCGGCCCGCGACGGCTACGGCGTACGTGTCCGCGGCGGCCACGATGACGCCCGACGCGGCGAACACGACGAGCGCCACCACGATGACGGCCCGCCGGTCCCGCCCGCGGACCAGCCCCACGAGGAGCGGGCTCGCGACCACGACCGTACCGGCCCACAGCGCGACGAGGAGGCCGATCCGGTCCTCGCCGACGCCGAGGCTCGCGCCCATCTGCGGCAGGACGGCGGTGGGGAGCATCTCGCCGGTCACCATGACCAGGGTCGCGAACGCGAGGACGACCAGGCTGGGCCACGGCAGGCGCGGGGCGGGGACGCTGGGGAGTGGTGCGCCGGCCCGGGCACGGTCGGGCTCAGGTGCGGGCTCGAGGGCGGCCTCGGGCGCGGTGTTGGTCTCTGCTGACATCTCCATGTCTGCGACCGTAAACTTTGACATCAATGTCAAGGTCAAGTCCTCCGGCGAAGGAGTTCCGCATGAAGATCGGCGAGCTCGCCCGGCGCTCGGGCGTGTCCGCGCGCCTCGTGCGCTACTACGAGCAGCAGGGCCTCCTCGAGGCCGCTCGCGAGGCGAACGGCTACCGCACGTACGACGAGGAGCACGTCGAGCAGGTGGTACGCGTCGCGAGCCTCGTGCGGTCGGGCGTGCCGACGCGCCTGATCCGGGCGCTCCTCGACCTCGAGCAGGCGGAGGCGCAGGCCACGTACTCGTGCCCGCGCACCGTCGCAGAGATGCTCGCCGCCGAGCTGGTCGGGCTGGAGGACAAGATCGCGTGCCTCACCCGCAGCCGCGACACCCTGTCCCGCTTCCTGGAGCAGACGGAGCATGCGGCGCTCGTCTCGGAGGCGCGGGCCGGCGGCTCTGTCGACACGGAGTAGACCCCGCTGTGGGGGTGGGGGGGGGGGGGGGGGGGGGGGGCGGGGGGGGGGGCGGCCCCCCGCCCCCCCCCCCCCCGCCCCCGCCCCCCCCCGCCCCCCCCGC
>NZ_JAKGSG010000050.1 GCF_021568775.1 Antribacter soli | reverse complement strand
CTAGGCTCCTGCCCCGGGTGGTGTTGCGTTCGGGGGCCGGGGGGGGGGGGCGCGCCCCCCCCACTTCCATACCCACAGCGAATGCGCCGGCGCCGGCGGTACGGCACCGGGCGAGCGTCACTCGACGCCGAGCAGAACCTCCACGGCGCGGCTGAAGAACGCGTCCACCGGGGCCTCGGCGTAGCCGTCGGCGCCCTTGGCCCGGCCGAACACGGCCGAGCGAACCTCGCCCGCGTTGAGCGGCTCCTGGCGGTCGAAGTACGCGACGAGGCGGTCGCACAGGTCGTCGACGTCGTCCTTGTCGTAGCCCTGCTGGCCCGGCGCGGCGGGGGCGAACTTCTCCCCGTCCGGGCGGCCCAGACGGCCGTACAGCGTGCGAGCACGCTCGGCGAGCGCGTTCATCCACGCCTGCTGGCCGTGCGCGGAGACGAACTCTGCCCGCTGACGCTGGATGAAGGCCGCCTCCAGGCGGTCGAGGGCCGCGTCGACCTCGTGCGTGTTGTATCCCCCGCGCACCAGGTCGAAGGTCGACGCCTGGATGTCGGCGCTCGTCAGCCGCTCCGCCGTGCGTCCCTCGTACGCCTGCCGCGCGTGGTCGAAGAACTCGTCGACCTCGTCCTTGTCGTACCCGGTGCGGACCTTCGGAACGCTGTTGAACATGCCACTCACTCGTCGTCCTCCTCGGCAGCCAGCTGCCCGCAGGCACCGTCGATGTCGCTGCCGCGGGTGTCACGGATCGTGGTCGGGATGCCGTGCCCGCGCAATCGTGCCACAAACTCGTCCTCGACCGAGCGGTCGCTCGCGGTCCAGATCGAGCCGGGCGTCGGGTTGAGCGGGATGGGGTTCACGTGCACCCAGCCGCGGCCGCGGGCGTTGAGCTTCTCGCCGAGGAGGTCGGCCCGCCAACCGTGGTCGTTCATGTCCTTGATCAACGCGTACTCGATCGACACGCGACGGCCGGTGACCTCGAAGTAGTGCCGTGCGGCGTCGAGCGCCTCGTCCACCGACCACCGGGTGTTGATCGGCACGAGCTCGCTGCGCAGGTCGTCGTCCGGGGCATGCAGGGACAGCGCGAGCGTCACGGGGATGCCCTCGTCGGCGAGCTTGCGCATCGCCGGGACGAGGCCCACCGTCGAGACGGTGATGTTGCGGGCGCTCATGCCCAGGCCCTCCGGCTGCGGTGCGACCAGGGTGCGCACCGTCTCCATGACGGCCTTGTAGTTCGCGAGCGGCTCGCCCATGCCCATGAACACGAGGTTGTTCAGGCGCGCCGGGCCGCCCGGGATCTCGCCCTGAGCGAGCGACCGGAACGCGGCCCGCACCTGCTCCAGGATCTCGGCCGTGGACAGGTTGCGCGTCAGGCCGAGCTGGCCCGTGGCGCAGAACGGGCACGCCATGCCGCAGCCGGCCTGGCTCGACACGCACAGCGTGGTGCGGTGCGTGTAGCGCATGAGCACCGACTCGACCTTGGCGTCGTCGAACAGGTGCCACAGCGTCTTCACCGTGGTGCCGCCGTCGGCCTCGAGCCGCCGCGTCGCACGGATGAGCGGCGGGAACATCGTCTCCGCCAGCGCGGCGCGGCTGCTCGCCGGCAGGTCCGTCATCTGCTCGGGGTCGCTCGTGAAGTGCGTGAAGTAGTGCGTCGCGAGCTGCTTCGCCCGGAACGGCTTCTCCCCCGCCTCGACGACCGACGCGACGCGCTCCTCCGGCGTCAGGTCCGCGAAGTGACGCGGCGGCTTGCCGCGCCGGCGGGGCGCCATCTGCAGCGGGAGCGGGGCCGTCTCGTCGCCGGGGCGCACCACGGGCTGACCGGCGGCGCGGACCGGCGCACCGGCGACCGGGAGCGTGCGGCGCCCGGCCGGGGCGGAGGGAGGGACAGTCATCAGGCAACCACCGAGAGCACGAGGTAGACGAAGGGCGCGGTCAGCAGGAGCGAGTCCAGCCGGTCGAGGACGCCCCCGTGCCCCGGGAGCAGTGTGCCCATGTCCTTCAATTCTAGGTCGCGCTTGAGCATCGACTCTGCGAGATCGCCAATGAGAGCCGTCACAGCGCTCAGCACGCCCAGCGCCACCCCGAGCAGGACGCTCTCCTTCAGGAAGACGACCGAGCCGACGATGCCCACCGCAGTGGCGAGCACGACCGAGCCGGCCAGACCCTCCCACGACTTCTTCGGGCTCACCGTCGGGGCCAGCGGGTGCCTGCCCAGCATGACGCCCGCGATGTAGCCGCCGGTGTCGCCCGCCACGGCGAGCAGGATGAACAGCGCCACCCGGATCTCGCCGTCGGGCTGCGTCAGCAACAGCACCACGAAGCCCGCCATGAACGGCAGGTACGCCGCGGCGAACGTCCCCGCCGCCGCGTCGCGCACGGCCGCCGAGCCCGAACCGTCCAGCGCGCGCCACACCACAGCGCCTGCCACCGTCAGGACGAACGCCACCAGCAACGCCTCCGGCCCCTGCTCAGGGCCTGAGAAGAACGCCGAGACCTCCATGCCGGCGGCGCCGACCATGAGCGGCAGCATGGGCAGATGGATGTCGCGACGCGCGAACGCCTGGCGCAGCTCCCACAGCGCGGCCCACATCACGATCACGACGAAGGCGACGAACGGCTCCGGCCGGAACCACAAGGATGCAGCGACGATTCCGAGCAGGCCGAGGCCGACCGCGATCGCGGCGGGCAGGTTCCGGCCTGCGCGGGACTTGCGGGGCGCTGCGCCGTCGGATGCGGACGCACCGGAAGCGCCACCAGCGGGACCACCGGGCGTGCCGGCGCCACCTCCCGGCGTGCCGCCGGGGAAGCCGCCGCCCGGGAAGCCGGCACCAGGGAATCCGCTCCGGCCGCGGGCACCCGCTCCGGGGACGCCTGCGGCGGGCGTGCCGGACCGGTTGCCAGTCCCTCGTGCTCGACGGCCCGACGGGCCTTCCGGCCGACCGGCTCCCGTCGGCTTCGACACGCTCACGGAGTCACCCCGGGCCTGCACATTCTGGGCTTCCGCCCGCCATGGTTCGCCTGGACCCTCGCGGGAGGCGCGCGTCAGGACGTTCTGGGCTTCCGCCCGCCATGGTTCGCCTGGACCCTCGCGGGAGGCGCGCGTCAGGACGTTCTGGGCTTCCGCCCGCCATGGTTCGCCTGGACCCTCGCGGGAGGCGCGCGTCAGGACGTTCTGGGCTCCCGCCCGCCATGGTTCGCCTGGACCCTCGCGGGAGGCGCGCGTCAGGACGTTCTGGGCTCCCGCCCGCCATGGTTCGCCTGGACCCTCGCGGGAGGCGCGCGTCAGGGTGGCCATCAGACCTCGAGCAGCTCGCTCTCCTTGCCGGCGAGGAGCTGGTCGATCTGCTCGACGTGGCTCTTCGTGAGGATCTCGAGCTCCTTCTCCGCCCGGGTCACCTCGTCCTCGCCGGCCTCGCCGTCCTTGACGATGCGGTCCAGCTCTTCCTTGGCCTTGCGCCGGACGTTGCGCACGCTGACGCGCGCCTCCTCGGCCTTGGTCTTGGCGAGCTTGACGTAGTCACGGCGGCGCTCCTCCGTGAGGGAGGGCAGCACGACGCGGATCGAGACGCCGTCGTTCGACGGGTTCACGCCCAGGTCGGACTCGCGCAGGGCCTTCTCGATCGTCGTCATCGAGCCCTTGTCGAACGGCGAGATGAGCACGGTGCGTGCGTCCGGGATGTTGAACGAGGCGAGCTGCTGCAGCGGCGTCGGCGCGCCGTAGTACTCCACGGTGACCTTGCTGAACATGCCGGCGTTCGCGCGCCCGGTGCGGATTCCCGCGAAGTCCTCCTTGGCGACCTCGATCGCCCTGTCCATCTTCTCCTCGGCCTCGAGGAGGGTGTCGTCGATCACCGGTGCTCCATTCCTGGTCTGGGTCGTGCGGGGGTCACTTTACGGAAGTCTGCCAGCAGCGGCGCCACGGCCGGTGCCACGACCGACGTCAGGCGGCCGTGACGAGGGTGCCGAGCCGCTCCCCGAGAAGGGCGCGAGTCACGTTGCCCTCGTCCTCGAGGCCGAACACGCGCATGGGCACGTCGTTGTCCCGGCACAGGCTCAGGGCGGTGGCGTCCATGACTGCCAGGCCCTGCACCAGGGCGTCGGTGTAGGTGAGGTGCTCGAGCTTGCGGGCGGACGGGTCCGTGCGCGGGTCCGCGGTGTAGACGCCGTCCACGCCGTTCTTGCCCATGAGGACCAGCTCGCAGTGCGTCTCCAGCGCCCGCTGCACGGAGACCGTGTCCGTGGAGAAGTACGGCATGCCTGCGCCGGCGCCGAAGATGACGACGCGCCCCTTCTCCAGGTGGCGGATGGCCCGCAGCGGGATGTAGGGCTCGGCAACCTGGCCCATCGTGATGGCGGTCTGCACCCGCGTCTTCACGCCGGCCTGCTCGAGGAAGTCCTGCAGGGCGAGGCAGTTCATGACGGTGCCGAGCATGCCCATGTAGTCGGCTCGCGCCCGGTCCATCCCGGCCTGCGACAGCTCGGCGCCGCGGAAGAAGTTGCCTCCGCCGACGACGATCGCGACCTGCACGCCCTCCCGGACCGCCGCGCCGATCTCCTTGGCGACGCGCCGCACCACGTCGGCGTCGAGGCCTACGCTCCCGCCGCCGAACGTCTCGCCCGACAGCTTCAGCAGGACGCGCCGGGCAGGCCGTCCCTGGTCGTCCACCGCACGCGTCCCTTGCGTCGCTACCACGTCCACCGCTGCGCCACCCCTCGTCCCGTCGTCCTCGTCACCCGGCCCTGGGCTGCGCCCTCCCGGGGAAATCCTGCCCGACGCACGGCCCGCCCGCCTGGGCGGCCCGCTTCGCTCCAGCTCCGCCACACCTCAGGTGGCCGACGCCGGAGCTCGCCTTCCGTACGCGAGGCACGCTCCGTCGTCGGGCACCCGGAGCGCCAAGGCCGCACGTACGCGGTGGGCGCCGGCGCCCGGCCCCCCCCGGGCGGGCGCCCCCGGCCCCCCGTCCGGGGGGGCCCGCCCCCGGCCCCCCCGCGGGCCCGGGGCCACCAGGGTTGCGTCAGGAACCGACGCGGAAGCGCACGAACGACGTGAGCGAGCCGTTGACGCCGGCCACGTGCTTGGCGACCGTCGTCTTCGGGTCCTTCGCGAGGGGCTGGTCCTCCAGCACGACCTCCTTGAAGAAGCCGTTCAGGCGGCCCTCGACGATCTTCGGCAGCGCGGCCTCCGGCTTGCCCTCGTTGCGCGAGGTCTCCTCGGCGATCGCACGCTCCTTCACGACTACGTCGGCGGGGACGTCGTCGCGCTTCAGGTACGTCGGGGACATCGCGGCGATGTGCTGCGCGATGTCCTTCGCGACCTCGGCGCCCGCGACGTCCGTGGCGACCAGCACGCCGACGGCCGGCGGCAGGTCCTTCGCGGTGCGGTGCAGGTAGGCGGTGACGCGCTCGCCCTCGACGCGGGCGACACGGCGCAGCGCGATCTTCTCGCCGAGCGTGGCGGCGTTGGTGTCGATCACGGTCTGGACGGTCTCGCCGTCGACCGGCGCCGCGAGAGCGGACTCCAGGTCGGTGGCACCCGCAGCGGCGACGGCCTTGAGCACCGTCTCGGCGAGGGAGATGAACTTCTCGTTCTTCGCGACGAAGTCCGTCTCGGAGTTCAGCTCGATCATCGTGGCGGCCTGGCCGCCGGTCGCGGTCTCCTCGATCTCGACGGCGACGAGGCCCTCGGACGTGGCGCGACCCTCACGCTTCGCGACGCCCTTGAGCCCCTTGACGCGGATGATCTCGAGAGCCCTCTCGGCGTCGCCGCCGGCCTCGTCCAGAGCCTTCTTGACGTCGAGCATGCCCGCGCCGGTGCGCTCGCGCAGGGCCTTGATGTCGGCGGCGGTGTAGTTCGCCATGGTGGTGGTCCTCCGTGCTGGTTGGCTGGTGGAGAGTGAGGGCGCGGGCCGGTCCGGCGGCCGTTCCCGGCTACCGGAGCCGGCCCGCGCCGTCCGTCACTCGGACTCGGTCGTGGCCTTCTCGGCCTCGGCGGCCGGGGCCTCCTCGACGGGAGCCTCGGCGACGACCTCGGCCTCGGCCGGGGTCTCGACAGCGGTCTCGGTCTCGACGGGGGCCTCCGCGACGACCTTGGCCTCGGCCGGGGTCCCGGCGACGACCTCGGCCGGAGCCTCGGCGCCGGCGAGGAGCTCGCGCTCCCACTCGGCCAGCGGCTCGGCCGCCGGCTCCGCCTCGGTGCCGGTCGACTTGCCGGAGTGGCGCTGCATGAGGCCCTCGGCGACGGCGTCGGCGATCACGCGGGTGAGCAGCGTGACGGAGCGGATCGCGTCATCGTTGCCCGGGATGGCGTAGTCGACGACGTCCGGGTCGCAGTTCGTGTCGAGGATCGCCACGACGGGGATGCCCAGCTTGCGCGCCTCGTCGACGGCGAGGTGCTCCTTGTTCGTGTCGACGATCCACACGGCCGAGGGAACCTTGGCCATGTCACGGATGCCACCGAGGGTGCGCGCGAGCTTGTCCTTCTCGCGACGCAGGACCAGGAGCTCCTTCTTCGTGAGGCCCGAGGCGGCCACGTCGTCGAAGTCGATCTCCTCGAGCTCCTTGAGGCGCTGGAGGCGCTTGTGCACGGTGGTGAAGTTGGTGAGCATGCCGCCCAGCCAGCGGTGGTTCACGTACGGCATGCCGACGCGTGCGGCCTGCTCGGCCACGGGCTCCTGCGCCTGCTTCTTGGTGCCGACGAAGAGGATGCTGCCGCCGTGGGCGACGGTCTCCTTGACGAACTCGTACGCGCCGTCGATGAACGACAGCGACTGCTGGAGGTCGACGATGTAGATGCCGTTGCGCTCCGTGAAGATGAACCGCTTCATCTTCGGGTTCCAACGGCGGGTCTGGTGCCCGAAGTGGACACCGCTCTCGAGGAGCTGGCGCATGGTCACGACGGCCATGACACGTCCTTTCGGCGCGGCCAGGATCCTCCCGGTGCCCGCGCACTGTTCAGGCGGCCGCTGGGCTCGAGAGCCCGGGGCCGCGGTTACGGTTGCCGGCATCCGTCTCGTTGACGGACACCCCTGGCGCCACCCCGTTCCCGGACGCCGGACCCCTGCGGGGCCCGGACCGTTGCCCGGTGCGGGAGAACGTGACGCGCGACGTCGGCCAGGCGTGGTCCACCCCCGGATTCGGGGAGGGAGAGCGCACGCCGGTCGCGGCTGAAAGTCTACCCGAAGCAGGCCTGGGGCGGTGACCGGCGGGATGTGAGGCGCGCCGGCGGTCCGCGGGCCGTGCGTCAGCGGTGGATCACGTGCCCGACGATCGTGACCACCAGGCTGAGCACGCCCGCGACGAGCATGCCGACGCCGATCCCCGAGGCGCCGCCCACGGCGAGCAGCACGGCCCCGACGCCCGCCCCGGCAAGGATCAGCGCGACGGCGAGCAGGCGCCGCGGCCAGCTCGCTCCGGTGCCCCCGGCCAGGCGGGAGTCCGCGGCGAGCCCCGTGAGCGTCGAGGTCACCACGACCGTCGTGACGTCCTTCACGGCGAGCCGCCGCGCGGCCGCCGCCTGGATCCCCATCGCCAGCGCGAGCACCCCCGTCACGACGAACGCCCAGATGGTCCCCTCCTCCGGCGGGCTCACGAGCGAACCGAGCCCCAGGCCCGTGGCCAGGACACCCGTGAGCCCGAAGGCCCACGTCGAGGCCCGCACCCAGTCGGCAGGCGCCCTGTTCACGAGCCGACCGCCCAGCATCGCGCCGAGGAAGAAGCCGCCGAGCGCGAGCGCAGGGCCGAGGACGGGCAGGTCGTCGCCGCCGGCGAGCGCCATGCCCAGGATGACGACGTTGCCCGTCATGTTCGCGGTGAAGACGCGGTCCAGGCCCAGGTAGCCGACGGCGTCCACGATTCCCGTGGTGAACGTGAGCACGAGCATGAGGGTGAGGTGGATCGTCGCCGGGGCGGGCCGGGACGGCGTGGGGAGGGTCACGGCGCCATGGTAGGCGCCGCCGGGAGCCCGACCACAGGAGCCGTTCCCGGGTACGTGTCCACCGCTGCTGCCCGGGGGACCACGCCGAGGGCCGGGGCGCGCGAGGCTCGGCGCATGACACGCGTCGTCCGCTCCCTTGTCCTCGTCCTGGTCCTCGCCCTCGGTACGGGGCCGGCTGCTGCCTCGTCAGGAGGGGTGGCTGACGCGCCGGTGCCGGCTGCCCAGCCCGCAGGGATGGCGGACGCGCCGGTGCCGGCTGCCGCCCCGGCGCTCGGCGCGGGCGGGCAGCCGTCCGTCGCCGGTCAGGCGACCGGATACGTCCCGCCCGTTCCGGGGGTCGACCCGCCCCACGGGGTCGTGCGGCACTTCGACCCGCCCGAGGAGGACCGGGGCCCCGGGCACCGCGGTGTGGACCTGGCGTCGGCGCCCGGGCAGGCGGTGGTCTCCCCCGGTCCTGGCGTGGTGACGTTCGCCGGGCAGGTGGCCGGGCGGGGCGTCGTCGTGCTGACCCACCCGGACGGGCTCCGGTCAAGCCTGGAGCCGGTCGTGGCGAGCGTCCCGGTCGGGACCGCCGTGGCGGCGGGCGGTCCGGTGGCGAGCGTCGAGGGAGCCGGCTTCGTGGGCGGGGCGGGCGCGAGCCACTGCGCCCCGGACACGTGCGTCCACTGGGGCGTGCGACGCGGTGAGCGGTACCTCGACCCGCTGACGCTGCTGGACCGGCCGGTCATCGTGCTGCTGCCGGACTCATCGGGGTAGGTGAGCGGGGATCAGGCGCGCGGGAAGGCCTGGGCGTAGACGCGCTGGAGGCGTGCCGCGTCGACGTGGGTGTACCGCTGGGTCGTCGCGAGGTTGGCGTGGCCGAGGACCTCTTGGACTGCGCGCAGGTCGGACCCGCCCTGGAGCAGGTGCGTCGCCGCAGAATGACGCAGGCCGTGGGGCGCGACGTCCTCGACGCCGGCGAGCGCCGCCAGCCGGTGCACGGCCTCGCGCACCTGTCGCTGTCCCCAGCGGCCGCCCCGCTCTCCGACGAGGAGCGCCGACCCGCTCGCGCCCGTGACGAGGGCCGGGCGACCGGCGGACAGCCAGGCCTCCACCGCCCGCGCCGCCGGGATGCCGAACGGGACGACCCGCTCCTTGCCGCCCTTGCCGAGCACCCGGACGAGGCGCTCTCGGGGGTCGACGTCATCGACGTCGACGGAGACCAGCTCGCCGACGCGGATGCCCGCACCGTAGAGCAGCTCCGCCGCGACCCAGGTGCGCAGGGCGGACGGGCCGGTCGCCTCGTCGGCCGCCTCGGCGGCGGCGCGGGCCGTGTCGAGGAGCCGGGCGGCCTCGTCGACCGCGAGGACCGTCGGCAGGGTGCGCGGCACCTTCGGGCTGGCGAGCCTCGTCGACGGGTCCGTCGGCACGAGCCCGGCCCGGTGCGCCCAGCGCAGGAACGCCCGCGCCGAAGCACCCCGCCGCGCGAGCGTGGATCGCGCCAGCCCCCGCTCGGACTGCGCGGCCAGCCAGCCGCGCAGCACCGTGAGGTCGATGGCGGCAAGCCCCGCGCACCCGTGCCGGACGGCGAACCGGAGCAGGTCCGTCACGTCGGCGACGTACGCCCGGCGCGTGTGCGCCGAGTGGCCGCGCTGGGCGTCGAGGTGGACGCCGAAGCGGTGCACGGCGTCGGCCAGGTCCGCGGGAAGGCGAGGTAAGCCCGACAGGTCGGTATGGTCCACGTTCGCCAGTGTGCACGCCCGGTCCGGGTTCGCCCCAGGATGACGCCCGGCGTGCCGCGCCTCGGGTTGACGCACCTGCCTGGCCGCAGAGCCGGCGCGTGGCTCGCCGGCCCCACGGAACCGCGCGGGCTTGCGGGGTCACCGTCCGGTGTACCCGGCCACCGCGGTCAGGCGGGCCGACGCATCCGCCACCGTCCGCCCTGCTGCTCGGCGAGCCCGACCAGCTCGAGGATGCCGAGCGCTCCGAGCGTCTCGCCGACGGCGAGCCCGGCGACGCGTGCGAGCCCGTCCACCGTGGCGTGGCTGCGGACCGGCAGCGCGTCGAGGACTGCCCGCTCGACGGCACCCAGGTCGTCACCGGGGCGTGTCTCGCCGATCGGCGTGGGTGCCGCATCCACGCCCACCTGGCCGGCGAGCTCGGCCGCCTCCGCGGCGTCCGTCACGCAGACCGCCGCGCCCTGGCGCAGCAACTCGTGGCAGCCGGACGACGCCATCGACGTGACCGGCCCCGGCACCGTGCCGAGCGGGCGCAGAAGAGCGGTCGCGTGGTTTGCCGTGGACAGCGCACCCGACCGCAAGGCCGCCTCGACCACCACGGTCCCGCCGCTCGCGGCCGCGATGAGCCGGTTGCGCTTGAGGAACCGCTGCCGGCCGGGCACCGACCCGGGCGGCACCTCGCTGACGACCGCTCCCTCCTCGGTCAGGCGGCGCAGCAGGTCCTGGTTGCCGGGCGGGTAGAGCCGGTCGACCCCGCCGGCGAGGAACGCGATGGTCCGTCCGCCCGCAGCGAGCGCCCCCCTGTGCGCGGCGGCGTCGATCCCGTACGCGCCCCCGGAGACGACGGTGAACCCGCGGTCGGACAGCCCGGACCCGAGCTCGGTCGCGACATGAGTGCCGTACTCCGTGCACGCCCGCGATCCGACCACCGCCACGGACCGCTCGGTGAGCACGCGGAGGTCGGCCCGGCCGCGGACCCACAGGGCCAGCGGCTCACCCGGCCCGAGGTCGGCGAGCCCCGTCGGCCACCGAGGATCACCGGGCGCGAGGAACGTTCCGGCGTACCGGTCGAGCACCTCGAGGTCACGGGCCGGGTCGAGCACGGCGACACGCGGTCCCCAGCGACGCGCGGCCGCGAGCAGCGCAGCCGCAGCCCCGCCCCTCTCCCGTGTCGCGCCGGCCACCGACGCCTGGCCGTCCACCGACGCCTGGCCGGCCGGGCGCGGCACGATCCGCCCCGGCGCGTCCGCGGGTGCCCCGACAGGCACGGCCACGCCGCCGATCCGCCGCAGCGCGGCGGCGGCGCGCTCGGGCGAGCGCACGGCGTCGAGCAGCCAGTCGAGCGCCTCGACCGGGCCGAGCGCCTGCACGAGCGCCCCTGCCACGACGTCACCGGGCTCGGAGAGACGACTCCAGGCGGCACGCGCGAGCACCGGGTCCGCGGGGTCGAACCGGAGCCGGGCCACCGCACCGGCACCCGGCCCGGCGCCAGCACCCGCACCGGCACCGGCACCGGCCAGCTCGAACAGCGCGTCAGCCATGGTGCCCCCTCGTGCGGAGCAGGAGCGCCTGCCCCATGTCTGCGACCGTCGGTGCGTCGTGCCCCGCCAGGTCGGCCAGGGTCCACGCGACGCGCAGCACCCGGTCGACGCCGCGCAGGCTCAGGGTCCCGGCGTCGAGCGCCGCGTCGATGGCGCCGAGCATGCGGTCCCGGGGCCGGAGCAGGTCGCGCAGCCACCGGCCTGGTACCTCGGCGTTCGTGGTCCAGGGCGTCGCCGCGAGCCGTGCCCGGGCTGCCGCCCGCGCTCCGGCCACCCGGGCCGCCACGACGGCGGTGGGCTCCCCGGGCCCGCCTTCCCGGTCGGCGCGAGTGACGGGCAGGACCTCGACCTGGACGTCGACCCGGTCGAGCAGCGGCCCGGACAGCCGGGCGAAGTACCGGCGCCGCGCGGTCACGGAGCAGGTGCACGCGGTCCCCTTCCCGACCGCCATGCCGCACGGGCACGGGTTGGCCGCGAGGACCAGCTGGAAGCGGGCCGGGTACCTGGCGGCGCCGCCCGACCGGTGGATGACGAGCTCGCCGTGCTCGAGCGGCTGCCGCAGCGTCTCGAGGACGCGTGGCTGGAACTCGGGGCTCTCGTCCAGGAGCAGGACGCCCCGGTGGGCCCGGGAGGCCGCTCCGGGGCGTGGCACGCCCGTCCCTCCACCGACGACGGCCGCGGGCGTCGCCGTGTGGTGCGGCGCCTCGAACGGCGGCCTGCGGATGAGCCCGCGCGCCGGGTCGAACGTCCCGGCGACGGAGTGCACGGCGGTCACCTCGACGGCCTCCGCGTCCGTGAGGTCGGGCAGGATCCCGGGCAGCCGCGAGGCGAGCATCGTCTTGCCCGCACCTGGGGGCCCGACGAACAGCAGGTGGTGCCCGCCCGCCGCCGCCACCTCGAGCGCCGCCCGAGCGGTGTGCTGCCCGAGGACGTCCGACATGTCCGCCTCCGGCCGGGGCGGCAAGGTCGGCTGCGGCCGCCGGACCGGTTCGACCTCCCGCACGAGGTCGGCCGAGCCACCGTGCAGCGCGATCACCTCGGCCAGGCTGGCGGCGCCGACCACACGCGCACCCGGCACGAGCCGCGCCTCCTCCGCGTCGCCCGCCGCCACGACGACGTCGCGATACCCGGCGCGCACCGCCGCCAGGACCGCCGGCAGCACGCCGCGCACGGGCTGGACGCGCCCGTCGAGCCCCAGCTCGCCGACGTGCACGATCCGCTCGAGCCCGGCCGACGCGATCGTCCCCGCCCCGGCCAGGATCGCGACCGCCACCGCGAGGTCGTACCCGCTGCCGTGCTTGCGCAGCGAGGCGGGCGACAGGTTGACGGTGATCTTCTTGACGGGCCACGGGAGCCCCGTCGACGTGACGGCGGCCTTGACGCGGTCTCGCGACTCGCTCAGCGCGGCGTCGGGCAGCCCGACGATCGTGAACCCCGGGACGGACGCCGCCAGGTGCGCCTGCACCTCGACGACGTGCCCCGAGAGGCCCACCAGGGACACCGCGAGCGTCGTGCCGAGGCCCACTCAGACCACCCCCTCGAGGTGCTCCACGACGGCCGCCCCGGCCCCCGGGAGCGTCACCGCGACCACGTCGATGCGGACGCCCGCGAACCGCACGGGCAGGTCGGCGCCCTCGGCGCAGCGCTCGCGATGATGTGTGAGGTACTGGCCTGCGAGCGTGCGCAGCCGCGCCAGCTTGCGCGGTGTCACCGCCTCCGCCGGGTGCCCGAACCTCGTTCCCCGCCGGGTCTTCACCTCGACGACCACGAGCACGTCGCCGTCGACCGCGACGAGGTCGAGCTCGCCGCTCTTCCCCCGCCAGTTGCGGTCGAGCAGTCGCCAGCCACGAGCGGCCACATGCCGGGCCGCCACTCTCTCGCCGTACTTCCCGACGCCGTCCTTCGCGCGCATCGCTCACCTCCGTGACCACCCTCGGTCACGCAGGAGGAGCCGTGCGGGGTCCCGGCGACGGCCTGTGCACAGGTACCGCGATCGCCTCGTTGTGGTCGGGCTCCCGACCCGGCACCACCACGATCAGGGTTGCAAGGACCGGCCGGGCAACATGCCGAGGCGACGCGCACGCCCGGGGCGAGCGACCGGCGTCGGGCAGCGGAGGCCCGCCGGACGCCTCAGAGCGCGAGCTCGGCCTTGGCCAGCTCCTCGACGTTGACGTCCTTGAACGTCACGACGCGCACCGACTTCACGAACCGGGCGGACCGGTACACGTCCCACACCCACGCGTCGCCGAGCCGCAGCTCGAAGTACACCTCGCCCGCGGCGGACCTGACCTGCAGGTCCACCTGGTTGGCGAGGTAGAACCGACGCTCGGTCTCCACCACGTACGAGAACAGGCCCACCACGTCGCGGTACTCGCGATAGAGCGCGAGCTCCATCTCGGTCTCGTAGTTCTCGAGGTCTTCGGCGCTCACGTCGTCATCATCCCATCCAGCCGCAAACGCTCCGCCCCGGAGGCGTCGGGCACCTCGACGAGGACGGCCTGCTCGACGCCGGTCGCCCCGGCCGCTTCCGTCACCTCGTCGAGGAGCTCTTCGTCGAGGACGCCCTCGTCGAGGAGCTCCTCGAACGCCTCGGCCGCGACCCCGGGCAGGCTCCACGAGCGCCGGTGCAGCTCGGTCGGCCCGTGCAGCCGCAGCGCCTCCATGTGCGCCGGAGCGCTGTACCCCTTGTTCTGGTCCCAGGCGAAGGCCGGGTGCTCCGCGGCGAGCCGCGTGAGGATGCCGTCGCGCTCCACCTTGGCGAGCACGCTGGCGGCCGCGACGGACGCGCAGCGCAGGTCGGCCTTGACCATGGTGCGCACGACGGGCTCGCGCTCCGCGCCGCCCCCGGGCGCGTCCCCCGGCGCGGGCGCCGCGACCCCCGCCGCCTCGAAGAGGTCCATGCCGGGGCTGGTCAGCCAGTCGTGCGACCCGTCCAGCAGCACGAGGTCGACGTCGCCGCACGCCTCACGCACCTGGGCCAGCGCCCGCTGACCGGCGAGGCGCAGGGCAGCGATGATGCCGTGCTCGTCGATCTCGGCCGACGACGCATGACCCACCGCGTACGCCACCGCCCACCGCCGCAGCGCGGGCACGAGCGACTCGCGGGCGGCGGCAGTGAGCAGCTTCGAGTCCGCCAGACCCTTCGGAGCCGTCCGGGTGGCGGCGTCGACCACGGCGACGCCCACGCTCACCGGCCCGGCCAGCGCGCCCCTGCCCACCTCGTCCATGCCCGCGACCAGTCGAGCGCCCGTGGCGAGGAGCGCGCGCTCCTGGCGGAGGGTCGGCGGGCGACGGGTGGTAGCGGGGCGGGCAGCCTCACCGGCGGTCGGACGCTGCGTCGTGCGTGCGCGGGCCGCGGTGGCGTCGGGCACGGTCGACGTCACAGCGCCGCCTCCTCCCGGCGGACGACGAGGCCGAGCGCGCTCGCGTCGTCCGCGTCGGGCACGTACTCGAACACCTCCGACGGGTTGGAGAGCCAGGTCGCGCGGTCGAACGGCCACACCGTCGCGAACGCCGCGCCGACCACGTTCTCCACCGGCACGAAACCGCCGCCGGGCTTGCTCGTGTTGTAGCGCGAGTCCTGGGAGTTCTGGCGGTTGTCACCCATGACGAACAGCATGCCCTCCGGGACGACCGTGTCGAAGGGGTCCTGGCTCGGCACCGAGCCCGGGGCGATGTACGACGTCTCGGTCAGGTCCACGTCGTTCACGGTCACCCGGCCCTCCGCGTCGCAGCACACCACGTGGTCGCCGGGCAGGCCGATGACGCGCTTGATGAGGTGCTCGCCCGTGTCCTGCGGCAGCAGGCCGACGAACGTCAGGCCCGACGTGATCGCGTTGCCCACGGGGCCGCGGTCCGGCGGCACGTAGGGGCCGAGCCAGCCGCCCGGGTCCTTGAAGACGACGATGTCGCCGCGACGCAGGTCGAACGGGCCGGGCGTGAGACGGGAGACCATCACGCGGTCACCGACCTCCAGCGTGTCCTGCATCGAGGCACTCGGGATGAAGAACGCCTGCACCAGGAACGACTTGATGATCCACGACAGCACGAGCGCGCTGACGACGATGATCGCCGTCTCCTTGAGCATCGCCAGGAACCCGCCCGACCGCTCCGCCCGAGGGTCCTCCTGGCGGCTCTCCTGGGCGGATGCCGCCCACGGATCTGCGTCGGTCACGGGATTCCCCTCGTTCGGGGCGGTCTGCGCCACGCTGTCGGAATTCATCATCACGGGGTCACTCTTCCACCCCGGAGGGGCCAGGGCGAAACGACCCACCCGAGCAGCACAGTCTCCTGACGAAACCACCCACACTGCCGTTCGCGAGCGACCAGCCGGTACGACGACGGACCGGTCACCTCCCGTACGGAAGGTGACCGGTCCGTCGTGCGATCGGGGCGAGCAGGCTCAGGCCGTGCGGTCGCGCTTCTCCTTGATCTTGGCCTTCTTGCCGCGAAGGCTGCGGAGGTAGTACAGCTTGGCGCGACGGACGTCACCGCGGGTGACGACCTCGATCGACTCGATGGTCGGAGCGTGCAGCGGGAACGTGCGCTCCACGCCGACGCCGAAGCTGATCTTGCGGACCGTGAAGGTCTCGCCGATGCCGCCGCCGTGGATGCGGATGACGACGCCCTGGAACGCCTGGACGCGAGAGCGGTTGCCCTCGACGACCTTGACGTTGACCTTGAGCGTGTCGCCGGGGCGGAAGCTGGGGATGTCCGAGCGCAGCGAGGCTGCGTCGACGAAGTCGAGAGTCTGCATCGTTTCTCTCCGGCCTGCCACAGGTCAGGCGCGAATCTCGTGGCCCGCGTGAGCGGTCCGGAACGTCAGGTGAGGTTGGTGCGGCATGGAGCACGGTCGAGGGGCCCTGCGAACAAGGTCCCGGTCGTCCCCTGTGGCAGAGACCTGACCGGCGGCGCACCGTCGCACCATTCTGCCACACCCCGCCCCCCTTCCTCGCTGTCGGTGGAGCGGGTGCCGCGTCACACGGCGCAGCGGGTCAGGCCGGGGTCCGGGCCAGGCGGCCGTCCGCCACTGCCCAGCCGAGCTCGGCCAGGAGCCGCAGGTCGTGCTTGTCGAGCGTGGCGGGGTCCAGCGCCTCGATCATGTCCGGCCGCCGGGCCGACGTCCGCGTGATCGCCTCGTCGCGACGCCACCGCTCGACCCGCCCGTGGTGGCCGGAGAGCAGCACCTCGGGCACCTCGAGCCCGGCCCACTCCGGCGGCTTGGTGTAGACCGGGTACTCCAGCAGGCCGGCCGCGCCGTGCGACTCCTCCACCAGCGACTCGGGGTTGCCCACCATGCCGGGGACCAGCCGCGCGACCGCCTCGATCATGACCAGCGCGGCGACCTCGCCGCCGTTGAGCACGTAGTCGCCGATCGACAGCTCGCTGACCGGCACGCCGGCCGCCCGGTAGTGCTCGGCGACCCGCGCATCGATGCCCTCGTACCGGCCGCAGGCGAACACCAGGTGCTCCTCGCCGGCCAGGGCCTCGGCGTGCCGCTGCGTGAACACCTCCCCTGACGGGGTGGGCACGACGAGCCGCGACTGCGCCGGCGGGCCGCCGAGGACGTCGTCGAGCGCACGACCCCAGATGTCGGGTCGCATGACCATGCCGGCCCCGCCGCCGAAAGGCGTGTCGTCGACGGTGCGGTGCCGGTCGGTGGTCCAGTCGCGCAGGTCGTGGACGCGCAGGTCGAGCAGGCCGGTCCGCCGGGCCTTGCCGACGAGCGACAGGTCCAGCGCCGCCAGGTAGTCGGGGAAGATCGTGACGACGTCGATCCGCACGTCAGTCCTCCACCGCGTCCGGACCGGAACCCCCGTCGCCGGCGCGGGCGGGTCGCCCGGGCGTACCTGTCGCGCCGGCCTCGGGAGCCGACGCCGGGGACGGCGCCGGGCCCGGCGTCGGCTCCGGCTCGGGCCGGTCGATGATCGCGTTCTCCGCGTCGCGGGCGAGGAGCCCGCCCGGCGGGTCGAGCACGACGCGACCGCCCGCGACGTCCACGACGGGGACGATCGCGTGGACGAACGGCACGAGCGTGCGCTCGCCGCCCGTCTCCTCGATGAGCAGCGCGTCGTGCGCCGGAAGGTGCTCGAGCGCCGCGACGCTCCCGACGAGGGTGCCGTCGGTGAGCTCGGCCCGCAGGCCGACGAGCTCGTGCGGGTACCAGGCGTCCTCCTCGTCGGAGGCGTCCGCCTCGACGACGAGCTCGACGCCGCGCAGCTCCTCGGCCGCCGTCCGGCCCGTCACCTCGGCGAAGGTGACCAGCCAGCGGTCCTGGTGGACCCGCGTGCGCAGCACCGTCAGGGGCCCCGCGGACGCGGGGACCGTGGCCAGCACCTCGCCGACGGCCAGCCGCGACTCGGGGTCGTCGGTGCGCAGGTCGAGGGCCACCTCGCCCTTGAGTCCGTGCGCGCGCCCGACGAACGCGACCGTGAGCTGCATGTCTCTCCTTAGTGCTGCCGTCCGGGCCTCGCGACCAGGTACCTGTTCACGTCCTGAGCGCCGGAAGATGAACAACTACATGGTCGCGGCGCCCGCGGGTCCCGGGAACGGGCTCTTCGAACGAGCGAGGCCCGGTCCGCAGCGGACCGGGCCTCGCCTCGGGTGTGTACGCTCCGGCGCCTCAGCGGGTGCGACGCTCCGGCGCCTCAGCGCCGGTCGACGTCCACGACGTCGACCCGCACCGGGCCGTCGGTCGCCAGCGCGCCGACGACGGTGCGCAGGGCACGTGCCGTCCGGCCGCCGCGACCGATGACTCGGCCGAGGTCGTCCGGGTGCACGCGGACCTCGAGCAGGTCGCCCCGGCGCAGCGTCTTCGCGGACACGCGGACGTCGTCCGGGTTGTCGACGATGCCGCGCACCAGGTGCTCGAGGGCCTCGGCGAGCATCAGGCCTCGTCGCCCTCGGCGGCCGGCTCCGCGGCGGGAGCGGCGGCGGCCTTCTCGGCGGCGCGGGCCTTGGCCTTCTCGGCCTCGAGCGCGACGGCCTCGATCGCCGAGGCGGCGTCGGCCTTCTCGCCCTTGACGCGCAGGGTGCCCTCGGCGCCCGGCAGGCCCTTGAACTTCTGCCAGTCACCGGTGATCTTGAGGAGGTTCAGCACCTGCTCGGTCGGCTGCGCGCCGACGCCGAGCCAGTACTGGGCGCGCTCCGACGTGATCTCGATGAGCGACGGCTCCTCGGTCGGGTGGTACTTGCCGATCTCCTCGATCACGCGGCCGTCGCGCTTGGTGCGCGAGTCGGCGACGACGATGCGGTAGTACGGCGCACGGATCTTGCCGAGGCGCTTGAGGCGAATCTTGGTGGCCACGAAGTGGTCTCTCCTGGTTCTGGAAGGATGACCCGCGCCCGCCGCATCGTGGGGCGGAGCGGAGGGAGGGGGTCGGGACACGACGGGCACAGGAGAGAGGGGCCTGGGCACGCCGAGTACCCGGTCATTGTGCCAGACCGGGCAGGGGCCCACCAACCGCGATCGTGCCGAAGCGGTCGGCCCGTCAGCCCGGAGGGCGAGAGACCGATCACATCCGCGGACGGATCGACCACCTGGGCGCAGAGGCGCTCAGCGCGTGAGGTCGTAGACCTCGCCGCGCAGCACGACCGCCGTCGGGTGCCGGAGCACCTCGATGTCCTCGCGCGGGTCCGCCGGGTACACGACCAGGTCGGCGGACGACCCCTCGACGACGCCGCCGAACCCCAGATACTCGCGCGCCCGCCAGGAGGCCGCGGCGACGACGTCGGCCGCGGGGATGCCCGCCGCGACCAGCTCGGCACACTCGTCCGCGACACGTCCGTGCGCGATGGTGCCGCCGGCGTCGGTGCCGACGAGCAGCGGGACGCCGGCCTCGTGCAGCGCGCGCACCTGCTCGTACCGGCGGGCGTGCATGGCGCGCATGCGCGCCGCGTACACGGGGTACTTGCTCTCGGCCTGGGCCGCGATCGACTCGAACTGCGCGACCTGCAGCAGGGTCGGCGTCACGCGAACGCCCGCCGCGGCGGCGGCCGCCATGTGCGCTGCCGTCATGCCCGTGCCGTGCTCGATGGAGTCGACGCCGGCGGCCAGGAGGCCGGGGATCGTCTCCTCGGCGAACGCGTGCACCGTGACACGCGCCGCCTCGGCGTGCGCCACCTCGACGGCCTGCGCGAGCACGTCGTCCGGCCAGAGGGGCCGGAGGTCACCGTCGGCGCCGAGCGAGCGGTCGATCCAGTCGCCGACCAGCTTGACCCAGCCGTCGCCGCGCCGCGCCTCCGTCCGCACCACCTCGGGCAGCGTCTGCGGGTCCTCGATCTCGAGCCCGTAGCCGCGCAGGTACCGCTTCGGCCGGGCGATGTGCCGGCCCGCGCGCAGGAGGTGCGGCAGGTCGCCGCGCTGCTGGACCCACCGCGTGTCGGCCGGGGATCCGGCGTCGCGGACGAGGAGCACTCCGGCATCGCGGTCGGCCAGCGCCTGCTTCTCCGCGACCTCGGGCGCGATGGCGCCCTCGGCGTCCAGCCCCACGTGGCAGTGCACGTCAACGAGCCCCGGCAGCGCCCAGCCCTCGAGGACGCGCATGTACGTGCCTGGCGCGGACGGGCGCGTCAGGGTCACTCGCCCCTCGCGCACCCACAGCTCGCCCGCCTCGCGGTCGTCACCCAGCAGGACGTGCCCGCGCACGTGCACGGACGGGCCTTCCAGCGCGGACATGGTCCTCCCAGCAGAACAGCACAACAGTCGACGACGTCGCGTCGCCGGGCGGTCTCCTCACCTGCACCTTGGTATCACCAGGAAGATACCCGTTGCTCGTGACCCGGACATGACGCCCGGGTCACCGCACCGTCACCGGCCCAGGAACTTCTCCAGACCAGGGGGCAGCTCGAGGTTGCTCAGGTCAGGTGCGCCGTCGGCCTCGCGCTCGCCGCCCGCGGGGACCCCGAAGGCCGAGCCGGGTGCCGAAGGCGTGGCGGCCGGGCCCCCGAGAGCACGCTCGAGCGCCTCGCGCTCCTGCGCCGCCCGCTTCGCCGGGTTCCCCGACTTGCCCTTGACCTTCCGGGCCGGCTGCTGCTTGCCGCGCGACTTCTTGCCGACGCCCATGCCCGGCCCGCCGGGCAGCGCCGGCATCCCGTTGGGCCCGCCGCCGCGTGACATCTGGCGCATCATCTTCTGCGCGCCCTCGAACCGCTCGAGGAGCTGGTTGACGGCCGTCGTCGTGGTGCCCGAACCGCGGGCGATGCGCGCGCGGCGCGAGCCGTTGATGATCTTCGGGTTGTCCCGCTCCGCCGGCGTCATCGACCTGATGACGGCCTCGATGCGGTCCACCTCGCGCTCGTCGAACGAGTCGAGCGCCTCCCGCATCTGGCCCATGCCCGGCAGCATGCCGAGCATCTTCTTCATCGAGCCCATGTTCTTGAGCTGCTGCATCTGCACGAGGAAGTCGGCGAGCGTGAAGTCCTGGCCCGTCGCGACCTTCTCGGCCATCTTCGCGGCCTGCTCGGAGTCGAACGCGCGCTCCGCCTGCTCGATCAGGGTCAGCACGTCACCCATGTCGAGGATGCGGGAGGCCATGCGGTCGGGGTGGAAGACCTCGAAGTCCGTCAGCTTCTCGCCCGTGGACGCGAACATGATCGGCCGGCCGGTCACCTTCGCGACCGACAGAGCCGCGCCACCGCGCGCGTCGCCGTCGAGCTTGGACAGCACCACGCCCGTGAAATCGACGCCGTCGGCGAACGCCTTGGCCGTGTTCACCGCGTCCTGGCCGATCATCGCGTCGATGACGAAGAGGACCTCGTCCGGCTGGACGGCGGCGCGGATGTCCGCCGCCTGGCGCATGAGCAGCTCGTCGATGCCGAGACGGCCGGCCGTGTCCACGATCACCACGTCGTGCTGACGTGCCCTCGCGGTGGCCACGCCGTCACGTGCGACGGCGACGGGGTCGCCGTCCACGATCGCGTCGTCGACGGCGCTCGTGTTGCCCGGGTGCGGCGCGAACACCGGAACGCCGGCGCGCTCGGCCACCACGGCGAGCTGGTTGACCGCGTTGGGGCGCTGCAGGTCCGCCGCGACGAGCAGCGGCGTGTGGCCCTGCTCCTTGAGCGCGAGCGCGAGCTTGCCGGCCAGGGTCGTCTTGCCCGCACCCTGGAGGCCCGCGAGCATGATGACGGTCGGCGGGACCTTGGCGAACGTCAGCGCGCGCGTCTGGCCGCCGAGGATCTCGACGAGCTCCTCGTTGACGATCTTGACGACCTGCTGGGCCGGGTTCAGCGCCCCCGAGACCTCGGACCCGAGCGCGCGCTCGCGCACCGCGGCCGTGAACTCGCGCACCACGGACACCGCGACGTCCGCGTCGAGCAGCGCCCGGCGGATCTCGCGCACGGTGGCGTCGATGTCCGCCTCGGAGAGCCGTCCCCTGGTGCGCAGGTTCTTGAACGTCGAGGTAAGCCGGTCGGACAGGGAGTTGAACACGGGTCAAGCGTAGACGAGGCCAACGACAGACCCGACGCCGAACGCCTACGAGAGGGCGTCGCGGGCGCGTTGCGTGAGGTCGTCGACCAGCCTCGCGCGCCACGTCGTCCAGCCCTTGGGCCCGAGCGAACCCGAGTCCGCCTCGGTGAGGATGCGCAGCACCTCGAGCAGGTCGCGGCGCCGGTCGACGGCATCCAGCAAGGTCACGACGGTGGCCGGGTCGTCCGGGTCGGCGCCCACGGCGAGCTCGGCAAGGGTCAGGTGATGCTCCACGAGTCGCGTGACGTCGTCGACCACCTGGCGCTCGAAGCCCATCCGGCGCAGGATCCCCGGCACGATGCGTGCGCCCTCGAGGGAATGGTCGGTGGCTCCACGAACCTTGCCGATGTCGTGGAAGACGGCGGACAGGAGGAGCAGCTCCGAGCCCAGGGGTCCCTCCCGCGCGGCGACGCGGCGCAGCCGCCCGGCCCGCGCCGCCGTCTCGACCAGGTGCCGGTCGACCGTGTGCCGGTGGATCGCGGCACGCTGCGGGCGGTTGCGCACCGCCGCCCACTCGGGGATCCACGTGGTGACGATGCCCGCGAGGTCGAGCGCCTCCCACACGGCCACCTGGGCGGCGCCCGCTCCGAGGAGGCCGAGCAGGTGGGCCCGGGCGGCCTTCGGCCACGGTTCCGGCAGGGGCGGGCACTGCGCCAGGCTGCGGATCGTCACGGGTGACAGGACGAGACCGGTGCGTGCCGCGGTCGCGGCGGCACGCAAGGACAGGAGCGGGTCGTCGGCGGGACGGGCGTCGACGCCGAGCACCAGCTCGCCGTCGTGCTCCACGAGGCCCTCGCCGACCGAGCGCAGCTTCGGCGGGGTGCGCCGGCCGCGCACGAGGACGGGGCGGCCCGACGTCGCGGGGCGCTGCAGCGCCTGCCGCGCGCGGCGCACCGTCATGTCCAGCGCGTAGGAGATCTCGCGGCCCGACTCGGCCAGCGACGCGAGCAGCTCGTCGGGGTCGTCGAAACCGCACTGCTCGGCGACCTCGTCGAGGTCCGCCAGGATGAGGCGCGTGGTGCGGCGCCGGGTGACAACCTGGAGCGTGTCCCGCACGTCGAGCAGGTGGGCGTACGCCTGGTCGACGCTGCCGTGCGGGCGGTCCGTGAGCCAGGTCGCGGCCAGCGCGGACAGCACCACGGCGTCGCGGATGCCGCCGCGCGCCTCCTTGAGGTCGGGCTCGATGAGATAGGCCAGCTCGCCCGAGCGCGTGGCGCGCTCGCGCGTCGACGACAGCAGCTCCGGGAGGCGGCGGCGCGCGGCAGCGCGCCAGTCCGTCAGCACGGCGGAGGCAGCACGGTGCACGACGACGGCGTCGCCCGCGACCGCGCGCACGTCGAGCCAGCTGATCGCCGCGGGGAGGTCCTTGGCCGCCACCTGGCGCGACTGGCTGAGCGAGCGCACCGCGTGGTCGAGGTCCAGGCCCGAGTCCCACAGGGGGTACCAGAGCCGCTCGGCCACGGCCTGGATCTCCTGCGGGCCGTGCGACCGGCCGTCGTGCACGAGCACGAGGTCCAGGTCGCTGAGCGGACCGAGCTCGCCCCGGCCGAGGCTGCCGACGGCGGCGAGGGCGAGACCCTGCGGGTCCACGCCGGCCGTCGCCTCGGCCCACAGGCCGGTGAGACGCTCGGTGACGAGCTGCACGAGAGCGGAACGGCGGGCGACCCCGGAACGTCCGGGGCCGGTGAGTCCTGCGGCGGTCGCCAGGAGGGCGTCACGGAGGCCCCGCACCCCGAGGGTGGGGTGCGGGGCCTCCGCGTTCCCCCCGTCGCCGTCAGGCAGCGGGTGGTCGGTCATGCTGCCGGACTACAGGGCGGCGTCGCCGTGCTCGCCCGTGCGGACGCGGGCGACGTCCTCCACGGGCACGACCCACACCTTGCCGTCACCGATCTTGCCGGTCTGCGCGGCGCCGATGATGGCGTCGCTGACCGCGGTGACGTCCTCGTCGGAGACGAGCACCTCCACGCGGACCTTGGGGACCAGGTCGACCGTGTACTCCGCACCGCGGTAGACCTCGGTGTGACCCTTCTGCCGGCCGTAGCCACTGGCCTCGCTCACGGTCATCCCGCGGACACCCGCAGCCTCGAGGGCCGACTTCACTTCGTCCAGACGGTGCGGCTGGATGACTCCCGTGACGAGCTTCATGCGCGTACCTCCTTAACAGTCGGGCGTGACCGGAAGGTCAGCGCACCTCGGTGATGGTCTCGTAGCCGGACTCTCCGTGGACGGCGAGGTCGATGCCGCCGACCTCGTCCTCCTCCGTCACCCGCCAGCCCGCGATGACCTTGAGCAGCAGGGCGATGAGGAAGGTGACGACGAAGCTGTAGACCACGGACATCAGCGCCGCGACGACCTGCGTGACGAGCTGGGTTGCGCCGCCGCCGTAGAAGAGGCCGTCGAGCGAGCCCTCGAAGTAGAACGACCCGAGCACGCCGTTGGTGGCGAAGAAGCCGATCAGGATCGTGCCGACGAGGCCGCCGACCAGGTGCACGCCGACCACGTCGAGCGAGTCGTCGTAGCCGAACTTGTACTTCAGGCCCACGGCGAGCGCGCAGAGCACGCCGGCGACGAGGCCGATGACGATCGCGCCGACCAGCTGGACGGTGCCGGCGGCCGGGGTGATGGCGACCAGGCCGGCGACCACACCGGAGGCGGCACCGAGCGAGGTGGCGTGGCCGTCACGGAACTTCTCCGTGAGGAGCCAGGCGAGCATCGCGACACAGGTGGCGATGAGGGTGTTGACCCAGGCACGGCCGGCCGTGGAGTCGGCAGCGAGCTCCGAGCCGGCGTTGAAGCCGAACCAGCCGAACCACAGGAGGCCCGCGCCGAGCATGACGAACGGCAGGTTGTGCGGGCGCATCGGCTCGGTGCCGAAGCCCTTGCGCTTGCCGATCACCAGGGCGAGGGCGAGGCCCGCCGCACCGGCGTTGATGTGGACGACGGTGCCACCGGCGAAGTCGATGGGCAGCGAGAGCGCGTCGACGATCGGGCCGACGCCCAGGAGACCGCCACCCCAGACCCAGTGCGCGATGGGCGCGTAGACGAGGGTGACCCACAGCGCGGCGAAGGCGATCCAGGTGCCGAACTTCACGCGGTCGGCGATCGCGCCAGAGATGAGCGCCACGGTGATGATGGCGAACGTCGCCTGGAAGCCGGCGAACACGAGCGCGGGGACGCCCGTGATCGAGGCACCCCACCACTCGGCGTCGTCCAGCGAGAGCAGCAGCGCGTCCGCAGGGTTGCCGATGAAGCCACCGGCGGTCGTGCCGAACGCAAGGCCGTAGCCGTAGACGGCCCAGACGAGCCCGGCCACGCCGATGGCGCTGAAGCTCATCATCATCATGTTGAGGACGCTCTTGCCACGCACCATGCCGCCGTAGAAGAACGCCAGGCCTGGCGTCATCAGCAGCACGAGCGAGGAGGCTGTGAGCATCCAGGCAGTGTTGCCTGTGTCCAGAACGAACTCTTCCATCCTGATTGCCTCTCTCCCCGGACCTGCCACAGCGGCTGGTCCGGGACAACGGTGGCGGCGGGTCGTTACGCGGGGCCTGCCTTCAGGTTACGGATTTGTGACGCACGCCGGAAGCATGTAAACGTTCCGTTTCATGTCCCGCATGGGTGAAATGTCAAGACGTATCGTGACCCGATCGTGATCCCCCCGCGATCGATACGTGACATCACACCCCGTCCCCAAAAGACTCTCACGAACCGCCGCGGACCGTCACCGGAACGCCACGAACAAGGCCGCCCGCGTCCAACCGGCCCGAAGGTCAGCCAAGGATCCCGTCGACGAACTGCTCGGCGTCAAACGGCGCGAGGTCGTCTGGCCCCTCCCCAAGGCCCACGAGCTTGACCGGGACGCCGAGCTCACGTTGCACCTGCACGACGATGCCGCCCTTGGCCGTCCCGTCCAGCTTGGTCAGCACGATGCCGGTGACGCCCGCGACCTCACCGAAGACACGCGCCTGCGTGAGCCCGTTCTGACCCGTGGTCGCGTCCAGCACGAGCAGCACCTCGCTCGGCGCCACGACCTTGCTCGAGACCCGGACGATCTTGCCGAGCTCGTCCATGAGGCCGGCCTTGTTCTGGAGACGGCCCGCCGTGTCGACGAGCACCACGTCCACCTTCTCGTCACGGCCGCGCGTCACGGCCTCGAACGCGACCGAGGCCGGGTCCGCGCCGTCCCGGTCCGACCGCACCGTCGGCACGCCGACGCGCGCGCCCCACGTCTGGAGCTGGTCCGCCGCGGCCGCGCGGAACGTGTCCGCCGCGCCCAGCACCACGCTGCGGCCCTCGGCCACGAGCACGCGGGCCAGCTTGCCCACCGTCGTGGTCTTGCCCGTCCCGTTGACACCCACGACCAGCATCACCGCGGGCAGGGGCGTGCCGTCATCGGTCGTCGGACCTGTCGTGCGCAGGGAACGGTCGAGCGCCGGGTCGACCAGCTTCACCAGCTCCTCGCGCAGCAGCGTGCGCACCGCGGCGGGCTCCCCCACGCCCAGGACACGCACCCGCGTGCGCAGCGCGCCGAGCAGGTCCGCCGTCGGACCTGCGCCCACGTCCGCGAGGAGCAGCAGCTCCTCCATCTCGTCCCAGTCGTCCTCGGTCAGGCTGTCGCGCGAGAGCACGGCCAGCAGCCGCGCGCCCAGCGGCGAACCCGACCGGGCCAGGCGGTCGCGCAGGCGCACCATGCGGCCCGCGACCGGCTCGGGCCGCTCGAGCTCCGGCTCGGCCACCAGCGTGCCCGACGCCGGTCCGGTCACCTCGGGCGCGGCCTCCTCAACCTCGGGCCGCTCCGCCTCGATCGTGCCGGTGCCGGACCCGGCCCGTGTGTCCGGGCCGCCCTCGCCCGGGGTGCGCGACCGGCGTCGGGCACGGGGAAGCAGGTACGCGAGAGACGCGCCGCCGCCCGCGGCGACGACGAGGCCGACGATGATCTCGATCCAAGGGATGTCGTTCACGAGGAGGATTCTCCCAGACCCTGCCGGGCACGCCCGGGCCGATCGGGCCCACGGGTCATCTCAGGCGTCTACTGGTGGCGGCGGTGACGGGTCAATGGGGGCGCGAGATCGTGCCCAGCGGCACGTGCAGCGTGCGGGACGCCTGCACGCGGGCACGCTGCAGGGCGACCGTCAGCTCCTCGGCGTCGACGTAGCCGGGCTTGGACTCGATCGTCGCCGCGAAGAACTCGTCCATCAGCATGTCGACCGGGGCCCCCGGCCGGGCCGTGCCGCGGCCACGGTCCGGGCGCTGCAAGCGGCCGACCCACACGGAGGGCGCGCCGACCGCGTGGTGCGCCACGGCCGTGCGGCCGCGGGAGCGGCCGGGGATCCGGGCCTCGCGCTGCGCCCGCAGGTGCCGCAGGCCCGCGAGGAACCGCTGCCACCCCGAGCCCCCGGCCGCGCCGGCGGCGGGCACGTCCATCACGCTGGCGACGAGGAACACGCCGGCGGCCAGGAGGAGGCACACCACGAGCAGGGTGAGGGACCAGAGCATGCCCCGATTCTCCCGTGCGCATCTGCAACATGCCGGGCGACGCGCCGCACGACACGCCAGCGAGTACGACGTCACACCGAACCCTCACACGTCGGCCCCGTTTGGCCGTCAGACCTCGCTGCGCTCCGGGTCAGACCTTGGTGCTTCCGGGTCAGACCTCGGCCGGCTCCTGGTCGCGCAGACGCTGGCTGATCACCGTCGTCACGCCGTCGCCCCGCATCGTCACGCCGTACAGCGCGTCCGCGACCTCCATGGTCCGCTTCTGGTGCGTGATCACGATGAGCTGCGAGTCGCGCTGCAGCTCCCGGAAGATCTCGATGAGCCGGCCAAGGTTCACGTCGTCCAGCGCGGCCTCGACCTCGTCCATCACGTAGAACGGGCTGGGCCGGGCCTTGAAGATCGACACGAGGAACGCCACCGCGGTCAGCGACCGCTCGCCGCCGGACAGCAACGACAGCCGCTTCACCTTCTTGCCCGCCGGCCGCGCCTCCACCTCGATGCCCGTGGCCAGCAGGTCCGACGGGTCCGTCAGCACCAGCTTTCCCTCGCCGCCCGGGAACAGGCGCGGGAACACCTCGAGGAACTTCTCCGCCGTGTCGCGGAACGCCTCCGCGAACACCTGCTCCACGCGCTCGTCGATGTCCTTGACGATCTGCAGGAGGTCCTGGCGCGACTTCTTCAGGTCCGCGAGCTGCTCCACGAGGAACGTGTGCCGCTCCTCCAGCGCCGCGAACTCCTCCAGCGCCAGCGGGTTCACCGCCCCGAGGCGGGACAGCGCGCGCTCAGCCTGGCGCAGCCGCTTTTCCTGGTCCTCGCGCACGTAGGGCACGGTCTTGGCGGGGGCGTCCTCCCAGTCGTCCTGTCGCCCGACGTCGGCCCGGTCGCCCTCGGCGGCCCCATCACCCTCGCCAACCACGACCCCGGCGTCGTCGTCCGGGCCGGTTCCGCGACCAGGGTCCTGGCCGGTCGACCCGTCGGCGTCCTCGTACTCGATCGGGTTGCCCTCGTCGTCCCGCTTGACGACCTTGCGGCGGGGACGCACGGGCGGCGCCGCCTCCGCGTCGAACACCGGCACCGGCTGGTGCGGTCCGTACTCCTCGACCAGGGTGCCCGGGTCGATGCGCAGCTCCTCCACCGCCCGCGCCTGGAGCTGCTCCAGCCGGAGCTGCTGCTGCGCCCGGGCGACCTCGTCGCGGTGCGCCACGTCCGTCAGCTCGCGCAGCTCGCCCGTGAGGGCCTCGACGGTGCCCCGGATCCCCGCGAGCTGCTCGCTGCCTGCCGCGCGGGTCTCCTCCCACTCGGCGCGCTCCGCGGCTGCCCGCTCGAGCGAGCGGGCGATCGCCTGCAGCGCGACCGCGGCCGCCTGCCGCACCAGCACCGCGCGCTCGGCGTCCCGCCTGCGGGACTCCTCGCGGGCCGCGGCCTGGGCACGGGCCTCCCGTTCCTGCGCGGCGGCACGGGCCAGGGCCTGCGCTCGCCCCGACACGGCGCGGGACCGCTCCTCCGCGGTGCGCAGCGCCAGACGGGCCTCGGTCTCGCGCGCCCGGGCCGCGCTCGCCGCCGCCGTTGCCGCGTCGCGGTCGCCCTGCACCTGCTCCAGGGCTTCGGCGGCCTGCTCCGGCTCCTCCTCGGCCACGTCCAGCCGCTCGACGAGCGCGGCGAGCTCCAGCTCGTCCTCCTCTCGGCGGCCCTGCGCCTGCTCGAGGGCTGCCCGGTGCCGGTCTGCCTCCGCACGCCCGGCCCTGGCCGACGCGCCCAGCGAGCCGAGCTGCTCCGCGACCGCCGCGAGGGCCGCGTCGTTCGCGCTGAGCTGCTCCTGCGTCTCGTCCTGCCGTGTCTGCGCCGCCTCGAGCTCCGACCCTGCCGCCGCCAGCTCGTCCGTCGTGCGCCCGAGGCGCTCCGTCGCCTCCTCGAACGCCGCGCGCGCCTCGTCCAGCGCGGCCTGCAGGTGGAGCACGCTCGGCGCGGCCGCCGAACCGCCCCATGCGCGCATCCCGCCGAGCAGGTCACCCGCACGGGTCGCGGCCACGACCTCCGGGTGCTCGCGCACGAGCGCGCGGGCGTACGCCAGGTCGTCGACCACGACGACGTCCCGCAGCAGCGAGCGCAGCGACGCACCCGCCGGGCCCGACACCGTGACGACCTCCGTCGCCCACCGGGCTCCCGCCGGGAGCCGGACCGGTGCACCCGGGCGAGCTCCGTCGTCGGACACCGTGGCGCTGCCGACGACGAGCGCCGCCCGGCCCGCGTCCTCGTCACGCAGAAGTCGCAACGCGTCGACGGCGCCGTCGAGGTCCGCGACGGCGACCGCGTCGGCGAGCGGGCCGAGCGCCGCAGCGACCGCGTCCTCGAAGCCGGGCTCGATACCGAGCAGCGCCGCGACCGAGCCGAGCACGCCCGACTGGTCCGCCGCGAGCAGCGTGCCCGCGCCGTCCTTGCGGTCCAGGCTCATCTGCAGGGCCTCCACGCGAGCGCCGGCCGCCGAGCGGTCCCGCTCCGCAGCGCCCTTGCGCTCCTGCAGCTCCTGCACAGCGGCACGCGCGAACTGGAGCTGCTCGGACGCCGCTTCGAGCTCCACGTCCAGGGCGACCCCGCCCTGCGTGCCCACGACCTGCGTCTCCAGCGCCGCGAACTCGCGCGACGCCTCCTCGGCACGGTGCTCGGCGTCGAACACCGCCTCGCGCAGGCGGTCCAGCTCGGCCTCCGCCGCCTCCACGCGGGAGCGGCGGGCCGCGACCTGGCCCGCGAGTCGCGCCAGGCCCTCGCGGCGGTCGGCCGCGGCGCGGAGCAGGGCCGCGTGCGACCGGTCGGCCGCCTGCGCCGCCGCCTCCGCCTCGGACCGCGCGTCCACCGCGTCCTCGACGAGCTCGCGCGCGATCGCGACCTCCGTCGCGAGCTCCTCCTCGCTCGCGCGGGCGCGCGCCGCCTGCGCCTCGAGGTCGTCCGGGTCCTGGCCGCGCACCTGCGGCTCGGCCGTGCCGAGGAGTCTGGCGCGCTCGTCGGCCAGGCTCTCCAGCGAGCGCAGCCGCTCACGGGTCTGCGAGAGGGCGAAGTACGTGTCGCCCGCCCGGCTCACCTGGGAGGTCGCCGCCGAGGCCTCCGCCTCCAGGCGGGCCAGCCGGGCACGGGCCTCGGCCAGCGCGGCCTCCGCCTGCTGCTGGCGGGCCCGGAGCTGGGACTCGTCGGCCCGCTCCTGCTCCATCTGCGCCTGGAGCTGGGCCAGGTCGTCGGCGAGGAGGCGTGCCTTCGCGTCGCGCAGGTCGCGCTGGACCGTCTGCGCCTTGCGGGCCGCCTCCGCCTGCCGGCCCAGCGGGCCGAGCTGGCGGCGCAGCTCCGCCGTCAGGTCCGACAGGCGGGCCAGGTTGGCCTGCATCCCGTCGAGCTTGCGGAGCGCCTTCTCCTTGCGCTTGCGGTGCTTGAGGACGCCTGCGGCCTCCTCGATGAAGCCGCGGCGCTCCTCCGGGGTCGCGCGCAGCACCGCGTCGAGCTGACCCTGGCCGACGACGACGTGCATCTCCCGCCCGATGCCGCTGTCCGAGAGGAGCTCCTGGATGTCCAGCAGCCGGCAGGAGTTGCCGTTGATGGCGTACTCGGAGCCGCCGCTGCGGAACAGCGTGCGGCTGATCGTCACCTCGGTGTAGTCGATCGGCAGCGCACCGTCGGTGTTGTCGATCGTCAGCGAGACCTCGGCCCGGCCGAGCGGCGCGCGGCCCGACGTCCCGGCGAAGATGACGTCGTCCATCTTCCCGCCGCGCAGCGACTTGGCGCCCTGCTCGCCCATGACCCAGGAGAGCGCGTCGACCACGTTCGACTTGCCGGAGCCGTTGGGGCCTACCACGCAGGTGATGCCCGGCTCGAAGTTCAGGGTGGTCGCCGACGCGAAGGACTTGAAGCCCCGGAGCGTGAGCGTCTTGAGGTGCACCCGGAGAGCCTAACGGTCAGCGTACGTGGATCGCGGGACCTGCGGCCCGGGACCGGGCGGCCGCGGGCCGCGCAACTCAGACCAGCTCGGGGAACCAGAGCCCGATCTCCCGCGCCGCCGACTCCGTCGAGTCCGAGCCGTGCACCAGGTTCTGCACGACCTTCAGGCCCCAGTCGCGCCCCAGGTCGCCGCGGATCGTGCCGGGTGCGGCGACCGTCGGGTCGGTGGCGCCGGCGAGCGAGCGGAAGCCCGCGATGACGTTGTTGCCCTCCGCCACCACGGCGAGGACCGGGCCGGACAGCATGAAGTCGACCAGCGGCTGGTAGAACGGCTTGCCCTCGTGCTCCGCGTAGTGCGCTGCGAGGAGCTCCGGGGTCGCGTCCATGAGGCGCACGGCACGCAGCGTGTAGCCCTTCGCCTCCACGCGGCGCAGGATCTCGCCGGACAGGCCGCGGCGCACGCCGTCGGGCTTGACCAGCACGAGCGTGCGCTCGGCCACGGGGAGGATCGAGGGCTCGGCGGGCAGGGTCTTCTCTGCGACGTCGGTCATGGCCTCACCCTATCCGGGCGGACGGCCCGCCCCCGACCACGGCCGGGGGCGGGCTCGTCCTACGACGCGTCGAGGTTGGGCGCGGTGTCCGGGTGCTCGGCGTCGTACGCCGCCCGCTCGCGGTCCACGCGGATCCCGAGCCGGAGGGCCATGACCCACAGCACGGCGAACACGATGTTCACCACGAACGCGAGCGGCACCACGAGCCCGGTCGCGACGACGACGACCTGGGCAATCGTGCCGCCCACGATCCCCGCCGGCCGCTTCGTGAGCCGGGACAGCACGAGGAGCAGCAGCGCGATCCCGCCCCCCACGCCCCAGATCAGTGCGGCGGAGTCGGTCTGCACCGGCCCGCGGCCGAAGGGTGACCCCCGCAGCCCGAACGCGGAGAGCGCGACGAAGAGCACCAGGAACGCCTCGCACGCGAGGACGGTCGAGGTGAACTGCACCAGGGCGGACGGCTTCGGCTTGATCCGGTCACCGGGGACGGGTCGGTCCTTGCTCACCTCTTCACGATATCGGGCTCGCCGGTGGTCTCGGTGATCGCGGAGGCGTCGTCGGGCACGTCGCCCGTCGGCTCGCCGTCACGTGGCGCCCCCTTCGGCGGGGCTGCCACGGCCTCGCCGCGGGCGACCATCCCCGCCTCGTCGGAGAGCTTGACCTCCTTGAGGAACAGGGAGAGCACGAACCCGAGCAGGACGAGCGGGATCAGGTACCAGAAGGCGGGTGCGAGGGCGTCGGTGAAGGCGTCGATCACACCGGTCTTCAGAGGCTCCGGCAGCGCCTGGACGGCGTCGGGCGTGAGGCCGGAGCTGCCGTCCGCGGGCGCGCCGCCGGCGGGGACGCTCGCGAACACGCCCTCGAGGTTGTCCGTGAGGCGCGAGGTGAAGATCGTCGTGAAGAACGCGGTTCGACGGCGGCGCCGATCTCGCGGAAGAAGTTGTTCGCGGAGGTGGCGGTGCCGAGCTCGTGCGGGTCCACCGAGTTCTGCACGGCGAGCACGATCGTCTGCATGACGAGGCCCATGCCGGCGCCGAGCACGAAGATCATCGCGCCGAACAGCCACATGGACATGTCGCCCCTGATCGTGGTGAGCCAGGCCATGCCGAGCGCCGTGATCACGAGGCCCGCCACCGGGAACAGCTTGTACCGGCCGGTCTTGGTGATCGCGATACCGGAGCCGATGGCGGTGGCCATGACGCCGACCATCATCGGGAGCATGAGGTAGCCCGACTCGGTGACGCCGGCGCCGGTCGACATCTGCAGGAACGTCGGCAGCATCGCCATGGCGGAGAACATGCCCATGCCGAGCACGAGACCGATGAGGGTGGTGATCGTGAACGTCCGGTTCTTGAACAGCCGCAGCGGGATCAGCGGCTCCTTGACGAGGAGCTCGGTGAGGATGAAGAGCGCCACGGCCGCGACGGTGCCGCCCGCGAGGCCGAGGAGCTGCGGCGACGACCAGTCGTAGTGGTCGTTGCCGAGCGACTGCCACGAGGTGAGCAGCACGATCCCGGAGGTGCCGAGCATCATGAACAGGATGCCGAACCAGTCGATGGGGCGGCTGGAGCGGTGCGACGGCAGCTTGAGCGTGAACCAGGCGACAAGGATCGCCGCGACGCCGACGGGCACGTTGACCCAGAAGGTCCAGCGCCAGCCCGGGCCCTCGGTCAGCCAGCCGCCGAGCAGCGGGCCGATCACGGCGGAGAGGCCGAACAGCGCCCCCATCGGGCCCATGTACTTGCCGCGCTCCTTGGCGGGCACGATGTCGGCGATGATCGCCTGGGACAGGATCATGAGGCCGCCACCGCCCAGGCCCTGCACGGCGCGCGCGGCGACGAGCTCGGGGAACGTCTGGGCGAAGCCGGCGGCCGCGGAGGCGACGGTGAAGAGGCCGACCGCCACGAGGAACGGCCAGCGGCGGCCCCAGAGGTCGCCGAACTTGCCGTAGAGCGGCATGGCGACGGCGATCGCCAGGATGTACGAGGTGATGACCCAGCCCTGGTGCTCCACGCCGTCCAGCTCGCCGACGATGGTCGGCATCGCGGTGCCGACGATCGTCTGGTCGAGGGACGACAGGAACATGCTGGCCATCAGGGCGCCGAAGATCAGCCAGATCGTGCGCTGCGTCAGCACCACCAACGGCTTGTCAGGCGCCGTGGGGTCGGCGTGGCTCATGGAGAGGACCTTTCGTTCGGGCATGACGGGGTAACCGCCAGGGTGCGGTCGTCAGCGCTGGGGCGGGAGCTGGGGTCGATACGGGCCGGGCGGTGGAGGTGGGGGGCGCCGGTCAGGCCCCCGGTTCGAGGTCGCTCGCGACGACGTGGATGAGCTGGGCCACGGCGTCGGACAGGTGGCTGTCCAGGTTGCCCTGGTGGCCGGAGCGCTCCCAGGACGTGGTCGCGGTGCGCAGGAGCAGGAGGACCAGCATCAGGAGCAGCTCGTTGTCGGCGCTGAAGGGCCGCACGGCACGGCGTGCCTCGAACAGCTCCCGCAGCTCAGCCTTGTGCCGGTCCACCCACACCATGTGCCGCTGCAGCAGCCGCGGCTCCGACTCCATGATGCGGAACGCCTGGACGGCGCGCTCGTGCTGGCCGGCGAAGGACTCCAGCAGCACGCCGACGAGAACCTGCAGGTCCGTCAGCAGCCGTCCGCTCGGACCTCCGGCGGCGAACTCGCGCGCGGCCGCCGGGGCGATCCCGGTGTCGACCAGGCCGAGCACCGCGTCGTCCTTGGTCTCGAAGTAGTTGAAGAAGGTCCGCGCGGAGACGCCGGCCTTCGCGCTGATCATCTCGACGGTGACGGCGTCGAGGCCGTGCTCGGCCACGAGCGCCTGGGCGGCGTCGACGAGCGCGTCCCGACGGGCACGCTTGTTCGCCTCACGCAGTCCGGTCACCACCACGTGACAATCTTGCACTCACTGCAATTTTCGATCAAGTGCGCGGATGTGACCCTGCTCACATCGGGCCTCCGCCTCGGTTTGCGGAAGGCGCGCGTCAGATCTCGCCGAAGCCGCCCTCGATCATCCCCACGACGACCCGCACTGCTTCCGCCGCCCCAAGCCCCTCCGCCTCGACGGTCAGCTCGCGGCCCTCGATCGCGCCCAGGGCCATGAGCTGCAGCACGCTCGACGCGTCGACGCCGTCCACGCGCACCTTCGCCCCCAGCTCCGCCACCTTGCGCGACACCAGCGCGGCGGGCCGCGCGTGCAGCCCCAGCGGGTTGCGGACGGTCACCCGCCCGGTCACGGTGTCCGACGCCGGCCGCTCGCCTCCGGCGTCCGCCTCACCGCCAGCGCCGCCCGCCCAGGCCGGCCCGCCGGCGCCGCCCGGGGTCCCGGCCGGGGAGAAGGAGTGCGCCGCGTCCAGGGCTGAGGCCACGACCTCGTCGAGCGTCGCCCCGCCGTGCGCGGTCACCGCCGCCGCGACCGCGCCCTCGACGAACGGGCCGCGCGCCAGCACGACGCTGCCGGCCAGGGACTCGTCCAGCTCGAGGACCGTCTCGACCGTCAGCACCGACGACCCGAGGTCCGCGAGGACCACGACGCCGCCGCGCGCCCGGGGCGACCCGCCGTCGTCGGGCACGGTGGCGCCCACGGTGTCGAGCGCCGCCGTGATGGCCGCCTGCACCGTGTCGAACGAGGTGCCCAGGCCGCCGTCGGGGCCACCGGCCGCGGTGCGGATCACCACGTCCGGCGCCATCTGCGCGGCGAGCTCCGCCACGCCCCGGGCGAGGTACGTCGAGTGCGAGACCAGGACGAGCGCGACCGGCGCGCTCATGCGGCGCCCCCCGGGCCCGCGAGCGCCGCCGCCATGGCCGCGCCGAGCAGGAGCGCCGTCGAGCGGGCGCCCGGGTCCTCGTGGCCCCGGCTGCGCTCGCCCAGGTAGGAGGCACGACCCTTCGTCGCGAGGAGCGGGATCGTGCCGAATGCGGCCTTGTCCGCCGCCTCCGCCGCGGCGCGCAGGACGGCGACCTCGTCGCCGCCGTCCCGGGCGGTGCGCTCGGCGGCGTCCACGGCCGCCGACCAGGCGTCCACCATCGTCTTCTCCCCCACGGTCGCCTTGCCGCGCGTCGTGATGCCTTCCAGCGCCGCCTCCAGGAGCGCCACGATCGACGACGGGTCGAGCAGCGGTCGGCCGGACACCTTCGACGCCCGCAGGAACGCCGTGCCGTACAGGGGACCTGAGGCGCCGCCGACCGTCGACATGAGCGTCGTGGCCACGGTCTTGAGGACGTCGCCGACCTCCCGGGCGCTGCCGCCAGGTGCCGCGGTGTCGGAGCCGGTGTCCGCCGCGGCCGCGTCGAGGCGGGCGACGACAGCCTGGAACCCGCGGTGCATGTTCTCGCCGTGGTCGCCGTCGCCGATCTGCCGGTCGAGCTCGGTCAGCTCGTCTTTGGCAGCCTCGACGGCCTCGGCGGCCCGGCGCACCCAGCGCTCGGCCCAGTCGGCGTCCAGCGTCATGTCGCAGAAACCTTCCCTCGATCGGTCACGCCGGCGCACCGCGCCGACGGCCACCCCACCAACCCGAGCGCGTCCCGGACTCACACCCAGGACGTCACCAGCGCATGGCCGCCGTGTGCACGGGGGCGTCCCACAACGCCTCCAGCTCGTCGTCCAGACGCAGCACCGTCACCGACGCGCCCTGCATCTCGAGCGACGTCACGTAGCTGCCGACGAGCGAGCGGGAGACCGTCACACCGCGCTCCTCGAGCAGCCGCCGGGCCCGACCATAGACCACGTAGAGCTCCGACAGAGGCGTGCCACCCATTCCGTTGACGAACAGCAACACCCGGTCCCCGCGGACCAGGGGCAGGTCGTCCGCGACGGGGTCGAGCAGCATCTTCGTGATCTCGTCGGCGGACGCCATCGGGACCCGGTGACGGCCCGGCTCGCCGTGGATGCCGATGCCGATCTCGATCTCGTTCTCCTCGAGGTCGAAGCTCGGCTTGCCGACGTGCGGCACCGTGCACGCGGTCAGCGCGACGCCCATGCTGCGCACGTTCGCCACGACCTTGCCCGCGACCTGGGTGACCGCGCCCAGGTCTGCACCGCGCGCCGCCGCAGCACCCGCGATCTTCTCCACGCACACCGTTCCGGCGACGCCGCGGCGGCCCGCCGTGTACAGGGAGTCCTCCACCGCCACGTCGTCGTTGACGAGGATGCTCGAGACGTCGATGTCGTCCGTCTCGGCGAGCTCCACCGCTGTCTCGAAGTTCAGCACGTCGCCCGTGTAGTTCTTGACGATCACCAGCACACCCGCGCCGCCGTCCGCGGCCTGGATCGCGGGCAGGATCTGGTCCGGCGTCGGGGACGTGAACACCGCGCCGGGCACCGCGGCGTCGAGCATCCCGTCACCTACGAAGCCCGCGTGCAGCGGCTCGTGGCCCGACCCGCCCCCGCTGACCAGGCCCACCTTGCCCGTGATCGCGCCGTCCCTGCGCACCACGTACACGGGCGCGTGGTGGACCTGCACGAGGTCGGCGTGGGCGAGTGCAAATCCTGCGAGGGAGTCGGTGACGGCGTTCCCGGGGTCGTTCAGCAGCTTTTTCACGGCTCGGTCCTCCTCGGTGGCCGGCGCCAGCGGGCGGCCCCGTCGCCGTCCGCGCGCACAGGCCTCATGGGACTCCATACAACACCCCTGGCGTCCGACTCGGCCACCCTCGTCGAGTCCTGGGTGTCTCAGCCGCGGCCCAGGAGGATACGCGCGTCCGCGACCGTCACCACCGAACCGGTGACGAGCACGGCCGTGCCCGAGCCGACGCCGATGCGGTCCCCGGACTCCGCGAGGTCGGCCGCGACCTGGAGCGCCTCGTCGAGCCGGTCGGCGACGTGCACGCGGTCCTCGCCGAAGACGTCGCGCGCCACCTCGGCGAGCTCCTCCGGGTCCGTGCTGCGCTCCGACGAGTTCCGCGTCACGACGACCTCCGCCAGGACGGGCTCCAACGTGGCCAGCAGGCCCTCGGCGTCCTTGTCGCCCATGATCGCGACGACGCCGACGATGCGCTCCAGGTCGAACGCATCCTCCAGGCCCGCGACCAGCGCCTCCGCGCCGTGCGGGTTGTGCGCGGCGTCGACGATCACGGTCGGGCTGGAGCGCACCACCTCGAGGCGTCCCGGCGAGTCGACGTCGGCGAAGGCCGCCTCCACGATCTCGGCGCCCAGTGCGCCGCCCCCGGTGATCAGGGCCTCCGTCGCCGCAAGTGCGAGCAGCGCGTTGTGGGCCTGGTGCTCGCCGTGCAGCGGGAGGTAGATCTCCGTGTACACGCCGGCGGGGGTGCGCAGGTCCATGAGCTGGCCGCCGACGGCGAGCCGGCGGTCCACGACCTCCAGCTCGACGCCCTCGCGGACGAGGCTGGCGCCCACCTTCAGCGCCCGCTCCCGGATGACGTCCTCGGCGTCGTCTCGCTGCTGCGCGCTGACGACCGTGGCGCCGTCCTTGATGATGCCCGCCTTCTCGGTGGCGATCTCCGTGATCGTGGAGCCGAGCCACCGCTCGTGGTCGGCCGCGATGGGCGTGATCACGGCGATCTCACCGTCCACCACGTTCGTGGAGTCCCACGTGCCGCCCAGTCCCACCTCGATCACGGCGACGTCCACGGGCGCGTCCGCGAACGCCGCGAACGCCATCACGGTCAGGACCTCGAAGAAGCTCAGTCGCGGGCCGCCCTGCTCCTGCGACTCGCGGTCCGCCACGCCGATGTACGGGGCGACGTCCTCCCAGACCTCCACGAAGCGCTCCGGGGTCAGGGGCTCGCCGTCGACGGCGATGCGCTCCGTGACGCTCGTGAGGTGCGGGCTGGTGAAGCGGCCGGTCCGCAGGCCGTACTCGCGGACGAGGCGCTCGATCATCCTCGACGTGGAGGACTTGCCGTTCGTGCCCGTGATGTGGATGGTGCGGTAGGCCCTGTGCGGGTCACCGAGGAGCTCGAGGACGCGCTCCACGCGGGAGAGGGTGGGGTCGATGTCGTGCTCCGGGGCGCGGGACATGATCTCCGCGTACACCGTGTCCAGTGCCCCCTGGATCGCGGGATCCACCTTCTCGGCGCCGCGGCTCGTCGCGCGCCGGTTCTTCCGGCCGGCCTGGAGGGACTTGTCGAGAGGCTGGTTCACGCACTGAGTCTAGTTTTGCGTGGGGCGGGGCACCGAACGGGTCGCCGACGGTGGACGGGCCGGCACAGCGCTGTCGGTGGCATCTCGACGACCATTGGTCAGGGTCCGGGCGCTCTACTTCGTCGCCAACGGGTCACAGGCGTGCGGGGTCGACGATGGTGGCGGGGCGGTGGTGGAGGCGCCCGGTGGGTGAGGTCCAGGTGGTGGTCCCGGTGGCGGGGTCACGTTCGGGTCGCCAGCGGCCGTGGGTCTTGGCGCGGTGGTGTCGGCGGCACAGGGCGTGGAGGTTGTCGGCTCGGGTCTGGCCGGGTGTGTGGTCGCTCGGGTGGTGGTGGTTGAAGGGTGTGATGTGGTCCAGGTCGCCGCGTTCGGCGGGGCGGTCGCACATCGGGAAGGTGCAGGTGCCGTCGCGTGCTTCGACGGCGCGGCGCAGGACCTTGCCCGGGGTGTAGGTGGTGGTGGACCAGTCGATCAGGACGCCGGTGACCGGGTCGGTGAGCAGCCGTTGCCAGGTGCCGTCCTGGGCCAGGGTCCGGGCTGCCTCGGCGGTGACGGGTCCGTAGCCGGTCAGGTCGCCGGGGGCGTTGTCCAACCCGAGCAGGGTCGCGGCCGAGACCGTGACGCGGACCTGGGGGCGGACCTCGACCACCCGCAGCGCGGTGCCGGTGTCGGTGTCGTGCCCGGCAGGGACGGACCGGCCGGTGGCCAGGGCGACGAGGGCGTCGGCGCGGGCCTGGCCCAGGGTGCGGGTCTCGTCCGGCGTGCGGTGGATCGCCGTGCCCGCGTCGTCGATGGCGGACCACACGGCCGCGGCGTCGGGCGCGGGCAGGTAGGCGGTGAGGTAGGCCATGCCGTTCTCGACCGGCTCCAGGCGGACGTGCCTCTGCTCGGCGGCGGCCTTCCGGTTGACCTCGGCTGCCTCGGTGCTGACGGCGGCGGCCTCGGCGAGCATGCGCCGGCGCAGCGACCGCAGACCCAGGCGGGGCGCGCCGGCCAGCACGCGGGCCGTGGCGGCCCGCCGGTCCTCGACGGTGGGGAAGGCCCCGGTGAACGCGAGCACGTCCGTCTTTCTCGCGCAGACGTCGCCGGCGGTCAGGGCGTCGCGGACCTCGGGCAGCTCAGCCAGCGCCTCACCGCGCGCGACCAGGGTCTGGCCCACGTTCGCCGAGTGACCGATCGCCGCAGCCAGCTCATCGCCCAGGTGCTCACGCTCGGTCGACCACGCCCGCCGCGCAGCGAGCTCACCCGCGGCAGCCGCCTGACGCGCGGCAGCGAACGCCATGACCCGCTCCCAGGCAACCACGACCTCCACCAGCACCGAGTCCGGCTCGTCGGCCGGCTCCAGGCCCGCCAGCACCCCGACCAGACCAGCCCCCGGAAGCAGGCTCCCCAAAGGCACCTCGGCGCCATCGAACACCGGCCCGCCGGGCACCCCGCCCGGCAGGCCGGACCCACCCGGAACCCGCTCCCCCTGCATCCCACGATTCTATCGAACAACTGTGCGAGACGCTCGGTGAGGGAACGTGATCCTTGACCCGGTTATCTGCTCTGAGCAAAGGCGCTGAGCCGCCGTCACTCCTGCGGGTTCGTCGGGATGGTCAGGCCGCGCAGCGTCCCGACGACACCGGGTCATCCAGGCTGGCGGCCTGGGCCGCGACCGGGCGCAGCTCGGCGTCCGTCATCGCGTAGCCGATGTCGACCTCGGAGTCGGCGCGGGCGAAGATCACGCCGGCGACCTGGCCATCGGTCGTCAGGAGCGGTCCGCCCGAGTTGCCGGGGCGCACCACGGCGGCAAGTGAGTAGACCTCGCGGTCGGCCCCGCCGCCGCCGTACGCGTCCGGCACGCGGGCGGTGCTGACGCCGAGCACCCCGGCGCTCGTCGAGGTGAACGGGCCGCCGTACGGGTAGCCCTGGACGACGGCGGGGTCGCCCACCGCGAGGGTCGGCGCGATGTCGAGCGGATCGGCGGCCAGGCCCTCGACGGCGATGACGGCGAGGTCGTCGACGGGGTCGAAGTACACCACGCGCCCCTCCCGGGCCGGGCTGTCGGGGAGCTCGACGACCGGCCGGTCCACGCCGGCCACGACGTGCGCGTTGGTCACCAGTCGGTCGGGCGCGACGACGAACCCCGACCCGGTCGAGCTCGTCCCGCACGCGTACGCGATTCCCGAGATCCGGGCCACCGACTGCGCCGAGGCCTCCAGCTGGGTGTTGTCGAGGTCGACGGCGGGCGCCACCGGTGCCTGCCGGGGGACCAGCAGGATGTTCAGGCGGGGAAGGCCGTCGTCGAGCACCATGGCGCGCATCTGGGCGAGCGGGCGGCCCACCGCGGGCGGGGTCAGGTCGTCGATGGTGCGCAGGAAGGCGGAGGACGAGACGGCCGAAGCCACGCCGGGCGTGCCGGTGGCGGTGACCGCGTTGCCGACGAACGACAGCGCGAGGGCGGCGACGCCCACGTTGGCCACGCCGCCGAGGAACCGCTCGACAGGGCGCAGTGCGGTGCGGTCCACGCCCCGGCGCAGGCCGCGTCCCATTCCGGCACCGAGGGAGGCGCCGAACAACGGCAGCAGGACGGCCGCGGCGATGGACACCAAGCCGCGCCACTGCGGGGTCGGCAGCATGTCGTTGATGGCCGGGACGGCCCAGAACGCCGCGAGGCCGCCGAGGGTGAGGCCGACCAGTCCACCGAGCGTTGCCAGCAGGCCACGGCTCAGACCGGCGGCGAGGGCGGCGATCAGCACCAGGAGGAGCGCGAGGTCGAGAAGCGTCACGGGGGCTCCTTCAGAGGTGACAGACGGCAGGCGTGCGGCGGTCAAGGGCGAGAGACGAGATGACGGTAAGGGCTGAACCTGGGTGCCGGCGGGCGCCATCCACGTTCGTCACTCGATCCGCAGATCCGCTGCCAGAGGTTCTCGTCGTCTGGCTCACAGCCATGCCGACCCACGAGTGGACCCTCCGCCCGGCAACCCCGGCCGACGCCGCCGCCTGCGGCCACGTGCACTTCCAGTCGTGGGTGGAGACGTAGACAACTACGGCTTCGCGCCCGCCCCTTCTACGAGCGCAACGGCTTCCGGGCCGACGGCGCCGCGGACCCCGGCGACTCGTTCGGTGGCATCACGGCGGTCCGCATGGTGCCCTGACACAGCGCGAGCCCGGGTCGCCTACTGGCTCCCGGGCTCACTTCTCAGGGTTTCAACTCATCTCACAGGGTTTCCGCCCTGGGCGCCTCAATTCTAACTCTGCAACGCCCGACGCGCGAGGCCTTCGACCCCGGAGTCTGGGTCGCGGTCCGCGCGGGTGCTGACGTGCGCGAAGGTGCCCGACGTCGGACCGGTCGCGTCGTGCGGAGGCGACCGGTCTGCGTCGGGCGTCAGAGCAGGGCCGGTTCGGGGCACTACTCCACGAACTCGATGTTGCCGCGGCAGGCGTCGCCGGGGCTCGGCACGATGCCCTTGAAGCCGTTGGCCACCCACCTGCCGTAGCTCTGGGCGTGCCCGTCCGTCACGAAGTCGTCGTTGAACTCGGGCGGCTGGTTCTCCTCTTCGTCGGGCAGGTCCTGACCCGAGAACGCACACACCGAGCTGGCGTTGTGCGCACCTGGGATGGGATCACCGTTCCCGTTGGTCTCGCCCGCCTGTGCAGACATGGCACCACCCAGGCTCAGCCCCGCTGCGACGACGAACGTCATGATGACGCGCTTCATCTCACCACCTCCTTGTGGTGAAGGGCGTCCGGGTACGTCGGGCGAACCCGGTCCGCCCCCCCCGAAGCCTCCAAGTTACGCCGCGGCCGCCTCCGTGACAGTTCGGGGCGCCGAGATCACCCATCGGCTCCGTGGCCGACGGCGCTGCCGACCCAGGCGACTCGTCCGGCGGCTTCGCGGCGATGCGCATGGTGCGCCAGACAATGCGAGCCCGGGTCGCCTACTGGCTCCCGGGCTCACATCCTCAGGGTTTTCACCCTGGGTACTCTCCATTCTAGTCCTCCGTCGCGCGGCACGCCAGACTCCCCGCCGAGCAATCTGCGACGCCGGTCCGGTCGCCAAGCACTCAACGGTCGGTGCGGTTCTCGTGGTCCGGGTGCGAGCCGATCCTCGTGTCCCGGTCGAGCGCCGTGATCGCCGCCATCGCGGTGTCGTCCAGCACGAAGTCGAAGATGGCCGCGTTCTCCGCGATCCGCGCCGGCGTCGCCGACTTCGGGATCACGACGTCACCGCGCTGGACGTGCCAGCGCAGCACGACCTGCGCGGGTGAGCGCCCCAGGTCGGCGGCGATGCGGAGAACCTCCTCGTCCTCGAGCACCCGTCCCCGGCCGAGCGGGGACCAGGCCTCGGTCACGATCCCGTGCGCCGCGTCGTACGCCCGCACCTCCTGCTGCACGAACCAGGGGTGCATCTCCACCTGGTTCACCGCCGGCACCACGGTGCCCTCCGCGAGGATCCGGTCCAGGTGGTGCGGCTGGAAGTTCGACACGCCGATCGCCCGCGCCCGCCCCGACGCGTAGATCTCCTCCAGCGCCCGCCACGCCTCCACGAAGCGGCCGAAGGCGGGCAGCGGCCAGTGGATGAGGAACAGGTCGACGTGCTCCAGGCCCAGGTCGTCGAGCGTGCGGTCGAACGCTGCGTGCGCCTCGTCGTACGCGTGGAACGCGTTGTTCAGCTTGCTCGTCACGAAGACCTCGTCGCGCGGCAGGCCGGAGTCGAGCACCGCCCGGCCGACGGCGGCCTCGTTGCGGTACATCTGCGCCGTGTCGACGTGCCGGTACCCGGCGTCGAGCGCCCGCAGCACGACCTCCCGGGTCTGCACGGGCGGCAGCTTGTACGTACCGAAGCCGAGCTGCGGGATCAGAACGCCGTTGTTCAAGGGGATCGTGGGGGTCGTCACGGGACCAGTCTCCCCCGCCGGCCCGAGCGCGATTCGCGTCCGACGACTCGTCCGGCGGCTCCGCCGTGAACCGCATGGTGCTCCAGACAAACGCGAGCCCGGTGCCAATTGGCTCCCGGGCTCACTTCTCAGGGCTTCCGCCCTGGGCACCTCTGATTCTAGTCCTCCGTCTTCCGGCGCGCCAGGCCTTCCGCCGAAATGACGACGCAGGTCCGGTCGCCTCGCGCGGAGGCGACCGGACCTGCGACGGGCATCTCGCGACATCTCAGGAGAGCCCGGCGAGGCGGTAGACCACGAGGCTCCCCGCGACCGCGACGTTGAGGCTGGCGCCCAACCCCGTCATCGGGATCTCGATGCACTCGTCGACGTCGGCCAGCACGTCGTCGGGTACGCCGTGGTGCTCATGGCCCAGCAGCAGGACCGTCGGGGTGCGAGCGGGCTCGAGGCGCGGCAGCGGGGTCGCGCCATCGGCGAGCTCGACGGCGACCATCCGGAACCCGGCCGCTCGCTGCTCCGCCAGCCACGCCTCCTTTGACGGCGCCACCCAGTGCAGGCACGGGCGCCGCGAGCCGAGGGTGTCGCCCCGGGCGAGGGCGGCCTGATAGTGCGGGGTGCGCGGAACTGCCAGACACGCGCCGACGGCGTCACAGGTCCGCAGGAGCGTCCCCAGGTTGGCGTCGTACGCGACCCAGAGTGGTGCGACGACAAGGTGCCCCCAGCACCCGTGCCGCCGACTGCGTCGCTGCCGCCGGAGCTCGGCGGGCTTCGTCTTCGCCCCGCTCACCGGAGCGGGGCGGGGTCTCCTGGAACAGTCGTCATGAGGAGGCGCCTTTCATCGGCGGCGCCGGGCCATCGTCGGACCGCGCGTTCACGGTCGGGAGGGCGAGCCTAGCGAGCGACGGCAGCCCGGCGCCAGGGCTTTGCGGAGATGCCAGCGGCCGGCTGGTGGCCCGGCCGAAGGAGAACGAAGCGAGCGCGGCCGGGAGGATGCCTCCTGGCCGCGCTCGTCCGTTCTACTTCGCGAGGTCGGCCTTCGCGACCGTCACCGTGCGCTCCGCGCCCGCCGTCACGGTCAGGGAGACCGCCAGCGTCTCCGACGCCAGCAGCTCCCGGTGCGCATCGACGGCCGCGACCCACTCGGCCGGCACCGTCAGAGCGAGCGCGATCCGGTCCGAGACCTGCAGCCCGGCCGCCTTGCGGGCGTCCTGCACGTCGCGGACGGTGTCGCGGGCGTAGCCCTCGGCGAGGAGAGCCTCGTCGAGCGCGAGGTCCAGCACGACGAACCCGCCGGTCGCCAGCACGGCGGCGGCCACGTCCGAGCCCGCCGCCTCCGACACCACGGTCGCCAGCTCGTACTCGCCGGCCTCCAGGGGGACGTCGCCGTCGTCGGTGTGCACGACGACGGCCCCCGTGTCCGCCGTGGTCCAGGCGCCCGCCTTCGCGGCCTTGATGACCGTCTGGACGCCGCGGCCGAGACGCGGCCCGGCGGCGCGCGCGTTGACCGACAGGCGCTCGGTGACGCCGTACTCCTCCGCGACGGCGGGCGAGAACTCGACGAGCCGCACGTCCTTGACGTTCAGCTCTGACGCCAGGAGCGCCGCGAACGGCGCCACGCCCTGAGGGTCCGTCACGGCCACCGTCAGCGCCCGCAGCGGCTGGCGCACGCGCAGCTTGTTCACCTTGCGGAGCGCGAGGGTCTGCGAGACGACGGTGCGGGCGGACTCGACGGCCGCGACGAGCGCGTCGTCGGCCACGAGGACGTCCGCCTCGGCACAGCGCATCGTCGACCCCTCGGGGGCGCCGAGGCTCGGCCAGTCCGTCAGGTGCACGGAGCGCCCACCGGTCAGCCCGCGCCACACCTCCTCGGTCAGCAGCGGAGCCAGCGGCGCCATCACCCGCGTGAGCACCTCGAGCGCGGTGTACAGGGTGTCGAACGCGTCGGCGTCCTCGGCCCAGAAGCGGTCCCGCTGGGTGCGGACGTACCAGTTCGTCAGCGCGTCGAGGTACTGGCGCACCGACTCGCAGGCCCCCGCGATGTCGTAGCCGTCGAGCTGCTCGGTCACGGTCTCGACCAGCCCGCGCGTGCGTGCGAGGAGGTAGCGGTCCATCACCGGGAGGTCCGCGACCCGATCGGGCGAGACGCCCTGCGCGAGGCGCCCGGCGCCGCCGTCGGCCCCGGACGCCCCGGTACCGGACGCCGCGTTGGCGTACAGCGTGAAGAAGTAATAGGTGCTCCACAGCGGCAGCAGCACCTGGCGCACCGCGTCGCGGATGCCGTCCTCGGTGACCACGAGGTTGCCGCCCCGCAGGATGGGAGACGCCATGAGGAACCAGCGCATCGCGTCGGAGCCGTCGCGGTCGAAGACCTCGTTGACGTCCGGGTAGTTGCGCAGGGACTTCGACATCTTGCGGCCGTCGGAGCCCAGGACGATGCCGTGCGACACGGCGGTCTCGAACGCCGGCCGGTCGAACAGGGCCGTGGCGAGGATGTGCAGCGTGTAGAACCAGCCGCGGGTCTGCCCGATGTACTCGACGATGAAGTCGCCCGGGTAGTGGTTCTCGAACCATTCCGAGCTCTCGAACGGGTAGTGCACCTGGGCGTACGGCATGGAGCCGGAGTCGAACCAGACGTCGAGGACGTCCTCGACGCGCCGCATGGTCGAGCGACCCGTGGGGTCGTCCGGGTTGGGGCGGGTCAGGTTGTCGACGAACGGCCGGTGCAGGTCGGGGTTACCGGCGCCGTCCAGCGGCAGCGTGCCGAAGTCGCGCTCCAGCTCCTCGAACGACCCGTACACGTCGATGCGCGGGTACGCGGGGTCGTCGCTCTTCCACACCGGCACGGGCGAGCCCCAGAACCGGTTGCGCGTGATCGACCAGTCGCGGGCGTTCTCCAGCCACTTGCCGAACTGGCCCTGCTTGATGTGGTCCGGCACCCACGTGATCTGCTCGTTCAGCTCGAGCATGCGGTCCTTGAACTTCGACACCTCGACGAACCACGACGACACGCCCATGTACATGAGCGGCTGCCGGCAGCGCCAGCAGTGCGGGTACGAGTGGGTGTACTGCTCGCGGCGCAGCAGCACCGTGCCGGGCGTGGTGGCGGCGGCCTCGGCGTCGCCGCGGGTGCGCGCCTTGAGGTGGTCGATGATCAGGGCGTTCGCGTCGAACACCTGCACGTCGGCGTAGTCGTTCACCGGGTAGGTGAAGCGGCCGTCGGCCCCGACGGGGATCACGGGGGCGACGCCCTCGCGGTCCGAGACGGCCTTGTCCTCCTCGCCGAACGCGCCGGCGTTGTGCACCAGGCCCGTACCGTCGGTGGTGGTCACGAAGTCGGCCTCGACGACGCGGTGCGCGCCCTCGTGTCCCTCGAAGTACGCGAACGGCGGGGTGTAGCGCAGGCCGACCAGGTCCGAGCCCTTCACGCGCGCGACGACGTGCGGCGCCTCCGCGCCCTCGTCCGTCAGCTCGCGCGCGTAGTGCTCCAGGCGCGCCTCGCCGAGCACGTACCGGCGCGGCTCACCCGTGTACGACGACTCCACGACCACGTAGTCCACATCCGGCCCCACCATGACCAGCAGGTTCGACGGCAGGGTCCACGGGGTCGTGGTCCACACGAGGAGCAGGTCGCCGTCCTGCACCGGCCCGCCGGCGGGCGCGCCGGTGACGGCGAAACCGACCGTCACCGCCGGGTCCTGGCGCGGCTGGTACACGTCGTCGTCCATGCGCAGCTCGTGGTTCGACAGCGGCGTCTGGTCGTTCCAGCAGTACGGCAGCACGCGGAAGCCCTCGTACACCAGGCCCTTGTCGTACAGCGACTTGAACGCCCAGATCACGGACTCCATGTACGTGGGGTTGAACGTCTTGTAGTCGTTGTCGAAGTCGACCCAGCGCGCCTGGCGGGTGACGTACGTGCGCCACTCGTCGGTGTACTTCAGCACGGACGAGCGGCAGGCGGCGTTGAACTTCTCGATGCCCAGCTCGAGGATCTCGTCCTTGGTCTTGATGCCGAGCTGGCTCATGGCCTCCAGCTCGGCCGGCAGCCCGTGGGTGTCCCAGCCGAAGCGCCGCTCGACGCGCCGGCCGCGCATCGTGCGGTAGCGCGGCACGACGTCCTTCGCGTACCCGGTGAGCAGGTGGCCGTAGTGCGGCAGGCCGTTGGCGAACGGCGGTCCGTCGTAGAAGACGAACTCGTTGCTGCCGTTCTCGCCGGCGTCGCGCGCCTCGATGGAGGCGCGGAAGGTGTCGTCCTTCTCCCAGAAGGAGAGGACCTCGCGCTCGAGCGCGGGCAGGTCGGGCGAGGCGGCGACGCCCTCGGCGTCACGGTGCAGCGGGTAGCGCTCGGGAACGGCCATGATCGTGAAGGCTCCTGGCAGCAGGGTCGGTTCGGCACATCTGCTGCGAGGACGACACGCCGAGACGTGCCGCGGTACCACCCCGCTTGCAGGCGCACGCGCCTGCCGCTCGTTGACGGCTGTGACGGGCCTTCCCGTCCGGTTCTACTGGGGTGGCCCGCCGAGGTCCATCGGACCGACGAAGCACCTGTTCTTCCGGAGGCTCACCGGTGATAGCCGGGTCGATGCCTGTGCCTCCATGGTACCGACGGGCGCAACCCGTTTGTCCGGCGGGCGACGGAACCGGGCGTCACGCCTCCTGGTACCGGCGGCTCAGCAGCCGGTAGTACTTGCTCGACAGGGCGTAACCCGTCAGCAGCAGCCCCAGGAACGCCGTCACGACGAAGACCAGCGCGATCCCCCGCTCCTGGCCCGTCCCGAACCAGTCGCCGATCCACCGGGCCCCCGCCCCGTCCGTCATGAACGGGATGAAGAAGAACTGGGTCAGCGGGCTGATGAGGAACGCCGTGAGCGGCGACGCCGCCATCTCGACGCTCTGCGCGAAGCCGAAGACCCGGCCCTGCCGCTCGTAGGGCACGACCTTCTGCAGCACCGTCTGCTCGGAGGCCTCGACGTACGGCATGGCCACCATGTAGACGGCGAGCCCGGCCACGAGCCACACGACGGAGTCGCGCAGCGGGAAGACGACCGTGACGGTCCACATCGCGATGTTGACCAGCAGGATCAGCCGCACGGGGTTGGACGAGAGGCCCGTGCGGGTGATGAGCAGCCCGCCCATGATCATCAGCGCGCTCAGCCCGCCCCAGACCAGGCCCCACGCCTGCACCGACATCATCGACAGGCCGTACGCGTCCATGAGCGCCATGAAGACCCCGCCGAGCAGGTTGTTCAGCGCCGCGAACACGATGAGCGCGATCATGCCCGGGATGGAGCGCACGACGGCGATCGTGCCGCGCAGGTCCACGCGCTTCGACTCACCCTCGGCCGCGGCGTGCTGCAGCACGTCCGGGATGCGAATCGTCTGCAGGTGCACCAGCGCCACAGCGAGGATCCCGACAGCGAGGATCAGGACCCAGAGCATCCCGCTCGAGCCCACCAGCAGGCCGCTGATCACGGACGTGACCAGGAACGAGATGCCCATCACCGTGCCGACCAGGCCGTTGGCGCGGTCGCGCAGCCGTTCGTCGAAGAGCGCGGTGACGACCGTGGGCAGGGCGATGCTGCGGACGTTACCGGCGATCACACCGCCCATGAGCAGCAGGACGAAGACCCACAGCCGGACGCTCGTCGGGTCCCGCCAGGTCGACGCCGGCGTGGTGAGGTAGAGGGTCAGGCTCGCCGCGTACAGCACGAGCGAGATCACCGCCGACACCTGCATGACCGTCTTCTTGCGGTGATGGTCCACCAGGCTGCCGAACCAGACGCCCGTCGCGACGGTGGCGACGAGGAAGATGCCCGAGATCATGCCCGTCGCGAAGACCGACCTGGTCTGCAGGTAGACGTAGAACGTGATCGCGAACCAGACCGTGAAGTTCATGACCGACACCAGCAGCACGTTCAGCAGGAGCTGGACGAACGTGCGCACCGTCGGGTCGGACAGGTGCAGGCGCGGGCGGTCCTTCGCAGCCTCCTCCGACACCGCCACCGTGGCGACGTACCGGCCCGCCACGGTCGGCGGCTCGGGGTGTTCGGGGTGTTCGGGGTGTTCGGGGTGTTCGTCGTGGGACATCACGTGCTCCGTCCGGGCTCAACCAAGATCCTGTACCCGTGACGACGACGTGGTCCACCGGAACTCATCGGACCCGGCTGTCCGGTCCGTCAACGCCCCCGGTTCACGCCACCGAGACCGTCACCGTGTGGTGGCCCGTCGCACCGTCGGGGGCCGGCGGGGCCTCGTCGGCGGTCTGCACCAGGCCGTCCGTGTCGGTCGCCCGCACCGACAACCGGTGCTCGCCGGGCTCGGCGTCCCACGCGTACCACCACTGCCGCCAGGTGTCAGGCCCCGTGGTCTCGGCGAGGGTCGCCGGCCGCCACGGCCCGTCGTCGGCCCGCACCTCCACGCCCGAGATCCCGGTGTGCTGGGCCCAGGCGACCCCGGCGACGACGACCGTCCCGGCAGCCCGCGACGCCCCCGGCCGCGGCACGTCGATGCGCGACTGCAGCTTGATCGGCCCCAGCGCCGACCAGCCGCGCGGCGTCCAGTAGCCCTCGTCCGCCGCGAACCGGGTGACCTTCAGCTCCGTGACCCACTTCGTCGCCGAGACGTACCCGTACAGCCCCGGGACGACCAGCCGGGCCGGGAACCCGTGCTCGGCCGGGAGCGGCTCGCCGTTCATCCCGACGGCGACGAGCGACGCCCGCTGGGGATCCAGCAGCACGTCGAGCGGGGTGCCCGCCGTGAACCCGTCCACGGACCGCGAGAGCACCATGTCCGCTCCGGCCTGCGGGCGCGCCCGCTCCAGGAGCGTCCGGACCGGGTGCCCCAGCCACAGCGCGTTGCCGATCAGGTCGCCGCCCACCTCGTTCGACACGCACGCGAGGGTGACATGGTGCTCCTCCATCGGCAGGGCGAGCAGCTCGTCCCACGTCAGGGTGAAGGGCTCGTCGACCAGGCCCGTGACGGTCAACGACCAGTCCGCGGGGTCGACCTGCGGGACGCGCAGCGCCGTGTCGATGCGGTAGAACTCGACGTTCGGCGTGATGTAGGGGGCGAGCCCGTCGAGGTCGCCCGGGGCGAGGTCGACGTCGCCGTCGGCGGCCGCGGCGGCCAGGTCGGCTCCCTGCGGGACGGGCTCGGCCGGGGCGGTCGGCGCGGGCAGCCGCACGGCGTCGCGGACCGCCTGCACGCCGCGGCTCGCGGCCGACACGGCGCGGGACGCCGCCAGCGCGATGATCGCGGCCGCCGCCGACAGGCCCGTCACGGCGAGGAACCGGCGCCGGTCGAGGTCCCGGCCCGGTGCACCCGGGCGAGCGGCCGCCGTCGGGCCGCCGGCGGTCACGGGTGCGGCCGAGCCCGGGGCCCAGGCTCGCAGGCGGGCCGCGGCCGCCCGCAGGAGGGCCATGCCCACGGCGATGCCGAGCAGGCTGGGCAGGGCCCAGAGCACGGTCGCGCCGGGGCGGAGCGTCGCGACGACCGCCGCGACCACCCCCACCGCGCCCAGCAGCAGGCTGCCCGACGGCGGACGCCGCACCTCGAGCACCCCCGCGAGCGCCGCACCCACGGCGAGGACCACTCCGATGGTGCCGAGGAGGACCGCCTTGTCGGCCGTGCCGAACCACGCGACGGCGAGGTCCTTGAGCCAGCCGGGAACCGCGTCGACCACGGCGGCGCCCCCGGCGAACACGGGGCTCGCCCCGGTCGCAAGGAAGGCCGCGAACAGCTCCGCGACCGCGAGCCCCGCGCCACCGGCGACGACGCCCGCGAGCGCCGCCCACCCGAGGGACCCTGACCAGCCACGACGTGTCATGAGGCCAGCGTGCCACCCCCGGGTGCACCTGCCCAGGCGGAGCCGGGGAACGTCACCAGGACGTAAGCCGGACCGGCCGCCGCGGGAGCCGTCAGACGCCCGTGCGGGCGATCTTCGTGTGGCTCGCCTGCGCCCGTGGCCGCACGATCAGGAGATCCACGTTGACGTGCGGCGGCTGGGTGAGCGTCCACGCGATGGCCTCGGCGATGTCTTCCGCGACGAGCGGCTGGAAGCCTTCGTAGACGGCGGCAGCACGCTCGGTGTCGCCGGCGAATCGGACCAGGGAGAATTCCTCGGTCGCCACGGCACCGGGAGCCACCTCGATGACGCGGACCGGCTCGCCGACGATCTCCAGGCGCAGCGTCGTCGACAGCATCCGCTCGGCGTGCTTGGCGGCCGTGTATCCGGCGCCGCGCTCGTAGGCGCCGTGCGCGGCGGTGGACGTGACGACCAGGACGTCGCCCTGGGCGGCCCGGATCAGCGGCAGCACGGCCTTCGTGACGCGGAGCGTGCCGAGCACGTTCAGCTCGTACATCTGACGCCAGCCCTCGATGTCGGCGTTCTCGACGGTGTCGAGCCCGAGCGCGCCGCCCGCGTTGTTGACGACGACGTCGAGGCCGCCCGTCGCGGCGAGGTGCTCGGCCAGCGCGGTCACCTGCTCGTCGCTCGTCACGTCGAGCTCGTACGCCTCCGCGCCCGACTCCTGCGCGAGGGCGTCGAGACGGTCCTTGCGCCGCGCCGCGGCGACGACGTCCCAGCCCTCGGCACGCAGCCGGCGCACCGTCGCCGCCCCGATGCCCGACGACGCCCCGGTCACCAGGGCGCGCTTGTTCCGTTCTCCAGTGCTCACGCGCGCAATCTACCTCTCGGCCGGGGCCGCGACGCGGGCCGTTCCGGCGGCCGCGACGTCCGACAGGACCCCCGCCAGGAGGTCCAGTCCCTGCCGCGCCTCGTCGGGCGTGATCACGCACGGCGGGACCACGTGGACCCGGTTCTCGGCGACGAACGGAAGGTATCCGGCGGCGAGCAGGCGGGACTTGACGTCCGCCATGGTGGCTGCGCTGACGGGCTCGCGGGTGTCGCGGTCGGACACCAGCTCGACCGCCCAGAAGACGCCCGTGCCGCGCACCTCGCCCACCAGGGGGTTCGTCGCCGCGAGTGCCGCGAGGCCCGGCCCGAGGACGTCACGGCCGACGCGCGCCGCGTTCTCGACGATCCCCTCACGCTCCATGGCGTCGAGCGTCGCGACGATCGCCGCCATGGCGAGCGGGTGCCCCGAGTAGGTGAGGCCGCCGGGGAACACGCGCTCGTCGAAGGTCGCGGCGATCTCGGCGCTCACCATGACGCCGCCGGCGGGGACGTAGCCGGAGTTCACGCCCTTGGCGAAGGCCACGAGATCGGGCCGCACGTCGTGCTGGTCGAGGGCGAGCCACGATCCGGTGCGCCCGAACCCGGCCATGACCTCGTCCAGGATGAGGACGATGCCGTACCGGTCGGCGATCTCGCGCACCCCGGCGAGGTACCCGGGCGGCGGGACGAGCACGCCCGCGGTGCCGGGGATGGTCTCCAGGAGGATGGCGGCGACCGACGTCGGCCCCTCGGCCTGGATGACGCGCTCCAGGTGGTGCAGGGCGCGGTCGCGCTCCTCCTCCACGGTGGTCGCCCAGAACTCCGAGCGGTACAGGTACGGGCCGAAGACGTGCACGTGCCCGCGCGCGAACTCGTTGGGGATGCGGCGCCAGTCGCCCGTCGCGACGACCGCGGCGCCCGTGTTGCCGTGGTACGACCGGTACGTCGAGACGACCTTGTCGCGGCCCGTGTGCAGCCGCGCCATGCGGATCGAGTTCTCGATCGCGTCGGCGCCGCCGTTCGTGAAGAAGACCTTGCGCATGCCCTCGGGTGCGCGGGCCAGGATCCGCTCGGCGGCCTCGGCGCGGGTCCTGTTGGCGGTCGACGGCGCGATCGTGGTCAGCACGGACGCCTGCTCCCGGATCGCCTCGACGACGGCGGGGTGCTGGTGACCGATGTTGGTGTTCACGAGCTGCGACGAGAAGTCGAGCCAACGCCGGCCCTCGTGGTTCCACACGGTCGAGCCGAGCCCGCCCGCGACCACGAAGTCCGGGAGGTGCGCCTGCGCCGACCAGGAGTGCAGCACCCGGTCGTGGTCTGCCGCGACGACGCGCGCGTCGAGGGCGGCACCCTGCAAAGTCGGATCGCTCATGACCACAGTCTTGCGCGTCACGCGTTTCGTGGGTGTGACGTGCCCGGGAGGCCGGCCGTGTCGGCGGGTCGTTGTATCGTCTCCTCCGGATCGCGGGTCCTCATTCTGACCCGTCGGGGCGGCCTCTTCTTGGGGCCGCGGGTCCGTCCGGTACGCGCCTGCCGTGCCGCTGCTCCCCCAGGTGGAAGGGTGCGCCCATCGCGCGCTCCCGACGCCCGGGTCCCAGACGACCTCAGGAGATCCTCCCGTGCGCACTTCCCGTGTCCCCGCGGCGCTCATGCTCACCGCGTCGCTGGCAGCCTCGCTGGCCGCCTGCTCCGCCGACGCCCGGGGCGAGGTGCCCGCGGAGGCGACCACTCCGGCGTCGGGCACCGCGTACCCGCTGACGATCGACAACTGCGGCTTCGAGACGACGATCGAGAGTGCGCCCGCGAAGGTCGTGACGATCAAGTCCTCCACGACGGAGCTCCTGCTGGCCCTCGGGCTGGGCGACCGGATCGTCGGCTCGGCGTTCCTCGACGGACCCGTGCCCGCGACCCTCCAGGAGGCGGCGGCCGCCGTCCCGGCCGTGGCCGAGCCGCTGGCCGAGCAGGTCCCCGGCGCGGAGGCGGTGCTCGAGCTCGAGCCCGACCTCGTGTACGCCGGCTGGGAGTCGAACCTCACCGCGGAGACCGCGGGCGACCGCGAGACCCTCGCGAGCCTCGGCGTCGCCACGTACGTCGCGCCCGCCGCCTGCAAGGACCCCGCGTACATGCCCGACCCGCTGACCTTCGACTCTGTGTTCGCCGACATCGAGCAGGTCGGGGAGATCTTCGACGTGCAGGACGCGGCCACGGAGCTGGTCGAGGCGGAGCAGGCCAAGCTCGCCGCCGTCGAGCCGGACACGCGCGGGCTCACGGCCCTGTGGTACTCCTCGGGCGACGACGTGCCGTACGTCGGCGCGGGCATCGGCGCGCCGCAGATGATCATGGACGCCGTCGGCCTGGAGAACGTCGCGGGCGACGTGCACGACACCTGGACGCCCTACGCCTGGGAGTCCGCCGTCGAGGCCGATCCCGACGTGATCGTGCTGGTCGACGCCGCGTGGAACACCGCCGACGCGAAGATCGAGCGCCTGGAGTCCAACCCCGCGACCGCCGAGATGACGGCTGTCAAGGAGTCGCGATACCTGCTGCTGCCGTTCCCCGCGTCCGAGGCCGGCGTGCGCAACGTCGACGCCGTCGTGGACCTCAGCAAGCAGCTGGAGGAGCTCGGCCTGTGAGCGGTACGACGGCGGACGGGCCGGGCGGGGCCGAGCGGCGTCCCGCGCGGGGTGCCGTGTGGCTCCCGGCCGCCGTCGTCGTGCTGGTCGGGACCGTGCTCGTCGCGGTCACGATCGGCCCCGCCGAGCTCGCCGTGACCGAGGTGTGGCGCTCGATCGCGACGCACCTCGGGCTCGGCGACGGGCTCGGGCTCGAGCCGCTGTCGCGGATCCGGGACGGCATGGTCTGGCAGCTCCGCCTGCCGCGGATCCTGACCGCGGCGGCGGTCGGGGCCGGGCTGGCGCTGTCGGGCGTCGTCATGCAGTCGCTGACGCGCAACCCGCTGGCCGACCCGTACCTGCTCGGGCTGTCGTCCGGGGCCTCGCTCGGTGCGGTGCTGGTCCTGCTGCTCGGCGTCCCTCTGCTGCTGCCGGTCGCGGCGTTCGGCGGGGCCGTCGCCGCGCTGGCGGCGGCGCTCGGCCTGGCCGGGGCGCTCGGCGCGATCACTCCGACACGCACCGTCCTGGCCGGACTCGCGATCAGCCAGCTCTGCTCCGCCGCCGTGTCGTTCGTCATCTTCTGGGCCGTGAAGGGCGACGCGTTCCGCGAGGTCCTGTCCTGGCTCATGGGATCCGTCGCCTCGGCGACCTGGATGTCCGTCGCGATCACGGGCGTCGCCGTGCTCGTGCTCGGCTCCGCGCTCTCGCTGACCGGGTCCGTGCTCGACGCGTTCACGTTCGGCGACACCGCCGCCGCGGCGCTGGGGATTCCCGTCAACGCCGTGCGGTGGGTGCTGCTCATCGGGGTCGCGTTGCTCACCGGCACGCTCGTCTCGCAGAGCGGGTCGATCGGCTTCATCGGGCTGATCCTGCCCCACGCGGTGCGGCTGCTCACCGGCGCGCGGCACCGCCTCCTGCTGCCGCTGTCGGCGCTGCTCGGGGCGTCGTTCCTGGTGTGGGCCGACACGCTGGCCCGCACCGTGTTCGAGCCCCGTGAGCTGCCGGTCGGGATCGTGACGGCCGCCGTCGGCGCGCCGGTGTTCGCGCTGCTGCTCTGGCGAGGAAGGTCCCGGGCATGACCACCGACGAGCAGGGCACCGCGCACCTTGGTGCCGACGCGGGGCTCGAGGCGTCGCGCGTCTCGTGGGGCGTGGACGGCCGGCTCATCCTCGACGGCGTGGACTGCACCGCTCCCCCAGGCGCGGTCACGGGCCTGCTCGGGCCTAACGGCTCGGGGAAGTCGACACTGCTGCGCGTGATCGCGGCCGTGCAGCCGGCGGGCAGCGGGACGGGCGAGCCGGGCGTGCGGTTCGGCGGGGAGGACCTCGCGGCGCTCTCCCGCCGTCGTCGCGCCCGGGTCCTGGCCCTCGTGGAGCAGGACGCGACGACGGACCTGCCCGTCTCCGTGCTCGACGCCGTGCTGCTCGGGCGCATCCCGCACCGCTCGCTGCTCGCGGGCGACTCCGCGGCCGACCGCGACGTCGCTCAGCAGGCCCTGGCGACCGCCGGGGCGCTGGAGCTGGCGGGCCGTGCGGTCGCGACGCTGTCCGGCGGCGAGCGGCAGCGCGTGCACATGGCTCGCGCCCTCGCCCAGCGGCCGCGCCTGCTCCTGCTCGACGAGCCGACCAACCACCTCGACATCGCCGCTCAGCTCCACGCGATGCGCGTGCTGCGCAGCCTCGCCGACGACGGCGTGACGGTGCTCGCCGCGCTGCACGACCTCAACCTCGCCGCCGCCACCTGCGACCACGTCGTGCTGCTGTCAGGCGGGCGGGTCGCCGCGGCGGGGGCGGTCGCGGACGTGCTCGTGCCCGAGGTGATCGAGCCGGTCTACGGCGTGCGGTGCGAGGTGCTGACCCACCCGCGCACGGGCCGCCCGGTCCTGACCTTCGAGCCCCGGACGGCCTAGCGCCCGCCCCAGGCCGGCGGCGCGGTGGCGGGGCGCTCGCGTCGGAGCATGATGGGTGCATGGCTGCTCCCGAGATGATCGTCCGCGCCGCCAAGCGGTTCAACCCCTACGCGCTCAAGATGTCGTCGCACCTGCCACCGTGGGCGACCGTGCACCACGTCGGCCGGCGCAGCGGCAAGCAGTACGCGACACCCGTCGTCGCGTTCGCCGCCCGCGCCGTCGGCACGCCCGACATCCAGGTCCTGACTCCGCTGCCGTGGGGCGCGACCACCGACTGGACGCAGAACGTGCTCGCGGCCGGCTCGTACCGGATGACACGTGACGGGGTCGACTACCGGGTGGACCGGCTTCGGCTGGTCGACAAGGACGAGGCGGATCCGCTGCTCGCGACCGCACAGCGCACCCTGTTGTCGCTGATCGGCGTCGAGGAGTACGTGGCCGGACGGCTGAGCCGGGAGCCCACGACCTGATCGCTGCCGGACGGCGGGGTCGGTCCGCGGCGCGAACCTGCACGTGCTCCTGGTCCATCACGGGGTCGTACCCGATCGCCCGTACGCCCGGTTGGACACGGGGTTGAACGACGTCGGTAGTGGTCAAACACTCTGGTAACGGTCCAGCCGAGGCAAGCCGGCAAGCAAAGGAGCGCTGATGGTCTCGGTAGGCGTGAAGCAGATTCGGTTCCTCGATGGTGCCGTCGCGAACATTCCCCCTGCCGGCCTCGCGGTCATTGTCGGGCCGAACAACGGCGGAAAGTCGGTCCTGCTCGGCGAGATCGCCCAGTCGCTGGAGCGAGGCAGCCCGTTCGCCCCCGCAGAATGGGTCAGCGGCGTGGAGCTGGAGCGGACGGGGAGCCCGGCGGAGCTCGAAGAGTGGTTCCGCCTCCGGGCCCGGCTGGCGCCCGACGGGGAAGCATACGGCGGCCAGCTCGTCATCGGCGATGCCATGGAAGGCCCTCGGCTGACGCTCAACAAGTGCCTTCTCTACTGGCAGGGCGCGAACGGGCTCGGACCGCTGGCGTCCCACTTTGCCGGGTTCCACGATGCGATGTCGCGGGCGAACCTCTTGCAGATCGCAGAAGCGCGTAACCCGATGATCTCGGCCCGGAGCCCGCTCCACCGCGTCTGGGACGACCGGGAGCTGGAGGCCCACCTGGCTCGGCTGACGCGACGCGCTCTCGGCTTCGACGTGAGCATCAATCGCTATGCGCAACAGCTCGAGCTCCTGATGGGGAAGCCGACCCGGCCTGACGAGACCCTGCCGCCCAGCCCGGCACTGCTCGAGGAATATGCGCGGTTGCGCGTGGTACGGGACCAGGGCGACGGGATACGCAGCTTCGTCGGCCTCTTGCTTGCCTTCCTGGCCTCCGGGAACTGCATCACCATGATCGACGATCCCGAAGTGTTCCTGCACCCACCACAGGCGCGCAGCCTGGGTCGGTTTCTTGCCCAGGAGTCACCGCCGACGACCACTCAGGTATTGATCGCGACGCACAGCGAGGACCTGCTCGAGGGTGTCCTCGAGGGTGCCGCTGACCGGGAGGTCACGATCATTCGGATCTCCAGCACGCGGACGTCCGGCATCCGGAAGAAGAATGCGCTCCCGGCCGAGCGCGTGAAGACGGTCTGGACGGACCCGCTCCTTCGGTACTCGCGCCTGCTGGACGGGCTGTTTCACCAAGGGGTCGTCGTCTGCGAGGCGGATGGCGACTGCAGGCTCTATGAAGCCGCACTCGACGCGCATCTCGCGGCGCGAGCCGAGCACGACCTGGTCTTCACCCATGTCGGCGGGAAGGACCGGCTGCCCTTGGCCCTTGCGGAGCTCAACAGGCTCGCGCTGCCCGCGGCGGTGATCGCCGGTCTTGAGGTGCTCGACGATCAGCGCATGGTCGCAGCCCTGGTCGAAGCCGGCGGCGGCGACCCCGCCTCGGTTCTCGACGACCTTCAACGCGACGCCCCGGCGGCGGCTGAGCAGGTGCTCGGCTACCTGCGCAGCCTTGGGATCTTCCTGGTGCCGGCGGCGGGCGCGCCCGCGCCGGCCGGCGCGCTGGAGCCCTCCCCTGATCTCGCCACCCTTCTCGACCAGGTTGCCGCTCACTTCGGGATTGCTTCCTAGATCACGCTCAACAGACGACGTGGCCTGGCGCGCACCACCGATGCCCGACGTCGACCACGAGCCGGGACCCGGTACCAGGCCCGGCCAGGACGAACGTGCGGAACGGCAGCCGCGCCCGCACGCCGAGCCCGATCGTCGTCACGCCCTCGAAGCTGCCGGCCCAGGCGACGTGCCGGAAGGTCGTGTAGCCCGTGGTGTCGACCAGGGTGCCCGGGCCGACGAAGAACGCGTCGGTCGGGATGACGCCGACCCGCGCGACGACCTCCAGGCGCGCCCCGCCACGGACCGGTACGACCGCCCCCGAGCCGTCCATGACGACCTGGTCCACGTAGCGCACCGACCAGCCGGTGAGCGGCGCGTCGATGTCGAGCACGAGCCGGTCGAAGCAGGGATGGCGTCCGGCGCGGACGTCGAAGAGCTGTCCGGCGGACATGCCGGGCGCGCCCTTGGCGAGCGAGCCCCACACCTGCCCGCAGTACGGATGAGCCGTCGCCGCTGGAGCCGTGATCACGGTTCCCGTGAGAAGCAGCGACAGGACGGACATCAAGATGAGCAGTCTGCGACGCATGGTGTACTCCCTCGTACCGGTTTCACGATCCTCGTGCCCGTGGGCACCGTCAAGGCCCTCTCGTGGGCTTCGCCGGCACGGAGGAGCGCAAGCCGCTCGCGCCTGTCATGCTTCAAGACAGCGTCGGTACGCGCTCTTGAGGCTGACCTCTGTTCCATGCTGCTTGGCCAGCTCACCTGGTGATCAACAGACCTGCCGGAGGTGACGACGATGTCGTTCTCGGTCACGGGCATTCCTGAGGCCGACGCGGTGCTGGACGAGCATTCGTTCGCGGTCCTCGCGGGCATGATGCTGGATCAGCAGTACCCCATGGAGCATGCCTTCCGCGGGCCCTGGAAGATCCTCGAACGGTTCGGGACGCTCGACCCTGCGGCGATCGCGGCGGCCGACCCGGAGGAGTTCATGCAGCTCGCCACCACTCCCCCGGCCATCCACCGGTACGGCCGCTCCATGGCGGCACGGGTCCAGGACCTCGCGCGGGTCGTCGCGGAGGAGTACGACGGCGACGCCTCCCGCATCTGGACGGAGGCGGCCACCGGTGGGGACCTGTTGAGACGGGTACAGGCGCTGCCCGGCTTCGGGGCACAGAAGGCCAGGATCTTCGTCGCGCTGGTCGCCAAGCAGCTCGGTGTCAAGCCTGAGGGGTGGGAGCAGGCCGCAGGCGACTACGCCCTCGACGGCTACCGGTCCGTCGCCGACGTCACCAGCCCCGAGTCCCTCCAGAAGGTCCGCGACTTCAAGAAGGCGAAGAAGGCCGCCGCCAAGGCAGCCGGCTGACCGCGGGCACGCCGGCCTACAGCAGCCCCACCACCGCGAGCGCCGCCGCGATCGTGGCCGACACCGTCCGCACGTGGTTCCACCGCGTCCACGGCCCGTGGAAGTCGCGCCACCCCTCGCCCACGTCGGGCGCGACGAGCAGCCCGTTGTTGAGGGGCACGTTGAGCACGACCGTGACCCCGAACGACCCGAGGGCGTACAGCGCGGTCGCTGCGAGGAACCACGCGGCTCCGGCGTCGTCCTGCGCGTACGCCCACACTGTCGTGGCGAGCGGCACGAGCAACGCCCCGCCGAACACGACCATGAAGGGTGGCCGGACCGCCTCCGCGTTGATGCCGTTCATCACGGCACCGGCCTCGGCATCCTCGGCACGGCGCAGGCCGGCCACCACGAACGTCGAGAACGCAAAGAACACCCCGGCCGACAGGCCGAGCACCACGACGGACAGGACCGCCAGCACATCGAGCATCTCGCCACCTCCTGCCCCCAGTCTGGTGCCCGACGCCGGTCGTGCGGGGTTCAACCCGCCGACCAGGACCAGGGCAACCGTCCGGGGTCTGGCCGATCTGGGCGCCGCGCCCGGTCAGTTCCCGGCGGGCTCGAAGTCCACGAGGCCGACGACGTTCCCCTCGCTGTCCCGGACGAACGCCTGCCACTCGTCGTGCCCGGCGGGGCCGAGGGTGTCGTCCTCGTGGGTGAAGATGACGTGCGGCTCGGACTCGATCGTCACCCCGGCCGCGCGCAGCTCCTCGACCCGCGCCCGCAGCCCCGGCACGCGCAGGTAGATCAGGGCCGACGGCGCGCCACGTTCGAGCATGAGCCGCACGTCGCCGAGCGCGTGGAACAGCAGGCCTGGCGGGTCGAACCGCGCGGCGGGCGGGGTCCCGAGCAGAGCGGTGTAGAACGCTCCCGCACGATCGAGGTCGTCGGCCCGCTGGGCGATCTGGACAAGGTCCATGACCTCATGAAACACCCTCAGGAGTGTCGGTGTCCCGTGCCACACTATGTCCATGCTCGAGCTCGCCACCGGCAGCGGCCTGGCCATGGCTGCCGGCCTCAACGCCTGGATCCCGCTGATCCTGCTCGGTCTCCTGTCCCGGTTCACCGACCTCGTCGAGCTGCCGGGCGCCTGGTCCTGGCTGGAGAACCCGTGGGTCCTGTGGATCCTGGGCGTCCTGCTCGTGGTGGAGGTCGTCGCGGACAAGATTCCCGTGGTCGACAACATCAACGACGTCGTGCAGACGGTGATCCGGCCGACCGCGGGCGGCATCGCGTTCGGCGCGGGCGCGGGCTCGGAGACCGTCACGGTGACGGACCCGCAGACGTTCCTCGAGTCGGGCCAGTGGCTGCCGGTGGTGCTGGGCATCGTGCTCGCCCTGGGCGTGCACGCCACGAAGGCCGGCGCGCGCGTGGTCGCGAACACCGCGACCGGCGGGGCGGCGGCCCCCGTGGTGAGCACGGCGGAGGACATCGGCTCGGTCGGCTTCTCCGTCCTCGCCCTGCTGCTGCCGATCCTCGTGGTGCCGCTCCTGCTGGGGCTGGTCGCGTGCATCGTGCTGGTGGTGCGTGCCTGGCGACGGCGTGGCAACCTCAAGGGAGCCTTCTAGCGCTCCTGGAAACCCCGCCGGGGCGGCGCGAGTGACGAGTCCCACGGTCCAGGCCTGCCGAACCGCGCGACGTATCGGCTAGGTTGATACGACACATATGCGGGGTCGATCAGTGGTCCCGCCCGCCCGGCCTACCGGCCAGGTACTCGTACGAAACGGAGCCCTCACCATGTCACGCACCCGCGCACTCGTCACGGTCGCCGCGGCCTCAGCCGCCCTCCTGGCGCTCGCCGCGTGCGGCGGCGACGACACCGCCGGCGACGCCGGCGGAAACGACCTCGGCCTGGTCTCTGCCGGCACGCTGACCGTCGCCACCGAGGGCACGTACCGCCCGTTCAGCTTCCACGAGGACGGCTCGGGCGACCTGGTCGGGTACGACGTCGAGGTGGCCGAGGCCGTCGCAGACAAGCTCGGCCTGGAGGTCGAGTTCCAGGAGACGCAGTGGGACGCGATCTTCGCGGGCCTCGACGCCGGCCGCTTCGACACCATTGCGAACCAGGTCTCGATCACGCCCGAGCGCGAGGAGAAGTACCTCTTCTCCGCCCCGTACACGATCTCGCGCGGCGTGGTCGTGACGACCACGGACAACACGTCGATCACGAGCCTCGCCGACCTGTCCGGCAAGACCACGGCGCAGTCGCTCACCTCGAACTGGTACGAGCTGGCTCAGGCCAACGGCGCGAACGTCGAAGCGGTCGAGGGCTGGGCCCAGGCTGTCGCGCTGCTCCAGGAGGACCGGGTCGACGCCACGATCAACGACCAGCTCACCTACCTCGACTACGTCAAGGAGAACGGCGAGTCCGGCCTGAAGGTCGCCGTCGAGACGGACGACACCTCCGAGTCCGCGTTCGTCGTCACCCAGGAGCGGGCCGCACTCGCCGAGGCGATCGACGGCGCCCTGGAGGAGCTGCGCACCGAGGGCGTGCTCGCCGAGCTCGGCGACAAGTACTTCGGTGCGGACGTCTCGCAGTGACGCCTGCGGCTGACGCTGCCCGACGCCGAAGGCGCCCTGGGGTCCCCGCGAAGTATTCCGCAGCGAAGCAAGGAAACTTCGCGGGGTGTGGGCGCCGGACTGGTCGCCTCCCCCGGGGGGCGGCCAGTCCCGCGTGGCAGCCCCGGGGCGACGACGCGGCCCCGGTGCCGTGCGGCCCGGCTCCGTCGGGCACCACCCGGACGGTGGGGTGACGGCGTGGACTGGAACCTCGTCTCCGAGTCGTTCTGGCCCATCACGCTCGGCGGCCTGAGAGGCACCCTGCCGCTCGCCCTGATGTCGTTCGCGATCGGCCTGGTCATCGCGCTCGGGGTGGCTCTGCTGCGCCTGTCGCCGAACCGGCTGCTGTCGGGGATCGCGCGGGCGTTCGTGTCGGTCGTGCGCGGCACGCCTCTGCTGGTGCAGCTCTTCGTCGTGTTCTACGGCCTGCCGTCGGTCGGCATCGTCGTGGACCCGTGGCCCAGCGCGGTCATCGCGTTCTCCCTGAACGTCGGCGGCTACGCGGCCGAGGTGATCCGCGCCGCGATCCTGTCGGTGCCGAAGGGTCAGTGGGAAGCCGGCTACACCGTCGGCATGTCGAACGCGCGCACGCTGCGCCGCATCGTGCTGCCGCAGGCCGCGCGCGTGTCGGTACCGCCGCTGTCGAACACCTTCATCTCGCTGGTGAAGGACACGTCGCTCGCGTCTCTGATCCTCGTCACGGAGCTGTTCCGTGAGGCGCAGCAGATCGCGGCGTTCTCCAGCGAGTTCATGCTCCTGTACCTGGAGGCGGCGCTCGTCTACTGGGTGTTCTGCACGGTGCTCGCCACCGGGCAGGACCTGCTCGAGAAGAGGCTGGAACGCTATGTCGCGCACTGAGCCCGCCGCCGACCGCGCCCAGGACGCGTCGCCGCTCCTGGAGGCGCGCGGCCTGCGCAAGTCCTTCGGCGCGCACGAGGTGCTCCGCGGCGTGGACCTCACGGTCCGCCGCGGCGAGGTCGTGGCGCTCATCGGGCCGTCGGGCTCGGGCAAGACCACCGTGCTGCGGTCGCTGAACGGCCTGGAGACGCCGGACGCCGGTACGCTGGAGCTCACCGGCGGCCCGTCCCTCGACTTCGCCGAGCCGGTGCCGAAGGCGCGGCGGTTCGCGCTGCGCGACCGGTCGGCGATGGTGTTCCAGCACCACAACCTCTTCCCGCACATGACGGTGCTCCAGAACGTCATCGAGGGCCCCACGCAGGTCCGGCGCGTCCCGCGCGCCGCCGCCGTGGTGCGGGCGGAGGCGCTCCTCGCCCGCGTCGGCCTCGCCGACAAGCGCGACGCCTACCCGCACCAGCTCTCGGGCGGGCAGCAGCAGCGGGTCGGCATCGTCCGCGCGCTGGCGCTCAGCCCGGACCTGCTCCTGTTCGACGAGCCGACGAGCGCGCTCGACCCCGAGCTCGTCGGCGAGGTGCTCACGGTGATGAAGGAGCTCGCCGACGAGGGCTGGACCATGGTGGTCGTGACGCACGAGCTCGCGTTCGCGCGGGCCGTCGCCGACGAGGTCCTGTTCCTCGACGGGGGCGTCGTCGTCGAGCGCGGGACGCCTGCGCGCCTGTTCACGCAGCCGGCCGAGGAACGGACCCGGCGGTTCCTGCACCGGCTCCTGCACCCGCTCGACTGAGCCGGAGGTGCAGCGCAGGGTGAGGGCCGAGGAACGAGGCACTCGCCCGTAGCGGAACCGCAGGCTCAGTCGATGGAAACTCGACTGAGCCGGAGGTGCAGCGCAGGGTGAGGGCCGAGGAACGAGGCACTCGCCCGTAGCGGAACCGCAGGCTCAGTCGATGGAAACTCGACTGAGCGGTCAGGCCGTCGCAGCCTCGGCGGCGCCAGTCCGGGCAGCGGCGACGCCGGCGACGATCCGGTTGACCGCTTCGCGCCCCGCGCGGTTCGCGCCCACCGTGGACGACGACGGCCCGTAGCCGATCAGGTGCACACGCGGGTCGTGGGCGACCTGGGTGCCGTCCATGACGATCCCGCCGCCGGGGCCACGCAGGTGCAGAGGCCGCAGGTGGTCGAGAGCCGCACGGAACCCGGTCGCCCACAGCACGACGTCGGCGCGGACGAACGACCCGTCCGCCATCCGCACCCCCTCCGGCTCCATGGCTGCGAACATCGGGTGCCGTTCGAGCACGCCCCGCTCCCTCGCGGCGATGAGCGTGGGCGTCCAGATCAGCCCGGTCACCGACACGACGCTCCGCGGCGGCAGTCCTTGTCGCACGCGCTCCTCCACGAGAGCTACGGCGCGGCGCCCGGCGTCGCGGTCGAAGTCGGCGTCGCGCCACTCGGGCTCGCGCCGGGTGACCCACGTGGTGGTCGTGACGCGGGAGATCTCGTCCAGGAGCTGCACGGCGGAGATCCCGCCGCCGACCACGACGACGTGCTTGCCCGTGAAGTCCTCGGCGCGCACGTAGTCGGCCACGTGGAGCTGGATCCCGCGGAACGAGTCCTGACCCGGATAGCGCGGCCAGAACGGCCGGGTCCACGTCCCGGTCGCGGTGACCAGCCACCGCGCAAGGACCTCGCCCCGCTCCCCCGCGCCCGTCTCGTACACGACGCGGAGGCGCCCGTCGTCGGCGTCGGACACCGCGGTGACCCGGACGGGGCGCAGCACGGCGAGCCCCGTCGTCTGCTCGTAGTCGGCGAAGTAGCGCGGCAGCGCGTCCGCGCTCGGCTCGGCCGGGTCGACGTCGGGCTGCGCCATGCCGGGCAGGTCGTGGATGCCGTTGACCGTGGCCATGCGCAGGGAGCGCCAGCGGTGGCGCCAGGCGCCGCCCGGCCCGTCCTCGGCGTCGAGCACCAGGTACGTCCGGGGTGTCCCCTCGTTGCCCGACGCCGGTGGCTCGCCCTGCGCGGTCGGCTCGCCCAGGGCGCTGGTCGCCTCACCCAGGGCGCGGTTCGCCCGGGTAGCCCGGTGCAGCCGGACGAGCGGGACGTCGTCGGGCAACGGTGCGGGGACGAAGCCCCGCCGGCGCAGGTGGTACCCGGCCGACAGGCCTGCCTGACCCGCGCCGATCACGACCACGTCGGTCTCGAGCGTTCTCACACCCGCGCAACGCCGGGCGCGACGGCGTCCTTCCCGAACCGGCCGCGAAGCGCAGTCTCGTTCGCCACGTTCTCCTTCGGCACGTCCTGCTCCGGCAGGTCAGGATGGTGGCGTGCAGCTCGATGCAGGGACCTGCCGTGCGCGGTTCGCGGCGGCCCGTTCGGCCCACCTCGCGACGACGGGCGCGGACCAGGCCCCGCACGTCGTCCCGGTGACGTTCGCGCTGATGGGCGACGAGGTCGTCATCGCCATCGACCACAAGCCGAAGACGACGGGGAGCCTGCAGCGGTTGCGCAACCTCGCCCAGAACCCCCGCGCCGCGCTCCTCGTGGACCGCTATGACGACGACTGGGCCAACCTGTGGTGGGTGCGCGCCGACGGGACCGCGACCGTCGAGCACGACGGGCCCGGGCACGAGGAGGCGATCGACGCGCTGGCCGCCCGCTACCCCCAATACCTCGCGGACCGCCCGCACGGTCCGGTGATCCGCGTGCGGGTGGAGCGCTGGTCGGGCTGGGCATTCACCGACCCTCGGCAGCGCCCGGCCGGGGACGTGTCATAACTTTCCCGTGGCGGGTGAAGTTTTGGTCAATTAGCGTCATCGGCATGAACCAACCGGAACAGAGGACTCGCCTCCGCGTCGTCCTGGCGGGCACCGTCGCCGCGCTCACCTGGACCGTCGTACCGCCGGCCGCCGCTGCAGGCGACCCCGTGGGCAGCGAGTCCACCGCACCCACCTACCGCGTGTTCGCCACCCGCGAGGGACTCGTGGGCCGCACCACCGCGAACGGCCACGTCATCACGGAGCGCGACCACTTCGTCGCCCTCCCCTCCCGGCTGGCGCTGTCCGCCGACCAGTCCGGCACCTACACCGTCCGCGTCTGCGCCCCCTCCACGGGGCGCTGCGAGTACGCGCCCGTCTGGGACGTCGGGCCGTGGAACACCACCGACGACTACTGGAGCACCGCCCGCCACGCGTCGATGGACCTTCCCCGCGGCCTGCCCGAGGCGCAGGCTGCGTACCAGCAGGGGTACAACGGCGGACTCGACCAGTTCGGGCGGCAGGTGCTCAGCCCGGCCGGCATCGACCTCGCCGACGGCATGTTCTGGGACGGGCTGCGCCTGACCGACAACTCCTGGGTCGACGTCTCCTACCTGTGGGTGGGCAGCGGGCCGCGCGGCACCGTGCGGACCAGCGGGTCACCCCTCAACGTGCGCGCGTCGGCCAGCACGAGCGCGCCGCTCGTGGGGGTTGCCGCCAACTGGTCCAACGTCGTCGTCGAGTGCACCGTCCGCGGCACCTGGGTCAACGGCTACCTCGGCAGCACCAACCTCTGGAACCGCATCGGACCGGGGCACTTCGTCTCGGACGCGTACCTGCAGACCGGCACCGGCAACCCCATCGCTCCGGCCTGCTGACCGCCGGAAAATCCGCGGGCCGACCCGGCCGGGCCCACCGTAGGATCCGGTCATGTCCGTCCCTACCCCCGTCCACCCCGCCGTCGAGCGGGTCGCGACGGCCCTCACCGAGCACGGCGTGACGGGCGAGATCCACTGGCTCGACGACGCCGTGACGACGGCCCAGCTCGCCGCCTACGCGCTCGACGTGGAGGTCGGCCAGATCGCGAACTCGCTCGTGTTCCTGCTCGACGGCGAGCCGGTCCTCGTTCTCACGTCCGGCGCGCACCGCGTCGACACCGACTGGCTCGGCACCCGCCTCGGCGGGGTCCTCTCCCGTGCGACCAAGGACGCCGTCAAGGACGCCACCGGCCAGGTCATCGGCGGCGTCGCGCCCGTCGGGCATCCGGTGCCCGTCCGGACCTTCGTCGACACCGCGCTCGCGCGGTACGACAAGGTGTGGGCCGCCGCTGGACATGCCAAGACGGTCTTTCCGACGACGTTCGACGAGCTCGTGCGGATCACCGCAGGCACGGCCACGCCCGTGGAGCCGGCCGGCGTCTGACGTCAGCCGGCGATCTGACGGCAACGGGTGACCCGCACGCCGCCCGGAACCTGCTCCACCGTCATGTGGTACGCGCTCGAGCCGTCCGGCTCTGCCAGGTGCACGGTCGCCTGCCCGGCCTCTGTCTGCACCGACCGGACCCGCAGCGACGGGCCGTCCGTCCCGTACATGACGGCCACGCGGTAGCGGCAGGCGTACTCCGCGTCACGGGCCGTGAGCGGCGCGCGGGTGAATCTCGCCGGGCGGACGACGTGCACCGGCTCCGCCGGCTCGAACACCGCGGTGGCGTCCAGCGACGGCTGGGCGAGCGGCTCCGCCTGCGCCACGAGGTCGCGCGGGATCGAGAGGTACCCCGTCTGGGTGTCCACCCACTCGTCGCCGTCGGCGGAGTCCGCTTCGGGGAGAGGACGCGAGGGCAACGCCGGGACGGCATCGATGATGACCCTCGACTCCGGCTCCGGCTCCGGCACGGGCGCGGGCGCGGGTTCAGGGTCCGGCTCGGGGTCCGGCTGGGGCTCGGGATCGGGAGCGGGCTCCGGCTGGGGCTCCGGCTCGTGCGGGTCCGCGAAGTGACGACCGCGACGCGTCCCGGTCACGACGCCGGGAGCGCCGGCGCCACCGTACGGCTCCAGCTGGTCGACGACGGGCGCGACGACGACTGGCGGGTCGACGACGGGTGGGTCGGCCACAGGCGGGTCGACGACGGGCGCGTCGGCCACCAGTGCGCCGGCCTCCGGATCGTTCGCCTCCGCGGTCCGTCTGGGCACGTCAACCGGCGAAACGTCGAGGTCTGGCAGGAACGGCCTGAGGGGCGCAATCTCGTCCGCCTCGAGGATCAGCTGGCCGACGTATTCGTCTGTCGCGTTCTGTCCCATAGACGCAGATTCTCAGCGGACGACGGCCACCGCCACCGGAAGGTGTGAAGTCGCGCGGCTCAGCGGGCGTGCGGCTTGCGCGACGGACCGGGCGTCGGGTCCTCGGGGTCCACCACGACACGGTGCCCCGCGGACCCCTTCCCGCCAGGGGTCCTGCCGGGCGTCTCACCGCCGGCCGCCCCGCCCCCGGAAGCTCCCGGCTGCGGCCTGCCGCTGCGGAACTTGCGGACCGCGGAGAACAGCGTCACTGCGGCGATCACGACGGCGACGGCGTCGTCACCGAGCCCGAGCGGGCCGAGCACGGCCTCCGAGAAGAGGTCGACGGGGCTCGCCACGTATCCGAGCGCGCCGACGACCGTCACGATCTGCTTCCACGAAAGCGAGAACTTCCGCGGCGGGGTCTGCGACGAGTCCTTGGGCTGAGCCATGCCGTGAAGGTAGCCGATCGCCTGGCACCGCCGCCACGATCACGGCGCCCGCGCCCCCGCGGGACCGCCTATCTGGCAGGACGTTCAGGCCGTCACCGGGTCGCGGGTGTCGGGGACGAGGCGCCTGGTGTAGCCGGCGGCGACGAGGCGCTCGTAGGCGACCCGGACGCCGTCGGGCAACGCCTGGGACTCGGCGATGAAGCCACGGTCTGCGTAGACGGACAACCGCTGCGTCTCCCCCACGATCATGTTGATGACGCGGTCGGCGTCACCGATGTGGTGCACGTAGTCGTCGAGCCCGAGGCGCCGGGAGACGCACACGACGTCGACCTCCGGCCATAGCTTGGCGGCCGTCGCGTAGGCGCGGCGGCTCTGGTATGGCCGGGTCACGAGGATGATCGAGCGGGGCACGATCCCGGCGTCGGCGAGGACCTTGCGACTGAGCTCGAGGTTCTCGCCCGTGTTGGTCGCGCGGGGCTCGATCAGGATCGCGGCCTCTGGAACACCGAGCGACACAGCGTGGTCCCGGTAGCCGTTGGCCTCGCCGTCGGGAAATGCGTGGACGGTCGTGGCCGCATTCGCGCCAGAGAACACGATCCAGGAGAAAAGGCCCTGGTGGTAGAGCTCCGCGGTGTAGTCGGGAACCACGCTGTCATGCCCGCCCAGGCCGATGCACACGTCGACGGGGCGGGGCTCGTGCCGCAGGTCGTGATAGGCCCACAGCGTCTCGACGTCCTCCCGCGCGGCGGCGGGGATCATGACGGTCGGCATATGGGGACCATACGGCTCAAAGCGTTTCGAGGCACCATCGGGCCGAGTATTCGGTGATGCGCAATGCCGGGTTTGTGCCGAATATCACGGCGACTAGAGCGAAAACCCGCGGTTCGGTAGCGCATGGCCGGACACCGTAGCGGAAGCCGCGATCGAGGCACGACCTCCACCCTTCCACCCGGACCGCACAGGGCGCTAGGTTGAGCGCCGTGACCGAGGCGCAGTACGACAAACGGGACCAGTACGACAAGGTGGCGTCGATGCTGCTGCAGGGCGAGCGCATCCTGGCCGTCTACGACTGCGTGGGGGTGGGCACGGGCTTCGTCGGGCTCACCGACAAGCGCGTGGTTCTCCAGGACAACTCGTTCGTGGGAAAGCAGGTGGCTCTCACGTCGCTGCCGTACTCGAAGATCACGTCCGTCGCGTTCGTGGCCGACCGGTCGATGCTCGGCAAGTTCGCGTCGTCGTCCACCGTCGCGATCGCCGTGGGCACACACATCCACGAGGCGTCGTTCCGCGGGGACGACAAGGCGCGCTACGTCCACGACGTCGTGCTGCACCACATCGTCGGCTGAGCCGGAGGTGCAGCGCAGGGTGAGGGCCGAGGAACGAGGCACTCGCCCGTAGCGGAACCGCAGGCTCAGCCGATCAACAACGTCGGCTGAGCCGGAGGTGCAGCGCAGGGTGAGGGCCGAGCCGGAGGCGATCAGAGGAACACCTCCCACGGGCAGCCGGCCTGGTCCGTCGTGTCCGCGACGCACAGGGTGAGGCGGTAGCCGGCGCCCTCCGCCACCCGGCTCAGCGTGTCAAGAGACGGCTGGATCTTGCCCATCTCGATCCGGCTGACGGTGGACGTGGGCACGCCCGCGAGCACCGCGAGCGAGCTCATGCTGAGGTCGCGCTCCGCGCGGATGCGCGCGACGATCTCGGCGGCGGACAGGGACACGGGCAACCTCCCGGGGGCTCGGGCCGTGAGCACGACAGGGTCCGCCGGTGGGTGTTACCCGGCAGACCCTGTCTGCTCTAGACCCTATACCTCTAGTCGCTGCCGCGCGCGTTCGGCAACGATGTGTCCAGGACACGTTCAACGCCTGTCACCTGGGGCCGATACTCTCTGCGGTCATGAGCACGCTCTCCGTGGCGCGCGACGCACGGCGCCTGGCACAGGAGCACCCCGCCTGGGTGCTCCTGCGGTCGCGCCATGCCGCGGTCGCCGTGCCGCTGCTCGCCCGCCGGCTCGGCGGTGAGACCGTGCGCCTGCCAGAGGCGGAGCTCGTCGTCGTGCTGGAGGACGACCTCGCAGGGCTCCGCGACCACGGCTTCGACGCCCCGCCCGCCGCGGAGCTCGTCCACGACTGGCTCACGGACGGGATCCTCGTCCGCCGCCTGACCGGTCGGGAGGAGACCGTCGAGCTCTCCGCGGGAGCGCAGGAGGCCCTGGCGTTCGCGGGACGGCTCGAGCGCCCGCAGCCGCTGCCGACGACCCGCCTCGCGACGCTGACCGACCGGCTGCGCGCCCTCGCGGGGTCCGGCACCGCCGACCGTCTCGAGCACGTGCGCGAGCTCCTCGCGCTGGCCGCGGACCTGCCCGCCGCCGTCGCGCGCCTGCGCGCGGACCTGGAGCGCACCGATGCCGGCCTGCGGGCCCGCCTGGGCGCGACGCTCGCGACGGACGCGCCGGGGGCGCCGGGGGCGCCGGGGGGCACGTCACCGGAGGCCCTGCGCCGAGACGACTTCCTCGACGACGTGTATCGCGGGGTCGACCACCTCGCGGCCTCGCCCGCGGGCCGGGCGGTCACCGAGCTGACCCGCCTGCTGCGCGAGCACGGGCACGTCCTGGACGACGCGCCGCTCACCGCCCAGGGCCTCGACCTCGCGCCGGCGGAGGCCGAGGCGCTGCGTCGCCTGGGACCCGCGGTCCGGGACGCGGCCGACGACGCCGCCGCAGCCCTCGCGAGCCTGCGCCGCGGCCTGGTCCGCTTCGTCCGGGCGGGTGAGGTGCCGGGCGACCGCACCCTGCACGCCCTGATGCGCGCCGCCGAAGCGGCGGCCCTCGCCGCGGCCGAGGACATCCCGCTCGACGCCCCCGTCCACCTCGCGCTCGAGACCGGCGCCGTCGACCCCGCCACGCCCGCCGCGCTCGTCCCGCACCGCCCGGAGGACGACGCGCCCGCCCCGCGGGTGTTCAGCCACGCGGGCCGGAGCGCCGGCCTCGACGCGGCGGCACTTCGCGCGCTCGCCCGCGAGTCCGAGATCGACGTGGCCGAGCTGCGCGCCCACGTCAACGCCGTCGTGGCCCGCCGCGGCCAGTCGTCGGTCGCGGACGTGCTGGAACGGCACCCGGCCAGCCAGGGCCTGGCCGGCGTGCTCGGCCTCCTCGTCCTCGCCGACCAGCACGGCCGCCGCGCGGCCGGCTCGGAGAACGTGGCCTGGCAGTCCGAGTCCGGCCACGCCCGCCGCGCCACCGTGCCCCGCCACCTCTTCGAGGAGCCCGTCCCATGACCGAACTCAGCACGTCACGCCCGGGCGGCGCGAGCACGTCGCCCACGCGCACGGGCGCGTTCCCCACTCTGCCCGACGCCGGTCACGGGCCCCGGGCGGCCGCCTCACCTCTCACAGTCGCCGGCCCGGGCGCCACGGTGTACGCGGGCGAACCGGCGTCGGACGAGGTGGTCGCGCTGTGGCCGGGCGACCGTGGGGCTCTGCGGGCGGCGACCCGAGGCGCGCTGGCGCGCCTGGTGCGCGGGCCGTACGTCTCGGCGGAGAAGGACCCCGAGGCGTGGCGAGCCCTGCTGGCCGGCGAGGAGCTCGTGCGCTCGCGCCTGGCCGACCTGTACCTCGAGCTCGTGCTCGACACCGACACGGGCGTGGCGTTCGTACGACGGGCGCCGACCGACGAGGCGATGGACGCGGTGCGCGAGCTGCCGCTGACCTTCCTCGACACCGCCCTGCTGCTGCACCTGCGCGGACGCCTGCTCGACGCGGCGGACGGGCGTGCGGTGGTCGGACGGGACGAGGTCGGCGACGCGCTCGCCGGGTACCGGCGCAGGTCCGGGGTTGACGGGGCCGAGTTCGCTCGGCTGCTCGACGCGTCCTGGGACCGGATGTTCGGCCGCGGCCTGCTCGAGCCGACCACGACCGAGGGCCGGTTCGAGGTCTCCCCCGTCCTGCGGGTGCTGTTCGGCGCGGAGCAGGTGGCGGCCGTCCAGGCCGAGTACGCGCGACTCGCGAAGGAGAAGGCATGACCGGCAGCTCGATCGGCACCGTCGCCCACCCGGGACAGTGGCGCCTGGCCCGGGTCGAGGTCGTCAACTGGGGCACGTTCTCCTCGCACCACGCCGTCACCGTGGCCCGCGACGGGTTCCTGCTCACGGGCCACTCCGGCTCCGGCAAGTCCTCCCTCGTCGACGCCGTCGCGGCCGTCCTCACTCCCCCGGAGTCGCTGCGGTTCAACGCCGCCGCCGCGGGGGCCGGCGGCGCCGCGGGCGAGGCGCGTGGCGGAGACCGTGACGTCCTCGGCTACGTCCGCGGCGCCTGGCGGCACCGCGCCGACGACGCCACCGGCGAGGTCGTGCCCGACCACCTGCGGCCCGGCACCACCTGGAGCGGCGTCCTGCTGCGCTACGAGGACGGCACCGGCGGCGTGGTCACGCTCGCCTCGTTGTTCCACGTCCGGCGGGGGTCGGCCGACGTCGCGCAGCTCCACGTCCTGCTGCCCGGCGATCTCGGCCTGCTCGAGCTGGAAGGGTTCGCCCGGTCGGGCCTCGACGCGGCCGGGATCTCCGGCCGGTGGCCCGAGGCCGCCGTCACCGACCGGCACGCGTCCTTCGCCGCGGCGTTCACCCGTGCCCTCGGGCTGGCCGGCGAGAACGCGCTCGTGCTGCTGCACCGCACGCAGTCCGCGAAGAACCTCGGCAGCCTCGACGACCTCTTCCGCGGGTCGATGCTCGACGAGCCGCGGACCTTCGGGCTCGCCGAGGCAGCGGTGGACCAGTTCGCCGACCTCGCCCAGGCTCACGCCCGCCTCGTCGAGGCACGCAACCAGGAGGCGCAGCTCGCCCGGCTCGTGCCGCTCGTGCATGCCTACGACGACGGCGTCGCCTCCGCCGTCCAGGCCGCCACCGTGCGCGGCGCCCTGGAGACCTTCAAGGAGACGTGGAAGCTCGAGCTCGCGCGCGCGGAGCTCTACGACGCCCGCCACGCCGAGGACCTCGCAGAGCACCTGCGCGACCGCGACGACACCGAGGTGCTGCAGGCGACGAGCGCGCACCAGCAGGCGCTGCTCGTGCTGCAGACGCGCGGCGGCCAGGCGCTCGCCACCCAGGCCGACCGCCTCACGCGCGCCGGTGAGATCGCCGCGCTCGCGCGCAACCGCCGCGCCGAGCTCGCCGAAGACCTGGCGGCGGGCGGGATCGAGTTCCCCGGCACGTTCGAGGGGTTCGCCGAGCTGCGCGCCACAGCGCGGCGGGTCCTCGCCGGCAACGACCCGGTGCTCGAGGAGGCCGTGAACGACGTGCGGCGCGCGCACGAGGAGCGCACCGTCGTCCGGCAGCGGCGCGACGCGCTCACCGCCGAGCTCGACGCGCTGCGCGACGGGACCTCGTCGAACGTCGGCGCCGCGCTGCTCGCCGCGCGCCGCAAGGTCGCCCGCGCTGCAGGCCTGAGCGAGGCCCAGCTCCCGTTCGCCGGCGAGCTCGTGCGGGTCCGCGAAGAGCACGCCGTGTGGCGCGGCGCCGCCGAGCGCGTCCTGCGCGCGCTCGCGACGACGATGCTCGTCCCCGCCGCGCACCGCGCGGCCGTGACCGCCGCCGTCGACGCCACGCACCTCGGTGCGCGACTCACCCTCGAGATCGTGGGCGTCCGGGTCGACTCACCGAGGGCCACCTCGGCCGACTCGCTCGTGCGCAAGATCGAGGTCAAGGACGGCCCCATGGCCGGCTGGCTCAACAAGCGCCTCGCCGACCAGTACGACTACCGCTGCGTCCTCGACGCCACCGTCCTGTCCGAGGACGAGCGCGGCGTCACCGCCGACGGGCTCGTCACCCGCGGCGACGGGCGCCTGGAGAAGGCCGACGACACGGCCGCGGACGACCGGTCCGCCTGGGTCCTCGGCTGGGACAACCTCGACAAGCTCGACCACCTCCTCACGCAGGTCGGCGAGGCCCAGGCCGCCGCCGACGCGGCCGACCATGCGCTCGAGCAGGCCGAGCAGCGCGAACGTGACCAGCGCCGGCGCCGCGACGGCCTGCGCCAGGTCGACCGGCGCGACTGGGCCGAGGTCGACATCGAGACCGCCGAGCGGACGCTCGTCGACGCGCAGCGCGAGCTCGCGTCGCTGCTGGCCGGCACGCAGGACCTCGCCGCCGCCGCGCAGGACGTCACCGAGGCGATGACGTGGCTGGAGCATGCCCGCGAGAAGGCAGCCGCCTCCGCCGACGCCCTCGCCGAGGCGCGGGCCGTGCGCCGCGCCGTCGAGCGGGTGGTGGACGAGCTGGGCGCCGGCCCCATCGCGGCGTTGCCGCTCGCACAGCGCACCGAGCTCGAGCGTCGCTACACGGCCCTCGACCGCACGATCACCCACGCCACCATCGACGACGTGTCGCTGCGGGTGGCCCACGGGATCGACGCCGAGCGCGAGGCCGGGCTGCGCAGCGCAGGCGCCGCCGAGCGGGAGATCGCCACGGTCCTCGCCGAGTTCAAGCGGCTCTGGCCGGCCGTGGCGCGCGACCTCACCGACCAGGTCGGCGATCGCACCGGCTACCTCGACCTCCTCGAGGCCCTGCGCGTCAAGCGGCTGCCCGTGCTCGAGGGCCGGTTCTTCGACCTGCTCGCCAACGAGTCGCGGCGGGACCTCGAGCGGCTCGCCGCCGAGATCCGGCGCGCGCCCGCCGAGATCCGCGAGCGCATCACGCCTGTGAACGCCTCGCTGATGCGATCCCCGTTCGACACCGGGCGGTATCTCCAGATCCGGGTCAAGGACCAGCACCCGACCGCCGTGCAGCAGTTCCTCGTCGACCTCGAGGCGATGTCCGTCCCGTTCACGCTGGACGACCCTGCCGCGGCCGAGCGCTCGTTCGCCGTGCTCGAGCGGCTCATGGGGCGCCTCACGTCGGCCGAGCCCGCCGATCGTGCCTGGCGGGCCCTGTGCCTCGACACCCGCAGGCACGTGCGGTTCACCGGCGTGGAGGTCAACGAGTCGGGCATGGTGCTCGACGTGCACGACTCGTCCGCCGGCCTGTCCGGGGGCCAGCGCCAGAAGCTCGTCGTGTTCTGCCTGGCCGCCTCGCTGCGGTACCAGCTCACGTCCGGCGACGGCGACGAGCCCGCGTACGGGTCCGTCATCCTCGACGAGGCGTTCGACAAGGCCGACACCGAGTTCACGCGCACCGCGATGGACGTGTTCCGGGCCTTCGGGTTCCACATGATCCTCGCGACGCCGCTCAAGCTGCTGCAGACGCTCGAGGACTACGTGGGCGGCGTGGGGCTCGCGACGTGCCGCGACTTCCGCGACTCGCGCGTCGACGTGGTCGTGCTGGCGCCGGTCGAGCAGGCGCCGGAGGACCCGCTGCTGCCCTCGTGGGACGACGCCGCGGAGCTGCCGAGGTAGTGGGTCCGTCCGGACGGACCCACTACCTCGGCATGGTCTTCCCGGTCAGCCGGCCGGGCAGGCCGTCGGGTCGTCGAAGTGGCCCGGCGTCGTCGGGAACGCCTTGCCGGTACCGTGCTGGTTGTTGTCCGACGGCCGCACGAGGGCGAGCTCGACGAACGCCGAGCTGCCCGGCGTGGTGACGTCGTCGGCGTCCCGGCCGGCGCTCATCCCGTAGGCGAGCGACTGCAGGAACGACACCATGGACGGCGAGTGCTGCCGCACGTCGTTCCACCCGCCGTAGCCGGCGTTGCAGTGCGAGTACAGGTTGTACGCGCCGTTCCAGTCGATCAGGCGGTCCTCCTGGGCGCTCGGCCCGTTGGCTGACTCGTTGCCCTGCATCACGTCGCGGTCCCAGCCGCCGTACAGCCAGTCGGTCCCGTGGTGGTGCTGGTCGTTGCCCGGGTCTGCGTCGTCGGTGGACGTGTGCCCGAACCACGAGCACGGGTCGACGACGGTGCCCGGCACGTCCTGCGGCGCGTCGCCCGCGGCGCACGTGACGCCGGGGTCGGCGGCCGAGCCGCGCGGGTTCCAGTCGATGACGTCGGCGCCGAGCACCGACGGTGTCCCCGACCCGGCGACGGACGCGCCACCGAGCACGTGGTCGACGTACACGTCGCCGACGCCCCGGTCCGGGGAGCCGTCGGGGTTGCCGCGGCCGCCCCACAGGACGTCCGCGCCGTTCCCGCCGAGCACCTCGTCACCGCCGTTGTCGCCGTTCGCCAGGTCGTCGCCGGCGCCGCCGTGGATCGCGTCGCGGTCGTCTCCGCCACGGATCCGGTCGTCGCCACCCGTCGTCAGGCCGGGGTACGGCATCGGCTCGGCGTCGGTGTCCACCCAGGCGCGGTCCTCGACGTCGGACAGCAGGTCCACACGCCGGTCGAACGACCCGACGGGCAGCCCCGTGTACGTGTCCTGCGGGACCCCGCTGAGCGTGACGGAGAACGTCCCCTCGGCAGGGGAGTCGATCCACGCGCCGACGACGCCGCCTCGGTCGCCCAGGATCGTGTCCTGCCCGGCGTCGCCGGACAGCTCGTCGTCGCCGAGCTCGCCCACGACGTCGTCGGCCCCAGCCCCGCCGCGCATCGCGTCGTCGCCGTCCCCGCCCCAGAGCCGGTCGTCGCCGTCGCCGCCGCCGATCGTGTCGGCGCCGTACGAGCCGGCCGGCTCGCAGGTGTCGCGGTCGTCCACCTCGGCGCAGAACCGGGTGGTGCCGTCCTGGCCGTCCGGCACGCGGGCCGGGTCGTGGAGGCGCACCGCGAACAGGCGCGCCGGGTAGGCCGGGTCGGCGGTGTCGGCCGGGTAGCGGTCCGGCTCGACCCGGTCGGTCCAGGTTCCGGCCGACTCCGCGGGATCGCGGAGCAGCGTGCCGTCGTCGCCGAGCGCTACGTCGGACTCGCCGTCGCCCTCGATCGTGTCGCCGCCGTCCCGGAAGCCGGAGCGCGCGGAGCCGCCGATCAGGTCGTCCTGGCCGTCCGGCCCGGTCTCGGGCACCACGGCGGTCGTTCCGGGCCACGCAGCAGCCGGGACCGGCACGCCGGGCACGCCGGCGTCCGGCACCCCGCCCTCGGTCAGCGTGAGCACCGGGTCGTCGCCGCGGACCACGTCGCCCGCGCCGTTGCCCTCGGCGTAGTCGTCGTCGGGACCGCCGGAGATCGCGTCGGCGGCGTCCTGGCCCCACAGCGCATCCACGCCGTCGCCGCCGAGCACGTAGTCGCCGCCGCCCATCGGTGCGCCGAGGTCGTACGGCACCACGGTGCGCTGCCGCACCAGCGTGCCGTCCGTGGAGCTGCGCACGAGCACCGACGCGTGGGCCCCTGCAGAGCGCAGGAACACGCCGTTGTCGCCGAGCGCCGCGTCGTCGCCGCCCTGGCCGAGGATCACGTCCCCGGCGTCGGGCTGGCCCGTCGAGGCCTCGGTCCCGGTGCCGGGCTCGTCCGACTCGGGGTCGGCCGCAGGCGTCGTGGAGCCGCCGACGAGGTCGTCGTCCCCGCCGCCGCCCTCGAGCCAGTCGGTGCCCGGGCCGCCCTCGGCCGCGTCGTCCGCCGCGCCGCCCTGCACGCGGTCGTCGCCCGACTGGCCGAGCAGGACGTCCTCGCCGTCCTCGCCCTGCACCAGGTCACCGCCTGAATCAGCAGACCCGGCGTCGGCGCCGAGGTCCAGCAGCCGCAGCACGCGCGGCGCCTGCGTGGCACGCTCGCGTCCCGCGAGCAGCGGGCTGGGCACGGCCGGCACGCCGGCCGCCACGGTGACCACTGCGTTGTCGCCGAGGGCGACGTCCCCGTCGGTCCCGCCGACGACGGTGTCCCCCGCGTCCGGCTGGCCGTCGGCGCCCGGGCCGCCCGGCACCGTGGTGCCGACGGGCGTCACGGAGCCGCCCACGAGGTCGTCCCGCCCGGCGCCGCCGAGCACGATGTCCGTGCCGCGGCCACCGCTCGCGAGGTCGTCGCCGTCGCCGCCGGAGACCTCTGGGTCGTCGGCGCCCTGGGCGAACAGCGCGTCGTCCTCGGGGCCGCCGCGTAGTACGTCCGGCCCGCCGTGCTCGGCCGGCGAGTCGGCCGCGGTGTCGAGCTCGGTGACGGTGTGGCCCGCCGTGGCGCGGCCCGCGAGCACCGGCGTGCCCGCCGGGTCCACCGCGACCGGCACGACCGACGCGTTGTCGCCGAGAGCGACGTCCGCGCCCGCACCGCCCTCGACGACGTCGCCGGCGTCGGGCGCCGGGACGAACGAGCCGCCCACCAGCTCGTCGCCGCCGGCGTCGCCGAGGACCGTGTCCGGCGAGCCCGCCGGGTTGGGGCCGCCCTCGAGGTGGTCGGCCCCGGCCTGGCCGGACACGAGGTCCGCGCCGAGCCCGCCGTACCCGAGGTCGTCCTCCGCAGCACCGAACAGGCGGTCGTCGCCGCCGGCCGTTGCCGGGCCGGTCAGGTCGAACGGCCGGTACCCGAGCGGCGCGGCCGGGTCGGCCGCTCCGTTGTCGCCGATCAGCGCGTCCGTCCCGGTGTCGCCGTACAGGGTGTCTCCCGTGTCGTCGCGACCCGTGGCCCGCGTGCCGCCCACGAGGAGGTCCTCCGCCGCGCCGCCGAACAGGCTGTCCGCGCCCGCGTTGCCCTCGATCGTGTCGGTGCCCTCGCCGCCGAAGGCGGTGTCGGTCCCGGCGTTGCCGTACAGCTCGTCGGCGCCTTCGTCGCCGGTCAGCAGGTCGTCGCCGCTGCCGCCCCAGACCCGGTCGGGCCCGTCGCCGCCGCCGAGGTCGTCCGGCCCGGACTGGCCGCAGCCGCGGTCGGCCGCCCCGTCGAGGCGTGCCCGGTCCGCGCCGCCGCCGGCCCGGACCACGTCCACGCCCCGGCCGCCGACGATGTCGTCGCGGTCGTCCTCGTAGTCGGCAGAGTCGACGTCGGCCGTCTCGTCCGCGCCGGAGGTGTCACCGTCGCTCGCGACCGGCTCCCCGGCGGTGCACAGCTCCGCGGGGCGGTAGGCGTCGCCCCAGGCCTGGGCACCGCCGTCGCCGCCGACGACGTGGTCGCGCCCACCGCCGCCGACCAGCAGGTCGGACTGCGGGGTCTCGCCCGCCGGGAGCGGGAGCACCGTGATCGTCCGCTGCGGCCCGAAGACCCCCGGCCCGGACACGCCGCCGACCTCGGTCGGCTCGGCGAGCACGTAGTCGTCCGCCGGCCCGCCGAACACCTCGTCCGAGCCGAAGCCTCCCGCCAGGACGTCCTCCGCGCCGCCGCCGAACAGGTAGGACGTGGTCCCGGCCGAACCGAGCGACCCGGACCGCACGACGTCGGCGATCTGCGAGCCGACCACGAGGTCCGCCCCAGAGCCGGTGTCGACCAGGTTCACCGTGCCCGCGTCGGCGGTTCCGGCGTCGTCCGCGAGGAAGCCGCGCTGGGCGTCGGTGAGCCCGTCGCCCGGGGTGTAGGCCTCGCCGTCGATGTCCAGGAGGCCACCCGAAGGCGCCGTGCCGGGGTAGACGACGTCGTTCCCCGGCCCTGCGGTGAGCACGTCGTTGCCCGTGCCGCCCACCAGGACGTTCGGGCTGCCGGAGCGCTGCGCGCCCTGCTGGCCGACGACGCCGGCGCGGTCGGCGCCGCCGTTGCCGAACAGGGTGTTCGTGCCGGTGCCCGCGGTGACGACGTCGTTCCCGTCGGCATCGTCACCGTCGCCGTCCTCGCCCGCGCCGGGAGCGTCGACCGCCACCGGGAAGTCGTGCCCCCCGGCGGAGACGGTTGCGGTCACGGGCAGGTCGGAGTCACCGGCCACGACCGAGTCGCCCTGGCCGCTCGTGATCCGGTCGACGCCGGGGCCGCCGGCGAGGAGCGCGGCGCGGCCCACCGGGTTGGCGGCGGTCACCACGTCGTTGCCGCGCCGGGCGTCGACGGATGCCGCACCCTCGTCGGTCTTGATCTCGTCGTCGTGCTCGGAGCCGAAGACCACCACGTCGGTACGGAAGCCCGCCTGGCCCGCGTCGGGGTCCTCCTTGTCCGAGTCGCCGAGGAACGTGAGCTGGAAGCCGGTCTGGCTGTCCCGCCCGTCGACGACGACGCGTGCCTTCACCCCCGGGAACTCCTGGACGATTCCGAGGCCCTCGACGGCATACCCCGTGACGGGCCACCCGCCCTCTGGCTCTGCGTCGCCGGAGAAGTCGTGCCGCTCGTAGACCTTGAACACCTCGGTGTCCCCGGAGTCCGCACCCCACGAGCCGCCACGGAAACCGTCCGTGCCGGCCGCGCCGAGGTGCACGACGAGCGTGTCGCCGGCCGCGGTGGCCAGGACGGGCGGCTCGGGGTCGCAGTCCGGCTCGGCCGTGAAGTCGAGCAGCGTCACCTTCGCGATCGTCACGTCGAACGACACCGAGAAGATGCTGATCCCGATCGTGATGCCCAGCTCGAGGAACAGGTAGAGCCGGCCGCCGGTGCGGAACAGGCAGATCGGGCTGATCTTCGCCTGCTCCCCGAACTCGAAGAACCGGAACTTGCCGTCGTCGTTCGGGTCGTTCCAGTAGAACGACACGGTCAGCCCGAACCCGCCACGGACCTCGACGCTGATGATGACGATGCTCACCGCCAGTCCTGCGGCCAGCTCGCCGTAGAACTCGAGCACGGGAACCTGTCTGCCCTCGAGGTCCGTGGTCGCCAGGTACAGGCCGTCGAGGATGCGGATCGCGTCGGACAGCTCGCCGCTCTGGAACGCCGCGACCGCGTTGCGCAGGCCGAGGGTGTCGAACCCGACGATGACGCGCGCCCTGACGCCCGCCGCGCCGGACAGCGTGACGAGCAGCGGCGGCGGCGCGTACACCGGGCCGAACGACTGCTTGAAGGAGAAGCCGAGCTCGAGCGTGCCCGAGTCGAACCGCACCAGCTCGACGTCGCCGTTGAGGAGCAGGTCGGCCAGCAGCTCCGGGTGCTCCAGCAGCGTGAACGTGAACCCGAACCCGTCCGTGTCGTGGACGGCGGTGCCGGTCAGGCTGTTGCGGATCGCGGTCGACTCCTCGGTCGGGTCGGCGGGGTCGAACCCTCCGGGCGCCTTGAGGGCACTCACCTGGTCCGGCGTGGCCGCCGTTGTCAATGCCCTGGTGCCGTCGAGGGTCAGGTCGCCCACTGGCAGCGCCACCGAGCCGCCCGCGAGCTGTCCGACCAGGTCGGCGACGGTGCTCGCCGTTTCGACCACCTGCAGGATCGTGCGGACCATGGTCGTGTCGGTGCCACCCGCCAGGGTGTTGTACGCCTCGGCGATGCTCACGAGCGACACCTCGTCGCCACCCGCCATCTTCGAGAGGTCGGTCAGCACGGGGATCGGCGCGTACAGGGTCTCCAGGACAGGGCGCAGCGGGTCGATCACCCGGTTGACCTCCTCGAGCGCGGGGCCGACCTGGCTCTCCAGGAAGGTGCCGAGGTCGAGCGAGATGTCCGTGAAGGCGATGCTGGGCGTCGTCCCGACGGCAGGCGTCGGGTCGCCGAACTGCGGCTGCGCGTCGCCGACGCCGGCGGACCAGCCGAGCGCCAGGTTCGCCGAGATCCCGGGCAGGGTCTGCCCCGCGACGCCCGGCGCCGCGGTGAGCTCCCAGTCGACGTCGACGGCGAAGGTGGCGCCCACGTCGATGACCTCGCCGGGGCTGGTCAGGAGCTGGTCGAGGCCCACCGCGTTACGCGTGGTGCCACCCACCTCGGTGGGCTCGCCGACCAGGTCGACGTAGAACTCGCCGGAGACCTCCTGCGCGTCCGGGTCCGCCTTCTCGACGTCCATCTGCAGGATCGCGAGCTGCGCCGTCAGGTCGGGCTCGTCCTCCCCACCGACCGGCAGCAGGTTCACGGCCGCACCGACGTGCGCCTCGCGGTCACCCTCGTCGCCCGTGAGGATCACGAGGCCGGCGGTCTTGTCGAGCGCGACGGAGACGCCGAACCCGTAGTCGAGGCTGGCCTGCAGCCCGCCGTCGGTGCCACCGCACTCCCCGGTCGCGGGGTCCTTGCCGGCGCGCAGGGCGAGGCCCGGGATGCCGACGTCGAGCGGGATCACCTCGCACAGCTCCGGGTCGCCGCCGGGGCCGTTCGGGTCGAACTCCCACTCGACCACGAGCGTCTCGATCGCGAGCGGGTTGCTGACACAACCGGTGATCGGCGCGGGCTCGCCCGGGTCGGCGGGCGCGGCCTGCGGTGTGGCGGTGCCGTCGTCGGTGAACTCGGTGCCGGTCACGTCGGCGACCTGCTGCCAGGTGGCGCCACCGTCGGTCGAGCGGAGCACGAGATATCCGTCCGCACGGCCGTCGGCCGCCCACGTCACGTGGTTGCTGTTGTCCGTGCTGAGCACGGCCTCGTTCTGCGCCGAGTCAGGTGCGGAGCGCACCGTCGGCGTCGTTCCGGTCCGGCCGACGACCACGTACGAGTACTCGACCTGGGGGTCGCCCGACGGGGCGTCCGTCGTCGCGACGACCTCGACGTCCGTCGTCGCCTGCAGCACGCCGCAGTGCTCGGTGATCGTGGCGCCGAGCGCGGTCTCGATCTGCGCCTTCGCGTCGGCGTAGGCCGTCTCGCCCAGGTCACCGAGGCCTTCGATCGCTGCGCGGGCGTCGGCCACGACCTGCGCGGCCTCGACGAGCTGGTCGCCGAGGAGCGGCACCGAGCCGCCCAGGCTCGCAGCCTGCAGCCCCTGTTGCAGCAGCCCGAGGTACGTGAGGATGCCTGACGGGAGGGTGTTCAGGTCGAACGGCGTCGAGTACAGCAGAGCAGCGAGCGCACCCGTGTCAGGCAGCGTGACCGTGGTGCCGGCGAGCGCCGCGGCGAGCGAGACGTCGTCGGGCACCGCGACCACGAGCGAGCCGTTCGTCGCGGAGATCGGGTTGCCCAGCACGTAGACCGGCAGGTCCGCGCAGAGCAAGGTCGCGCCGCTCCCGCAGTCGGCCGTGCCGACCACGGTCGGGTCGAGCGCCAGGAGGCCACCCAGGGTGGTCGCACCGGTCGCGCCGAAGGTCGCGGTGAGGCCGAGCTGCCCCGAGACCTCGTCGCCCTCGGCACCGAGGGCCGCGGTGAGGCCGGCGAGGGACACCTCGAACGTGCCGTCGAGACCGGCGGACACGGACGCGCTCACGCTCGGGTCGACGAGCCGCACCAGGCCGGCCGCGCCCGCGACGGGCTCGGCGAGCGGGACGGCCACACCGGCGGAGACGTCCACCGAGGCCGCCACGTCGACCGTGCCCGTGGACGTCGCGCCGACGAGCGGCACGCCGTCGAGGTCGTAGGCGAGGGTGCGGGTCGTCGTGTACTCGCGCTCGAGGGCGAGGTCCACGACGAGCGACGGGGACCCGTCCACCACCTGGTAGCGGGCGCCGAGCGGCGCCTCGTCCGGGAGCCCGAGCGCGTCGCTCAGGTCGCCCAGCGTCTCCTGCAGCGTGACCGGCGGGGTGTCAACCAGACCCTGCACCGCGCCGGTCAGGGCCGTCGCGGTGGCGAGGCCGTCCTGGGCGCCGGCGAGGACGTCCGCGACGGACGTGCCGACGAGCGGCAGCGGCGTGCGCGCCGCGTCGCCGAGGAGGCCGGGCGACCGCAGGCCGGAGTCGGCCAGCAGGAGGGTGTCGGCGACGCGGCCCAGCAGGGCCCGCGGCTCGGCCGCGTCCACGTCGAGAGCGAGCAGGTCGGCGAGGCCGGTCAGGTCGGGCGCGCAGCCCGCCGGCGCCGCCGCGATGTCGCACGGCGGGACGGACCACGTCGCGGCCGACGGCAGGAAGTCCGGGAGGCCGGTCACCGTCACCGCGCCGTCCGTCACGGACGCCGCGACGTTGAGGTCGACGTCGAGGGCGGCCGGGGCGTCGTCACGCAGCTCCGCGAACAGGTCGCCGACGGGGCGGTAGTCCGTGCCCGCGACCGCGAGGGTCAGCATGGGGGCGTCCGCGGCCGCCCGGCCGACGGCGATCTCGCCGGTCACGTCGACCTCGACGAAGCCCACGAGCCCGCTCGCGGCCACCGGGGTCGCGATCGGGAAGTCGGCTGTCGCCGTGGCGCTGCGGAACAGGGTGCGGTCGACGCCGATCGGCGTCTCGTCGAAGAACGCGACCGAGCCGTCGTCGGCCGTCACCTGGAGCGGCGGGTCGTGGGCCACGGAGGGGCGCAGGTCGAACGCGAGCTCGACGGTCGCGGTGTAGTCCAGGGAGGCCGTCGCCTGCGGCGAGTCGCCCAGGACGTTCTCGACCGCCCGGCCCGAGCCGTCGGTGAGCAGGTTGTCCAGCTCCACGAGGCCGGGCTTGAGGTCGTTGTCCCCCACGACCTCCCCTTCTTCCGCCGTGGGCGCCGTGTAGACGGCTACGTCCTGCGCGGAGCGCGCCGTCGTCAGCGTGAACGGCAGCCGGTGGGTGGCCGGGTCGTACGCGCCGACCTCGACCGACAGCCCAGGCACGTCCTCCAGCGCGGCGAACAGCCCCTGCAGGCTCGACCAGGTGGGCTGCCCGTCCTCGGGATCGGTCACGTCCTCCTCGGCCTGGTTGATGTTCGTCGTGAGGAACGTGACGAGCTGCTCGTTCAGCACGAGCACGTCCGCGACGCTGCCGCGCAGGAACGGCAGGTCGAGGTTGCCGGTGGGGCCGCCTTCGTCGAGCTGCGCGCGCTGCACGGCCGCGAGCGCCGACTTCACGAGCACGAGGCCCTCTGCGGTGTCGCGGACCGTCAGGTTGAGGAAGTCGGTGACCGCGTCGAAGCCGTCGGGGGTCACCGTCAGCCCCGAGGGGTCGGTGAGGTCGGGCCAGGCGAAGTCGACGGTCGCGGACACCGGTTCGGCGAACGCGTCACCGGCTGACGTGACCGCCAGCGCACCGGACGTGGACCCGCTCGCGAGCGTGACATCGGCGAGCCCCGTGGCGGAGCCGGCGGTGGCCAGCTCGCCGTCGTCCGGCAGGCCGCCGGGATCGTCGAACGTGAGGCGGCCGTCGCCGTCCGGGTCGGCCACGGTGCCGCCGTAGGAGGCGGTGAACGCGACCGGGTCCGCGCCCGCGCGCTCCGTCAGGTCCACGCCCAGCACGCCGACCGACGCCGGCACGGCGCCCGGCAGCCCGGCCACCGTGACGCTCGCGGTCACGGCGGGCGCGTCAGCCCCGGCTGCGACGACGTACCGGTAGGACGTGTCGTCGTCCACCGCCCCGAGGCCCAAGGTGAACTCGACCCGCACCGTGACGTGCGCGGTCAGGGCCGCGCTCGCCGTGGTCAGCCCGAAGGCGGGCTCCAGGGAGAGGACGGCTGGGACGTCGTCGGACACCTCGAGGGTGTAGCGCGACCCGTCGCGCGACAGGTCACCGCCCAGGGTGGGGTCCGCCGCGGCGAGGAGGCCGCCGGGCGCGACTCCTACCACGGGCAGGGGCGCGGCGAGCGACTCCTCCTGCGCGAGGCCGACCGCCCAGGCGGCGACCTGCTCGGCGAAGACGTCGTCCTCGTCGGCGACGACGGGCGGCGCTGTCAGCACGCCGGCCGCGACCAGCGCGGCGGTGGTGACGGACACGACGGGCACACGAAACGCGCGCATGGACAAGCCCCCTGGCTCAGACGTCGAAATGGGTGTGGCCCGCCCTTGGTGGGCGTGCGGTTCCGGCTCCGGCCTCCGGCGGCTGTGCCGGTGACGTCAGAACCTCCTCGTAGCTGTGACTGTGGTCACACCCAGATAACGAGTCTCAGAGGACACCCCAGTGACATGCAGGGCAAACCCAGGCTCAAATTTCACCCGCTCGGGGTGGCAATTCACCCGGGCGAATCAGGCGTCCTTCGTTTTTTCACCCGGTCGGCGCCTACGGCGCCGGGGTGGCGCGGACCGGGTCCGGCCCGCCCGGCGCGCCGGCCGAGAGCCCGTCGGCGAGCCCGGTCGCGTAGCCCCGCGCGTACGCCTCGGCCGAACCCTCCCGGAAGAGGTCGTCGGCGCTCGGCCGCACGAGGGCCCGGGCCCCCGGCCCGTCGGCGTCTCCCACGAAGCGGGCCAGGCCACGCACGACGGCGACCGCCCGGCCGGTCGCCTTGCCCCGCACCAGCTCGCTCGCAGAGGCGACCTCGTCCACCACCGCGGTGACCGTGACCGACAGGGGCCGCCCGTGGGCGTCGACGCCGCCCCGCAGGTCGTCCACGACCTGGATGCCGGCGGCGCCGATGGCGATGTCCACCAGCGCGTCGCGCCACGGTCGCCCCGCCGTGTCCGTCACGACGACGCCGAGCCGGTCCACGCCGAGGCGCGCGCGCAGGGCGGCCCGGATGCGTCGCGCCGACGCGTCCGGGTCCTGGGGCAGCAGCAGCACCGTGCCCTCCGGCGTGTTCGACGCATCCACCCCGGCCGCGGCCATGACCAGCCCCAGCCGGTTCTCCACGATCCGCAGCGGCGGCAGCCCGGGCCGCTCGCGCGTCGCGACGACGCGGACGGTCTCGGCGGTCACGGCGTCCTCGCGGTCGTCCGCGGCGACCACGCGGCCCTCCGCCTTCGACACGATCTTCGACGTCACCACGACGACGTCGCCCTCCGCGAGACCCTCGCCCGCCAGGAGGTCGCCCACGAGGACGCCCAGGTCGTCGCCCGGCCGCACCTCGGGCAGGCCGTCGGGGGCCCAGATGATGAGTCGCTCCACGGGAGAAGTGTCCCCCGGCGCAGCGCGCGGCGATGCCCGGCGACCGGCCGCACCAGGCCGTTGCGGGCCGTCAGACCAGCTTCGGCAGGACCTCGCGGCCGAAGACCTCGATCCACTCGCGCTGGTTGCGCCCTGCGTTGTGCAGGTAGATCCGGTCGAACCCCAGGTCGAGGTAGCCCTGGATCACCGCGCGGTGCTCGTCCGGGTCGGCGGAGACGAGCAGGCGGCCCTCGAAGTCCTCGGCACGCACGTGCCGGGCGACCTGCGCGAAGTCGTGCGGCGACCGGATGTCCGACCGGTTGAACCGCATCCCGCCGTTCGGCCACTCGGTCAGCGCGTTCGCGAGCGCCTCCTCGTGGGTCGGCGCCCAGGACAGGTGGAGCTGCAGCACGCGCGGCATGGCCTGCGGGTCCCGCCCGGCCTCGCGCGCGCCGTCGGCGAACCGGGCGAAGAGCAGCTCGATCCGGTCCGGCGGGGCCGCGGCGGTGATCAGCCCGTCGGCGGTGCGGCCGGCCCGGCGCGCGGTGACCGGTCCCGCCGTGGCGACCAGGATCTCCGGCGGCGTCTCGGGCATGGTCCACAGGCGCGTCGACTCCAGGCGGTAGAACGGCCCGGAGTGCTTGACGTCGCGTCCGGCCACCGACGCCGCGAACAGCTTCTTGATGATCTCGACGGCCTCGAACATGCGGTTGATCCGCTCCGGCGCCTCGGGCCAGTACCCGCCGACGACGTGCTCGTTCAACGCCTCGCCGCTGCCCACGCCGAGCCAGTGCCGCCCGGGGTTCATGGCCGCGAGCGTCGCGGACGCCTGTGCCACCACCGCTGGGTGCCAGCGGAAGGTGGGCGCTGTCACCGGGCCGAGGTCGCCCGTGGTGCGTTCGCCGAGCGCCCCGAGCACGTTCCAGACGAAGCCCGCCTGGCCCTGCTGCGGCACCCAGGGCTGGAAGTGGTCCGCCGCCATGACCCCGCTGAACCCGTGCTGCTCCGCGTACGCCGCGAGCTCGACCGCCTCGCGGGGCGAGAACTGCTCGAGCATCGCCGCATAGCCGACGGAGGACCTCATGCGCCGACCCTAAGCCGGGGAGCCCCCGGACCGTGCATCCTCCACGGCGTGCGGCCGGGGCCGCCGGGCCGCCATGCCCCCGGTAAGGTGGCGCCGACCACGATCCTCGACGCGGAGGACACGCCATGAGCGGCCCGGCACCGGAGCAGGACATCGACGAGGCCGGCCTGCGGGTCGGCCCGCCGCAGGACCATGCGGCCGGGCCGACCGGCGTGGTCGTCGCCCTGCAGCACGCGACGCGGCAGATGGGGGTCCGGCGCACCGTCGAGGTGCTGGCCCGCGTCAACCAGAAGGACGGGTTCGACTGCCAGGGGTGCGCCTGGCCGGACCCGGAGGGACACCGCCACGCCGCGGAGTTCTGCGAGAACGGCGCCAAGGCGGTCGCCGAGGAGGCCACGCGGCGGCAGGTCGGTGCGGCGTTCTTCGCCGAGCACCCCGTTGCCGAGCTCCGCGAGCGCACCGAGTACTGGCTGGGCCAGCAGGGCCGGCTCGTCGAGCCGATGGTGCTCCGGCCGGGCGCCACGCACTACGAGCCCATCCCGTGGGACGACGCGTTCGCCCTGGTGGGCGGGGCGCTCCGCGGCCTGGACAGTCCGGACGAGGCCGTCTTCTACACCTCCGGCAAGACGTCGAACGAGGCCGCGTTCGCCTACCAGCTCCTCGCGCGCACGCTCGGCACGAACAACCTCCCGGACTGCTCGAACATGTGCCACGAGTCGACGTCGGTGGGACTGGCCGAGACCATCGGCATCGGCAAGGGCTCGGTGCACCTGACGGACCTGCACGAGGCCGAGCTGATCGTGGTCGCCGGCCAGAACCCGGGCACCAACCACCCCCGCATGCTCGGCGCGCTGGAGACGGCCAAGCGCAACGGCGCTCGGATCATCGCCGTCAATCCGCTGCGCGAGGCGGGGCTGGTTCGGTTCAAGAACCCGCAGCGGCCCAGCGGCGTCGTCGGGCACGGGACCGTCCTGGCCGACCTGCACCTGCCCGTGCGCCTCAACGGCGACCTCGCGCTCTTCCGCGGCATCGCCGCCCGGCTGCTCGAGTGGGACGCCCTGGACCACGGGTTCGTCGCGGAGCACACGCACGGGTTCGACGCGTACGCGCAGGTGCTGCGGGACGTGGACTGGGCCGAGCTCGAGCGCGCCTCCGGTCTCACGACCGCGCAGATCACCGAGGCCGCCGAGTACTTCCGCGACTCGCGCGCCACGGTCCTGTGCTGGGCCATGGGAATCACGCAGCACCGCAACGCCGTCGCCGTCGTGAAGGAGCTCGTCAACGTCGCTCTGCTGCAGGGCAACGTCGGCAAGCCCGGCGCGGGACTGTGCCCTGTGCGCGGGCACTCCAACGTGCAGGGCGACCGGACGATGGGCATCTGGGAGCGGCCTGCGCCGGTCTTCCTCGACAACCTCGCCGCGGAGTTCGGCTTCGAGCCGCCGCGGGCGCACGGGTACGACGTCGTCCACGCGATCCGCGCCTTCCGCGACGGCCGGGCGAAGGTCTTTGTCGGCATGGGCGGCAACTTCGTCTCCGCCGCCCCCGACACCGAGGTGACCGAGACCGCCCTCGCCCGGGCCGACCTCACCGTCCACGTGTCGACCAAGCTCAACCGGTCCCACCTCGTGACGGGCCGGACCGCGCTCATCCTGCCCGCCCTGGGGCGGACCGAGCGCGACCTGACCGGCGGCCGCGAGCAGCGCGTGTCCGTGGAGGACTCCATGTCGGTCGTCCACGCCTCGCGCGGCCGGCTCGCGCCCGCGTCGGTGAACCTGCGGTCCGAGGTGGACATCGTCTGCTCGATCGCGAAGGCGGCCTTCGGGGTTCCCGACGAGGTGCCCGACGGCGGCGACACAGCTCCGCGCGAGGGCGCGCCTCCACCGTCGGCCACCCTGGGCGAGGCCGGGGCTCGCGTCCCCTGGGCCGTGTTCCGCGCCGACTACGGCGAGATCCGGCACCGGATCGCGCGCGTCGTCCCGGGCGCCGTCGACTACGACGAGCGGGTGACCCGCCCGGGCGGCTTCGTCATGCCGCACCCGCCGCGGGACTCGCGCACCTTCCCGACGGCGGTGGGCCGGGCGGTGTTCACGGCGAGCCCGCTGGAGGTGCTGGAGGTGCCCGAAGGGCGCCTCCTGCTGCAGACCCTCCGGTCGCACGACCAGTTCAACACCACGATCTACGGGCTCGACGACCGGTACCGCGGTATCCGCGGCGGGCGGCGCGTGGTGTTCGTGCACCCGGCGGACGCCGAGGCGCTCGGGTTCGCCGACGGCGACCTGGTGGACCTGGTCAGCGAGTGGACGGACGGGGGCGAGCGGCGGGCGCCGTCGTTCCGCGTCGTGGCGTACGAGCAGCCGCGCGGCTGCGCCGCCGCCTACTACCCCGAGACCAACCCGCTGGTCCCCCTCGACTCGGTGGCGCTCGGCAGCGGGACGCCGACGTCGAAGTCCGTGATCGTGCGGCTGGAGACGGCCGCCGACCCGACCCCGCGGACCGGCAGGTGACGACGTGTCCGCGATGACGACCCGCCGGGCCATCCTGCGCCGCGGCCGGGAGCGCGCCGACGACCTCGCCGTCGAGGCACCGCTCGTGCTCGCCCTCGACGGCGAGGTCCTCGCGACGCTCATGCGCACGCCCGGCCACGACCTGGAGCTCGCCGCCGGGTGGCTCTGCGTGGAGTCCGGGGTCGCGGCGGCGGACGACATCGTGACGCTGCGGTCGTGCTGGGAGGACGACACCGACCGCGTCCACGTGACCCTCGCGCCAGGCGTCCGTGCGCCGCGGCCGCGTGCGTTCGTGACCAGCGCTGCCTGCGGCGTCTGCTCGGCGGACGTGCTGGACCTGTCGCCGCTGCGGCGCAACGCCCCGCACACACCGGGCTGGACCGTGGCGCACGACGTGCTCGCCGCGCTCCCGGACACGATGCGGGCGCGGCAGCGGACGTTCGACCGGACGGGCGGCGTGCACGCGGCGAGCCTCGCCCGGGCCGACGGCTCCCTCCTCGGCGTCTTCGAGGACGTCGGCCGGCACAACGCCGTCGACAAGGCCGTGGGCCGTGCCCTGCTCGACGGCGCGCTGCCCGCCACGGACCTGCTGCTCGTCGTCAGCGGCCGGGTGTCGTTCGAGATCGTGCAGAAGGCGGTGGCGGCGGGGGTCGCCGGCATCGTGGCGGTCTCCGCGCCGTCGTCGCTCGCCGTGGACCTCGCCCGGGAGCACGGGCTGCTCCTCGCAGGCATGGTGCGGGGCGGTCAGCTCAACGTGTACGCGGGGCGGGAGCTCCTGCGCGACGACAGCACGTCGGCCGGCCTCTCCGGCTGACGCCTCCCCGGGGACCCGGCGCCGTGGACCCCGGGGGCGTCCTGGGCTCCATGTGGGTGGCGGCTGAGAAGGTGTGTGTCATGCCGCACACCTCTCGAACGCCGCGCGCGCCCCGTCCCGGCAGGCTGCCGCGCCGGCTCGTCGTGCCCGCGTCGCCGTGGCGGCGGCTGGTACTGCGGACGGCCGCCGTCGTCGTGCCGGCGGCGCTGGTGGCCGCGGGGGCGTCGTCGTACCTGGCGGTGGTGACGGGTGAGCTCGCGGCCGACCCGGGCCGGCGGGCGCTGACCGTGTTCGCCGTGGTCACGGCCGTGGCCGTCGGCTTCGACGCCGTGACCACGCTCCTCGTCCAGCGGGCCGCGGCACGCGCCGAGACCGCACTACGGGCGGAGCTCGTCACGGCAGCCCTGTCGCAGCCGCTGCCTGCGCTCGAGGACCAGGGCGTGGGCGAGCTGCTGGACCGGGTGGACGACGACCCGGCGACGCTCACGTCCAGCGTCGCGTGGCTCGGCGTCGGGGCCGGGCAGGCGGCGATCACCGCCGTCGTCTCATGGGTGGTCGCCGGGGTCACGTGGTGGCCCGCGTGGGTCGCGTTCCCGGTGGTCGCGGTCGTGGTGATCCTGCTCGCGCGCCGCGCGGCGCGGCCGCTCAAGGAGGTCCAGCGCGAGACGGAGGAGGCGATGTCCGACCACGTCTCCCAGCTCGAGGAGGCCGTCACCGCGCGCGACGACCTGCGGACCTCGCTGGGGCAGGCGTTCGTCCTGCGCGGGTACGCCGAGCGGGCGGCCCGTTTCCTCGCGCTGCGCGACCGGTGGTCCGAGGTGTTCAGCCGCGTGCGGCTGCGGATCGAGCTGCCGCTCGACGCCCTGGTCGGGGCCGTCGTCGTCGGCGGGATGTGGGCGGTCGTCGGCGGCCGGCTCGACGTGGCTCGGCTCGTCACCGTCTGGGTCCTGGTCACCGGCTTCACCGGCCGGCTCGAGACGATCGCCGGGATGATGCCGGCGGTCGAGGAGGCCCTGGGCACGCTGCAACGGGTCCGGTCGCTGCGGGAGGCGGCACGCGAGCCTGTCGGCGGGGCGCCGTTCCCGGGTTCGGCCGGCGGCGCCGGGGGGCCCGGAGCACCCCGCGCCGTCGACGTCGAGCTCCGGGACGTGACCTTCGGGTACGACGGCGGCTTCGTGCTGGGGCCGCTGTCGCTGCGGGTCCCGGCCGGCTCGACCTGCGCGCTCGTGGGCCGCACCGGCTCGGGCAAGACGACGCTCACCAAGCTTCTGTCCCGCGCGGTCGAGCCGCCGCCGGGGACCGTGCTGCTCGACCGCGTCGACGTGCGCGACCTCGACCTGCAGGACCTCCGGCGGCACGTGGGCGTCGTCGGGCAGCGGACCGAGATCCTCGCGGCGACCCTGCTCGAGAACGTGACCCTCTTCGCGCCCGTCCCACGGGCGAGGGTCGACACGGCGCTCGACGCGCTCGGGCTGGGCGGGTGGGCGGCCTCGCTGCCGGACGGCCTCGACACGCGCCTGGGGCCCGCCGGCGTGACGCTGTCGGCCGGCGAGGAGCAGCTCGTCGCGTGCGCCCGGTTGCTGGTGCGGGACGTGTCGGTGGTGGTGCTCGACGAGGCGACCGCACGGATGGATCCGGCGACGGCCGAGCGCGTGGCGCAGGCGACCCGGGCGCTCCTCGCGGGGAGGACCGCCGTCGTGGTGGCGCACCGGCTGTCGACCGTGCGGCACGCGGACCTGGTCGCCGTGATCGACGAGGGCCGGCTGGTCGAGCACGGGCCGTGGGCCGATCTCGCCGCGCGCGACGGGCGGTTCACGCGCCTCCTGGGGGCCGCGGCGCTGGACGAGGGACCGGACGAGGCGCCCGCCGACGTCGCCGTGGGCGTGCGGTCCGCGCCGTCCGCGCAGCCGGACGTCACAGGGCCGGGGGCCCCTGGACGCCACCCGGGCCGGAGCTCCGCGGGCCGGCCGTCGCTCGCCCGTGCGATCAGGGAGGTCCTGCGGGCGCGGTGGACGTGGCTGATCGGCATGGTCGTCCTGTGGGGGCCGGTCGGCTACCTCGCGACGGGCGGTCTCGTCACCGGCTGGCTCTGGGCGTCGCTCGTGACGGCGCTCGACGACGGGAGGACGCCGTGGCTCCTCGCCGCCGGCATCGTCGCCGCGATCCTGACGAACTCGCTCCTTCCCCTGCTCATGCGCAGGTTCAGCGCCCGGTGGTGGGCGGAGTCGCGGGCGCGCCTGCGGCTCGACCTGCTGCGCGGCCAGACCGCCCAGCGCCGCAGGCCCCGCGACGCGCCCGGTGAGATCGTCGCGCGGGCCCAGGAGGACGGGCGCCTGCTGGGGCACTCCTGGGACTGGGCCGAGCTGGCAGTGGTGCCCCTGAGCGTCGCAGTCCTCGCGGCGACCACCCAGAACGCGCTCGCGGCCGCTCTCGGGTGCGCCGCCGTCGCGGTCACGTTCGGCGTCGCCGTGGTGGGCCGGCGGGCCGTCGCGCGATCGGCCCGCGAGGCCGGCGACTCCCGCGCGGAGCTCGGCAGGCTGCTCGGCTCCGCGTTCGACGCCGTGCGCACGCTGAAGCTCGCCGCCGCGGTGCCCGGCGTGCTCGACCGGGTCGCCCAGGTCGACGCACGGCGGGTCCGCGCAGCCCTCCGCGAGGACGTGGCGAAGTTCGCCGTCTCGCTCTCGCCCCGCGTCATGACCCAGGTCCTCACCGTCGTCGCCTGGGCGCTGCACGTCGCGGGCACCTGGCCGCTGCTGACCACCCTCGTCGTGACGACGGCGATCGGCAGGTTCGGCTGGATCGGCAACGACCTCGGCTGGATGGTGACGCAGGCGCCCGTCGCCCGGCGGTGGCTCGAGATCGCCGCCCGGGTCGCCGGTACCGACCGGCTGGCACGCCTCCCCGCGGACGTCGACCTGTTCGGCGGCACGGCCACCCCTCCTGCCCCCGTGCGCCGGGCCCGCGCCCCTCTCGCATCGTTCGTCCTGCGGGACGTGACCGCGGTGCACGACGACGGCACGCCCGGCGTGACGGGCGTCGACCTGGAGGTGCGGCGCGGCGAGCTGGTGCTGGTCGTCGGCCGCGTGGGGTCGGGCAAGTCGTCGCTGCTCGCGGGGCTGGCCGGGCTCGTGGACCTGCACGGGTCCGTGACCTGGAACGGGACCCAGGTGGCCGACGACGAGCGGGAGGTCTTCCTCCGTCCGCCGCACGTCGCGTACGTCGCCCAGGTCCCGCACGTGGTCTCGGGAACGATCGAGGAGAACGTGCGCCTCGACCACGCCGGGCGCCCGGTCACGGCACCGGTCGATGCGGCGGCGCTGGCCCCGGACGTCGTGGCGGCGGGCGGGCTCACGACCGTCGTCGGGCACCGTGGCGTGCGGCTGTCCGGCGGGCAGGCGCAGCGGCTCGCGCTCGCCCGAGCCCTCGCGACGGGCTCCGACCTGCTCGTGGTGGACGACGTGTCGTCCGCGCTGGACGCCGGCACCGAGGCTCAGGTCTGGGCGGGTCTGCGCGCCTCCGGCGCGACGGTGGTCGGCTCGACCAGTCGCACCGCCACGCTCGCTGCCGCCGACCGGGTCGTCGTTCTCGAGGGCGGACGCCTCGTCGCCACCGGCCCCTGGTCCGGGCTTCGCGGCGACTGGGGGCACCTCGCGGGCTGAGCACACGCAATCCCTGCGTGCAGCGCCCCAGCCGGGAGACCTGCTGCGCCGGGCCGGAGGAGGGCTGATCGGACCCGGTCCAGGCTGTGGAAAACGTGCGTTCCGGGTTGCCTGGATCTGGGACACTGGGACGCATGAGTACTCCTACCTCCCCGGGGCCGCTGGACGCCCCTGAGACCACCTCCGCCACGACCGCCCCGGCCACCTCCGTAGCCGGTTCCGACGTCGTCCGCGCGGTGGTACGGGAGGTACCCGACAAGGTCAGCCTCGACGGCCTGGAGACGCGGTTCGACGAGCGCTGGTCGGCCGAGGGCACGTTCGCGTTCGACCGGACGAAGACCCGCAACGAGATCTTCTCGATCGACACCCCGCCGCCCACGGTGTCGGGCTCGCTGCACGTGGGCCACGTGTTCAGCTACACGCACACGGACGTGGTCGCCCGCTACAAGCGCATGCAGGGCCTCGAGGTGTTCTACCCGATGGGGTGGGACGACAACGGCCTGCCGACCGAGCGCCGGGTGCAGAACTACTTCGGCGTGCGCTGCGACCCGTCGCTGCCCTACGTCGAGGGCTTCGAGCCGCCGCACCAGGGCACCGACGGCAAGAACGTGAAGCCGGGCGACCAGGTGCCGGTCAGCCGTCGCAACTTCATCGAGCTGTGCGAGCGTCTGACGGCGGAGGACGAGCGGCTGTTCGAGGCGCTGTGGCGCCGGCTGGGTCTGTCGGTCGACTGGTCGCAGACCTACCAGACGATCGACGCGACCTCGCGGGCGACCGCGCAGCGCGCCTTCCTGCGCAACCTCGGCCGCGGCGAGGCCTACCAGGCCGAGGCACCGGGCCTGTGGGACGTGACGTTCCAGACGGCGGTGGCGCAGGCCGAGCTCGAGGCGCGCGACTACCCGGGCTTCTTCCACCGCGTCGCGTTCCACCGCCCCGACGGTGAGAAGATCTTCATCGAGACCACGCGCCCGGAGCTGATCCCGGCCGCCGTGGCGCTCATCGCGCACCCGGATGACGAGCGGTACCAGCACCTGTTCGGCACCACCGTGACGTCGCCGCTGTTCGGCGTCGAGATCCCGGTGCTCGCGCACCCCGGGGCCGAGCCGGACAAGGGCGCGGGCATCGCGATGTGCTGCACCTTCGGCGACCTGACCGACGTCACGTGGTGGCGCGAGCTGCAGCTGCCCACGCGCTCGATCGTGCAGCGCGACGGCCGCGTCACCCGCGAGGTCCCCGAGTGGATCTCGAGCGGGCCTGGCGAGCGGTTCTTCGAGACCGAGCTCACCGGGAAGACGACCTTCTCTGCCCGCACCGCGATCGTCGACGCCCTGCGCGAGTCGGGCGACCTGGACGGCGAGCCGGTGGCCACCCAGCGCAAGGCGAACTTCTACGAGAAGGGCGACAAGCCGCTCGAGATCGTCACGTCACGGCAGTGGTACATCCGCAACGGCGGCCGCGACGCCGCCCTGCGCGAGGAGCTGCTCGCCCGGGGCAAGGAGCTCGACTTCCACCCCGACTTCATGCGCGTGCGTTACGAGAACTGGGTGGGCGGCCTCAACGGCGACTGGCTGGTCAGCCGCCAGCGGTTCTTCGGCGTCGCGATCCCCCTCTGGTACCCGGTGCTCGCCTCGGGCGAGGTCGACCACGACCACCCGATCGTGCCGTCGGAGGAGTCGCTCCCCGTCGATCCGACGTCGCAGGCCCCGGCCGGCCACACCGAGGACCAGCGCGGCGTGCCCGGCGGGTTCGTGGGCGACGCGGACGTCATGGACACGTGGGCCACGTCGTCGCTCACGCCGCAGATCGTGGGCGGCTGGGAGCGCGACGCCGACCTGTGGCAGCGCGTGTACCCGATGGACCTGCGCCCCCAGGGCCAGGACATCATCCGCACGTGGCTCTTCTCCACGGTGGTCCGCTCGCACCTCGAGAACGGCGCCCTGCCGTGGAAGAACGCGGCGATCAGCGGCTGGATCCTCGACCCCGACCGCAAGAAGATGTCGAAGTCCAAGGGCAACGTCGTCACGCCGATGGACCTGCTCGTGGAGCACGGGTCCGACGCGGTGCGCTACTGGGCCGCGGCGGCACGCCTCGGCACCGATGCGGCGTTCGAGGTGGGCCAGATGAAAATCGGCCGCCGTCTCGCGATCAAGGTCCTCAACGCGTCGAAGTTCGCGCTGTCGTTCGGCGGCGGGGCGGGCTCGCAGATCACGCTCGACCCCGCAAAGGTCACCGAGCCGCTCGACCGAGCCATGCTCGCCGGCCTCGCCCGCGTGGTCGACCAGGCGACGGCAGCGCTGGAGGCGTACGACCACACGCGCGCCCTGGAGGTCACGGAGACGTTCTTCTGGACGTTCTGCGACGACTACCTGGAGCTCGTCAAGGACCGCGCCTACGGCGCGGGCACCGAGTCCACCGACGCCTCCGGGTCGGAGTCGGCCAGGACGGCCCTCGCGGTCGCGCTCGACGTGATGCTGCGACTGCTCGCACCGTTCATCCCGTTCGCCACCGAGGAGGTCTGGTCCTGGTGGCGGGAGGGCTCGGTGCACCGCGCCGCGTGGCCCGTCGCCGCGCCGCTGCGGGACGCCGCGGGCGACGCGGACGTGGTGGTCCTCACCGCCGCCGGGCACGCCCTGGCCGCGTTGCGCAAGGTGAAGTCCGAGGCGAAGGTCTCGATGCGTACGCCGATCCTCGGTGCCGAGCTCGCCGTCCCGGCGGCTGCCCTCGCGGGCGTCAGGTCCGCCGCCGTCGACGTGCGGGCCGCGGGCCGCGTGACCGGCGAGCTCGCGCTCGTCGCGGCCGGAGAGGGCCAGGGCGACCTGGCCGTCCAGGGCGGCATCGTCGTGACGCGCAGCGAGCTCGGCGAGCCCGAGGCGCGCAACAAGGGCTGACACGCCCGCCGGTGCGCCAGCACCGGCTCAGCGTCCGGGAGGGGTGGGAACCTACGGGTTCCCACCCCCCCCGCGGCCCCCACCCTGCGCTGCACCTACGGCTCAGGCGCTGGCTTCGTTCGCCCGAGCCTGCGGTTCCGCTGCGGGCGGGTGCCTCGTTCCTCGGCCCCCACCCTGCGCTGCACCTACGGCTCAGGCGCTGTCTTCGTTCGCCCGAGCCTGCGGTTCCGCTGCGGGCGGGTGCCTCGTTCCTCGGCCCCCACCCTGCGCTGCACCTACGGCTCAGGCGAGCAGCACCACGACGCCGTCGCCCGCCTCGGCGGACGCGGCGAAGAACGCGGTGAGCTCCTCGTACGGGACGCGAAGGCGGTCCGGCTCGTCGTCGGCGTGCTCGGACGGCTCCGGGCACACGTCGTCGTCGCACACGATGGCCACGTCGTAGCGACCGGCGATCTCCTCGAACGGCGTGGCACCCAGGACGTCCGCGGCCCTGCGCACCTCAGCGGGCTCGAGGTAACGCGCGGGTCCGAACCTAGGCTCGACCGGCAGCTCCAGCGCGGCCCCGCCCTGGATCACGTCGACCGGCAGGGCGGCGTCGGCCCGCAGCAGCCCGTGCAGCACGCCCCACGTGGTGCCGATGCTGAGATATCGCGCCTCGTGCGGCGGCAGGTCGAGCTCGGTCCACTCGGTCGCGAGTGCGTCGAGCCGTCGTTCCGCCCAGGCCGGCTCGGCCACGGCTCGCGCCAGCTCGGCTGCGTCGAGCCGGGCGTATTCGCAATGGATCATCCCCATGGCGGCACAACATAGCGGCAATGCCCCGGGCAACACATCGGTCTATTCCCGCCCTTTCGCTAGAAAACCAGCGCAAACGGGCGGACCAATTTCTGTTGCGGGCAGAGAATGTGCCGCTCCAACTCGGCAGAGAACGGCACATTCTCCGCCCACCGTGCGCGGGGCGACGGTGCGTCGCCCGCGCGGGGCGGTGCCGCCCGTGCACCGGGGGCGGGGGCGCGCCGATGCACCCGGGCGAGGGCGCGCCGGCGCACCCGGGCGGAGGCGCGCCGACGCACCCGGGCGGAGGCGCGCCGGGGATCAGACGAGGTCGCCCCGCCGCCGCATGTCGTCGCCGGACATCGAGTGCACAGCCTCGGTCGGCGTCCCCTCATCGTGCCAGCGCAGGGTCGCGCCCACCCCCTCGATGAGGTCGACGGACCCCTCGGGGGCGAAGGTGAGACCGGCGTCCTGGCCGATCGCCGACCGGACGAGCGCGATCGTCGCGGGGAGCTCCTCGAGCCGCTCCGTCACGCCGAGCGACTCGAGATCGCGGCGCGTGGGTGCGATGTCCAGCGGGCTGGGCCCGATCCACAGCTTGCGCGTGCCGAGCCGACCGTCCGTCGCGGCTTCGGTCGCGTACTCCTCGGCCAGCACCAGCTCCTTGACCTGCCCCCGCGCCAGGACCGAGACCACGTCGGCCAGCGACGTCACGGCTCCCGCCTCCCGGCCCAGCTCCTGGCGCAGCTCCGCCAGCACGAGCTCGCGCCGCCGCTCGCGGAAGCTGTCGAGCGCGTCCTCGACGTGTTCCTCGAACGTGTCGGCACGAACGCCCGCGCCGCGGCCGCCACCGTGCACCTCGACCGTGAGCTCGGCGACGGGTCGCACCAGCTCGGCCCGGACGAGCGGCACCGCGCGGACGTCACCGGTGAGCAGGACGATCTCCGGCCGGCCGGCCATGACCTGGCGCTCGACCTCGACGGCCACCGCCTCGGCGTTGCGCCCCCAGGAGTCCTCGGCACGCGACTCGATCCGGGCATGCTTCGTGTTGGGCGAGGACGTCTTGGCGATCTCGTCGTGCGAAGCCTCGAACGACCACGTCGTCTTGCCGCCGGTCCCCCAGCGCGCGAAGTCGGCGCCCTGCCGGTCCACGGTCACGCACAGCACCTCGACCGACTCGTCGGTGGCGAGTGCCGCCTGCAGCAGTGCCGGCACCGGCGCCCAGACGCCAGACGCGACCGCGGGCGGGCTCTTCACGACCCGGTCCACGAGCACACCGGTGTCGTCGGCGATGACGACCCTGCCGTGCGGGCCGCCGGCCCGGGTGGGCCGCAGGACCGCCGTCTCGACCTCGCCGAGGACGGCCTCGGGCGCTCCCTGGTGTACGAGGGACTTGCGCACCGCACGCCACCGGTTCGCCACGTCCCGGTCGCCGGCCTCCGCGGCCGGCGTTGCGTCGAGATAGAGGGTGGCGAACGGCCCCGGATGGCCGAGAAGGGGCTTGAGCCAGTCGATCTTCATACGCACCTCCCGAGGTGCGCCCGCCAGGTGCGGGCGTCCTTCCAGGGTGCGACGGATCGTCGCCAGGTGCCAACCCTGATCCGGTCACGGATCAGTACTCAATGTCCGATCTATCTCCAAGCGCGGGTCAAATCACCGACCGCGGTGGTCACAAGTCCCTTCAAGCGTACGTATCGAGCTCCGGAATGCCGGCGCCCTTGTGCTCACGCGCGATCCGCTCGTGGTGGCGGATGACCTCGTTCACGATGAACTGGCGGAACTGCACCGCGAAGTCGGGGTCGAGGCCGGACTCCTCGGCGATCCGCTTGAGGCGGTCGATCTGCTGCTGGTCGCGCGCCGGGTCGGCCGGCGGGAGGCCGCCCACCGCCTTGAGCTCGCCGACCTGGCGAGTGAGCTTGAACCGCTCCGCGAGCAGGTGCATCAGGGCGGCGTCGATGTTGTCGATGCTGCCGCGGAGCTGGAGGATCTCGGGCGGCATGCCGAACTGGGTCATGGGTCGAGGCTATCCCGGGGCACCGAGGTCCGGCCGGTCCGCTCAGGTACCGGCGGCGACCGTGCCGTGGGCCGGCGGGCGGCGGTACCACCAACCCGAGCGGGTACAGTCTCTCCCGGCGCGCAGGGGACCTGGCCAGCGCCGGCGCCGTTTCACCGCTCGACCAGACAACAGGAGACGACCGCATGACGACGCTAGCCTCGACGCCGGCCCTGGTGGATGTGCCCCCGAGCACGTCGATCAACACGATCCTCAGGGAGCGCGTGGCCCGGTCCGGCGAGGCGGTGCTGATCGAGCGGCGTGAGACGCCGTCAGGCCCATGGCTTCCGGTCACCGCGCGGGCGTTCGAGGACGAGGTGTTCGGCCTGGCCCGCGGCCTGGTGGCGCGCGGGATCAACCCGGGCGACCGGGTCGCCATCATGTCGCGCACGCGGTACGAGTGGACGCTCCTCGACTTCGCGATCTGGGCGGTCGGCGCCGTGCCGGTGCCCGTGTACGAGACGTCGTCCGCCGAGCAGGTGCAGTGGATCTGCTCCGACGCCGGCGTCCGGCTGCTCTTCGCCGAGTCGGCCCAGCACGCGGACGTGGTGGGCCGCGTGCGGCACAACCTGCCCCTGCTCGAGGAGATCCTCGTCGTCGACGACGGCGCGCTGACCGACCTGCGCGGCCTCGGCGCCCACCTGCCCGCCCTTGCCGTCACGGAGCGGCGTGACGCGGTCCGCCGGGACGACGTCGCCACGATCATCTACACCTCCGGGTCGACCGGCCGTCCCAAGGGCGCCGAGCTGACGCACGGCAACTTCGTGCACCTGGTGATGAACGCGGTGATCGGCGTGCCGGAGCTGCTGCGCGCCCCCGGCGCCCGCACGCTGCTGTTCCTCCCGCTCGCCCACGTGTTCGCGCGGTTCGTCGAGCTCGCCGTGATCGGTTCCCCGGCAGCGGTGCTGGCCCACTCCCCCGACGTGAAGAACCTCGTCGCGGACCTGGGGTCCTTCCGGCCCACGTTCCTCCTCGCGGTGCCGCGCGTCTTCGAGAAGGTCTACAACAGCGCCGAGCAGAAGGCCGGCTCCGGCCTCAAGCGGCGAGTCTTCCACTGGGCATCCGCGGTGGCCGGCCGGTACTCGCGCGCGCTCGACGCGGACTCCGTCTCCGCGGGCCTGCGCCTCCAGCACGCGCTGGCCGACCGGCTCGTGTTCAGTGCCCTGCGTACCGCCATGGGCGGCAGCCTGCAGTGGGCGGTCTCCGGCGGCGCCCCGCTGGGCGAGCGTCTGGGTCATTTCTACCGCGGGATCGGCATCACGATCCTCGAGGGCTACGGCCTCACCGAGACCACCGCCCCGACGTCCGTGAACCTGCCGGGTCGCACGATCATCGGCACGGTGGGCCCGCCGCTCTTCGGCACGGCGATCCAGATCGCCGAGGACGGCGAGATCCTGCTGGGCGGCCCGCACATCTTCCGCGGCTACCACAACCAGCCCGAGCTCACCGCGGAGGCGCTGGCCGGCGGGTGGTTCCACACCGGCGACCTCGGCTCGCTGGACGCGCATGGCTACCTGCGGATCACCGGGCGCAAGAAGGAGATCATCGTCACCGCCGGCGGCAAGAACGTCGCCCCGGCGGTGCTCGAGGACCGCGTGCGCGCGCACCCGCTGGTCAGCCAGGTCGTCGTCGTCGGCGACCAGCGCCCGTTCATCGGCGCCCTCGTCACGCTCGACGCCGAGATGCTGCCCGGCTGGTGCCGCACCCACGGGCTGCCTCAGCTCACCGTGGCGGAGGCGCGCGAGCATCCTGCCGTTCTCGAGGCGCTCGACCGGGCCGTCAACCACGCGAACGAGGCAGTGTCGAAGGCGGAGTCGGTCCGCAAGATCAGCGTGCTCGACATCGACTTCACCGAGGCCAACGGCTACCTCACGCCGTCGATCAAGGTGAAGCGGGCCGCCGTCATCGCGGACTTCGCCGACACGATCGACGCCCTCTACGGCGGCCCCGCGACGCCGACCGCCCCGACGACGGGCTCGCTGCGGGCGGTCGGTCGCTGACCTGCCCGCGGCCCTCTGCGGCCGAAGCAGTAACAAGACTGGAGCGGAGCCGGTCGGCTCCGCTCCAGTTTTCCTCGGTACGTCCTGCGGTCAGGCGCTCTTCTCGCGCGGGCGGGTGCCCCGGACCGGGCTCGTGCGCGGCACGATCGTCGGGTTCACGTTCTCCAGCACCACCTCGCGGGTGATGACCACGCGTTCGACGTCGTCCCGCGACGGCACGTCGAACATGACCTGCTGCAGCACCTCTTCCATGATGGCGCGCAGGCCGCGCGCCCCGGTGCCCCGCAGCAGGGCCTGCTCGGCGATGGCCTCCACGGCGCCCTCGTCGAACTCGAGCTCGACGCCGTCGATCTGGAACATGCGCTGGTACTGCTTCACGAGGGCGTTGCGCGGCTCGGTGAGGATACGCACGAGCGCGTCGCTGTCGAGCTGCGCGACGGACGCGATGACGGGCAGCCGGCCGATGAACTCCGGGATCAGGCCGTACTTCTGCAGGTCCTCGGGCCGGACCTCGGCGAAGAGGTTCTCGTCCGCGCCCGTCTCCATGGGGGCGCCGAAGCCGACGCCGCGCTTGCGCGACCGCGACGCGACGATGTCGTCCAGCCCTGCGAACGCGCCCGCCACGATGAACAGCACGTTCGTCGTGTCGATCTGGATGAATTCCTGGTGCGGGTGCTTGCGGCCGCCCTGGGGCGGCACGGAGGCGGTCGTGCCCTCGATGATCTTCAGCAGCGCCTGCTGCACACCCTCGCCGGAGACGTCGCGCGTGATCGACGGGTTCTCGGCCTTGCGGGCCACCTTGTCGACCTCGTCGATGTAGATGATCCCCGTCTCGGCCTTCTTCACGTCGTAGTCGGCCGCCTGGATGAGCTTGAGGAGGATGTTCTCGACGTCCTCGCCGACGTACCCGGCCTCCGTGAGCGCCGTGGCGTCCGCGATGGCGAACGGCACGTTGAGCATCTTCGCGAGGGTCTGTGCCAGGTACGTCTTGCCGGTGCCGGTGGGGCCGATGAGCAGGATGTTGGACTTCGCGATCTCCACGTGGTCCGTGTCGCTGCTGCTCGCCGTGCCGCGCGCCGCCTCGCCCGCCTGGATGCGCTTGTAGTGGTTGTAGACGGCGACGGCCAGGGCACGCTTCGCGTTGTCCTGGCCGATGATGTACTGCTCGAGGAAGTCGAAGATCTCGCGCGGCTTGGGCAGCTCCGTGAGTCCGAGCTCGGCTGCCTCGTTGAGCTCCTCCTCGATGATCTCGTTGCACAGGTCGATGCACTCGTCGCAGATGTACACACCTGGGCCGGCGATGAGCTTCTTGACCTGCTTCTGCGACTTGCCACAGAACGAGCACTTCAGCAGGTCCGCGCCGTCACCGATTCGCGCCACTACCCGTCTCCTCGCCTCAGCGCCCGGACCGGGCGTCCCGCGACCCGACCGGGCCTTGCGGATCCGCACCGTCAGGCGGTCCCACCACCATTCCACACCACCGGCGCCCTGTTGTCAGCCGGGCGCATCGGCGCGTCTCAGGTCCGCTTTTCACCACACCTGAGGAGTTTGTCACGCTGCAGGCGCTCTGTCGCCCTTTGCCCGCAACGCCGGTGGGCCGCCTCCGTGCGGGAGGCGACCCACCGGCGTCGGGCGCCACGTCACCGGCTGCCGACCGGCCGCTGACCGGCACGGACCGGTCAGCGAGCCGGGACAGGGAGCGGCTTGCGGCTCTCCAGCACCGTGTCGACCAGGCCGTAGTCCTTCGCCTGCGCGGCGGTGAGGATCTTGTCGCGCTCGATGTCGTCGCGAACCTCCTCGACCGTGCGGCCGGAGTGCTGCGACAGCGTCTCCTCGAGCCACTCGCGCATGCGGATGAGCTCGTTCGCGTGGATCTCGATGTCGGAGGCCTGGGCGTAGCCGCCGCCCTCCATCGCGGGCTGGTGGATCAGCACGCGCGCGTTAGGTAGCGCCAGGCGCTTGCCCGGCTGGCCGGCCGCGAGCAGGACCGCGGCGGCGGAGGCCGCCTGGCCCAGGCACACGGTCTGGATCTGCGGCTTGATGTACTGCATCGTGTCGTAGAGCGCCGTCATGGCCGTGAACGACCCGCCCGGCGAGTTGATGTACAGGATGATGTCGCGGTCCGGGTCCTGGCTCTCCAGGACCAGCAGCTGCGCCATGACGTCGTCCGCGGAGGCGTCGTCGACCTGGACGCCCAGGAAGATGATGCGATCCTCGAACAGCTTGGTGTACGGGTCCTGGCGCTTGAAGCCGTACGCGGTGCGCTCTTCGAACTGCGGCAGCACGTAGCGGCTGGACGGGGCGCCGTAGGGCAGCCCGAGGCCGCCCGGGCGGGCATAGCTGCCCGCGAGGCGCTCGGCTGCTGCGAGGAACTGGGACTCAGGGCTCACGGTGGTCTCCTCGAAAGTCGTGTCTGGTGAGGTAGGGGGCCGGTCAGGCGTTCATGCCGCCGCCGCCCGAGACCGCCGAGGCGTTCTCGACGACGTGGTCGATGAAGCCGTACTCGAGCGCCTCCGGGGCCGTGAACCAGCTGTCGCGGTCGTTGTCCTTGAGGATCTTCTCGAGCGGCTGCCCGGTCTGCTCCGCCGTGAGCTCGGCGAGCACCTTCTTCATGTGCATGATGAGCTGCGCGTTGATGCGCACATCTGTCGCGGTGCCGCCGATGCCGCCCGAGGGCTGGTGCATCATCACGCGGGCGTGGGGCGTCGCGTACCGCTTCCCCTTCGCGCCGGAGGAGAGCAGGAACTGGCCCATGGAGGCCGCCATGCCCATCGCGACGGTCGCGATGTCCGGCTTGATGAACTGCATGGTGTCGTAGATCGCCATGCCGGCGGTGATCGAGCCGCCAGGGCTGTTGATGTACAGCCAGATGTCCTTCTCGGGGTCTTCCGCAGCAAGGAGCATCATCTGCGCGCAGATGGCGTTGGCGTTCTCGTCACGCACCTCCGAGCCCAGCCAGATGATGCGCTCCTTGAGCAGCCGGTTATAGATGGAGTCGTTGAGGCCGAATCCCGGCCCGTCGGCCCGTGCCACCGGTCCGGCGTCCATCCGCAGCAGATCGTTCACGTCGAACTCCTCGGTTAAGACTTCCTGTGTCGATCGACCCTAACGTGGGAAGGGTCGCGGTCACTCCCTGTCACGGTGCCTTTTCGCCAACAGCGCATAGGTACCGCCCACGGCGAAATTCCGCCGTGTTCAGGCCCGTGCGGCGTCCGGGGCGTTGTCGCTGTGGGCGGAGAAGGTGCCGGGCCTGACGCCTTCAACCCGACACCATCGCCGCCCCCCGCGCGGGGCCGCACCCCCGGGCCGG
>NZ_JAKGSG010000049.1 GCF_021568775.1 Antribacter soli | reverse complement strand
GGCAAGGACGGCTCGCTCGCGGTGACCCGCGGCGGCACGGTGCTCCTCGCGGTGCCGGGTGACGCAAAGCTGTACCGCGTCGAGACGACCGACAGGGGCGCGGCGGCCGACGACGTGAAGGAGGAGTCCCTCGGCGTCGGCAAGCAGGACGAGGTCGAGGTCAGCTCGGTCGGTGAGGACGCCGTCGTGCTCGACCGCACCACGTCGTCGCTCAGGCTGCCGGGCGGCGACACGGTCGAGGTCGCCGACGGCGCCGAGGCGCGCCTCCAGCAGCCCTCCGCGGACTCCGACGTCGTGGTGATCGCCACGACGACCGGCCTGGTCCGCCAGCCGCTCTCCGGCGGAACGGCTGAGGTCCGGCGGGCCGAGGGGTCCCCGGCTCAGCCCGTCCAGCTCGGCGGCTGCACCTACGGCGTGTGGTCGAGCACGGCGCAGATCGTGCGCGACTGCGAGGGCACCGACAACGACGTCAACAAGCGGCTCGAGGGCGTGGACGCGAGCAGCGTGCTGGCGTACCGCGTGAACCGCAACGTCATCGTGCTCAACGACCTGGCCGCGGGCACGCTGTGGATGGCGTCGGACGAGTACGAGAAGGTCGACGACTGGGACCTCAAGATCCCCGAGGACGCCGAGGGCGAGAAGCAGGAGTCCGAGGAGACGACGCCGGAGCAGGTGGACCAGTTCATCGCTGACCGGCAGCTGCCTAACCGGCCGCCGCAGCCCGCGGACGACGAGGTGGGCGTGCGCCCCGGCCGCACCACGATTCTCAACGTGCTGTCGAACGACGTCGACCCAGACGGTGACGTCATGACGGCGTCGGTCGAACAGGCGCCCGAGGGCGAGATCGGCGTGAACCAGGTCCTCGGCGGAGCGGCCTTGCAGGCCGTGGTCCCGGCGAACGCGAGCGGCGGCACGTCGTTCACCTACACCGTGGCGGACGGGCGCGGCGGCACGGCCGACGCCACCGTCAACCTGAAGGTGGTCCCGCTGACGGAGAACGAGCCGCCTGCCCAGACGGGCGAGCCCGTCCTCAAGGTGGCGCAGGGCGGCGTCGCGTCGATCAGGCTTCTGCCCTATTTCCGCGACCCCGACGGCGACGACCTGATCCTCCAGTCGGCCGCCGCGAGCATCGCCGGGGACGAGGTCCGGTCCCGGGCCGACGGCACGGTCGAGTTCCGCGACGGTGGCAGCACGACCGGCCGGAAGATCGTGACCCTCTCCGTCGCCGACGGTCTCGGCGCGGTGGCCGAGGGCAGGCTCCTGGTCGACGTCGTCGCCACGCAGGAGCCCCCGATCGCGGTCTCCGACCACGTCGTCGTCCTGGCCGACCAGCCGGTGACCGTGACCCCGCTGCGCAACGACCGCGACCCGAACGGCGACAGCCTGCGGCTCGTCAACGTGTCCGAGGCGGCGGGGGCCGTCATCACGGCGAACTACCCCGCGGGCTCCTTCCGCTTCGTGAGCGACAGCCCGGGCAGCTACGACATCACCTACACGGTCAGCGACGGCCCGAACGCGACGATGGGCCTCGTCCGGGTCGACGTCCTGGTGCCGCCGGACGAGGCAGGCCCGCCCGTCGCGGTGTCCGACCAGGTGCTCCTGCCTACCGGTGGGTCGGCCCTGGTGGACGTGCTCGCCAACGACACCGACCCGGCGGGCGGCGTGCTGGTCGTACGCTCGGTGCAGGTGCCGGAGGGCTCGGGCGTGAACGTCGCCGTCCTCGCCCACCAGGTGCTGCGGGTCACCGAGGTGCAGCACCTGAACGGTCCGGTGACGATCGAGTACACGGTCTCCAACGGCGCGCAGAACGCCGTCGGCCAGGTGCGCATCATCCCCATCCAGCCGGCCAGCAAGCTGCGGCCGCCGGAGGCAGCGCCCGACGAGGTGACGGTGCACGTCGGTGACGTCGTGACGATCCCCGTGCTGAAGAACGACAGCCACCCGGACGGCCTGGAGCTGACCCTCGACGACGAGCTCGTCGAGTCGCCGGACGCCGTCGTCGGCGAGGCCTTCGTCTCCGAGGACGCGGTCCGGTTCCGCGCCGGCCGGACGGCGGGCACGGCGTACGCCGTCTACGAGGTCGCCGACCCGAACGGCCAGAAGGACTCCGCCCAGGTGACGATCCGCGTGGTCGACGGGAAGGAGAACGCGGCGCCGCAGCTGCCCGACGTCGACGCCCGGGTCCTGACCGGCGGCACCGTGCGCATCACGCTGCCGTTGGAGGGCGCCGACCCCGACGGCGACTACGTCATGCTCGGCTCGATCTCGTCCGCGCCCACGAAGGGGACCGTGCGGATCGACGAGGGCTACCTGGACTACACGGCGTCCGCCAGTGCGTCGGGCTCCGACTCGTTCACCTACACCGCCGTCGACACCCGCGGCGCGATCGCGGAGGGCACCGTGCGCGTGGGCATCGCGGTGCCGCCGGACGTGAACCAGTCGCCGGTGACCATGGACGACCAGACGCTGGTCCGGCCCGGCCGCACGGTCGCGATCGACGCGCTCGCCAACGACTCCGACCCCGACGGCGACCAGATCGGCCTGCTTGAGAACTCCTTCGAGGGTGAGAACACCATGGACGCCCAGGTCGCGGACGACCGCGTGGTCGTCACGGCGCCCGGCGACGAGGGCTCGTACTCCTTCTACTACGGCATCCAGGACGCGTTCTCCGCCCGGGGGACCGGCGCCATCACGGTCGACGTGGCCGCGGACGCACCACTGCTGCGCCCCGTGGCCCGCGACGACATCGTGTCGCTCGACGACATCGAGACCGGCTCGGTCACCGTCGACGTGCTGCGCAACGACTCGGACCCCGACGGCGTCCCCGCGGACCTCGAGCTTGCGGTCGAGCCGGGCAACGCCTCGGTGACCGAGGACGGCGAGGTGACCGTCGCCCTGACGGACGAGCCGCAGATCGTCGAGTACACGGTCACGGACATCGACGGCCTCGAGGCGACGGCGTTCGTGCGCGTGCCGGGCGACCCGTCACGCATGGGGCCCCACCTGCGCCCCGACCTGCAGCCGCTCGACGCGATCAGCGGGCAGCCGCTCGACATCGACATCACCCAGTACGTGGTGGTGGCCGAGGGCCGTACGCCACGCCTCACCGAGGAGTCCGAGGTGAAGGCGACGGAGGGCGACCACCAGGTCACAGGCCCCACCACGATCGTCTACACCTCGCGCGAGGACTACGCGGGCGCGGCGTCCGTCAGCTTCGAGGTGACGGACGGCTCGGGACCGGACGACGGGGAGGCCCGCACCAGCGTCCTGACCCTGCCGATCAACGTCGTGCCGGCGGAGAACATGCCGCCTGCCATCGTCGGCACCCCAACGCTCGAGGTGGCCGCCGGCGAGGAGTCCGCCGTGGACCTCTCCCGGTTCGTCACCGACCCGGAGCAGGACCCGTTGAAGTTCCAGGTCACGGGCGGCGCCGAGGGTGTCACGACCTCGCTGGAGGGCACGCGCCTGGACGCGCAGGCGAACGCCGACGTGCCCAAGGGCACGACGGTGGAGCTGCCGTTCACGGTCACCGACGACGAGAACCCGCCGGTCTCGGGGACGATCACGCTCACCGTCGTCGGGTCCACACGACCCCTGGCCCGGGCGAACGACGACGTGGTCGACGGCGCCCACCAGGGCGAGGAGACCCGGGTCGACGTGACGGCCAACGACTCGAACCCGTTCCCCGAGACGCCGCTCGAGCTGACCGGCGGGAAGCCGATCATCGAGACCGGCAGCGGCACGGCCGAATACTCGGGTGACCAGGTGTCGATCACCCCCGCCGACAGCTTCGTGGGCGTGATGGTCGTGCGCTACCGGGTGCAGGACGCGACGAAGGACCCCGACCGCGAGGTCGACGGCCGCATCCAGGTGACCGTGCTCGGGAAGCCGGAGGCGCCGGCGAAGCCGCGCGTCGAGGAGGTCCGGTCGCACACCGTCGTCCTGAGCTGGGACCCGCCGAACAACAACGGCGCGGAGATCACCGGCTACACGGTCCGGTCGAACAACGGCTACAGCAAGGAGTGCGCCACCACGACCTGCACGCTGGACGGCCTGACGAACGACGTGGTCTACACGTTCACCGTCTCAGCGACGAACGAGGTGGACGAAGGCCCTGCCTCCCCGCCGTCGGACGAGGTTCGCCCGGATGCGAAGCCGGACCAGCCGCAGCCACCGACGCTGACCTTCGGCGACCAGTCGCTGACCGTCACCTGGGTGAACAAGACGTACACGGACCGGTCGCCGATCGAGTGCGTGAACCTGGAGATCTCGCCCGCCCCGGTGGACGGGCGCATCGAGAAGACGTGCGTCGCCGGGAACCAGGTCGTGTGGCAGGGCCTGCGCAACGGCACCGCCTACACGGTGCGGGTGCAGGCCGTGAATCGAGCGCCAGACCCGTCGGACTGGTCGGTGCCCTCCGCTCCGGAGACGCCCGCCGGCCCGCCCGCGCAGCCGGCAGCGCCGACGGCGGAGCGTACTCCGACCGCTCTGGACTCCGGTGGTCAGATCACCGTCCGGTGGACCACCCCTGCGAACAACGGTGACGCCGTTCACTATTACAACCTTGACGTGTTGAAGAACGGGTCAAAGGTCGACTCGGTGACAAACATTTCGGGCACATCGCAGGTGATTCAGAACCTCGATACAAACGCCTCTTACACGTTCACCGTGGTGGCGCACAACAAGGCAGGTGACTCCCCGGCCAGCGGCCAGTCGAACGCCGTCGTGCCCTACGGCACACCGGACACGCCGGGCGCACCGAGGGCTGCGCACACCAATGCGGCGGACCGCACGGCGACGGTGACGTGGAGCCCGGTCGCGACCTTCCGGGGTCCCGGCGGGTACTACCAGATGAGCGTCAACGGCGGCGCCTGGGGGAACGCGAGCTCGCCGGCCACGTACACGATGACCTACGGCACCAGGTACACGTTCCGGGTGCGCGCGTGCAACCAGTACACGTGCTCCGCCGCGTCGGGCGCGTCCAACGAGCTGTACCCCTACACGACCCCGGGCGTGCCTGGCGTGACCTGGGTCAAGGACAGCGCGACGGACGGGCACTTCACGATGCGCGGGCCGGGCGACGACGGCGGCAACGCGGTCACGAGGATCGAGTGGGAGTTCACGCGGGGTACGAGCGGCAACGGGTCGTCGAACTCCTGGCCGTTCGACGTCGGGGTGCCGGCGGGCTACGACCAGACGTTCACGCTGCGCGCCCGTGCGTGCAACGCGGCGGGCTGCGGTAGCTGGGGCAGCGACACCGGCAGCACCGACCCCGCCCCCCAGCCTCGGGCCTGGGTGACGCGCGGCGACAGCGCCGTGGGCCAGCCCGGGTGCAGCGACCCGTCGTGCGCCTACTACCGGGTGACCACCTCCGACTTCTCCGCCGGAAACCACAGCGTCGAGTGCTGGTCCGGCACCAACGCGAGCACCTCGGGCTGGCACAACATCGTGTACTCCGGTCACAGCCGCACGTACAACCTGCCCGCGAACGGCACGGTCCAGCTCAACTGCTACTACGGCTACCCCGGGACGGAGGTCGGTGTCGTGATCGACGGCGTCCGCTACTACGAGTCCAACGCGCGCACCTGGTGACTCCCATGGCACGAACGACAAGCGAGGAAGACTAGACATGACCACGATGACCCCCGAGCAGGCGGCCTGGTTCGCCCAGACCTTCGACCGGCTCGTCGGCAACATCGGCCAGGCCGTGCTGGGCAAGGCACACGTCGTGCGCCTGGCGCTGACCTGCATGCTCGCCGAGGGCCACCTCCTCCTGGAGGACGCCCCGGGCACCGGCAAGACGTCGCTCGCCCGGGCGATCGCGGCCTCGGTGCAGGGCACGCAGAGCCGCATCCAGTTCACGCCGGACCTGCTGCCGTCCGACGTGACGGGCGTGACGATCTACGACCAGAAGACGGGCAAGTTCGACTTCCACCCCGGCCCGGTCTTCGCGTCGATCGTGCTCGCGGACGAGATCAACCGTGCCTCGCCGAAGACGCAGTCGGCCCTCCTGGAGGTCATGGAGGAGGCGCGGATCACGGTCGACGGCGTGGCGCACGAGGCCGGCCGCCCGTTCATGGTGATCGCGACCCAGAACCCCATCGAGCAGGCCGGTACGTACCGCCTGCCGGAGGCGCAGCTGGACCGCTTCCTCATGAAGACGTCCGTCGGCTACCCGGACCACGCGTCCACGGTGGAGATCCTCTCGGGCTCGGCGGTGCGTGACCGGTCCAAGGGCCTCACCCCGCTCATCACGACGCGGGCCGTCACGGAGATGGCCGAGCTGGCCGCGATGGTCCACACGGACACGGCGGTGCTGGAGTACGTGTCCCGGCTGACGGAGGAGACCCGTAACGCGCCCGAGGTGCGGATCGGCGTCTCGGTCCGTGGGGCCCTGGCACTGGTGCGCGCGACGAAGGTGTGGGCGGCCGCCCACGGCCGCAACTACGTGCTGCCGGACGACGTGAAGGAGCTCGCGCACCCGGTGTGGGGCCACCGCTTCGTGCTCGACCCGGAGGCGGAGTTCGCGGGCGCCCAGTCCGACGTCGTGCTCTCCCGCATCCTCTCCGACGTCGCCGCGCCGCAGGAGCGTCGCTCGGCATGAGGTGGGCGCAGGGGGGCATCCGGGCCCTGAAGCCCGTGACCGACACGTTCAGCGGGTTCGGCCTCGCGGTGCTCGCCGCCGCGGTGGCGGCATGGGTGGCGGGCTTCGTGCTCTCGTGGCTGGAGGTGCTGATAGCAGCGGTCCTGCTCACGGTCACGCTGCTGGCCGCGACGGCGTTCGTGCTCGGGCGGTTCCGCTACGACGTGGTGCTGGACCTCGCCCAGCACCGGGTCACCGTCGGCGACCGCGCCGTCGGCCGGCTCGACGTGCGCAACGCGTCCGGCCGGGCGCTGCTGCCCTCGGTGATGGAGCTGCCCGTCGGCACGGGCACCGCCGCGTTCCCCGTGCCGCGCCTGCGCTCCGGCGCCACGCACGAGGAGATCTTCACGATCCCCACGCGCCGCCGGAGCGTGATCAGCGTCGGCCCGGTCAAGTCGGTCCGGGCCGACCCGCTCGGCCTGCTGCGCCGCGAGATGACGTGGACGCAGGCGGAAGAGCTGTTCGTGCACCCCCGCGTGAAGAACCTCGCGGGCTCGTCGACGGGCTTCCTCAAGGACCTCGAGGGCCGCGTCACCACGGACATCTCGAACTCCGACGTCTCGTTCCACGCCCTGCGCGACTACGTCCCCGGCGACGACCGGCGGCACATCCACTGGAAGACGACGGCGCGCACCGGCCAGCTCATGGTCCGCCAGTTCGAGGAGACGCGCCGCTCGCACCTCGCGGTCCTGTTGTCGACGCGCGCGGACGACTACGCGCACGACGACGAGTTCGAGCTCGCCGTCAGCGTGTGCGGCTCGCTCGGCCTGCAGGCCATCAAGGAGGACCGCGGCGTGACGGTGCTCGTCAACGCGGGCTTCGTGCGGGGCGACAACCGCACGCGACTGCTCGACGACCTGTCCCGGCTCGAGCTGAAGCCCAGCCGCGGCCGCCTCGTCGAGCTCGCGCGGGTGGCCGGCGCCACCGTCACCGACGCCTCCGTCATCGCGTTCGTCGTCGGCTCGCGCGTGACGCCTGCCGACCTGCGTGCCGCCTCCGCCCGCCTGCCCGCGGGCGTGCAGGTGATGGCCGTCCAGTGCGTCCCGGGTGCGTCGCTGAGCCGGCACACCATCGGTGACCTGAGCGTCATGACGCTCGGCCGGCTCGGTGACCTGCCCCTTGCCCTGCGGAAGATGAGCGACGGATGAGCGACGAGTACACGACCCGAGGCGGTGCGTTCCCGGGTGAGCGCGCCGCCCGAGCCGGGGCGCCGGCGTCGGCCACCTACACCGGGACCGGACGCGGGACGACGCGCCGAAAGGGCGCAGACCTGCCGCGTGCCGTGACGCGCGGGGCCGCGATCGACGCGCTCGCGCTCGTCGTGATGCTCGGGGCGGTCCTGGTGGGCTTCGGGCCGGTCTGGGGCACAACCGGTTACCTGGCGCCCGCGGTCGGCGGCACCGTCGTCGGCCTGCTGGTCGCGTGGCTCGGCGCCTGGCGGCGCTGGCCGGCGGTCGCGGTGCTGGCCGCGGCCGTTCTGGCCTACCTGCTGACGGGCGGGGCGCTCGCCCTGCCCCGCACCACGCTCGCGGGCGTGATCCCCACCCTCGACACCCTGCGCGACCTGCTGCTCGGCGCGGTGCACGGCTGGAAGGAGTTCGTCACCACCGTCCCGCCGATGCACTCGTTCCCGGACCTCGCGATCGTCCCGTTCCTGCTGATGCTGGTCGTCTCGCTCGTGGCGGGCACGGTCGCGTGGCGGGCACGGCACGCTGCCTGGGCGATCGTCCCGGTGCTCGTGGGCCTGGTCGGCGTGATCCTCCTCGGCACCCCGGAGGCCGCGTTCCCGCTGGTGCAGGGCCTGGTGATCACGATCGTCGCGCTGCTGTGGGGCGCGGTCCGGGTCATGGAGGCGCGTGTCGGCACGCACTCCGTCATGACGGACTCGAGCCGGGAGGCGACCAGTCGCCTGCGCTGGTACCGCGTGCGGACGGGCGCCACGATGCTCGCGGTCGCGGCCGTCGCGGCAGGCTTCGCAGGCCCTGCGCTCCTGCCCGCCGAGCCGCGGACCGTCCTGCGCGAGACCGTCACGCCGCCGCTCGACCTGCACGAGTTCACGAGCCCGCTCACCGCGTTCCGTCGCTACTCGAAGGACCTCAAGGAGACCGAGCTCTTCACCGTGAGCGGGCTGCCCGAAGGCTCCCGCGTCCGGCTCGCCACGCTCGACAGCTACGACGGCGTCGTCTTCGACGCCTCCGGCGACCGTGCGGCCACGGGCGTCTTCACGCGCGTCGGCGAGGAGATCACGACCTCGGCCACGGGCGCGCCGGCCACGGTCACGGTCTCCGTCACGGGGTACGACGGCGTCTGGGTCCCCGAGGCTGGCGACCTGACCGGCATCACGTGGTCGGGCGACCGGGCCGGCGACCAGCAGGGCACCACGTACTACAACTCGGTCACCGAGACCGCGATCACGACCGCGGGCATCCGCCCCGGCGACACGTACACGTTGCAGACCCTGCTGACCGTGCCGCCCGCCGAGGACCTCCTGAAGGCGGCCACGATCGCCGACGTCGAGCTGCCCGAGATGGACAAGCAGGACCTGCCGTCGGGTGCCTCGGCCAAGGCTGCGCAGTTCACCGGCGAGGAGACGGACCCGGTCACCAAGCTGTACCTGCTGCGCGACGCGCTCGTCGCGTCCGGCGTCTACTCGAGCGGTCTGGAGACCCAGCCGCCTTCGCGCCCCGGCCACTCGGCCGACCGCATCGACCTGCTCATCGGCGACGAGAAGATGGTCGGCGACGACGAGCAGTTCGCGGTCGCGCTCGCCCTCATGGCCCGGCAGGCCGGCATCGACGCCCGCGTCGTCATGGGCTTCTACCGCGACCCCGAGGCGCCGCCGCTCGAGGCCGGCGAGGACTGGGCCGTCCTGGGCGGCGACGTCCACGCGTGGGTCGAGGTGCCCTTCGAGGGCTACGGCTGGGTGCCGATCGACGTGATCCCCGACGAGGACACGAAGATCCAGCCCGAGCCGAAGAGCGAGCAGGTGCCGAAGCCGCCTGTGCTCGAGGAGCCGGAGCCCCCGGAGGAGCCGGCCAAGGCGAAGGCCGGCAACGTCGAGGACGACGAGGAGGACGAGGCCGACAACGAGGGCTTCGACTGGGGCCTGTTCGGGCTGGTCCTGGTGGCGGTGGCGGTCCCGCTCGTGCTCATCCTCCTGCCGATCATGATCATCCTGGCGTACAAGGCGCGGCGTACGGCGCGACGGCGGTCCGCCGACCGGCTCGTCGACCGCGTCAGCGGCGGCTGGCACGAGGTGGTCGACGCCGTGACGGACCTGGGCACCACGGTGCCGTCCGGGGCGACGCGCCGCGAGGGCGCCGGTCTCATCGCGGGGACGCATCGCGCACCGGCCACTCTCACGCTCGCGCACCGGGCCGACGCCACGGTGTTCGGCGCCGCCGAACCCACCGAGGCGGAGGTCGCCGCGTTCTGGCGAGAGGTGGAAGCACTGGTCGGCGGGTTACGCTCTGGCCTCAGCAGGCGGCAACGACTGCGCGCGGCGTTGTCGTTGCGCTCGATCCGGGCACGGGCCGGGCTCACGAGCGGCGAGGTCCGGGCGGTGTGGGGTCACCTGCTGCAGCGGGCCGGAGGGTTCGTGAAGCGGAGTGCGGCGGACAGGTCCGCGGCGCCCCGGAAGCCCGGGAGATCGAAGCGGGAGGCTCGATGACCGACGTCGTCTGTGCGGGGTGCGGTTCGCCGCAGGCCGCCGGATCCCCTTACTGCGCCGTGTGCGGGCGCGAGTTCCCGCGCACCGGCAGGCCGGTCGCGGAGCCCGTGGCCGGGCCCGTCGGGCAGGTGGCGGCTGCGGCCGGGGCCGCCGGACGCAGCGCCGTCTCCGGGCCGGTCTACCGGCACAGCGAGCCCAACGCGGCGACCGAGCCGGAGATGTACACCGCGACGGTCCGGCCCACACGGATGACCGCTGCGCCGGAGGTGCCCGCCGCCCCGTACGCGGGGGTGGGCCGCCGGTTCCTCGCCTGGCTCCTCGACGGCCTGGTCGCGGGCGTCGTGGTGGGTGTCATCGGCTTCGTCGGGCTCCAGGTCGCCGGTGTCCCCCTCGGGGTGACGGCGACCACGTCCCAGGAGGCCAACGACCTCCTGGGACGGCTCAGCGGCGTGTACCTCCTCTCCGGGTTGGTCGGCCTGGCCTACGCGGTCACGATGTGGATCTGGGAGGGGCGCACCGGGCGGACGCTCGGCAACCTCGCACTCGGCATCCGCACCGTCGACGCGGAGACCCGCGGGGCCGTCGGCTTCGGCCGCGCCTTCCTGCGCACCCTCCTCGTCTCGCTGGGTTCGCTCGCGTGCGGTGTGGGGCAGCTCGTCGTGCTCCTCAGCCCGCTCTGGGACAAGGGTGGCCGCCGGCAGGGTTGGCACGACAAGGTCGCGCGCGCGGTCGTCGTGGACGTGCGGGGCGCCGTCGAGACCATTCCGGCGGTGCCGGCGACGGCGAACGCACCCGGGCGGTACGCCCCGGCGACGGTCGCCCCCATGGCTCCGCCCAGCCCGGTCGGCCCGCCGCCGGCGACCTCCCCGTGGGCGACGCCGATGCCCGGGCCGGCCGCACCGGCGGCACCGGCTTTCCCGGGCACCGGGCAGACCTCGCCCGCCGCGCCCGCGCAGCCCGACCCGTGGTCGTTCCCGAGCGCGCAGCCTGCCGCCGACGGGGGCGCCGGGATCATCACGGGTGTGCCTGGGGTGACGAGCCCGTCCGGCCCCGCGGCGGCACAGCAGCCGCCCGTCGCGCAGCCCCTGGCACCGCAGGCCCCGGCACCGCAGGCGCCGGCTCCGTACGCTCCCGCCCCGCAGGCGCCGCCCGCGGCGTTCCAGCAGCCCGACTCGCGTCCGACCCGGCCCGCCCAGCACCCCGGTGAGGCGACCGGCGAGCAGCCCTCCTGGGACACGACGCGCATGGGGCTGCCGACGTCGCCGGGCGTGCTGACGCCGGCGCCGCTGACGACGGTGGTGCTGGAGCTCGAGTCGGGCTCTCGGCACGTGGTGGACGGCCCCGCGCTGATCGGCCGGAACCCGCAGTCCACGGACGGGGCGCACGCGATCCTCGTGAAGATCGACGACCCGACCCGGTCGGTGTCGAAGACGCACGCAGAGCTGGGCGTGGACTCGGCGGGCCTCTGGCTGACGGACCGCGGCTCCACGAACGGTTCGGTGGTCTCCGCGCCGGGCCTGCCGCCGCGTGTGGCGGAGCCGGGGGCGCGGGTCCGCGTCCCGGTGGGCTCGACGATCCACCTGGGCGACCGCCGCGTCCTGGTGCACCCGCAGGGCCAGGCATGACCGCCGATCCGGAGCTGACGATCGCCTGGGGTGCGTCGTCGCACCGGGGCGTGCGCCGACAGCTGAACGAGGACGGGTACCTGGCGGCGGGCGGGGTGTTCCTCGTCGCGGACGGGATGGGTGGTCACGACGCGGGCGAGGTGGCCTCCGCGACGGCGCTCGACGCGCTGCGCCCGCTGACGGAGCTGCCGAGGATCGAGCCTCAGCACGTCGAGGCGCTCCTCACCGTGGCGCAGGAGCGGGTGCGCGCCATCGACACGGGGCCGGCCGGCCGTGGGGCGGGCACCACGCTCACGGGCGTCGTGGTGGCCTACCTGGAGGACATCGCGTACTGGCTGTTCGTCAACGTGGGTGACTCGCGCACGTACCTGCTCTCGGGCGGCCGTCTGGACCAGGTCAGCGTGGACCACTCGGAGGTGCAGGAGCTGATCGACGCCGGCGTGCTGACGCGGGACGAGGCGCGGACGCACCCGCGGCGGAACGTCATCACGCGGGCGCTGGGGTCCCACGACGAGCCGCGCGCCGACTTCCGCTACGTCCCCGTCGTGGCGCACGACCGGGTGCTCGTCTGCTCCGACGGCCTCACGGGCGAGATCACGGACGTGGGGATCGCGGAGATCCTGCTCACCCGGCCGGACCCGCAGCAGGCGGCGGGCGCGCTGGTCGAGGCGGCCATCGCCGCTGGTGGCAGGGATAACATCACGGTCATCGTGGTAGACGCGACCGGTGTGGGGACCTCCTCATCGGGCGCCGACACGTTGCCGCGCGGGGACGCCGGGACGGCGGACGACGACACGCTGCCGCGCGACGCGTTCCCCGCCTGGCGCGCACCGGACGCCGGGTCGGGCCAGGAGCAGGAGGCTGAGGACGGGGCAGACCTGTCGGAGCAAGGCGTCGGCGAGGCGCCGGCGGAGTCGAGGGGAAGCGCATGACCGTGCAGTACACGACCGGGGCCGCGTGCGCGGTGGTCCGCGGCGACGCCCTCGTCGTCCTGCCCGGCTCCCGGCCGGACGACGTCCCCGCGCGGCTCTGGGCCGAGCTGGCCGCCCCGGGGGCGGGCGTGGCCGAGGCGCTCGGCGTCCTGACCTCCCTCGGCGGCGGCCTCAAGGACGTCCCGCAGTTCGCTGTGCTCGCGGTCACGGAGGCAGGGTCGGCGGCGGCACCAGCCCCGGGCACGGCGCACGTCGCGGTCCGTGGCACCGGCGTGACCGTGACGGTGCAGACGACGACGGGTCCCGTCTCCGTGGACGGTTCGGACGTCATCTCCTGGTCGGAACGTGTGGTCTCGGGCGTCACCGCCTTCGACGTGACCGTGTCGGGCGCGTTCGCCGCGCCGGGCCTGCCTGTCGACTCGGGCGTGGTCCTGGTCGGCGCGGTGCGCCGCGAGGTCGTGCCCGGCGCGATGTCGTCCGCCGCGGGGGACGCGAGCGAGCTCGACGAGTCCACTGTCCACGGTGTCCTCGACGGGCTGCCGCGGTTCGCTCCCGCCCCGAGCCCGGCGGCCGTGGCCGCCGCCGCCGCGGCGTCGGCAGGCGGGGCCTTCGCCCGCGCGTCGGAGGAGACCCTCGCGCCTGAGTTCGACGGCCCGTCGGCCGCGGTCGGCGGTGCTGTGCCCGCGCACACCGGCGTGCCCGCGGGCGAGCCGGTGCCGGCTGCTGCAGGGTCGCCGGAGGCGACCCAGCTGGGTGGGGGCGACGACGACTACCTGCACCTGTGGGGCGAGACGGTGATGCGCCGCGTCGAGGACGCGGCGGTGCGCCCGGTGGAGGCCGAGGAGGGCGAGGAGGAGGCCGAGGCGGCCCCCGCCGCAGCGCCGGCGGCCGAGCCGGTCGCCGCCCCTGCCCCTGCCCCCGCCCCCGCCGTCCCTGGCCCGGCCGCGGAGGAGGAAGGCGGCCTGATCTCAGAGGTCCCGGGTCTCGTGACGAGCCTGCCGCGCCTGTGGACAGGCGCATCGCCGGCTGCGAGGAACCGCGCCGCCCAGGTGGACCTGGCGCCGGGAGACGCCGCCGCACCGCCGGACCCGGAGCCGGGGCTCGAGGCACCTGAGGGCGGTCTGGACCACGACGGGCACACGGTGATGTCGTCCGCGATCGCGGACCTGCGGGCGGCCGCCGGGCTCGGCGAGGCGCCGAAGTTCACTGCGCCGCCCGCCCCGGGCGCGCAGCAGATCCTCGCCCAGACCTGCACCAACGGTCACCCGAACCCGCCGTCGCGCGGCACGTGCCGCACGTGCGGGGCGTCGCTGGACGGCGACGCCCACCTGGCCGCCCGCCCGTCGCTCGGCCGCGTGGTGGTCACGGGCGGCACCGCGACGAGTGGAGCCGTGGGTGCCAGGGGGAGCCAGGTCGTGGAGCTGGACCGGCCGGTCATCGTGGGCCGCCGCCCGCGGACGCCCTCGGCGTCCGCGTCGGACATGCCCCGGCTCGTGACCGTGTCGAGCCCGCAGCAGGACATCTCGCGCTCGCACGTGCACGTCACGCTGGAGGACTGGCACGTCCTGGTCGCGGACCTCGCGACGACGAACGGGACGACATTGTTGCGTCCGGGTCAGCCGCCGCGGCGCCTGCACCCGAACGAGAAGGAGCTCGTCGCCGACGGCGACGTCGTGGATCTGGGCGACGGCGTGACGCTGACGTTCGAGGGCATCTGGTGACGCGCCGCGAGGCGCCGGGAGGAAACGCGTGAGCAGCAAGCGGGCGCCGTCGGCGCCGCCGGAGATCCAGGGCTACGAGTACCGCAAGCTCATCGGCTCGGGCGGGTTCTCCGACGTCTTCCTCTACGAGCAGCAGCGGCCGCGACGCAAGGTCGCGGTCAAGGTCCTGCTCAAGGAGTGGTCGACCGAGACGCAGCGGGCGGCGTTCGACGCCGAGGCCGACCTGATGGCGATCCTGGGCAACCACCCGTCGATCGTGACGATGTACGAGTCGGGCGTGGCCACCGACGGCCGTCCCTACCTCGCCATGGAGTACTGCTCGCGCCCGAACCTCGGCGCGCGGTACCGGTCCGAGCGGTTCTCGGTGGCGGAGGCGCTGCGCATCACCATCCAGGTGGCGGGCGCCGTCGAGACGGCGCACCGGCTCGGCATCCTGCACCGCGACCTCAAGCCGGCGAACATCCTCGTCACCCAGTTCGGGCACCCCGCACTGACGGACTTCGGCATCTCCTCGACCGTCGACTCGGCGTCCGTCGCGGAGGGCATGTCGATCCCGTGGTCTCCGCCGGAGTCGTTCGGCGACCCGCCGATGAGCGGCCTCGCGACGGACGTCTGGGCCCTGGCGGCCACGTGCTACACGCTCCTGGCGGGCCGCACGCCGTTCGAGGTGCCGGGCGGCTCGAACGGGTCCGCGGACCTCGTCCAGCGCATCGAGACCGGGTCCCTGCCGTCGATCTCCCGCACGGACGTCCCGGCCTCGCTCGAGCGCGTCCTGGCGACGGCCATGGCGAAGTCCCCGACGTCGCGGTACCCGACCGTGCTGGCGTTCGCGCGCGCCCTGCAGCAGGTGCAGGTCGAGCTCGCGCGCGACGTCACGCCCATCGACCTGCTCGACGAGTCGGGCCAGGTGCAGGAGGACGGCGAGGGCGAGGACGGCACGCGCCTGCGCAACGTCGTCTCGATCGACCCGGGAGCGGGGGGTCCGGTCGGCGGCACGTCCGGGACCGCCGCCCTGCGCGGGCCGGCGCAGGCCCCGCCCTCGCCGGTCACCTCGTCCGGGCCGGGGGGTACGTCGGGCTTCTCCGTCCCGGTCGCGTCCGTCGGGGCGCCCCCTCTTGCACCAGCTCCGGCGCAGGTGGGAGCGGGCACCGGCCCGTCGTGGTCGCAGGGGTCGTCGTGGTCCGACGTCCCCGCGGTCAGCTCGGCCTGGGCCGGCGCGTCCGTCGAGGAGACCGTGCACCGGACCGCGGTGCCCGCCGCACCCGCGCAGGAGGGGACGGAGGCGGAGGCGGCTGAGCGGCGTCGGCCGCTGTGGCCCCTCGTGGCCGGGGTCGGGGTGCTGGTCGCGGCGACGATCGGCGTATGGGCCCTGGTCAGCTCCGGCGGGGACGACGAACCGGGCCCGGACGAGACGGCCGGGCAGCAGACGCAGGCACCCCAGGACAACCTCGGCGCGCTCGTGCCGCCCGTGTCAGACCTGACCGGTACGGTGTCGGGCGAGCAGGTCGTGTTCACGTGGTCGCCGCCCGAGGAGCCGTTGGAGGGCGACACCTACGCGTGGGCGCAGCTCTCGGCGACCGGGGAGCCGAGCTACCTGGTCACGACGGAGACGACCGTGACCGTGGACCTCGGGGAGTCCGGCCAGGCGTGCATCGAGGTGGTCGTGGTGCGGGCGGGCAAGGCTTCCACGAACCCGCAGCAGCTCTGCGTGCCGGAGTGACGGCGCGGGTGACGGCCGAGGGTGACGACGACGAAGTGACGACGATGGTTCGGGAGCCGGGCGGGAGGCCCGCCCGGGACGGGGGGCAGGGGGACGATGAGCGGACTCGCGATCGAGTTCTGCGGCGAGTGGTTCCGGCCCGAGGCGGGCGGCGAGCCGTTCGACATCGGGCGCGAGGGCGATCTCGCGATCGACGACAACCCGTACCTGCACCGCAGGTTCATGCGCGTGGCGCACGAGGACGGGATCTGGTGGCTGGCGAACGTCGGCACCCTGATCTCGGCCACGGTGTGCGACTCGGGTGGCGGCGTGCAGTCCTGGCTGCCCCCGGGCAACCGGCTCCCGCTGGTGTTCCCCACCACGTCGATCGTGTTCACCGCCGGCCCCACCACCTATGAGCTCACGGCGGCGCTCGACGACGCGCCGTACCACGAGATCCACTCGGAGGACTCGGACACGGGGGCGACGACGATCGGCATGATCAGCTTCACCACCAGCCAGAAGCAGCTCATCGTGGCCCTCGCCGAGCCGATGCTCCGCCGCGAGGGGACGGGCCTGTCCGAGATCCCCTCGACCGCGGCGGCCGCGAACCGCCTCGGCTGGGCGACCACCCGGTTCAACCGCAAGCTCGACAACGTCTGCGACAAGCTCGACCGGATCGGCGTGAAGGGCCTGCGCGGCGGGGTAGGCGCCCTGGCGACGAACCGCCGGGCCCGCCTCGTCGAGTACGCCGTCGCCTCCCGGCTGGTGACCTCCGCAGACCTGCCCCTCCTTGACCTGAAGGACGAAGCCTGACGCGCGCTACCCACGAGGGTCCAGGCCACCCAAGACATCCGAAGGAAGCAGGACATTGACGCGCGCTACCCGCGAGGTCCAGGCCAACCAAGACATCCGAAGGAAATTAGGACACTGACGTGCGCATCAAGCTGACGCTGAACCGGCCCGACGAGACCGGTGTGAACGTCGCGATCACCGCCGACGCCACCGCCACCGTGCGTGACGTCGCCGAAGCCCTCTTCTCGGCCGACCCGACCCGCAACGGGGCACCCGCCCCCGACCACCTCACCCTGCAGGTCCTCCGCGACGGCTCGGCGACGGCCAGCAGCTCTGACGGCCGGGTGCTGACACCCACCAACGACCTGGTCCAGGCCGGCCTGCGCTCCGGGTCGGTGGTCTCGATCGTGCGGGTCTCCGAGCAGTTCGTGAACCCCGGGCAGGACCGCGGCACCGCGGTCGCGCAGCTGCGCGTCCTGGAGGGGCCCGACGCCGGACGCGAGTTCCCGTTGCCGGTCGGCACCACGTACATCGGCCGCGACCGGGGCATGGACGTGCGGCTCCAGGACCCGCAGGTCTCCAAGCGGCACGCCCGGGTGATGGTGGGGGAGTCCATCGAGGTCCACGACCTCGCCTCCGCGAACGGCCTGGTCATGGGCGGCAAGCGGATGACGCGAGCGGTGCTGACGTCGTCGGACACCGTGACTCTCGGCGAGACCACGCTGTCCGTGGTGGCCCTGTACCGCTCGACGAGCCTCGCCCCGACCAGCCCGGTCGTCGAGTTCAACCGGTCCCCGCGCGTGATCACCCGCTTCGGCGAGGTCAAGATCAAGGCGCCCAAGCCGCCGAAGCCGCCGCAGCCCCAGCGTCTGCCGTGGCTCATGATGCTCGCGCCGATGGCGCTGGGCGCGGCGATGTTCTCGGTCACCCGCAACCCGATGTCCCTCATGTTCATGTTCATGAGCCCGATCATGATGATCGGGATGTGGTTCGACCGGAGGTCCTACGGGAAGAAGCAGTTCAAGGAGGCGTCCGAGCAGTTCGAGAAGGCCGTCGAGGCCACGGCGGAGCGGATCGACCGCACCCACGCCGTCGAGCGGGCCGTACGGCTCGTGGAATCGCCCTCCATCGCCGAGGCGCTCGACGCCGTTCGCCGCCTCGGCGGTCTCATGTGGACGCACCGCCCGGAGCACCGCGGCTTCCTGACCGTGCGGTTCGGTCTCGGGTCCGCCCCCGCCCGCACCGAGTTCGACGAGCCGCGGGAGAACGACGCGGTGCCGGAGCACTGGCAGCGGGTGCTGGACCTGCAGGCACGCTGTGCCACCATCCACGACGTCCCCATGGGGGCCGGGCTCCGGTTCGGCGGCAACATCGGCATCGCCGGGCCGAGCGGTGTGGTCGAGTCCGTGGGCCGGTCGGTCCTGCTGCAGCTCGCCGCGCTCCACTCGCCCGCCGACGTGGTGGTCACCGCCCTCACCTCCGCCAGCTCGCGCGAGGACTGGGAGTGGCTCGAGTGGCTGCCCCACACGGGTTCCCCGCACAGCCCGCTCGGGGCGTCCGACCACCTGGCCGACGACCCTGGCTCCGGTGTCTCCCTGCTGACCCGGCTCGAGGAGCTGGTCGAGGCGCGTGGCGTCAGCCTCGACGGCCACGCGCGCTTCGAGGGTGAGCGGGACTCGGAGAAGGACCGCAAGGACACCCCGCCCCCGCCTGTGCTGCCGTCCGTCGTGGTCCTCGTGGAGGACGACGCTCCCGTCGAGCGCGCCCGCCTCGTGCGGCTCGTCGAGCACGGCCCCGCGGCAGGCGTCCATGTCGTGTGGATCGCGCCCACCGTCGAGCAGCTCCCCGCGGCCTGCCGCACCTTCGTGCTGCTGAACCCCGAGTCGCCCGACAACGGCGCCATGAAGGGTGAGGTGCATTACGGGCAGCTCGCCTACCCCGTGCGCTGCGACGCCGTCGACCTCGTCACCGCGCGCGAGGTCGCCCGGATCCTGGCCCCGGTGGTCGACGTCGGCGCGCCCACGGCCGACGAGTCCGACCTGCCGCGCGCCGTCTCCTACCTGGCGCTCGCGGGTACCGAGGTCGGCAAGGACCCGAACAGCGTGATCGAGCGCTGGAAGGAGAACCTCTCGCTCACACCGCGCGACGGGTCGCCGCCGGTGCGCCGCAAGACGCCCACCAACCTGCGTGCCCTCATCGGGCACGACGGCGTGGAGCCGTTCCACCTGGACCTGCGCACGCAGGGCCCGCACGCCCTTGTGGGCGGTACCACCGGTGCGGGAAAGTCGGAGTTCCTGCAGTCCTGGGTGCTCGGCATGGCTGCCGCGCACAGCCCGGACCGGGTGACCTTCCTGTTCGTGGACTACAAGGGCGGCGCCGCGTTCGCCGACTGCGTGCATCTGCCGCACACGGTCGGCCTGGTCACCGACCTGTCCCCGCACCTCGTGCGGCGCGCGCTGTCCTCGCTCAGAGCGGAGCTCCACTACCGCGAGCACCTGCTCAACCGGAAGAAGGCCAAGGATCTCGCCTCGCTGGAGCGCACGGGCGATCCCGAGGCGCCGCCGAGCCTGATCATCGTGGTCGACGAGTTCGCGGCGCTGGTCGGCGAGGTCCCGGAGTTCGTGGACGGCGTGGTGGACGTCGCCCAGCGTGGCCGGTCCCTCGGCCTGCACCTGATCCTCGCGACGCAGCGCCCGGCCGGCGTGATCAAGGACAACCTGCGCGCGAACACGAACCTGCGCATCGCGCTGCGCATGGCCGACGAGAACGACTCCAAGGACGTGCTCGGGGACGACATGGCGGCGCACTTCTCGCCGTCGATCCCCGGTCGCGGCGCCGCGAAGACCGGCCCCGGACGGCTCACCACGTTCCAGACCGGCTACGCCGGCGGGTGGACCAAGGACGAGCCGGAGCGGGCGTCGCTCGATGTCGTGGAGATGGACTTCGGCACGGGCCGGCGCTGGGAGCTGCCTGCACCCGAGGTGGTCGAGGAGCAGGACCCGGGTCCGAACGACATCGCCCGCGTGGTCACGACGATCCGCCGCGCGGCAAACGAGGCCGGCGTACCGACGCCGCGCAAGCCGTGGCTGCCGGAGCTGGCGCTCACCTACGACCTGGCGCTGCTGCCCAACCGGCGCACGGACTCCCAGCTCGTCCTCGGCGTGCTGGACAACCCCCCGCAGCAGGCCCAGCCGACCGTGCACTACGAGCCCGACACCGACGGCAACCTCGCGATCTACGGCACCGGCGGTACCGGCAAGAGCACGACGCTACGCACCATCGCGGTGTCGGCGGGCCTCACGCACCGGGGTGGCCCGGTGCAGGTCTACGGCATCGACTGCGGCTCGGGCGGTCTGTCGATGCTGGAGAACCTGCCGCACGTGGGTGCGGTGATCGGCGGTGACGACGAGGAGCGGGTGACCCGCCTCCTGCGCCGGCTGCGCGAGACGCTGGAGCAGCGCGCCGACCGCTACGCCGCCGTGCGGGCGACGACGATCGAGGAGTACCGGCGCCTGGCGAACAAGCCCGACGAGCCGCGCATCCTCGTGCTCGTCGACGGCATCGGGGCGTTCCGTGAGGCCTACGAGGTTGTCTCGGGTCGCGGCTTCTCGGTCTTCGGGGCCTTCACGCAGCTCGCGACCGACGGCCGGCCGGTCGGGATCCACCTGGTGATGACCGGCGACCGTGCGGTGGCCGTGCCGCCCTCCCTCGCCTCGACGGTGCAGAAGCGCATCGTGCACCGGATGGCCCGGGAGGACGACTACGTGATGCTGAACGTGCCGAAGGACGTCCTGACCCCGGCGTCGCCGCCGGGCCGCGCGATCATGTACGGCCAGGAGGCGCAGATCGCGGTGCTCGGCGGCGACTCAAACGCCGCGGTGCAGTCGCGCGAGCTGGCCCGCCTGGAGCAGACGATGCGCTCGGTGGGCGGCATGACCCAGGCGCCTGGTGTCGATCGGCTGCCGGACACGTTCACGCTCGACCAGCTTCCCCAGCGCGTGGCTGACCTGGCCACGATCGGTCTGCGGGACCTGGACATCACGCCGGTCGGCCTGCCGCTGCGCGGCCCGTTCATGCTGGCCGGCCCACCCGGGTCGGGCCGCACGACGGCGTTCGTGACGCTGGCGACCGCGCTGCGCCGGAACGGGGGAACGCGGCTGGTGTACCTGTCGTCGCGCCGGTCGAGCGTGTCGGTGCTGGACACCTGGGACACGGCGGTCTCGTCGCCGGAGGACATGGTGGAGACGCTCAAGGACCTCACGACCGCGCTCGAGAGCGACCGGCTGACCCCGGGGCAGCTCACGGTGATGATCGAGAACTACACCGACCTCACGGGCACGCCCGCGGAGAAGCCGCTCGAGGCGTTCGTCAAGCTCGCCACCCGCAAGGAGCAGCTCGTCATCGGTGAGTCGGAGTCGTCCACCTGGAGCAAGGCCTTCTCGCTGGCCGCTCCGTTCAAGTCCGGCCGCAACGGCCTGATCCTCACCCCCGGCGACAGCGACGGCGAGGTGCTCATGAACACCCCGCTGGGACGGATCCGCCGCAAGGACTTCCCGCCCGGCCGAGGCTTCCTCCTCACCGCGGGGCGGGCCACCAAGATCCACGTCGCCCTGCCGGGGTGACGGGTAGACGAATGGGGAGTCCTCCCCATTTCGTCGCACCACGGGCTATGGAATAGTCCGTGACGTCGCAGAACAGCAGGTTGTTCCACCCGGGACAGCCACGAACTAGGGAGCATGACATGGTTGCAGAGGGTGGCAACGTCTTCGGTCTTGACGTCGAGGCAGTCCGGAGCCTCGCCAACACGCTGCGCACGCAGGCCGAGCAGGTCCGCACGGTGGTCACGACCATCACGACGCAGATGAGCCAGACCGAGTGGAACGGCCCGGACGCCGTGCAGTTCCAGGAGGAGTGGGACGGTACCCACGCCACCAAGCTGAACGAGATCGCCGCGGCGCTCGAGACCTACGGCACCACCGCCGACAACAACGCCGCCAACCAGGAAGACACCTCGAACACGTACAGCTGATCGGTTCGAGCTCTACCAGGCGAGGCCCGGCGCGCGCTGGGCCGCCACCAAGGGGTGCGGGACCGGCAACGGGCCCGCACCCCTTGAGCGTGTAGCAGTACAGACGCAGCCAGGCGATGCTCAGTGCCGTCACCGGCCGGACATGAGGAGGACCATGTGAGCGGGGGAATGTACGGTGCAGACATCGAGGCGCTGCGCCTCCTTGCCGACAAGTTCGACGAGGGCAGCGGGACTCTCGACACCGTTGTTGCCACGGTCGAGGGGACGATCCCGCAGGAGGACGGCTGGAGCGGGCCGGACGCCGAAGGGTTCCGGCAGGAGTGGACCGGCAACCATCTGGTGCGGCTCAGGGACACGGCCGTCGCGCTGAGCGACATCGCTCTCAAGGTGCGCGCCAACGCCGACGCCCAGGAGACGACGTCGAACGACTACGCCGGCGGACCGGGTGGCGGCACCGAGGTCGCGGGGGCGTCCGCCGAGCGACCGGGCAGCTTCTGGGACGTGTTCGAGACCGGCGAGGCGGGGGTCAGCTTCCTGGGAGATGCGTGGGTGGCGTTCAAGTACGGCCGCAACCTGCTGAACTATTCGCGGATCCTCGACGCCGGGGGCGACGTCGCGGGTGCTTTGTCGACCATGCTCGCCGACGCTCGGGGCATCGTCGGCAACATTTCTGGGGTCGGTAAGTACCTGGGTATTGCCGGCGGCGCCTTCAGCGTGATCGGCGGGATCGACCAGATGTTCAACCCCCAGTACGACGGCTGGCGCGGTGGCGTCGACCGGGTGATGGGTGGAATCGGCGTCGCCGGCGGCGTCGCGACGATCGGCATGTTCCTGGGTGTCGCGGCGTTCGCCAACCCCGTCGGCATCGGTATCGCCGTCGGAGCGGGCCTGGTCACCGGTGCCTGGGCACTGGGCAACCTGGTGTACGACAACTGGGACACGATCTCCGCGTTCGCCTCCGACCCGATGCCGTACCTTGCGGACGGCTGGAAGGAAACGCAGGAGTTCGTCGGCGACGCCGTCGAGGGCGTCACGGATGTGGCGAGCGACGTCGGCGATGCGGTCGGCGATGCTGCCGGTGCCGTCGGTGACTTTGTGGGAGGCTTGTTCTGATGAGTGAACAACGGGCGATGCAGTTCTCTGCGGACGATGTGAAGGCGGCACGGGCGACGCTCGCGCAGGCGCGCGACGGCGAGATCGTCGGAATCGTGATCCTCACCGATGAGGAGGTGACAATCCTCGACGGAGTCGCGCAGGAACAGCTCGTGCCGACCCCGTGGATGGACGCCCAGGGCGACGCCGACCGGTCTCTGATGGGGCGGGTCGCGCTCCGGTCCCTGTTGTCGCGCGAACTGGTGCTTCCCGTCGACACCGACGACAACAGCATCAAGATCAAGGCGCACCCGGGGATCACCGGGCCGTTGGTGCTGCGGCGGTCGGCCCAGCAGATTCTCTCGGTGGAGCGCACGAGCTCGAACGGCAAGGACTGGCTGTTCGCCTACGTGCACATCGAGGACGGCAAGGCCACTGTGCTCGAGGAGGAGATCTCGGGTGCGGGCCACCACGCGTTCTCGGTGTACCCCGAGGCCATGCTCGGGGAGCGGTTCGAGAAGTTCTTCGACCCGACGGGCACGGCGCTGATGGGTACGGCCGCGAAGAGCTACTCCGCGGCGGAGTTCGAGGCTGCCGTCCCCGGTCTGCCGCAGCTCAAGGAGGCGGTGGCGGTGAGCATCGTGTCCGGTGTGGCGCGGGGTAGCGACAAGCTGCTCAACGCGTCCGTGTACGCGGGTCCGCACGGCGTGCACGTGGTGCGCGGTACCGAGCACGACGCACAGGGGATGCCAGTGAAGTACACGCTCCAGGAGATCGGCTCGCGCGGGCTGCGCGCGCTGCCCGGCGAGCTGGTCCCGGCATGAGCGGCCTCGGCAGGTGGAGCCTGTGGATCGGCCTCGGGCTGATCGTCGTGGCCGTGCTGGCTCGGGCCCTCGACCTCATCCCGGTCACGGTGATCGTCGGCATCCTGGGCCTGATCGGTGTCGGCATGGCGGGTTACGACTGGCTCTACTACGCAACCCAGAGGGCAGATCGCCGGCGGCGGGCGCGGAAGGCAGAGCGCGAACAGGGTCGCTGAGCCCGCCGCGCGGCCAGGGCGCGGCGCGAGCGCGGCGAGTCCTGACCGAGGTGGCCAAGGGGACGCAACGCAAGCTCCCGGGCGAACGGGTGACGGCGCTGTGAGCGGCGGCGTGGTGGCAGCGTCGACTGCGCGGGTGACGCGCTCTCTCACGTCGGTGACGCCCTGAAATTCTGGTGACGCGGAACCATGGCAGCGACTGATTGCGATTGGACAGGACTATGAGCACCGTCACCTACCCGAGCAAGACCGGCACCTGTGCGGGTGACCAGGCAAAGGAGATCTGGACGACGGTGCGGGCCATCCAGGACAGCGTCGAGCGGGCGGGCCGATGAGCGGCGGCCAGGGTCCCTCGCGGGACCAGCAGTTCGCGGTGATCAGCCGTCGCGTCGTCTTCGTCGGGGGAAGCGCCCTGCTCATCGGGGGCGTCCTCGCGATTCTCAACGGTCAGGTGGTACTCGGCATCGCACTCACGGCCGTCACCTTCCTCGCGGTGGCGTGGCGTGGTTCCGTCACCCTGAGGCGGGGGCAGCGCGCGCTCGCCGAGGCGGAGCGCGCCGAGGTGCCCGAGGGCGCGGTCCGCGACGCCGGCGCACCGGCGCCCGTGGAGGATGTGGTCGCGCAGCTGGTCGGGATGAACAGCGACGGGCTGCCTTACCAGATCACCGCCTCGCGGAGCCCCGACGGCGTGCGCGTCGAGGTGCAGTGGAAGCATGAGGAGATGCGCTGGCAGACGCTCTTCGTGCGCGGGTCGCAGGCCTTCGCGTGGCGCATGGAGGTCGACCTCGACCCGGCCATGGCGCACTACAAGTTCGTCGAGCACTCCGGGAAGGCGTCCGTCCGCGCGGCGGCCGGCCCGATGGGTGTCACGGCCTACGGCAACTGGACGTGGCAGAAGGGCAAGACGTCGGGCGGCACGTCGGCAACCTTCGTCGAGGGCGCCGACGGCCAGGTCACGGTGGCCGGTCCGGCCGGGCCTCGCACGTCGTGGGAGGGGGCCGTCATGATCAAGCCGGCCGACGCCAAGGTGCCTGTGTTCACGGTCCTGCGGAACAACGGCTGGCGCCCGCGTCGTGACTGGGCCGGAGCACGGCTGTTCGAGAAGTAGACGTCCCGCGACCAGTGCACAACACCTGACGGCACAGGTCCCGGCTGACTGGGAGTCGATGGGCGACGTCGACGGCTGGTCCTACGAGTCCTCCGGCCAGGTGTACACGGGCGTGGTCTGCCTGGCTCGGCGTCCGCGCCACCCCCGCGGCCGCTGCACTCAGAGATTGAGGAGGTGGTGGCGCGATGAGCTGGGCAATCCGCACCGCCCTGTGCGTGGGGCACCGCGCGGAGCGCAACCGAGAGCGCGAGCAATGACCGTCTCGGACTGATTTCGCTCACGATGTGGGACGACGCTGTTCGGGGCGCGAGACGTGAGGCACAGTGGAGGGTGCAGGGCGAGCCGGATAAGGCTCGCCTCACCCAGTCGATAGAATCGGCAGGGTCTCCGGTGGCCCCCACAAGGCCGCCCCCGCGGCGCCCGCCGGCGCCGGCAGGCAGGCGGGAGCCAAGGACCTTGCCACCTGTCCTCGATCGGAAGGCGCACTCTCCGTGAGCACCACCCGTCCTCTGCGCGTCGCCGTCGTCGGCGCCGGTCCCGCCGGCATCTACGCGGCCGACATCCTGTCCAAGACCGATCTCGACGTGAGCATCGACCTGTTCGAGCGGCTGCCGGCGCCCTTCGGACTGGTCCGCTACGGCGTCGCGCCCGACCACCCGCGCATCAAGCAGATCATCGTGGCGCTGCACAAGGTCCTCTCGCGCGGCGACATCCGCCTGCTGGCGAACGTGGACTTCGGCACGGACGTGAAGCTCGAGGAGCTGCGCCAGTTCTACGACGCGGTCATCTTCTCCACGGGTTCGATCCGGGACGCCGAGCTGACGATCCCCGGCGTCGACCTGGACGGCTCGTACGGCGCCGCCGACTTCGTGTCCTGGTACGACGGCCATCCCGACGTGCCGCGCACGTGGCCCCTCGAGGCGCAGCACGTCGCCGTGATCGGCGCGGGCAACGTGGCGCTGGACGTGGCGCGCATCCTCGCCAAGCACGCCGACGACCTGCTCCCGACCGAGATCCCGGCCAACGTGCACGAGATCCTCAAGGCTTCCCCGGTGACCGACGTGCACGTGTTCGCGCGCCGCGGCCCGGCGCAGGTCAAGTTCTCGCCGCTGGAGCTGCGCGAGCTGGGCCACATCCCGGACGTCGACATCATCGTGTACCCGGAGGACTTCGACTTCGACGAGGGCTCCGAGGCTGCGATCAACTCGTCGAACCAGACCAAGCAGGTCGTCAAGACCCTGGTGGACTGGACGCTCGACGACCCGTCGACCAAGACGGCCTCGCGTCGCCTGCACCTGCACTTCCTGCACGCGCCGGCCGAGATCCTCGGCGAGGACGGCCAGGTCGTGGGCCTGCGCACCGAGCGTACCGCCCTGCAGGGCGACGGCACGGTGGCCGGCACGGGCGAGTTCCACGACTGGCCCGTCCAGGCGGTCTACCGCGCCGTCGGCTACTTCGGCTCGCCGCTGCCGGAGGTCCCGTTCGACGAGCTCAAGGGCGTCATCGCGAACCGCGAGGGCCGCGTGATCGACCTCGACGGCAACCACCTGCCCGGCGTGTACGCCACGGGCTGGATCAAGCGCGGACCGGTCGGCCTGATCGGCCACACCAAGTCGGACGCGTCGGAGACGGTCCGTCACCTCGTCGAGGACGTCACGGGCGTGGGCGACGGCGGCGACGTGGCGCAGGGCGACCTCGCCGGCGGCCGCACGGCGCCCCAGGGCGACGCGCAGGCGGTCACCGACTTCCTGGCCGACCGGGGCGTCGAGGTCATCGAGTGGACCGGCTGGGAGCTGCTCGACGCGCACGAGCGCTCGCTGGGCGAGCCCCAGGGCCGCGAGCGGGTCAAGGTCGTCCCCCGGGACGAGATGATCGCGATCGCGCGGAGCCGCTGATCCTCCCGCTGGGGCAGAACAGGACGAAGTAGAACGGGACGACACACCGAGGCGAGATCGCCCGGATGCGTCGTCCCGTTCTGCTTCCGCCCGCACTTCCTCGGCGTAGTCTCCTGGAACCGTGCGGGCGGGCGAGGCGTTGCCGAGGGTGGAAAGGACTTCGATGCACAAGCACTACAACGGACTCAAGACCGCCGTGCTCTTCGGCGTCATGTGGGCCGTCATCCTCGGCCTGTGGGCCGTGTTCGGCGCCCGTTCGAGCCTGCTGTGGGTCTTCGTCCTGATCGGCCTCGGCACGACTGCCTACGGTTACTGGAACTCGTCGAACATCGCGATCCGCGCCATGCACGCGTACCCGGTCACCGAGCTCCAGGCACCGGAGATGCACCGCATCGTGCGCGAGCTGTCGACCGCGGCGCGCCAGCCCATGCCCAAGCTCTACATCTCGCCCACGCAGGCGCCGAACGCCTTCGCGACGGGCCGCAACCCGAAGAACGCCGCCGTGTGCTGCACGGAGGGCATCCTGCGGATCCTCGACGAGCGGGAGCTGCGGGGGGTGCTGGGGCACGAGCTCATGCACGTGTACAACCGCGACATCCTCACGTCGTCGGTGGCGTCGGCGCTCGCCGGGGTGATCACGGCCCTCGCGCAGTTCCTGCTGTTCTTCGGCGGCGGTGACCGGCGCGAAGGGGGCAACCCGCTCGCGGCTCTCGCCATGGCGTTCCTGGCGCCCATCGCGGCCGCCCTCATCCAGCTCGCCATCTCACGTACGCGCGAGTACGACGCGGACGAGGACGGCGCCCGCCTGACCGGCGACCCTCTCGCCCTCGCGTCCGCGCTGCGCAAGCTGGAGCAGGGCACCCAGCTCGCGCCGCTCCCGCAGGACCGCGAGCTCACGAACGTGTCGCACCTCATGATCGCCAACCCGTTCCGCGGGGCCGGCATGGCGCGCCTGTTCGCGACCCACCCGCCGATGGCCGACCGCGTGGCGCGCCTGGAGCGCATGGCCGGCGGCGGCTTCGGCCCGGGGGGCATCACGCGCTACTGAAGTCCTGAGATCGGCCGCCCACCTCGGCCGATACGTCGCAACGGCGGCAGCCCGGATCCCGGGCTGCCGCCGTTCGTCGTCTCCGGCAGCGGGCGACCCGGGCTTCGGGGCACTTCTGCGCACGAGCAGCACGAGCATGTCAAGGGTGTTTTCGCAGGTAGCAAACTTTCTTGAGAGAAAAGCTTGCGCCTTACGCATGTTTGCATTAGTGTCGGTCTCGGCTGCAGAACTCGCAGCCACACCGAACGCTCCGACCATCGGAGCATGACCAGAAGGATCACCAACATGTCTCGTGCTGCTGCTCTCCTCATGACCACGCTCCACGTCTTCTCGGCCCGCTTCGAGGCCCAGAAGAAGGACAAGGGCGCCGCCGCCGTCGAGTACGGCCTGCTCGTCGGCCTCATCGCCGTCGCGATCATCCTCACGGTCGGCCTGCTCGGCGACGAGCTGAACCGGCTCTTCGACGACGTGCTCTCCGAGCTCGAGCTCGCCGTGGTCTGAACGGCCCACCAAGCCACGGGCCGGCTCCTGCCACGCCCCCGGCGGGAGCCGGCCCGTTGCACGCACCAACCCAGATCCACCACCAGAGAGGACGGGAACGACATGCTGCGACTGAGGACGCGAGGGCACCGCGAGCGCGGTGCGGCGGCGGTCGAGTTCGCGCTCGTCCTCCCCCTGCTGCTCACCCTGGTGATAGGCATCGCCGAGCTCGGCCGGGTCTATCACATCCAGACCAGCCTCTCCGGGGCCGCGCGCGAGGGCGTGCGCGTCATGGCCCTGCAGAACGACGCCGCGGATGCCCGGGACACCGTCCAGGATGCCGCAGCGCACCTCGCCGTCACCGACGACCAGATCAGCGTCACGCCCACCGCCTGCACCGATGCCTCCGCCCAGACCGCCACGGTCACGGTGACGTATCCCGTGCAGCTCCTGTTCGGCCTGCTCGGGTCGAGCATCACACTGACCGGGAAGGGGACAATGCGATGCCACGGATGAAGCGTGACGTATCGCGCCTACGGGACGAGCGGGGCGCCGTGAACGTCATGGTCGCTCTGCTGATCATCCCGATCATCGGCTTCGCCGCCATCGCGGTCGACGTCGCGGCGCTCTGGTCCGACCGGCAACAGCTCCAGACCGCGGCCGACGCCGCGGCGCTGGGCATCGCCTCGGACTGCGCCCTCGGCGACTGCGGGGTGCCGGCACAGACCGCGCAGACGCTCGCCACACCGAACAAGAACGACGGCGACGTGACCGCGACGGTCCTCACCCCCGCGGTCACCCCCGCCACCGGGACCGTCACCGTGGAAACCTGGGGGACCCGCGAGCACTGGTTCGCGCCCGTTCTCGGCTACGACGAGAGCGACGTCGGCGCCAGGGCCACGGCCGTCTGGGGGTCGCCGTCCGCGGCCATCGCCATGCTGCCGCTCGCCTTCTCCTGGTGCGAGTTCCTCGCCCAGACGGGCGGGGCCCTGCCGTCCACCACCACCGAGTACACCATCAAGTTCACGAAGACCTCGGGCACCACCTGCACGGGGCCGTCGAACAACGTCGTGCCCGGCGGGTTCGGCTGGCTGACCGTGAACGAGGACTCGTGCACCACGAGCAGCAGCATCGACGAGGTCGTGTATTCCGATCCCGGGCAGAGCGTGCCCAGCGGCTGCAACCCGGCCGACTTCGCCGAGTACGTGGGGAAGACGGTGCTCGTACCGATCTTCGACGACGCCGGCGACACGGGCAGCAACGCCTGGTACCACCTCTACGGCTACGCCGCCTTCATGATCACGGGTTACCACTTCACAGGGCAGTACTCGGAGAGCGCCCAGGGCGACTGCAAGGGCAACGTCCGCTGCATCCAGGGCTACTTCACCGAGTTCGTCGATCTCTCCCAAGCCGCCACCTACAGCGGGAGCGCACCCGAGCTGGGCGCGACCGTCGTCAGCCTGACCGACTAGTCCGACCCCGCCAGACCCCACCTGCTCAGCTCCGTCATCACGGAAGGACCCACTCCAGTGAACCGTCGAATCGTCGCCGCCCTCGCGGCCGTCCTGCTCGCCGTCGTCGGTGTCGTGCTGCTGACCGGCTACGTCACGGGCGCCGACCGGCGCGCGATGGCCGGCATGGAGACCACCACCGTGCTGGTCGTGACCAAGCCTGTCGCCGCCGGCACCTCGTCCGAGTCCCTGGCCAAGCTGGTCGCACCGCGGGAGCTGCCGGTCGCGGCCGTCGCCCCCGGCGCCCTGACCGGCCTCGAGAAGGTGGCCGGAAAGGTGACGACCGCCGACCTCGTCGTCGGGGAGCAGCTGCTCGCCGACAGGTTCGCCGCCCCCGAGGCCGCGGGCGGGGACGTCGTCGTCCCCGACGGCCTGCACGAGCTCTCGGTCCTCCTCGAGGACCAGCGCGTGCTCGGCGGCAGCCTCGCCGCCGGCGACACGGTTGGCGTCTTCGTCACCACGGAGTCGGGTCAGACGCACCTGACCCTCCACGAGGCGCTCGTCAGCCACGTCGAAGGCGGCCTCACACCGGCCGACGACGAGGGCGACGCCGATCCGGCAGCCGTCGTCGTGCCCGATGGGAGCGTCATGATCACCCTGGCCCTGTCCGCCGCCGACGCCGAGAAGGTCGTGTGGGCCCAGGAGCGAGGCAGCATCTGGCTGTCCCGCGAGCCGGCCGGCGCACCCCGCGACGGCACCCGCATCGTGACCGAGGAGAACGTGTTCTCATGAGCACCTCGGTCCTGGCCGCGACCGCGGCCGACGCCTCGCAGCGGCGTGACCCGGCTGCTTCTCGTGGACGGGTGGTCAGCGTGCTCTCGCCCAAGGGTGGGGTAGGCAAGACCACCGTTGCCACCAACCTGGCCGTGGGCCTTGCCAAGGCAGCGCCGGGTTCCACCGTCCTGGTCGACCTCGACGTCCAGTTCGGCGACGTCGCCAGCGCGCTGAACCTCGCGCCGCAGCACAGCCTCGCCGACATGGTCGGGGACGCTGCGAGCCGGGACGCGATGGTCCTCAAGACACTCCTCACCCAGCACGAGACCGGGCTGCACGTCATCTGCGGCGTCGACTCGCCCGCGGCCGCGGACGGGGTGACGGCCGACGACGTGAGCCGCCTGCTCGCGACGCTGGCCGCGGAGTTCCGGTACGTCGTGGTGGACACCGCGCCCGGCCTGCTCGAGCACACGCTCGCCGTGCTGGACCAGACCACCGACCCGCTCCTCGTCACCAGCATGGACGTGCCGGGCGTGCGAGGTCTGCGCAAGGAGCTCGAGACGCTGGACGCGCTGGGCGTCGGTTCGCCGTTCATCGCGCTCAACCTCACCGACCGGCACAGTGGGATGTCGGTGGCCGACGTCGAGGCCACGATCGGCACCGGCGTCGACCTGCTGCTCCCGCGGTCCCGGGCCCTCGCGGCCTCCGTCAACCTCGGTGTGCCGCTGATCCAGAGCGGCGGCCGGGACGTCATGACCAAGCGGCTGCGGGTCCTCGTGGACCACTACGCCGCACCGCAGCGCCAGAACAGGCGCGGCCGACACCTCGGAGGACGACGATGAAGCTCACCGAAAAGCTGGCAGCTCTGGGCCTGGCCGAGAGCGCACGCCCGGAGGCCCCGGCTGCGGGCACCGCGGCCGTGCCTGCCCCTGCTGGCGGTGCGCCGGCCACGGTGCGGGACCCTGCCGCGGCGGCCGCGCCCGAGGGGGCCGCGCGCCCCGCACCTGGTTCCGACACCGGTCGCAGCCTGTCCGCGCGGACGTCGACGCCCGTCGCCGCTCCGGCGGAGGCATCGGGTGGCGACGCGCTGACCCAGCTCAAGGACACCGCGGCGGCGGCCCTGTTCGAGCGGCTCGGGGCCCGCCTCCACGACCCGTCGCTGAGCGAGGAGAAGCTGCACGCCCTCGTACGCACCGAGCTGAACCACGTGGTCGAGGAGCAGGACGTCCCGCTCACGACCGAGCAGCGCCAGCGTCTCCTCGGGGACGTCCAGGACGACGTGCTGGGTCACGGCCCGCTGCAGCGTCTCCTCGACGACCCGACGGTCACGGAGATCATGGTCAACGGTCCCGACAAGGTCTACGTCGAGCAGGCCGGCAAGCTCCTGCGCAGCGAGGCCCGCTTCTCGTCCGAGGAGCACCTGCGCCGCATCATCGAGCGGATCGTGTTCCGCGTCGGGCGCCGCATCGACGAGTCGTCGCCGCTGGTCGACGCCCGCCTTGCCGACGGCTCGCGCGTCAACGCGATCATCCCGCCGCTGGCCTTCAGCGGCTCGTCGCTCACGATCCGCAAGTTCTCCCGGGACCCGTTCACGGTGCACGACCTGATCCGGTTCGGCTCGCTGACCCCGGAGATGTCCGAGCTGCTGCAGGCCTGCGTGCAGGCGCGGCTGAACATCATCGTCTCCGGCGGCACGGGCACCGGAAAGACGACGCTCCTCAACGTGCTCTCCTCGTTCATCCCCGAGACCGAGCGCATCATCACCATCGAGGACGCCGTCGAGCTCCAGCTGCAGCAGGAACACGTCGTGCGGCTGGAGAGCAGGCCGGCGAACGTCGAGGGCAAGGGCGAGGTGGTCATCCGCGACCTCGTGCGCAACTCCCTGCGCATGCGGCCGGACCGCATCGTCGTCGGCGAGGTCCGCGGCGGCGAGACGCTCGACATGCTCCAGGCGATGAACACGGGCCACGACGGCTCGCTCTCGACCGTCCACGCGAACTCGCCCCGGGACGCCATCTCCCGCCTGGAGACGCTCGTCCTCATGGCCGGCATGGACCTGCCGCTGCGCGCCGTCCGCGAGCAGATCTCGGCGGCCGTCGACCTCGTCGTCCAGCTCACGCGCCTGAAGGACGGGTCGCGGCGGGTCACCGCCGTGACGGAGGTGCAGGGGATGGAGGGGCAGACGGTGACGCTGCAGGACGCGTTCGTCTTCGACTACGCGGCGGGCGTCGACAGCGACGGCCGGTTCCTCGGCAGGCCCGTCGCCACCGGCGTGCGGCCCCGGTTCACCGACCGCTTCGCCGAGCTCGGCATCGCGCTCTCGCCGGCCGTGTTCGGTGCCGTCGGGACGGGGGGACGTCGATGAACACCATCGTGCTCGTCGGGCTCGCCGCCGTCGGGGTGGCCGTGCTGACCGGCGTCTACCTGTTCGTGGCACCGAGCGGTCGTCTGCCGCTCGAGCGCCGTCGCCCAGTGCTCGTCGAACGGCCGGGGATGCTCGGCCGCGGGGCGGCCGCCGCGACGAGCGCGCTCGACGCCCTGCTGCGGCGGCGGGGCAGGTCGGCCTCGGCCGGCATCTTCGAACGGGCGGGCGTGCGCATGAGCCGCCAGGACCTCGTGTTCCTCCAGATCATCGCGGCGGTGTGCGTGCTCGCGGCCGGCCTGCTGCTCGGCAGCGTGCTGGTGGGCATCCTGCTGGCGATCCTCGTCCCGATCCTCACCCGGGTCGGCCTGGCCATGCGCACGAGCCGCCGGCAGAGCGCCTTCGCGGACCAGCTCGACGACTCGCTGCAGCTCATCGCCGGCAGCCTGCGTGCGGGGCACAGCCTCCTGCAGTCCCTCGCCTCGGTGGCTCACGAGGCCGAGGAGCCCACCTCCGACGAGTTCTCCCGCGTCGTGAACGAGGTCCGCGTCGGACGCGACCTCGGCGAGGCGCTGGACGAGGTCGCCGCCCGGATGGGCAGCCAGGACTTCTTCTGGGTCGCCCAGGCCATCGCCATCAACCGTGAGGTCGGCGGGAACCTCGCCGACGTGCTCGAAGGCGTGAGCAAGACGATCCGGGAGCGCAACCAGGTGCGGCGGCAGGTCAGGGCCCTCGCGGCCGAGGGCAAGCTCTCGGCGGTCGTCCTGATGGCGCTCCCGATCGGCATCATCGGCTTCCTGGCGGTGGTCAAACCTACCTATGTCGGGGCCTTCTTCGGCGGCCTCCTGGGCTACCTCATGCTGGCGGCGGGTGTCTTCCTGCTCGTCGTCGGCGGGTTCTGGCTCCGCAGAGTCGTCAGAGTCAGCTACTGATCCGGAGGGTCACACGATCATGTCTCCCATCGCCCTGACAGCCGTCGCCACGCTCGGCCTCGCGCTCGCCCTGCTCGTCTGGGTCGTCCTCGACCCGGCCGGTCGTGAACGCCGGCAGGTCCGCACGAATCTCGGTCGCGGGCTGCCTGCGGACGCCGGGGCCAACGCCGGCCCCGCGGGCCCAGAATCGACCGGCGGCCGCACCGCGCTCGTCCGCAGACTTACCCCCATCAAGGCTGTGGAACGACTCGAGAGCCTGCTGGCTCGCGCGGGGCGGCCGCCGGCCTGGCCGCTCGAGCGCCTCCTGGCGGCCAAGATCCTGCTGACCGCCGGGGCTGCGACGCTGAGCCTGGTCTTCGCGTCCGCGGCTCCGGGCCTGCCAGCAGTCCTCTTCGGCATGACCGTCACCACGGTGGCGTACTTCCTGCCGGACCTCCTCCTGCTGGGTCGGGGCCAGGAACGCAGCAAGGCGATCAGCCTCGAGCTGGCGGACACCCTGGACCAGATGACGATCGCGGTCGAGGCGGGCCTGGGCTTCGAGGCTGCCATGGAGCGAGCCGGCAGGAACGGCACGGGGCCGCTGGCGGACGAGATGGTCCGCACCCTCCAGGACATGCAGATGGGCCTGTCCCGCAAGCAGGCGTACGCCTCGTTCGCCACCCGGACCGAGGTGCCGGACCTGCGGAGGTTCGTCCGCGCCGTCGTCCAGGCCGACACCTACGGCATCGCGATCGCCGACGTGCTGCGCACGCAGGCCTCCGAGATGCGCACGAAGCGGCGTCAGCGCGCCGAGGAGAAGGCGATGAAGGTCCCCGTGAAGGTGCTCTTCCCGCTGATGCTGTGCATCCTTCCTGTCTTGTTCATCGTGCTGCTCGGGCCAGCGGTCATCGGCGCCATCGAGACGTTCAACTGAGGCGTCATGGACATCGTCCCGGTCCTGATCACCGCAGTCGCCACCGGCGGCCTGGCGGCCCTCCTCGCCCCCTGGGTGCAGGTGCGGGTGGCTACCGCCCGTTCCGCCTGGCTGCGCACGCCGGTGCTCGTGGCCCTGGCAGCAGCCGGCGGGGCCGGTGCCGCGGCCCTGGCCCCGACCTGGCCGGAGGCGGTGGCCTTCGCGATCCTCGCCCTGGCGTGGGCCCTGCTGGTGGCGGTCGACCTCGCCGAGCACCGGCTGCCCGACCGCATCGTGCTGCCGGCCTACCCGGCGCTCTTCGTCGCGCTGACCCTGGCTGCTGCGTTGTCCGGGGACTGGTCACGGCTGGGGCGATCGGCGCTCGCGGCGGTCGCCCTGTGCGCCGTGTACTTCGTGCTCGCCCTCATCTCGCCGGCCGGGCTCGGCCTCGGGGACGTGAAGCTCGCGGGGCTGGTCGGGGCCTTCCTCGGCTGGCTCGGCTGGCAGCAGGTCTACCTGGGCACCCTGGCCGCCTTTGCGGTCGGCGGGTTCGTGGCGGCGGTGCTCGTCGTGACCCGCCGGGCGAAGCGGGACTCGGACGTGGCCTTCGGGCCCTCGATGATGCTGGGTGCATTGATCGGCGCTGTGTGGACGCTCGTCCTGCACGGGGCCAACTAGGTCGAGAATTTTCTGATCAGGCAAAGTCACCGATTGCGCGCGAATGGAGTAGATTGTGGGCATGGATACGGCCACCGAGACCCCCGGGCTCAGGGAGCTGAAGAAGCAGATGACGCGGGACGCGATCGCCAACGCGGCATTCACGCTCACGCTCGAGAAGGGCCTCGACCATGTGACCGTCGAGGAGATCTCCCGCGTCGCCATCGTCTCCCCAAGGACGTTCTCGAACTACTTCTCCTCGAAGGAAGAGGCAGTCATCTCGGCGGGTGCGCTGGATCCCGACGAGTTCGCCGCGGCCCTCCGCGAGGCCCTGGCGGAGGCGCCCCCGCTGCAGGCGGTGTACGAGGTGAACTCGGCCTACTTCCTGAGTCGCACGGACGAGCAGCTGGAGCGCGTCCGCCTGATGGTAGGCCTCGTGGAGCAGTACCCCTCCCTGCTCGCCAGCCAGGCGGCCCGGTTCGCGGACCTCGAGGCCGGGCTCCGCGCAGTGGTCGCGGAGCGCACGGAAACCGACGTTGAGACGGACCTCTACCCCTGGCTCGTGGCCTCGGCCGGGGTCTCCGGCCTCAAGGCGGCACTGCGCCTCTCGGCCTCGGCCGGCGACGCCGGACGTGACCGCACGGTCGAGCTCGTCCAGGAGGCGCTCAACCTCTTCAGCGACGGGCTGCCCGTGCCCCACTGAGCCCGCCGGCCGATCCGGGCCGAGCCCGGTGGAGCGGCCCCGTGTCGTTGGCGCCCGGGGCGACGACTACGGTGGTGCCAGGACCCGTCCCAGCATCCCGAAGGAGTACCCCCATGGCCGATTCGTCGTTCGACATCGTCAGCAAGGTCGACCGCCAGGAGGTCGACAACGCCCTCAACCAGGCCGCGAAGGAGATCTCGCAGCGCTACGACTTCAAGAACGTCGGAGCCTCGATCTCGTGGAGCGGCGAGACCATCCTCATGGTCGCGAACTCGCCCGAGCGCGTCCTGGCGATCCTCGACGTCTTCGAGACCAAGCTGGTCAAGCGCGGCATCTCGCTCAAGTCGCTGGACAGCGGGGAGAAGGAGCCCAAGCCGTCCGGCAAGGAGTACCGCCTCGCGTCCTCCCTCAAGGAGGGCCTGTCGAGCGAGAACGCCAAGAAGATCACGAAGGTCATCCGCGACGAGGGCCCCAAGGGCGTCAAGACCCAGATCACGGGCGACGAGGTTCGCGTGACGAGCAAGTCACGCGACGAGCTGCAGACCGTCATCACGCTGCTCAAGGGCGCCGACCTGGACGTGGCGTTGCAGTTCACCAACTACCGGTGACGAGCCTCCGTCCGACGGCGGCCGGGTCGCCCGCCCCGGGCGCCTCGCCCGGGGCGACGCTCCCTCGGGTGGTCGCGACCGACCTCGACGGCACGCTGCTGCGGCGCGACGGCACGGTGTCCGCGAGGTCGCGGGCGGCGCTCGTCGCGGCCGAGGCGGCGGGCATCGAGGTCGTGTTCGTCACCGCGCGCCCGGCGCGGGCCCTGGCCCACCTGACGCACCTCGTCGGCGGCCACGGCCACGCCATCTGCTTCGGCGGCGCCGCCGTGTGGGACCTCGCGTCCGCCTGCGCCCTCGAGACGTGGGGCTTCGAGGATGCCGCCGTGGGGGAGCTCGTCGACGGCCTGAGGACGGCGATGCCGGACGTGGCGCTGGCCGTCGAGCGGGCCGACGGTCCCTCGTTCGACCCGCACTTCGTGGTCTCGCCGGCGTTCGTGGAGCCCGGCATGACGGACGAGCGGCGGGCGGTGCCGATCGAGAAGACCCTCGGCGGGGAGCCCGTTCTCAAGCTCCTGGCGCGCTCCGACGCGACCGACCCGGTCGTGCTCCAGGAGGTGGCCGCCCGCGTCGCCGGCGTGCGGGCGAACCTCGCGTACTCGGGGGCCGTGGGGCTCGCCGAGCTCGTGGCGCCGGAGGTGACGAAGTCGGCGGCGCTGGCCCGCTGGTGCGCCCGCCTGGGCGTCGAGGCGGCGGACGTGTGGGCCTTCGGCGACATGCCGGTCGACCTGCCGATGCTCGAGTGGGCCGGCCGCGGGCTGGCGGTCGCCAACGCGCACGCGGACGTCCTGGCGCGGGCCTCCGGCGTCGTGCCGTCCAACGACGAGGACGGGGTGGCCGTGGCCATCGAGGCGGTCCTGGCGGGGCGGTAGCCCGGGGTCGCGACCCGCTGGCCCCGGCCCCGCCCAGGCCCGGCCGAGGCCCGGCCGAAGCCCTCAGCCCCGGCGCGGCTGGGACCGCGCGGCGCGGAGGCCGTCGACGGTGAGGATCACGAGCGCGACCCAGACGAGCGCGAAGCCCGCCCAGCGAACGGGCGGCATCTGCTCGTGGAACACGAGCACGCCGAAGGCGAACTGGAGCGCCGGGCCGAGGTATTGCAGCATGCCGACCACGGACAGCGGCAGGCGGCGCGCGGCCGCGCTGAACAGGAGCAGCGGCAGCGCCGTGATGATGCCCGACGACGCCATGAGCAGCGCGTGCCCGGTGCCGTGCGCTCCGAAGGCGCCGTCGGCTCCTAGCCACACCAGGTAGGCGATCGCGACCGGTGCGGCGACGGTGGTCTCCACCGCAAGGCCGGGCAGAGCCTCGACGGTGCGGCCGATGCGGTTCTTGACCAAGCTGTAGACGCCGAAGGTGCAGGCTAGGGTCAGCGCGATCCACGGCAGCCCGCCCACGCCCGTGGCGAGCACGACGACGGCCGCCGCGCCGGCCCCGACCGCCACCCACTGCGCCGGCCGAAGGCGCTCGCGCAGGACGAGGACGCCGAGCAGCACCGTCAGGACGGGGTTGAGGAAGTACCCGAGGGCGGCGTCGAGCACGTGGTCCGAGAGGACGCCGTACACGTAGACCGTCCAGTTGGTGACGATGAGCGCGGACGCCACGGCGAGCGTGCCGAGCGTGCGCGGCGTGCGCAGCGCGGTCCAGAAGGCGCCCAGGTGGCGGGTCGCGGCGAGGCCGGCCAGGCAGAAGAACAGGCTCCAGACGATCCGGTGGGCGATGATCTCCACCGCACCGGCCGGTGCCAGCAGCGGAAAGAACAGGGGCATTCCGCCCCAGATGAAGAACGCACCGATGCCGAGCGGGAGACCCCAGCGGTCGGCGGCCGACGTCGGCCCGACCCTGGGCCTGGAGGTGCCGGACTGCCCCGTCGATGTGCCCGGCTGTACCGGGGAGGTGCTGCTCACCCGCCCACGATAGGCGCCGTCTCCGGTGCGCCGGACGGGCCGGCGCGTGTGGGGCCGCCGGTCACGTGCCTGGGGCGCGGATTCGATTTCGCCGATCGGCGGTCGGCACGTTAATGTTGCACCCGCACCACGGCAGGTTGCCCGAGCGGCCAAAGGGAGCTGACTGTAAATCAGCCGCGTCATGCTACGGGGGTTCGAATCCCTCACCTGCCACCAGCACAAGAGGCCTGGAATCGCGAGATTCCGGGCCTCTTGTCATGTCCGGGCCCTGCTGCTCCGCTCGCCCCTGCCGACCCGGACGGGGGGGGGGGGGGGGGGGGGGGGGGGGGGCCCCCCCCCCCCCGGGGGGGGGGGGGGGGCCCCCCGCCGCCCC
>NZ_JAKGSG010000048.1 GCF_021568775.1 Antribacter soli | reverse complement strand
GGCGCCGCCCCCGCCCCCGCCCCCCCCGGCGCTGCCGGCCGGGCCGCGCCCCCCCCCCCCCCCCCCCCCCCCCCCCGGCCCGGGCCGGCGGGGGCCACGACGCCCCGTCGCGGTCCCCGGGGTATCAGCGCAGTGCTCGCCGCCCTCCGTCTGAGCATGGGCTGCCCGTCCACGGGCGCCCCTCAGGGGGAGGAACAACTTCGATGTCCACCACAGTCGTTGGATCGCTCGGCGGGGCGATCGGCGGGCGGTTCGTACCGTCCCGCGGTGAGGTCGTGCTTGTCGAGTTCGCCGGGAGGGTGTCCGCCGTCGACCCCGCCACCGGTGTGCTGTCCGTGCTCGGCTCGGGCTACCTGCAGCCCGAGGACGTCGTCGCCACCGGCGACGGGAGCACTCTGTACGTGAGCGAGCGGGGCGGCGCCCTGCTCAAGGCCGACCCGTCCGCGGCGGACCGTGCGAACGCGAGCGTCGTCGTGGACGGCCTGGGCGCGCTTCACCAGCTCGCCCTCGTGCCGGACGAGTCGGCCGTCCTGACGGTCGAGCACGGCCCGGGCGGGCGACTGCTGCGCATCGACCTCGGGTCGGGCGCGGTCGGCGTCGTCGCGTCGGGGCTGGACCACGCCGTCGGCCTCGCGCTCGACGACACGGCGACGGTCGCCTACGTCACGGAGCAGGGTTCGGGCGGGCGCCTGCTCGCCGTCGACGTCGCCTCGGGCGCGGTGTCCGTGCTGCTCACAGGCCTGACGGCGCCGTTCTACCTGACGCTCGCGGGTCCGTCGACGCTGCTCGTCGCGGAGCGCGACCCGGCGGACCGGGTCAGCCTCGTCGACGTGTCGGCGGCGGTTCCCGTCGTGGTGCCGGTGGCGGCGACGCCGTTCCGGCCGTCGTGCGTCGTCGTGCCCGACCCCACCGTCCACGAGGCCCTCGTGCTGTGCGACACGGAGGTGGCCCTGGTTTCGACCGAGGCGCCCGGCCTGGTCTTCGACCCGCTGGCCGGCCCGCTGTTCGTGGGCGGCTACCAGCGCGTCGGTTACCGGCTGACGGGCGGCCTCACGCCCGACGACATCACCTTCTGGCTGCCCGACGGCGAGCCCGCCGGTGCGGTCTCCCCGTCCCGGGACGCCACGTGGGACCCTTCGGCCCCGCACGTGATGCTCCTGGGCGGCCACACCCCCGGCCGGTACAAGCTGGTGGCGACCCGTACCGCGACGGGCGAGGACCTCGCCACCGCGGAGCTCGACCTGGTGGCGCAGTGGCCGGACCAGCAGGCGGGGCCGCCGGTGGCGTTCGTCGGCGCGTCGCAGCCGTGGGTCACGGGCGGCGCCTGGGGCGGCGGGCCGGTCGGTCCGCAGAACGTGAACGTCATCCCGGCGTCGGGCACGCGGCGTATCGCGATCGTCCTCGTGGACACCTCGGACAGCCGGTTCCCGACCACCGGCACGACGACGGCGGACCACCGGGCGCGCTGGGCGAACGAGCTGCTGGGGACCGCTGCCGACCCCGACGGGGTCGTGCGGAGCGTGCGCCGCTACTTCCAGGAGGTGTCGGACGGGCGGTTCGACGTGAGCCTCGTGGGCGGCGCCGCGGCAGGCCCGGTCCAGCTCCCAGGCGGGTGGACGAGCTACTTCACGTGGAACGCCGACCGCGGCTCGTGGTGGTTCAACGGCGACTACATCCAGGCAGTGGTGACCGCCGCCCAGGACGTCGTGGACTTCGACCAGGTGGACACGCTCGTGGCGGTGATGGGCTCCCTGACGGCACCGGTCCAGGCAGGCACGACCCTCTTCGCCTGGCCGGTGGCGTCCGGCGGCAACGTCACCTACCACCGCCCGGGCCAGACGGCGACGGTGCAGCGCTCGATCGCCGCGCTGAACATGCCGGTCGACTGGGACGTGGTCGACGGGCGTCGGATCCACGAGACGCTCAGCCACGAGATCGGCCACAACCTGGGCCTGCCGGACCTCTACATGAACGTCGACGGCTTCGACCCGGGGATGCAGGCGCGGGACGTCACCTCGTGGGACCTCATGTCGTGGGACGACCCGCTGCCGCACCTGTCGGTGGCGTCCAAGATGATGCTCGGCTGGGTCGACCCCGCACTCGTGCGCACGTACAACTTCGCGACCGGCGGGGGCGGCGTCGACGACACGTTCGACCTGCAGGCGACGGGCGCCCTGCAGGCCCCGGTGCCCGCGGGCCGCTCGGCGGCGGTCGAGGTGCGCCGGGCCGACGGCTGGAACTACTACTTCGAGTACCGGCGCGGGCAGGGGACCGACGTCGGCGACCGGCAGCTGCCGACGGACGGAGCCGTCTTCGGCACCGACGTCGTCTCGGGCGCGTTCGTGGCGCCGCAGTCGCGCCGGTCCACCGTGCGCCTGCTCGACGACGTCGACGGCGACGGCTCGGTGCTGACGACCAGCATGGACTACGAGGAGCTGGACCCGTCGGGGCCGGCGAGCTTCAGCTTCGACGTCCTGTCGACGGGGGGCGACAGTGCGCAGGTCCGCGTCCGCTACGGCGCCGGCGGGCGTCCGGACCCGTCGATCCGGCCCTGGCCGGGCGGCGACGTGTGGCAGAGCCCGGACATCGAGGTGCACAACGACCGGAACGCCGCCGACGCCGCGTGGCGCAACGTCCCGTGGGCGGGGCACACGAACCGGGTGGTCGCCAAGGTGGCCAACGGCGGCGACTTCGTGGCGACGGCTGTGCGCGTGAACTTCTTCGTGAAGGACTTCACCGTCGGCGGTGCGCCCGAGACGCCGATCGGCTCGGCCACGCACGACATCGCGCCCGGCGCGACCGTCGAGTTCGAGACCACGTGGACGCCGCCCGCGAACACGCCCACCGACGACGCCCACTACTGCGTCGTCGTGCGGATCCCGCTGTACCAGGACCCGGGGAACCCGGCGGTGGTGGAGCTCACGGAGCTCAACAACATCGCCCAGTCGAACTACACGCGGTTCATCTCGGCCTCGGCCTCGCCGTCGTCGCGCGGCATGACGCACGTGGCGGTGCACAACCCGCACCCGGAGCGGACCCGGGCGTGGGTCGTGGCGCAGCAGGACACCGACTGGTACCGGACGTACCTCGAGCACCAGTGGGTGTGGCTCGACCCGGGGGAGACGCGCCGCGTCGGCGTGATGTACGAGTCGCTGCTCGGCGACCCGGCCTTCGCCGCCACCGTGGGCGAACGCCGGCGCGAGGTGTGGAAGCGGCCGAGCCGGCTCGGCGTGGTCGGGCTGCTCGAGAACCCCCTCGACGACCGGCTGCACGCGGCCGAGCCGACCGGCGGTGCGACCGTGGAGCTCGCGTCGGGTCGCAAGACCCGGATCGAGCCGTTCGGCGTGGCCGAGCGGACCGTGCGCGGGCGGGTCACCACCGCCGACGACGGGTCACCGGTGACGTCCGGCGCGGTGCTCGTGGTCCTGCGGCCGAAGGGCTCGGCGAAGGGCGAGGTCACGATCCCCGCAGAGCTCGACGAGAAGGGGTGGTTCACGGTCCGGGTCAACCCGGAGCGGCTGGCGGAGGCGGAGCAGAAGGTGCCCGCGCGGCCGGCCTTGCCGACGTCGGAGAAGGTGTTCTCGCGCCTGCCCGAGCAGCTGCGCATCCTGCGCGAGCGGGCCGTGGCGGTTCAGCAGGCGGCGACGTCGTGGCAGCTCACGGCGGAGTACCTGGGGGCCTTCAGCCTGGCTGACAGCCGCAGTGCGCCGGTCTGGGCGACCTTCTGACGGACGCCGTGACGGGGTGGTGCACCGGGCCGGGCGCCGGTGCACCACCCCGCTCCGTACGGGGGCGGCTCACCCCCCCAACCGATTTGGCACGCGGGCCGGAGGCCGG
>NZ_JAKGSG010000047.1 GCF_021568775.1 Antribacter soli | reverse complement strand
GCGGGGTGGGGCGGGGGGGGGGCCCGGTCGGCCCGCCGCCGGGGGGGGGGGGGGCCCGGGGGGGGGGCCCCCCCCCCCCCCCCCGCTCCGTACTGTGACGGATCACCCGCACATCCGATTTCGCACGCGTGCAGGAGACCGTGTAGTGTTCTACCCGCTGCCCCGATAGCTCAGTCGGCAGAGCGTCTCCATGGTAAGGAGAAGGTCAAGGGTTCGATTCCCTTTCGGGGCTCTGTGATCGACGCGGGGCCGTCCACCTGTTCCCGGGCGGCGGCCTCGCGCTCAGTCACGCGTGGCGGGGTAGCTCAGCTGGTCAGAGCGCACGACTCATAATCGTGAGGTCGCGGGTTCGAGCCCCGCCCTCGCTACAACAAGTACTTCCGTGCGGCGTTCCTCTTGTCGCGTGGACCGAGACACATGGCGCCTCATCGAGGCGCGAGAGGTGACAGCCATGGCAAGCAAGAGCGCCGACGTCCGCCCGAAGATCACGCTTGCCTGCGTGGACTGCAAGGAGCGGAACTACATCACCAAGAAGAACCGCCGCAACGACCCCGACCGTCTCGAGCTGGCGAAGTTCTGCCCGCGCTGCGGCAAGCACACCGCGCACCGCGAGACCCGCTGACGTTCGCAGCATCCACACCGACGTGGCGAACCCGACCTTCGCAGGCCGTGAGTACCCGGCCGACAGCCCCTACTCCGTAGGCCGCGAGAAGATCCGGGAGTTCGCCTCCGCCGTCGGTGCAGCCCACCCCGCGCACCACGATCTCGTGGCGGCGCGGGGTCTCGGCTATCCGGACCTGGTCGCGCCGGCCACCTTCGCGGTGGTCGTGGCGCAGCGCGCGGAGGCGCAGTACATCCAGGACCCCGAGGCGGCCGTCGACTTCTCCCGCGTGGTCCACGCGGAGGAGCGCTTCACCCACCACCGCCCCATCGTCGCGGGCGACGAGCTCGTGACGGTGCTGCACGTGGACTCCGTGACCAGCCGCGGCTCGCTGTCGATGGTGACGACGCGCTGCGAGATCTTCGCCCAGGGCGAGAACGGCGGACGCGAGCCGGTCTCGACCGTCGTGTCGACGCTGGCGATCCGCGGGGAGGACTCATGACCGCGCAGACCGGCACGACCCCGGTGCTCGCCGACCTCGCGGTGGGCGACGTGATCGGCACCCGCACGATCGAGCTCGACCGTTCCCGGCTCGTCCGGTACGCGGGTGCGAGCGGTGACTTCAACCCGATCCACTGGAACGACGCCTACGCCGGGTCCGTCGGCCTGCCGGGCGTGATCGCCCACGGCATGCTCACGATGGGCTCCGTCATCGGCCTCGTCGAGGACTGGGCGGGCGACCCGGGCGCCGTCGTCGACTACCAGGCGCGTTTCACGCGTCCCGTGCCCGTGCCGAACCCCGGCACGGCGGCCGTCGAGGTCACCGGCACCATCGCAGCGATCGACGCCGAGGCCGGGACGGCCCGCGTCGACCTGGCCGTCACCTTCGACGGCCAGAAGGTCCTGGGCAAGGTCCAGGCCCTCGTCCGCCTCGCCTGACGCAGGCTCGGAGCAGGTGCCTCTGGTCGCTCTTCGCCTGCGCTGCACTCCGGCTCAGAGCTCGGGGACAGGGCCCGTCGTCGTCCCCTGGACGAGCCCGACATCCAGCATCACCGACTCGGGCGTCTCGCCGGCGAGCAGGGCCATGACGGCCCGGCCGAGCGCCCGGCCCTTCTCCTGCAGCGGCTGGTGCACGCTGGTGAGCACGTCGGGGGAGAGCCAGGGCAGGTCGAGACCGTCGAAGCCGGCGATCGACACGTCCTCGGGGACCCGGAGGCCGAGCTCCCGGGCGGCGATGACGGCGCCGGCGGCGAGCAGGTCCGAGTGCGCGACGATCGCGGTGGGCCGCTCGGACGAAGGCACCCAGGCGCCCAGGATCTCCATGGCGGCGTCGCGCCCGTGCTCGACGAGCGAGGCCGGGGTCTCCCAGGACAGCACGGGCTCGATGACGTCCCGCACGCCGGCGAGGCGGTGCTGCGTGGGAGTGCGGTCGGCCTGGGTGAGGCGCTCGGCCGACACGGGACCGGACCGCTCGCTCCGCCCGAACGGCAGGGTGATCTCGGCGATCCTCGTGTGCCCGAGCTCGACGAGGTGCCGCACGGCCTCGGCGGCGCCGCGGCGGTCGTCGATGCCGACGACGGGGATGCCGGGCTCGCTCTTGCCCTCGCCGATGACCACGGGGACGCCGCGTCGCTGCAGGGCCGTGAGGTTCGGGTCCTCCGACAGCGCGCCCCAGACGAGCACGGCCACGTCCATGGCAGCGGCCTCGACGAGCGGGTCGACGGCGGGCGGTAGCCCGGCGCTCTCCATCCCGGCGAGCTGCAGGGTGCCCTGGGGCGTCCCGGGGATGAGCAGCACGCCGAGCCCCTGCTCACCGATGGTGGAGACGAGGCCGTGGAGCACCTGCACCGACACGGGGTCGCGGAAGGATCGGCCGAGCTGGTCGCCGATGACGACGCCGACGATGCCCGAGCGCCCGGAGCGGAGCTGGCGCCCCAGGGGGTTCGGGCCCGCGTAGTCGAGGTCCCGCGCTGCCTGGAGCACGCGCTCGCGCGTCTCGGGGGTGATGGGTCCCGCTCCGGAGAACGCGAGAGATGCGGTGGACACGGACACGCCTGCGAGCTCGGCCACCTTGGCCAGGGTCGGGCGGCTTCCGCGTTCTCGGCTCATCGCGCTCCCTCGGGCGGCGCTCGGGGACACCGGGAATCGGCTGGACCACGGGCGCGTTGTCGTGTGTGCTTGACTGTCGAATCGATATGCGTGCCGCCGCTGACGGCGCGCCCGCCAGCGTACCCGCATGCACGGACGCATGCCCTGAACCTGACCGAGGAGTCTCGTGCCGACAGCTGTTGCCGCGTCCCGCGCCGTGTTCGTCACCTTCGCCGCGAGCGGTTTCGGGTTCGCGAGCTGGGCGTCCCGGCTCCCGGCGGTCCGTGACGGCCTGTCGTTCTCCGAGGGGGAGATGGGCCTGCTCCTGCTCACCGGGGCGATCGGGTCCGTGATCGCGATCCCGCTCTCGGGGCTGGTGGTGGAGCGCCTGGGAACCTCGCGGACCGTCATCCTGTTCGCCTTGATCTTCACGATCGGCGTGGGCGTGGCCGCGTTCGGCGTGCAGTCCGGCGACCATCTGGCGGTCCGGGCCGGGCTCGCGGTGTTCGGCGTGGGCGCGGGCGTGTGGGACGCGGGCATGAACCTCGAGGGCGCCGCGGTGGAACAGCGGCTCGGCAAGGCGGTGATGCCCGTCTACCACGCGGGCTTCTCGTTCGGCACGGTCGTCGGCGCGGGAGTGGGCGCCCTCGCGGCGCGCCTGGGCGCGCCAGTGGAGTGGCACGTCCCCGTCGCTGGAGTGGTCGCCCTGGCGGCGGTCGCGATCTCGGTCCGGTTCTTCCTTCCCGAGCCCCGGAGCGTGGGTGCCCTCCACGCTCCCGAGGTGCATGCGCTCGCGGAAGCTGCGGCGCACCCCGGCAGGGTGGCCGACGCACAGCTGGACCCTGCCGCCACACCACTCGTCGCCGTGGGAGGCGACCCGGTGCAGCCGGGCGAGCGACCGGCGTCGGACAACCACGGCGGGACGCGCGGGCTGCTCGCGGCGTGGCGGGAGCCGCGCACGCTGGCCGTGGGCCTCGTGGTGCTGGGCGCGGCCCTGACCGAGGGCGTGGCGAACGACTGGGTGAGCCTCGCGGTCGTGGACGGTTTCCACGTCCCGGACTCGGTGGGCGCGCTCGGCCTGGCCGTCTTCCTCACCGCGATGACGACGGCGCGACTGCTCGGCACTCGCGCGATCGACCGGTTCGGGCGGGTCGCGGCCCTGCGGGCGTCCGCGGCGGTCGCGATCGTCGGCGTCGCCGTGTTCGCACTGGTGCCGTCGCTGTGGGTGGCCCTGGTGGGCGTGGCCCTGTGGGGAGCCGGCGCGGCCCTCGGCTTCCCCGTGGGCATGAGCGCGGCGTCCGACGACCCGGCACGCGCGGCGATGCGCGTCGCCGTGGCGTCGACGATCGGCTACTCGGCGTTCTTCGTCGGCCCGCCGCTCATCGGGTTCCTCGCCGACGTCACGGGATACCGGCTCGCGGTGCTGGTGCTCGCGCTGCCCGTGGTGCTCGGGCTGGTCGTGTCCGGCGCGGCGCGCCCTCGCGCGACCGCGCGGGCCGGCGCCCACGGCTGATCGCGCGGTCGGCCCCGGTCCCTCCGTGAGGGGCCGGGGCCGACGCCTGTCGCTGCCGGGCCGTGCTCAGGTCAGAGCACGGTGCAGGTCGGGGTCAGGCCGGAAGCGCTGCCGCTGCCGAGGAAGCCGGCCGCGGTCGAGGCCCCGGGGGCCAGGCTGCCGTTCCAGTTGGCGTTCGTGATGGTGTTGCCGTTCGACAGGGTCCCGTTCCAGGCCTGCGTGATGGTGGCGCCGCCGACGGTCACCCGCCAGCCGTTCACGGCGCTGCTGCCCGCCGTGACGCGGACGTCGGCCTGGTAGCCGCCGCTCCACGAGTTGACGACGGTCACCACGGCCGAGCACTCGCCGACGCCGGGCGTCGGTGTCGGCGTGGGCGTGGGTGTCGGGGTGGGCGTCGGCGTCGTGTCGCCCCCACCGATGTTGATGTCGGAGCACAGGTAGTACGACTGGTCGAGGTGGCTCGCCTGCCAGACCGTGTAGAGGACCGCACGACCGTTGCGGCCGGTGAGGTCCACGTCGGTCTGGTACGTGCCCTGGGAGGGATAGGTCCCGGTCACCTTGAGCAGGTCCACGTCGTCCCAGCCGAGCGCCTCCGTCGTGGGGTCGAACCCGGGCTTGGAGATGTAGATCCGCAGGTAGTCGGCGCCGTGCTGTGCGCCGTCGGTCAGCGTGAGCGTGAACTGGTGCGGCACGCCCTTGGCGACCCAGGGTCCCGGGGTGTCGAGGTAGTCGTAGCGGGGCGACTGGGTCCGGCCGCCGGAGCAGAGCTGACCGTCCGGGATCACCTGCTCGTGCTGGCCGGCGACGCCCTCGCGGTAGAGGCCGTTCCAGTTCCACATGGCGTTGGGGTCGTGCTGCCAGGCACCCCAGCACATCGGGTCCGTCTGCTGCATGCCGGGGTTCAGGTGGTCGTCGCCCCAGCGGTCCCAGCAGCCGTAGTTGCGGGTGGGCGGGTCGGTCACCGAACCGTGTGCGGTGGCCGCGGGTGCAACGACGGTGGCGGCCACGAAGGGGGCGACCACCGCCAGACAGAGGGCCGCGGCGAGTCTGCGCATTCGCGCACGAGTGGACATGCTTCCTCCAGGTGCTCGGGCTCTGGCCGCACGGCGGCGGCCGTGACGGCTGCACCACGCGTCGTGCGACGGCGTCGTCGTTGGCGCAAGATCGCCTCAGCGCGTGGAGGAGTCCACGGTGGGCGCGCTGTCCGGCAGGGACTACCCTCCGAACCGTTTAAGGACCTCTGGCCCGGACGACACACCGGCGGGGTGCAGAAAGTTGGCAGACCTCACCCGCTCCATGTCGAATTTGTGCACAACATCGCACGGGTCGGTAGATATGCTTTCAGGGTGAGTCTTTACCCGTCCGAGACCGATCCAGTGGTTCCCAGCCTGGCCGCCCTCACGACGCTGCGCGTCGGCGGACCCGTCGAGACCTACGTCGAGGCCAGGGACGAGGCCCGGCTCATCGCGGCGGTGCGGGACGCAGACGACCAGGGTGTGCCGCTCCTCGTGGTCGGCGGTGGCTCGAACCTGCTCGTCTCCGATGCCGGCTTCGACGGCGTGGTCGTGCGTGACGTGCGCTCGGGTATCGAGGTGGAGTCCGAGGACACCTGCGGTGGTGCGGTGGTGACCGTTCCCGCCGGGCAGTGCTGGGACGACCTCGTGGCGCGGGCCGTGGTGGAGGGCTGGGTGGGCGTGGAGGCCCTGTCCGGCATCCCCGGCACCGTGGGCGCGGCCCCGGTGCAGAACATCGGCGCCTACGGCCAGGAGGTGGCGGGCGTCATCGCGACCGTCCGCACCTGGGACCGCGGGCAGAACCGGGTGCGCACCTTCGCCGTGGGCGAGCTCGACTTCGGCTACCGGACCTCGCTGCTGAAGCGCTCGATGCACGTCGACGCACGCGGCGACGATCCGGCCGCGCCGTGGTACCCGACGCCGCGGTACGTGGTGCTGCAGGTCCAGCTCCAGTTCCGGCTCGGGACGCTGTCGGCGCCGATCGGGTACGCCGAGCTGGGCCGCCGCCTCGGCGTCGCGGTCGGGGAGCGGGCGCCGTCGAAGGACGTGCGCGAGGCCGTGCTCGAGCTGCGAGCCGGCAAGGGCATGCTGCTCGACCGGCCGGAGGGCGCCCCGGACCACGACCGGTGGAGCGCCGGCTCGTTCTTCACCAACCCGGTCGTGCCGGCGTCGCGGATGGCGGACCTGCCAGCCGAGGCGCCGCGCTACCAGGTGCGCTCGGCGCTGCCGACCAGCTCGACGGGGCCGAGCCTCGGCGCGGTGGACCCGTCCCTGGTCAAGACGAGCGCGGCGTGGCTCATCGAGAACGCGGGCTTCGGCAAGGGCTTCGGCCTGGCGGGCGAGCACAGCCCCGCGCGGCTGTCGACCAAGCACACCCTCGCGATCACCAACCGCGGTGGGGCGCGGGCCGACGACCTGGTCGCGCTGGCCCGCACCGTCCGCGACGGCGTCCGCGACCGGTTCGGCGTCGAGCTCGTGCCGGAACCGGTGCTGGTCGGCGTCTCGCTCTAGTACACGACGACGGTGGTGTCCCGCGGGGCGCCCCAGACGTCCCAGATCCAGTTCATCGCGGCGCTGGAGACGCGCACGCACCCGTGCGAGGCGGGGTAGGGCGGGATCGAGGCCGAGCCGTGCACGGCGATTCCGCCGGCGAAGAACTTCGGCCGCCACATGTCGCCGAGCTCGAGGGTCGACGAGTGCATGCCGTCGATCTGCCGGCCCACGGCGAACGTGCCCGTCGGCGTGTAGGCGCGGTAGATGTGCCCCTTCGCCTCGAACGTCTCCCCGTTGCCCGAGGACGCGTTGATGACGCGGACGACCTGGCCGTTCTCGACCGCGAGCAGAAGCTGGCGGTCGATGTCGATCTCGATGGCCTTGCCCTGCGCGGTGCGGGCCTGCGGTCGTACTCCCTGGTCCAGTGCGCCCTGCGTCTGCGGTCCGACGACGCCGTCGCGGTACAGGCCCGCGGCCTTCTGCAGCGCCCAGACGGCCTGCTGCGTGTTGTGCCCGAAGTCGCCGTCGACGTCCGTGACGAAGTAGCCGAGGTCGGACAGGCGCTGCTGGAGCGCGGCGACCTGGTCGCCCTGCGCGCCCGAGGCGAGCTGGGCCGGCGCCTCAGGGGTCGGGGCGGGGGCCGCCTCGGGCGGCGTGGTCTCGGTGGGGGACGGCGTGGGGGTAGGGGTAGGGCTCGCGCTCGGCTCGGTCGAGGGGCTCGGGCCGGCCTCAGGGCTGCCCGACGGCGTCCCGCTCGCCTCAGGCGTGCTGGACGCGCTCGGCTCGGGCGAGGCGGTCGCGCTGCTGCTCGCCGACGTCGACGACGTGCCGCCGGCGTTCGGACCGTTCCCGCTGCAACCCGCCACGAACCCGGCCGTCAGCGCCGCGGCGCCAAAGACCCCGAGCACCCGTCGTGCGTCCCGCATGTAGATCCCCTTACGTCTCGCGGGACCGCGCGATCGGCGTGGTCCCGTGCACCTCGTATGTATCAGACGCTCGGGGGTGTGCTTCCGTTGCCCCGCGGCCCGAAGAGGATCGTCACCCAACTGTGACTGGATTGTCCATTTCGCTACGTATGACGGGCTCCGCAGGGTCCGGCTGCGCGAGCCACGCGTCGACACCCGCGAGGAGCTGGGACTTCGTCCGTGCGGACGCGCGGCTCGCACGCACCGACGACCTCGCCAGGGCCGCGAGCTCGCCGTCCGAGAACCCGTGCACGGTGCGTGCCATCTCGTACTGCGCCACCAGGCGCGAGCCGAACAGCAGCGGGTCGTCCGCGCCGAGCGCCACCTGCGCTCCCGCGGCGACGAGCGTGCGCAGCGGGAGCTCGCTCGACTCGTGGTAGACGCCCAGGCCCACGTTCGACGCCGGGTTCACCTCGAGTGCCACTCCGCGCTCGACGATCTCCTCCAGCACGTGAGGGTCCTCCGCGGACCGCACGCCGTGGCCCAGCCGGTCCGGAACGAGCTCGCGCAGGACCTCGCGGACGTGGTCCGGTCCGAGCAGCTCGCCACCGTGCGGTACCGCCGCCAGGCCCGCACGCCGTGCGATGTCGAACGCCGGCCCGAACTCGGCGGTGTCTCCCCGGCGCTCGTCGTTCGACAGGCCGAAGCCGATCACCTCGCCCGGACCCTCGCCCGCGTACCGGGCCGCGAGCCGGGCCAGGGTCCGTGCGTCGAGCGGGTGCCGCATCCGCGACGCCGCCACGACCACTGCGACCTCGATCCCGTGTGCCGCGCTCGCCACCCGCGCGGCGTCCAGGACGATCTCCACGGCGGGTGTGATCCCGCCGACGAACGGCGCGTACGACGTGGGGTCCACCTGGATCTCGAGCCGCCCGGACCCCTCCGCCGCGTCGTCCGCGGCCGCCTCGTCCACCAGCCGCCGCATGTCCGCCTCGGACCGCACGCAGGCCCGCGCCGCGTCGTACAGACGCTGGAACCGGAACCAGCCGCGCTCCGTCGCCGGCAGGCGCAGCGGGTCGGCGTCGACCAGCGCCTCGGGCAGCCGGACGTTGTGCTGCGCCGCCAGGTCTGCGAGCGTCGTGACACGCATCGAACCCGTGAAGTGCAGGTGGAGGTGGGCTTTCGGGAGGAGCGCCAGGTCTCGCATCCGTGAAGTATGGCGAATCCGGCGCCGCGGGGCACGTCCGGATGTGATCTGCGGCACGCCAGCAGTCCTTCGCCGGCACCCGCCGTCGTCGTGCCGCCCGGGCCGCGGAGGTGTCGTGGTGCGCTGCGCAGGGCTCCGGTTGACGCGCGGTTGGGGCTTGGGGACGGTTTCTCCTGCTTGTACGATCTGCCGGACGTTACGAGCGGCGGGCGGGCGGCGATGGCGCAGGCGGGGACGGGGTCGGGTCTCGTGGCGTGGCTGGTCCTGGGCGCGCTCGGTTTCGCGGCTCTGACGGGTTTCGCCCGCGCTGCCGACGGGGCCGAGAGCGTGCCGGCCGGAGCCGAGGCCGCCGCAGGCGTCGCCCCCGTCGCCGGGCCGTCCGGGGAGCCGGACCCCGACTGGGTGTCAGCCACCGCAGGCGTCACCGGCGTCCCCGCGCGGGCGCTGGAGGCGTACGCGCGCGCCGATCTCGCGCTCGCCGAGTCGGAGCCGGCATGCGGGCTGCGCTGGACGCTGCTCGCCGGTGTGGGTGCCATCGAGTCGGGCCACGGCACGCACGGCGGCTCTCACGTCGGCGCGGACGGACGGGCCACCCCGCCGATCATCGGCCCCGCCCTCGACGGCCGGCCCGGTTTCGCGGAGATCCCGGCGACGCCGGAGTCGACCGCGATGCACGGCGACCCGGTGTGGGATCGCGCCGTGGGGCCGCTGCAGTTCCTCCCGTCCACGTGGGAGCGCTGGGGCTCCGACGGCGACGGCGACGGCGCGCGTAACCCGCACGACCTGGACGACGCGGCGCTCGCCGCCGGCCGCTACCTCTGTGCTGCCGGGGGTGACGTGACGACCGACGACGGCGTGCGTCGTGCGCTCCTCGCCTACAACCGCTCCGAGGAGTACGGGCAGACGGTCCGCGACCGGGCAGCCGCGGTCGCGGCGGCTGCGGCCGGGTAGGTACCGCGTCGGCAGCGGCGTGTTCGCCGCGGCCACCCCGAGGAGTCACCCGTCGTCATGCCGTCGCCAGCGGAAGGTGCGGATGCCCACGACGAGCCCGGCGACGAGCCATACGGCCAGCACACCAGCCGTCAGGCCGAGCTGCCACGAACCGCTCGGCTCGAGCGACACCATCTCCGGTGGCAGGAACACCGACCGCAGGCCCTGCGCCAGCCACTTGAGCGGAAACAAGGAGGCGGCCGTCTGCAACCACGCGGGCAGGCTGTAGAAGGGGAAGAACACGCCCGAGGTGAATTGCAGCACCAGGACCACCGGGATCACGACGGCGCTCGCGGACCGGCCCGAGCGCACCGCCGACGAGAAGGCGACGCCCAGGACCGACCCCGTGGCCGTGCCGAGCACGAACACCCACGCGAAGGTGAGCCAGGCACCGGCCTCGGACGGCAGCGGCACGTCGTAGGCGAGCGCCGCGATCGCGATCAGCACGGCCGTCTGCACCGTGGCGACCGCCAGCACCTGCGCGACCTTCCCGAGGAAGTACGCCGACGCCGGGAGCGGGGTGGCGCGCAGGCGCTTGAGCGTCCCGTCGTCCCGCTCGACGGCGATGGCGAGTGCCAACGTCTGGAAGCTCGACAGCATGATGCCGGTCGCGATCATGCCGGGCAGGAAGTACCGGGCGAAGTCGACCCCGGTACCCGCAGAGCCCGCCTGTTCGCTGCCGAAGACGGTGGCGAACAGGGCCAGCATCAGGATCGGGTACAGGAAGACGAAGACCACGGCGTCGCGCTCGCGTGTGAACGAACGCAGTTCGACGCTCGCCCGCGCGAGCGCGAGCGACCATATCCCGGGAAGCCGGCCCCGGCCGGTGGGGCGTGCGGTGTGGGTGCTCATCGGGTTCCCTCCTCGGCGGCGGTCCCGGTCTGGGCACCGGTGGTCGTGCCGACGGCGCCCACCTCGGCGCCGATCAGGCTCAGGTACACGTCCTCGAGGCTCGGCCGGACGACCTGCAGGTGCGGCACCTCCCCGTCTGGACCGGCCGCCTCACGGGCGAGGCGCGCGACGAGCTCGGTGGGCCGGTCCGTGACCTCCGACCGGGGCGCACCGTCCTGCATCCACGAGACCAGGGGCGTGCGTGCCTCGGCGCCCCCGAGCGTGCCGGGCGGGCCCTCCGCGACCACCACACCTTCGCGCACCACGACGACCCGGTCCGCGAGCCGCGCCGCCTCGTCGAGGTAGTGCGTCGTGAGCAGGATCGTGGTGCCGCCGTCGCGCAGCGACTCGACGAGCTCCCAGAAGGTGCGGCGCGCCTGCGGGTCGAAGCCGGTGGTGGGCTCGTCGAGGAACAGCAGCTCGGGGCGACCGACGATGCCGAGCGCCACGTCCAGCCGACGGCGCTGGCCGCCCGACAGGGCGCGCAGGCGTGTGCGCGCCTTCTCCTCGAGGCCCACCGTGGCGATCAGCTCGGCCGGATCACGCGGCTCCGGGTAGCTGCGGGCGGTCGCGCGCACCACCTCCCCGACCGTGAGCTCGCCCAGGTCGCGCGAGTCCTGCAGGACCACACCGATGCGTGCCCGCCACGCGCGGTCGGCCCGGGCCGGGTCCTCGCCCAGCACCAGCACCTCGCCGTCGTCACGTGCCCGGAACCCCTCGAGGATCTCGACCGTCGTCGTCTTGCCCGCCCCGTTCGGGCCGAGAACCGCGACCACCTCTCCACGGCCGACGTCCAGGTCGACGCCCGCGACCGCCTGCTTCCACCCCGTGCGCGCCGTGCCGTACCGCTTGCGCAGGCCGCGGACCCGCACCGCCTGGCCTCCCGTCGTCTCCATGGGTCCACGCTCCCGCACGGAGCCTGTCAACGCGAGCATCGGGCGGGTGGAACCCGCCCGCCACCGAACGGTGGACGGGCCCGTCCGTGGCCGTGCGACGACCCCTTGCAGGCTCCACGACACCGCCCGGCGCAGGCGCGTCGCGTGACGGAATGCTGGTTCGACCCGGGGGCTCTCGTGCCGTACAGTTGTGCCCCGGTGGTTGATGCCCGCCATGCTGGAGCGTGCCTGAGGCGCGTGCGGCGGACGGCATCGAACACGAAGGGTAGTGGCGCAATTGGTAGCGCAGCGGTCTCCAAAACCGCAGGTTGCAGGTTCGAGTCCTGTCTACCCTGCCAGCGTGATCCCCAGCGGGGCCGCGCGCAGCGGGACCGCGTGAGTGGTTCCGGGAACGCCAGTCCGCGCCGCCGACAGGCGGTGCACCGTGCCACGGAGTGGGGTAGCAGTGAGCGAGTCGCCGGCTGAGGCCGTGGGTGCGCCCGTCAGCAACGCTGACGAGCGTCCGAGCAAGGGCCGTCCGAACGTCTTCGCCCGGATCGCTCTTTTCGTCCGTCAGGTCGTCGCGGAGCTGAAGAAGGTGGTTGCACCCACCCGCTCCGAGCTCCTCACCTACGTGTCCGTCGTGCTGGTGTTCCTCCTCGTGGTCATGCTGTTCGTGACGGCGCTGGACTATGGCATCGGTCAGGCCGTCCTCTGGGTCTTCGGCGACTGAGCCACTCCCGCCGCCCGGCATCCGGGCGGGCCCCGGGCAGTGGCCCGGCGACGTGGGCGTGCACGGCGGGCGTCGTGACGCGATGCTGTCGAGAGGATCCCCGCGAGAATCTCGTAGAGGTACGCACACAGGTGCCGGGTTTCCGGCACGGGAGAAGAAAGCAGGTTCGTTCGTGTCCCAGGATTCGCTGGACCAGACGGAGAACGTCGACCTCGAGCTGCCCGCCGCTGAGAGCGACGAGGCAGGCGCAGGCACGCCCGCGGACACCGAGCCTGCCGACGTGCTTGCTGACGTCGAGACGGACGCGGAGCCGGACGAGGCTCGCCCGGTCGACGAGGACGGTGACGTCGTCGAGGACGAGGTCGCCGAGTTCAAGCGCACGCTGCGTTCCCAGCCCGGCGAGTGGTACGTCATCCACTCCTACGCGGGCTACGAGAACCGTGTGAAGGCCAACCTGGAGAACCGCATCCAGAGCCTGAACATGGAGGACTACATCTTCCAGATCGAGGTCCCCATGGAAGAGGTGGCCGAGATCAAGAACGCGCAGAAGAAGATCGTGCGCCGGGTCCGCATCCCGGGGTACGTCCTCGTGCGCATGGACCTCACGGACGAGTCGTGGGGCGCCGTCCGGCACACGCCGGGCGTGACGGGTTTCGTCGGTCACACGCACCAGCCGGTGCCGCTGACGCTCGAAGAGGTCTTCTCGATGCTGGCACCGACGCTCGCGCCGAAGCCGGAGGCCGGCAAGTCGGCCGCCGCCGGGGCGACCGCGAAGGCCCCCGTCGAGGTCGACTTCGAGGTGGGCGAGTCCGTGACCGTCACCGACGGCCCGTTCGACACGCTGCCCGCCACGATCTCCGAGATCAACGTCGAGAACCAGAAGCTCAAGGTTCTCGTCTCCATCTTCGGCCGGGAGACCCCGGTCGAGCTGTCGTTCAACCAGGTCGCCAAGATCTGATCCCGTTCCCGGGAAGACGCAGCACCCGCAATCGGGTCATCGCCCGCGGCGTAGGCCCATTCACCAGAAAGTAGAAGCATGCCCCCGAAGAAGAAGGTCTCCGGCCTTATCAAGCTCCAGATCAACGCTGGTGCGGCGACCCCCGCGCCCCCGATCGGCCCCGCGCTCGGTCAGCACGGCGTGAACATCATGGAGTTCTGCAAGGCCTACAACGCGGCGACCGAGTCGCAGCGCGGCAACGTGATCCCGGTGGAGATCACGGTCTACGAGGACCGTTCCTTCACCTTCATCACGAAGACCCCGCCGGCTGCCGAGCTCATCAAGAAGGCCGCCGGCGTGGCCAAGGGCTCGCCGACCCCGCACACGACGAAGGTCGCGACGCTGACCGGGGACCAGGTGCGCGAGATCGCCACCCAGAAGCTCCCCGACCTCAACGCGAACGACCTCGAGGCCGCCACGAAGATCATCGCGGGCACCGCTCGCTCGATGGGCATCGTCGTCCAGGGCTGACGGGGTCGTGGCCGGTCGGGGCGCAAGCCTCGGCCGGGCCATGACGCAGTCAGCCCTGGACGCCAGCAGCACGGTCAGGGCTGACGAAGCTTCGGCCACGGTCCTTCGGGACCGAGCCGACCAGGGTGACCGACCGACGTCGGGCACCCGCAGTGGGAGGGTCCGCCCGGACCCGACACGACCACGACAAGGAGACAGAGAATGACGAAGCACAGCAAGGCCTACCGGGCCGCCGCGGAGAAGATCGACCGCGACGCGCTCTACGCCCCGCTCGACGCGGTGCGCCTGGCCAAGGAGACGTCCAGCACGAAGTACGACGCGACCGTCGAGGTCGCATTCCGCCTCGGCGTGGACCCCCGCAAGGCGGACCAGATGGTCCGTGGCACCGTCAACCTGCCGCACGGCACGGGCAAGACCGCCCGCGTCCTCGTCTTCGCGAACGCGGCGAAGGCGGAGGAGGCCCGCGCGGCCGGTGCCGACATCGTCGGTGGCGACGAGCTCATCGAGCGGGTTGCCGCCGGCTTCACGGACTTCGACGCGGCTGTCGCGACCCCGGACCTCATGGGCAAGGTCGGTCGCCTCGGTAAGGTGCTGGGCCCCCGCGGCCTCATGCCGAACCCGAAGACCGGCACCGTGACGATGGACGTGGCCAAGGCTGTCACCGAGATCAAGGGCGGCAAGATCGAGTTCCGCGTCGACAAGCACTCGAACCTGCACTTCATCATCGGCAAGGTCTCGTTCGACGAGACGCAGCTGGTGGAGAACTACGCCGCAGCGCTCGAGGAGGTCCTCCGCCTCAAGCCGTCCGCGTCGAAGGGTCGCTACATCTCGAAGGCGACCATCGCCACCACGATGGGCCCGGGCATCCCGGTCGACCAGTCCCGCACCACCAAGCTCCTCGAGGAGACGCAGGCCTGAGCCTGAGTCTCTTGCGCGGCGCGCCGCGGGCGCGCCTGCTGAGCAGCTGACGAGCGGCCCGGCCACCCTTCATCGGAAGGGCGGCCGGGCCGCTCTCGCGTATCCAGAGAATTCGCACCGGAAGTGTCATCCGCGATGTATCCAAACCGGCCTTCCCCCCTCCCTCCTAGGTGAACGGACCTGAGGAACTGACACGGGGTGGGGTGAAATAGCACATGGGAGGCCTTGCCCGCCGTCTCTCGCGCGCGGTCGTCGCCCTAGACTCGGCGCGTCCCTATCCTGTGCGCCCGGCCGGCCCGGGCGCCGTGCACACACTCGGCGATGCGATGACACGACCCACCGACGCCCTGCCCGAGCCAAACGTGGACGGGGTGGAGACCAGCCTCGGCGACCGCGCGGCGCACGCGCTCCTGGAGTACCGCGCAGGCAGGCAGCACGCGCTCGGCGAGCTGATCCGTGAGGCGACGCCGCTGCTCTGGCACACCGTGCGTGCCCAGGGGGTCGACCGCCAGGAGGCGGACGACGTGGTCCAGCACACGTGGGCCGCTCTCGTGAAGCACGCGAACACGATCACCGAGCCCCACGCCGTGCTGAAGTGGCTCCTCGTCACCGCACGCCGTGCCGCCTGGGAGGCCGTCCGCAAGACGCGGGACGACGCCCGACGCCGCGCGGACCTCCCGGACGACAGCCCCGACCACCCGGCGTCGCTCCCTGCGAAGGACCCGACGCCGGACGTACGGGTTCTGCAGGACGAGCGGGACCGGATCCTGTGGGGCGCGATGGCGCGGCTGCCCAAGCGCTGCGAGGAGCTGCTGCGCCTCGTGTCCCTCGCCGACCGGCCCGACTACCGGGCGATCTCCGCCGCGATCGGCATGCCCATGGGCAGCATCGGATCGACGCGTGGCCGCTGCCTGGCCAAGCTGCGCACCATTCTTGACGAGCAGGGGGACTTCTCGTGGACGACCTGACTTCCGACGCGGGCGTTCCCGTGCCCGACGCGTACGACCCGGGCGGCCCGCCGGACGAGGTGGACGCCGCGGTCCTGGCACGCCTTGCACGCATCACCGCGCGCATCGACCCCGTACCCGAGGGGCTCGTGGAACGGTCACTCTTCGCGGCGACCCTTGCCGGCCTGGAGGCCGAGGTCATGGAGCTCGCCTACGTCGAAGCCCCGCTGACCGGAGTTCGTGGCGACACTCTCGGCGGTACCGGCGAGGCGACGCCGGTCGAGGCGCGCACCATCACGTTCACCCACGAGTCGCTCACCGTCATGATCTCGTTGTCCGGGGCCCAGGGAGGCCAGGTCCGCGTCGACGGGTGGGCGGTGCCCGCGGGGGTGCTGTCCGTCGAGCTGCACCGGCCGGGGACGGACCCGCTGGTCGTGGCGTCCGACGTGGACGGGCGGTTCTCGTTCGACGCCGTCGACAGGGGGCTGGCAAGCCTGGTTGTGCGTCGGGCCGACGAGGCGGTCGCCGCGGACGGCGGCGCGGGCGCGGTGAGCACGCCGGTCATCGAGATCTGACGTATTGGCGCGTCACGGCGGACGCGCACCGGACGGTCTACGGGCCGTCGGCAATTCCGGTCGCGCAGGGGACTCGGCCGGCACAACGTGAGTGATCACCGATCGAGAGGTATTGCCATGAGCGAGCCCAAGCCCGAGCCCGTCCTGCGCGTCCGGGACCACGAGGGAGGCTGGCGGCCTGTCCGGGAGCTTGATCCGGCGCGAGCGCAGCGCCGTCGCGGTGGCCGCGTGGCCCCCACACGGTACGTGGCGGACCGGCTCATCGTCCGGGGCATCCCTGGTGCCGACCAGGACGTCGTCATCGAGGCCGCGATCGCGGCCGCCCAACGGCGCGGCCTTTCCTACGTGCTCCAAGAGGCGCCGGCGCGCGGCGAGGCGTCGCGAACCGCGGTGTCGCTCGTCGTCGAGGGCGACGAGGTCGACGCCTGGGACCTCCTCGACGAGGCAGTCACCGGGGTGGACGACGAGAATCGCGTCCGAGCGGGCCTCGACCACGTGCTGAGCGGGCACCGGAACACGGTGGGATTCGCCCGCCCGGGGGGCGCCCGTCCGGCGCACCGGCCCGGTCCACCGCCACACCGGGTGCATGCTTCCGGCGCCACGTCGCACGTGACGGCGGAGGGCCTCCAGCGACCGGTCGTGGCGATCGTCGACACGGGGATCGGCCGTCACCCCTGGTTCGACGAGGGCGATACCGTGATCCGCGACGCCACGATCGATGGGAGCCCGCTCGGTACTTACCCGGCCGAGGAGCCCGACGGCGACGCGGTGCCCGAGCGGACGGCGGAGGGAGCGATCATCCCGAGCCACGCCGGTCACGGAACGTTCATCGCCGGCATCGTGCACCAGGTCTGCCCGGATGCTGCACTACTGCCGGTGCGAGTCCTCGGCCAAGATGGGCTCGTGACCGAGTGGGACCTCGCGCGCAGCCTCGGGCGGCTCCTCGAGTACCACGTCCGAGGTGTGTCGGGTGTCGAAGAGCACAGCGGCGTCGATGTCGTCATCCTGGCATGCGGGTTTGTCCCCGAGTCGGTCGAGGACGACGACTACGAGGGCGTGCTCCGTGGTGTCCTGCGCGACCTCCGACGGGAGGGTGTGCTCGTTGTCGTCTCCGCGGGAAACGATGGCACCCGGGCGCCGGTCTTCCCGGCGGCGTGGGCGCCCGAAGTCGTGAGCGACGGCGACCGCGTTGCACCGGCGAACCCGACCGACCTCACGGACGACTATCCGCCACTCCTGGTCGTCGGCGCAGCGAACCCGAACGGCACGCTCGCCGACTTCAGCAACGACGGACCGTGGGTCACGACGAGCCGCCCGGGCGTCGAAGTTCTGAGCACGTTGCCGGTGACCTACGACGGGCCGGCGGTTCCTGAGACACGTCGTGTCGACGGTGAGCAGGAGTCTCTGGACGCGGACGACTTCACCGGAGGCTTCGCGCTGTGGAGCGGAACCTCGTTCGCGGCTCCGGTGCTCGCCGGCGAGCTGGCTCGGACACTCTTCGACCGACGCCTGGCGGCGGGCGACGGCGATCCCGACGACCGCTCCTCGCGCGTCTCGACGGCATGGGATGCTATCTACTCCGTGGAGGGACTCTACGTGGCTGAGCCCACGACCTGACGTCATGGGGGTGCGCGGATCCGATGCCGGAGGATCTCTGGGCCAGGCTCACCGCGCGACTCGAGGAGGCGCGCGAGTTCAGCCTGCGTGCCGAGGCAGGCAGGGCGGCGGCGCTCTACCAGCGTCTGGTCAACGAGCTCCGTTCACTCCCAGACCCAATGGAGGCTGGTGACGGTGAACAGAAGTCGACTCTCCTTGTCCGGACGTATCTCGGCCTGAGTACCTGTGTACTCAGGCAGCCCGGCGGCGACAAGCGCGTCATGGAGGTGCTGGGTCTGGCCGGCCACGTCGCTGAGTCTTCCGGTCGGCCAGACCTGGCTGGTCTCGTGGCGGGTCAGTACGGACTCGTCCTGATTCGGACCGGCCAGCCTCGTGATGCGCTCGCGGCTCTCACTCGCGCTCTTGAGCTTCACGGCCCGTCCGACCATCGTGATCGCGCGACGACGTTTCTCAATCGAGGAAGCGCTCACATGGAGCTCGGCGACTTCGCCGCCGCTCTCACGGACTACCAGTCCGCCCATGCGCACTCGGTGGCGCTCAACCATCCGTTCTTCATGGCGTTCTCGCTTCACAACATCGGATCCGCCAAGCACTTGCTCGGGGACATACCGAGCGCATTGACGGACATGGCACGGGCAGCGAGACTCGCCCCCGATCAGCGGGACGGCATCCCCCTGCTGGGCCGCGCCGAGGTGCTCTTCGAGGGCGGCCTCCTCGCCGATGCCGAGGAACTCCTGGTCGAGGCGATTCCCCAGCTCACCGCTGCAGGACTTCGCCTCGATCGCGCTGAGGCCGAGTACTACCGCGCGCGCTGCCTCGTCGGACTGCAGCGGTACGGCGAGGCCCGAGCCCTGTCCCGGCAGGCACGTCGACACTTCGCGCGCGTCGGCTATGCGCCGCGTGCAGTCCTTGCCCGCGTCCTGGAGCTTGAGGCCGCGCTGACGCCGGTGCGCCAGGGGGAGGGCGTCACCCGGGCGGCTGCACGCCGCCGAGCCACGGCGGCGCTCGTGGCCGCCGAGCATGGCGACGTGGCCGGTCCGGTCCTTGGCCACCACCCAGGCGATGCGGCGCGGCTCGTCGCAGTGCAGTGGCTGTTGCAGGCGGGTGACATGGATCGGGCGCGCGACGTCTTCGCGCAGGTGCCACGTGACGCTCCGCGTGCCCCGCTCACCCTCCGCGTCCAGCGCTACGTTGCCGCCGCGGAGCTCGCCTTTGCCGAGGGCGACCGTCGCCGCGGCCTGCGCGCTGTGCGGGAGGGGTTCGCTCTTCTGAGCGACCACCGTTCGCGCCTGGGGAGCGTCGAGTCGGTGACGGCGGCCGCCGTGCACGGCGTCGAACTCCAGTGGGTTGACGTTCGCGCGGCACTTGTCACCGGCCGCCCTGCCGCCCTGTTCGACGCCCTGGAGCGCGGCAGGGCCGTGGGCGCAGGCGTCGGCCGCGTCACCCCTCCTGAGGATCCGGAGGCCGCAGCCCTGCTCACGGAGGCACGGGGTCTCCTGGCGAAGGCGCGCGAGCTCCCGGCCACGGGAGACAGGGCGGCCATCACCGAACGTGAAGTCCTGACACGCCGCGCCCGCCGGATCCAGGCCGAGGTCCGGGAGCGCTCGTGGCGGCACGCAGGCGAGGCGGTCGGCCCCGAGCGCGCGGTGACGGCGCGCGAGGTCACGCGCCTGCTCGCTCAGCGCGGCGATGGTGCCGTCGTCGTGAACTTCTCGGTCGTCGACGGTCACCTCCGTGCGGTTCGCCTGGACGCCCGCGGCGCAACGATGATCGACCTCGGCCCCACCGCCGACGTCGGCGAGCGCGTGCGCCGCGTCCGCGCCGACCTCGCGATCACCGCGAACGACCTCATCCCCGCACCGTTGCGTGCCGCCGCTCAGGGGTCGCTCCGCCGCAGCCTGCAGGCGCTCGACGACGCGCTCGTCGTGCCGCTCCGCGCCTCGGGCGACCTGTACGTGGCCGCCCGCGAGCCGCTGATCAGCATCCCTTGGTCGGCCCTCCCGTCCCGGGCTGGACTGCGGACCGCGGTGCGCTCGTACGTCGCGCGCGGCCGCTCGCACGCGACGCCGTCGGGCGGGCGTCGGGTCCTCACGGCCGCTGGCCCCGGCGTAGCCCAGGGCGAGGCGGAGGCGAACGCGGTCGGCGCGATCTGGCTCCCAGCGGCGCCGGCCGACGAGGTCGTCCCCGCCGACCCGGGCGCTCAGGCCCGGCAGGCGACGGTCCTGACCGGCACCGCCGCGACGACGGACGCCGTGCGGAAGGCGCTCGCGACGCACGACGTCGTGCACCTTGCCACGCACGGACGGCACGACGCCGACAACCCGCTGTTCGCGTCGATCGAGCTGGCGGACGGCCCGCTCTTCGCGCACGAGCTGGACGGCCTGCGCCTGCCCGACTCCGTGGTGGTCCTCTCGTCCTGCGAGGTCGGCGGCCACACGGCGGTGCTCGGCGGCGAGGTGCTTGGGCTGACGTCGGTCCTGCTCCGGCTGGGTGCCCGGGCCGTCATCGCCTCCGTGGCCCCGCTGTCCGACGCGCTCGCCGCCGAGGTCATGCCGCGCCTCCACGCCCACCTGCGCGACACGGACGACCCGGAGGCGGCGCTCGCGGCCGCGCTGGCCGACGTGTCGGAGCCCGTCCCGCTGGTGTGCTTCGGCTCGGTGGAGGGCCTGGCGTCATAAATCATCCCTAATGTCCCGTAAATGGCTATAAGGTGTTTCGACGCCGTCAAATGGGCGGCGCATCGAAGGGAGTCCGGATGAACAACATGCTCCGCCGTGCCTCAGTCGTCGTGTTCGTTGCTCTCACGCTGGTCGGTACCGCGTCCGCCGCGCAGGCTGACACCGGCGCCACCAGCGTCATCAACCCCTACACGGTCGGTCACTGACCTGCCGCCGGCCCCGGCCCGGAGTCGGGCCGGGGCTGGCCTGTACCCACGACCGTCCCGGCGCCGCGACTCCGCCGGCCGTTGATCGCCGGGATCCCGTGCCGCTACCTTTGGCGCGGGCGGCCCACCGTGGCCGGGGAGAGATGAGAACGTCGTGTGGCCGGAGCTCGAGACGGAGCTGCTCGCGGCGCGCGACCTGAACTTCAGGTCTCGTCCAGCGCAGGCGTTGCGGCGCTTCCAGCGCCTGCTCGACAGGCTGGGCAAGGTGGACCCCGCCGGCCTGGACCCCCAGGACCGTGCCCGCTGGGCGGACGCGACGGTGCGTTCTCTGATGGGGGAGGCGTTCGCCGTCCAGGCGGTCTCCACCGACCTCGACCGGGCGCTCGCGCTGCTCGACGAGGCCGGGCGGCATGCGGCCGAAGCGCCGGCGGCCGTGCGCGGCGGGCTCCCCGCGGCGGTGGCGGGGTACCGGGGGCTGCTGCTCCTGCGGTCGGGCCGGTCGGAGATGTCGCTGCCCCACTTCGACGGCGCGCTCGCTGCGGCCGGCTCTGCCACGTGCGCGGTGGTGGTCCCGGCGGCCTCCGCCACCGGCGCAGCCGCTGCCGAGCAGCAGACGCCCGCCCCCGTCCCGGACCGGGACCTCGCGACGATCCACCTCAACCGTGGCGCAGCCCTCACGGACCTGGGCCGCCTCGCCCCGGCGCTGCGCGACTACGAGGCCGCGATCACCTACGCACGCCGGGCGGACCAGCCGTCGATCGTGGCCCTGGCGCTGCACAACATCGGCTTCGTCCGGTACGCCCTCGGCGACCTGCCGGCCGCGCTGAGCGCGATGAACGAGGCTCGTGCGACGGCCCCCGACCGCGAGGACGGCGTCCTCGACATCGGGCGGGGTGCCGTGCTGTTCGAGGCAGGCCTGCTGGAGGACGCGGAGCGCGTCCTCGCCGCCGCCTTGCGCCGCATGCGGGGCCCGGGCCGGAGCCTGGACCGCGCGGAGGTCGAGTACTACCGGGCGCGCTGCCTCCTGGCGCTGGACCGGTACGACGAGGCCCGGCGCAGCGCGGCATTCATCCGCCGGCACGACATCCGCGGCAAGCACGGCCCGCGCATCGCGATGGCGCGCGTCTTCGAGCTCGAGGTCGACGTGGCCCAGGCCAGGGACGCGACGCGGACGGGCAGCGTCGTCGCGCGCGGTCTCGCCCGGCGCCGGGCCACGCGCGCGCTGCGCGTCGCCGAGCAGGTCGACGGCGCTGGGGTGGTCCTGGGCCGGGAGTCGGGCGGCGCAGCCCGGCTCGTCGCCGCGCAGTGGTACCTGCTCGCGGGCGACCTGGAGCGGGCCGACGCCATCCTCGCGACACTGCCCCGCGGCTTCGCGGGCGCGACGCTCACGCACCGCGTGCAGTACTACGGGACGGTCGCGGAGCTCGCGTTCGCGACGGGCCGGCGGGCGGCCGGGCTGCGGGCCGTGCGCGCCGGCTACGGCCTGCTCAGCGCGCACCGTGCCCGGCTGGGCGCCGTCGAGTCCATCGCGGCCGCGGCGACGCACGCCGTGGCGATCCAGGTCGTCGACGTGCGGGCAGCGGTAGCGACCGGGCGTGCCGCTGCGGTGCTCGACGCCCTCGAGCGCGGCCGGGCGACGGGCGCCGGGGCAGGGCGCCTCACGCCGTCGGGCGACGCCGGGGCCGCAAGCCTGCTCACCCAGGCCCGCGGCCTGCTCGCGCAGGCGCGTCACCTGCCCGCCGGGTCGGCCGACCGCGACCGCCTCACCGACGCCGCCCGCGCCTTGCAGGAGCAGGTCCGCGAGCACACCTGGGTGCACGCGGGCGACTCCGACGCCGTCCGCCCGGTGACCGCCCGCGAGCTGCGCGCGGCCCTGGCCGCGGACGGCCGCGGCGTCGTCGTGGCGAGCCTGGCCACGTTCGGCGGGCGCGTCATGGCCGTGCGGGCCGACGCCGCCGGCACCCGCCTCCTTGACCTCGGCGACCCGGCCGAGGTGGCCGAGCAGGTGCGCCGCGTGCGCGCCGACCTGGCGGTCACGGCCAACGACCTCATCCCCGCGCCGCTGCGCGACGCCGCCCGCCGCTCGCTCGGGCGCGGCCTCGAGTGGCTCGACGCGACCCTCGTCCTGCCCCTGCGCGCGGACGGCCCGCTGCACGTCGTCGCGCGGCACCCCTACCTCGGTGTGCCCTGGTCGGCGTTCCCGTCCCGGCGGGGCCTGCCGACCTGGGCCAAGTCCTATCTTGCGCGCGGTCACGGCGCCCCCGCGGCCGGCGAGCGACGCGTGCTCGTCGCGGCCGGCCCGCACGTCGCCGAGGGCGCGGCCGAGGCCCTCACCGTGGGCGAGGTCTGGCCGGGATCGCTCGTGCTGCTGGGCGAGGCCGCGACCACCGGCGCCGTCCGGGAGGCGCTCGCCACGCACGACGTGGTGCACCTCGCGGCGCACGGCCGGCACGACGTCGCGAACCCCCTGTTCGCCTCCGTCGACCTGGCCGACGGCCCGCTGTTCGCCCACGAGCTCGACGGCATGCGCCTCCCGGGTTCGGTGGTGCTGCTCTCTGCCTGCGAGGTGGGCGCATCCTCGCCGCGCGGTGGGGGAGAGGTCCTGGGGCTGACGTCGGTGCTCCTGCGGCTCGGGGCACGCGCCGTGATCGCGTCGGTGGCCCCGCTGTCCGACGCCGTGGCCGCCAAGGTGATGCCCCGCGTCCACGCCGAGCTCCGGGCCGGGCGCCCGCCGGCGGCTGCGCTCGCGGAGGCGCTCGCGGGCTTCGACGAGCCGGTCCCGCTGGTCTGCTTCGGCGGCCTGGAAGGCCTCGCCCCCTGAGCCGCACCCCGTCGCCCGGGGTGTCCGACGCCGGACCGGTCGCCTTCCGCGCGCGGCGACCCGTCCGTCGCCGGACGGCCTGTGGTGAGCGACACCCCCGCGCGGGCCGCACGGCCGCGCAGATCGTGTAACCTGTTCAGGTAACCCAAGACCGCCGGTCGTCCGACGCTGCCTGGTGACAGGACAGCAGAAGACCGAAGTCCCGCGAACCGCGGAGCCTGCGCAGGAGACACAGAACGACGATCGCGCGGCTCGCCGCGTGCTCCGAGCCCCGTGCGCCTGCGCCGGGGCTCTTCTCGTTCCCGGGTCGGAGAAGCCGGTGGTACCACCACCGGAAGGATTGCCATGGCGAGGCCGGACAAGGCAGCCGCCGTCGCGGAGATCGCGGACAAGCTCCGCGGCTCGAACGCGGCCGTGCTGACCGAGTACCGCGGGCTCACCGTCGCGCAGCTCAAGACGCTGCGTCGGACGCTCAGCGGCAACGCAACCTACGCCGTGGTGAAGAACACGCTGACTGCCATCGCGGCCAAGGAGGCGGGTGTCGAGGGTCTCGACGCCGAGCTCTCCGGTCCGTCCGCGATCGCGTTCGTGACCGGGGACCCGGTCGAGGCCGCGAAGGGCCTGCGTGACTTCGCCAAGGCGAACCCTGCACTGGTCATCAAGGGCGGTGTCCTCGACGGGCGCCCCCTGACCGCGGCAGAGATCACCAAGCTCGCTGACCTCGAGTCCCGCGAGGTCCTGCTGGCCAAGGCGGCAGGTGCCATGAAGGCGAAGCTCTTCCAGGCTGCCTACATGTTCACCGCGAAGCCCGCCGAGGTCGCCCGCGCTGTCGATGCCCTGCGTCAGAAGCAGGAATCGGAGGGCGCTGCCGCCTGACGCGGCAGTGCATGCACACACCCCCGCTTCTGACTGGGCGAGCGCCCGCAGAACGCACTTACCGAAAGGAACGCCATCATGGCGAAGCTCAGCACCGACGAGCTCATCGACGCTTTCAAGGACCTCACGCTCATCGAGCTCTCTGAGTTCGTGAAGGCCTTCGAGGAGACCTTCGACGTCACCGCCGCGGCGCCGGTCGCCGTTGCCGGCGTTGCCGGCCCGGCCGCCCCCGTCGAGGAGGTCGAGGAGAAGACGGAGTTCGACGTCATCCTCGAGGCTGCCGGCGACAAGAAGATCCAGGTCATCAAGGAGGTGCGCGCCCTCACGTCCCTCGGCCTCAAGGAGGCCAAGGACCTCGTGGACGGCGCCCCGAAGCCGGTCCTGGAGAACGTCGCCAAGGACGCTGCCGAGAAGGCCAAGGCTGCCCTCGAGGGCGCCGGCGCCACCGTCACCCTCAAGTGACACGAGCGGCTCACGGATCCCGGTGACGGGACCTCGCCGCTCTCTCGCCGCGAAGGCCCGCACCCCTCGGGGTGCGGGCCTTCCGCGTCCGGGCGCCCGGGTGGTGTCCCCGGTTGCGGCTCGGGTGAGGTATCGTCGCGCCCGGCACCGTTCGGCAGCGTTGCGGATACGCACCAATTTCCCGATCCCGGCCACCTCGGCGTGCAGCCGGGGCCGGGAGTAGACATACTTGCTCTCATTAGGTATGCTAGCGCTTTGCGCCCGCGTGTGCCCTCGACGCCTCCACTGCTTTCGCGTATGCCCTGGTCATAAAGCCCTGGTCGCATCCCTCCTGCAAGGGATGCCCCTGTGGCGACCGCATACGTGGCAGTTTGCATCCTGCAGCACCGCAGAGCGTACAGCGTTCACCCGAACTGCAGGGAAGGACCCCTCTTGGCTGCCTCGCGCACCCCTTCAGCTCCGTCCGCCGACGCCATTGCGAACCGCACCGCTTCCCGCCGCGTCTCTTTCGCCAAGATCTACGAGCCACTCGAGGTCCCTGACCTTCTCGGCCTGCAGACCGAGAGCTTCGACTGGCTCCTGGGCAACCCCGCCTGGCAGGCCAGGGTCGATGCGGCAAAGGCCGCGGGCCGCAGCGACGTCCCGGAGACCTCCGGGCTCGAGGAGATCTTCGAGGAGATCTCCCCGATCGAGGACTTCGGCTCGTCGATGTCGCTCTCCTTCTCCAACCACCGTTTCGAGCCGCCGAAGTACACGGCCGACGAGTGCAAGGAGAAGGACTTCACGTATGCCGCCCCGCTGTTCGTCACCGCGGAGTTCGTGAACTACACCACCGGTGAGATCAAGAGCCAGACGGTCTTCATGGGCGACTTCCCGCTCATGACGGAGCGTGGCACGTTCATCATCAACGGCACCGAGCGTGTCGTCGTCTCCCAGCTCGTGCGCTCGCCCGGCGTCTACTTCGAGCGCGTGCCGGACAAGACGAGCGACAAGGACATCTTCTCCGCGAAGATCATCCCGTCGCGCGGTGCCTGGCTCGAGTTCGAGATCGACAAGCGCGACGCCGTCGGCGTGCGCGTCGACCGCAAGCGCAAGCAGTCGGTCACGGTGCTGCTCAAGGCCCTCGGCATGCCCGAGGCGCAGATTCGCGAGGAGTTCGCGGACTTCCCGTCGGTGCTCGACACCATGGAGAAGGACCACGTCCACACCGCGGAGGAGGCCCTGGTCGACCTGTACCGCAAGATCCGCCCGGGTGAGCCGCCGACGGTCGAGGCCGGCCGCGCGCTGCTCGAGAACTTCTACTTCAACCCGAAGCGTTACGACCTCGCGAAGGTCGGCCGCTACAAGGCGAACAAGAAGCTCGGCGTGGACGCTGCGCTCAACGAGTCGACGCTGCGGCTGACCGACGTCGTCGCCACGATCAAGTACCTCGCCGCGCTGCACGCCGACAAGGAGACCATCCCTGGTGTCCGCGGCGGCGAGCCGGTCGAGGTGCGCGTCGAGACGGACGACATCGACCACTTCGGCAACCGTCGTATCCGCGCCGTGGGCGAGCTGATCCAGAACCAGGTGCGCACGGGCCTGTCCCGCATGGAGCGCGTGGTCCGCGAGCGGATGACGACGCAGGACGTCGAGGCGATCACGCCGCAGACCCTGATCAACATCCGCCCGGTCGTGGCGTCGATCCGTGAGTTCTTCGGCACCTCGCAGCTGTCGCAGTTCATGGACCAGAACAACCCGCTCGCCGGCCTGACGCACAAGCGCCGCCTGTCCGCGCTGGGCCCCGGCGGTCTGTCCCGTGACCGCGCCGGCATGGAGGTCCGTGACGTCCACCCGTCGCACTACGGCCGCATGTGCCCGATCGAGACCCCTGAAGGCCCGAACATCGGCCTCATCGGCTCGCTCGCGTCGTTCGGCCGCATCAACCCGTTCGGCTTCATCGAGACGCCGTACCGGAAGATCGTCAACAACAAGGTCACCGACGAGGTCGTGTACCTGACCTCGGACGACGAGGACCGTCACGTCATCGCGCAGGCCAACACCCCGCTGACCGAGGACGGCTCGTTCGTGCTCGACCGCATCCTGGTGCGCACCAAGGGTGGCGAGACGAACGACGTGCCGATCACCGAGGTCGACTACATGGACGTCTCGCCGCGCCAGATGGTGTCGGTCGCGACGGCCCTGATCCCGTTCCTCGAGCACGACGACGCGAACCGCGCCCTCATGGGTGCGAACATGCAGCGCCAGGCCGTGCCGCTGGTCCGCTCCGAGGCGCCGCTGGTCGGCACCGGCATGGAGCGTCGCGCGGCGGTCGACGCGGGCGACGTCATCGTGGCCACGAAGCCGGGTGTCGTCACCGAGGTGTCGGCGGACCTGGTCCTCGTCGCGAACGACGACGGCACCACGGGCTCGTACCGCATCAAGAAGTTCGTGCGCTCCAACCAGGGCACGAGCTACAACCAGCGCGTCCTGGTCGACGCCGGCCAGCGGGTCGACGTCAACTCGGTGCTGGCTGACGGCCCGGCGACGGACGAGGGCGAGCTCGCGCTCGGCCGCAACCTGCTCGTGGCCTTCATGTCGTGGGAGGGCCACAACTACGAGGACGCGATCATCCTCAGCCAGCGCCTGGTGGAGGACGACATCCTGTCGTCGATCCACATCGAGGAGCACGAGGTCGACGCGCGCGACACGAAGCTGGGCCCGGAGGAGATCACGCGGGACATCCCGAACGTCTCCGAGGACGTCCTGGCGGACCTCGACGAGCGCGGCATCATCCGCATCGGTGCCGAGGTCGGCGCGGGCGACATCCTGGTCGGCAAGGTCACCCCGAAGGGTGAGACCGAGCTGACCCCGGAGGAGCGCCTGCTCCGTGCCATCTTCGGCGAGAAGGCCCGCGAGGTGCGTGACACGTCCCTCAAGGTGCCCCACGGCGAGTCCGGCACGGTCATCGGCGTGCGCGAGTTCAACCGGGAGGACGGCGACGAGCTGCCCGCCGGCGTGAACCAGCTCGTGCGCGTCTACATCGCGCAGCGCCGCAAGATCACGGTGGGTGACAAGCTCGCCGGCCGTCACGGCAACAAGGGCGTCATCTCCAAGATCCTCCCGCAGGAGGACATGCCGTTCCTCTCGGACGGCACCCCGGTGGACGTCATCCTCAACCCGCTCGGCGTGCCCGGCCGTATGAACGTCGGTCAGGTGCTCGAGACCCACCTCGGTTGGGTCGCCAGCCGCGGCTGGGACATCGAGCTGGCCGAGGACAAGGACGCCGCCTGGAAGGACGACGTCCCGGTCGTGGCGCACCGCTCCGAGCCGCGCACCCCGGTGGCGACCCCGGTGTTCGACGGCCTGCAGGAGAACGCGCTGCGTGGCCTGCTCTCCACGACGCTCCCGAACCGCGATGGCGACCGCATGGTCGGCGGCGACGGCAAGGCGCTCCTGTTCGACGGCCGCGCCGGCGAGCCGTTCCCCGAGCCGGTCTCGGTGGGCTACATGTACATCCTGAAGCTCCACCACCTGGTCGACGACAAGATCCACGCGCGCTCCACCGGCCCGTACTCGATGATCACGCAGCAGCCGCTGGGTGGTAAGGCGCAGTTCGGTGGCCAGCGCTTCGGCGAGATGGAGGTCTGGGCTCTCGAGGCGTACGGCGCCGCGTACACGCTCCAGGAGCTCCTGACCATCAAGTCGGACGACGTCCCGGGCCGCGTCAAGGTCTACGAGGCGATCGTCAAGGGCGAGAACATCCCCGACTCGGGCATCCCGGAGTCCTTCAAGGTCCTCCTCAAGGAGATGCAGTCGCTCTGCCTGAACGTGGAGGTGCTGTCCAGCGACGGCGTCTCCATCGAGATGAAGGAGTCCGACGACGAGGTGTACCGCGCCGCTGAGGAGCTCGGGATCGACCTGTCCCGCCGCCCCAACGCCGCGTCCAGCATCGACGAGATCTGACACGGGGCCCGACGCCGGAGCCCGCCCTTCCACGGAAGGTGACCCTCCGGCGTCGGGCACCGCACGCAACCCATCTCCACCGCGCCGGCCCCGCACGCGACCCCCAGCGGGAGCCATGGCAGACGAAGGAAGTAGGACACCTTGCTCGACGTCAACGTCTTCGACGAGCTGCGCATCGGCCTGGCCACGGCCGACGACATCCGTGCCTGGTCGCACGGCGAGGTCAAGAAGCCCGAGACCATCAACTACCGCACCCTCAAGCCCGAGAAGGACGGCCTCTTCTGCGAGAAGATCTTCGGCCCCACCCGGGACTGGGAGTGCTACTGCGGCAAGTACAAGCGCGTGCGCTTCAAGGGCATCATCTGCGAGCGCTGCGGCGTCGAGGTGACGCGCTCGAAGGTGCGCCGTGAGCGCATGGGCCACATCGAGCTTGCCGCGCCCGTCACGCACATCTGGTTCTTCAAGGGTGTGCCCTCGCGTCTGGGCTACCTGCTGGACCTCGCCCCGAAGGACCTCGAGAAGGTCATCTACTTCGCGGCCTACATGATCACGTCGGTCGACAACGAGGCCCGCCAGGAAGACCTCCCGAACCTCCAGAACGAGATCGACCTGGAGAAGAAGGAGATCGCGGACCGTCGCGACAACGACATCAACACCCGTGCCCAGAAGCTCGAGGCCGACCTGGCCGAGCTCGAGGCCGAGGGTGCCAAGGCCGACGCGCGCCGCAAGGTGCGCGACTCGGCCGAGCGCGAGATGGCGTCGATCCGCAAGCGTGCCGACGCCGAGCTCGACCGCCTCGAGCAGGTGTGGGACCGCTTCAAGAACCTCAAGGTCGCCGACCTCGAGGGCGACGAGATGCTCTACCGCGCCCTGCAGGACCGCTACGGCACCTACTTCGAGGGCTCGATGGGCGCCTCGGCGATCCAGAAGCGCCTCGAGAGCTTCGACCTGGTGGCCGAGTCGGCCTCGCTCCGCGAGACCATCCGCAGCGGCAAGGGCCAGCGCAAGACCCGTGCCCTGAAGCGCCTCAAGGTCGTCAACGCCTTCCTGACGACGACCAACTCGCCCACGGCGATGGTGCTCGACGCCGTCCCGGTCATCCCGCCGGACCTGCGCCCGATGGTGCAGCTCGACGGTGGCCGCTTCGCCACGTCGGACCTGAACGACCTGTACCGCCGCGTCATCAACCGGAACAACCGCCTCAAGCGGCTCCTGGACCTGGGCGCGCCGGAGATCATCGTCAACAACGAGAAGCGGATGCTCCAGGAGGCCGTCGACTCGCTGTTCGACAACGGCCGCCGCGGCCGCCCGGTCACGGGCCCCGGCAACCGTCCGCTGAAGTCGATCTCCGACATGCTCAAGGGCAAGCAGGGCCGGTTCCGCCAGAACCTGCTCGGCAAGCGCGTCGACTACTCCGGCCGTTCGGTCATCGTGGTGGGTCCGTCGCTCAAGCTGCACCAGTGCGGCCTGCCGAAGCAGATGGCGCTGGAGCTCTTCAAGCCGTTCGTGATGAAGCGTCTCGTGGAGCTGAACCACGCGCAGAACATCAAGAGCGCCAAGCGCATGGTCGAGCGCACCCGTCCTGTCGTGTGGGACGTGCTCGAAGAGGTCATCACCGAGCACCCGGTGCTGCTCAACCGCGCGCCTACGCTGCACCGTCTGGGCATCCAGGCGTTCGAGCCGCAGCTCGTCGAGGGCAAGGCCATCCACCTGCACCCGCTCGTGTGCGCCGCGTTCAACGCGGACTTCGACGGCGACCAGATGGCGGTCCACCTGCCCCTGAGCGCCGAGGCGCAGGCCGAGGCCCGCATCCTCATGCTCTCGAGCAACAACATCCTCAAGCCGTCGGACGGCCGTCCGGTGACCATGCCCGCACAGGACATGATCATCGGCCTGCACCACCTCACCAGCGACCGTCCGGGCGCCGAGGGCGAGGGCCGCGTGTTCTCGTCCCAGGCCGAGGCCATCATGGCCTTCGACCAGGGCACGCTCGACATCAACGCGGTCATCCGCGTGCGCATGACGGACCTGGTTCCGCCGGCCAAGGGCTTCGACGCGCCCGAGGGCTGGGAAGAGGGTCAGCCGATCCTGTTCGAGACCACGCTGGGCCGCACGATCTTCAACGAGACGCTGCCGGTCGACTACCCGTACGAGAACGGTGTCGTCGACAAGAAGCGCCTCTCGACGATCGTCAACGACCTCGCGGAGCGGTACCCCAAGGTGGAGGTCGCGGCGTCGCTCGACGCGCTGAAGGACACCGGCTACAAGTGGGCCACCCGCTCGGGCGTCACGATCGCGATCTCCGACGTGGCCATGCCGGACGTGAAGAACCAGATCCTCGACGAGCACGAGGCTCGGGCCCTGAAGGTCCAGCAGCAGTTCGACCGCGGTCTGATCACGGACGACGAGCGCCGTCAGGAGCTCATCGAGATCTGGACCCAGGCCACCGACAAGGTCGCCTCGATCATGCGCGAGAACCTCGAGTCCAACCCGCGCAACACGCTGCTGCGCATGGTCGGCTCCGGTGCCCGTGGTAACTGGATGCAGGTCCGTCAGATCGCCGGTATGCGCGGCCTCGTGGCGAACCCGAAGGGCGAGATCATCCCTCGCCCGATCAAGTCCAACTACCGCGAGGGCCTGTCCGTCCTCGAGTACTTCATCGCGACGCACGGTGCGCGCAAGGGTCTGGCGGACACGGCTCTCCGTACCGCCGACTCGGGCTACCTCACGCGTCGTCTGGTGGACGTCTCGCAGGACGTCATCATCCGCGAGGAGGACTGCGGCACCGAGCGCGGCCTCACCCTCCCGGTGGCGGAGCGCATCGGCGACACCCTGGTGCCGCACCCGCGCGTCGAGACGAGCATCTACTCGCGCACGTTCGCGACGGACGTCGTGGACGGTGACGGCAACGTCATCGCCGCCGGCGGCTCCGACGCGGGCGACGTCATCATCCGCGAGGTGATGGCGGCCGGCATCGAGAGCGTCAAGGTGCGCTCGGTGCTGACCTGCGAGTCGCGCGTCGGCACGTGCGCCAAGTGCTACGGCCGCTCCTTGGCCACGGGCAAGCTCGTGGACATCGGCGAGGCCGTCGGCATCATCGCCGCGCAGTCGATCGGCGAGCCCGGCACCCAGCTGACGATGCGTACGTTCCACACCGGTGGTGTGGCGTCCGCGGACGACATCACGCAGGGTCTGCCGCGCGTCACCGAGCTCTTCGAGGCCCGCACCCCCAAGGGTGAGGCGCCCATCGCGGAGTACACCGGCCGTGTGACGATCGAGGACACCGAGCGCACGCGCCACCTCGTCCTCACGCCGGACGACGGCTCGGAGGAGATCCGGTACCCGGTCACCAAGCGTTCCCGGCTCCTGATCACCGACGGCGACCACGTCGAGGTCGGCACCCAGCTCGTGCAGGGTGCTGTCGACCCGAAGAAGGTGCTGCGGATCCTCGGCCCGCGCGCCACGCAGAAGCACCTGGTGGACGAGGTCCAGGAGACCTACCGCAGCCAGGGCGTGGACATCCACGACAAGCACATCGAGGTCATCGTGCGGCAGATGCTGCGTCGCGTGACCGTGCTCGACTCGGGTGACGCGCCGCTGCTGCCGGGCGAGCTCGCGGAGCGCAGGCGTTTCGAGGACGCCAACCGTCGCGCCGTGGCGGAGGGTGGCCAGCCGGCCTCCGGCCGTCCGGAGCTCATGGGCATCACGAAGGCCTCGCTCGCGACGGACTCGTGGCTCTCGGCGGCCTCCTTCCAGGAGACCACCCGCGTGCTCACCGAGGCCTCGATGAGCGGTCGTCGGGACCCGCTGTTGGGTCTCAAGGAGAACGTCATCATCGGTAAGCTCATCCCCGCCGGAACGGGCCTGCCCCGCTACCGGAACGTCGCGGTCGAGCCCACCGAGCAGGCCAAGGCCGAGCTCTACCCGAGCTTCGGTTACGACGAGATCGACTTCCCGACGCTCGGCATGGGCTCCGGCGAGGCGATCCCGCTCGAGGACCTGGACTTCGGCGACTACCGCTGATCCTTCTCCCGTCCGTACCGAAGTAGTCGGCCCGTCCCTTTCGCCCAAGGTTCTCCTCGGGCGAAAGGGACGGGCCGACTCCCTTCGGCACAACCCGTGCGGGGTGACCCCCGTGCGAG
>NZ_JAKGSG010000046.1 GCF_021568775.1 Antribacter soli | reverse complement strand
ATCACGACACTTCTTCCCCCCCCCCCTCCCCCCCCCCCGGCGCCCCCCCCCCCCCCCCCCCCCCCCCCGACTCCCTTCGGCACAACCCGTGCGGGGTGACCCCCGTGCGAGAGGTGACCACGCCTCCGGCGTCGGGCAACTCACAGCCATTTGTTTTGACCGCCCGCGAACGCGCGGGTAGCCTTGGAAACCGTGCCCGCGCCGTCGGGCCGCACCTCCGGAAGCCGCTGCGAAGCGGCCGGCGGAAGCGGCCGATGTGAGTGTGCGGGCATTCCGGTGACTCCCTCCGCTGGCATCTGCCGCGGTGCGAGGACCCGGACCATCGAGCCGGTGGTAAGTGGCGAATGCGGTCCCCGCGGGGGCTGTGGGTGCCGCGTGCTGTCGGCACGCACAAGCCACAACCACGACGGGGAGACCGGCTACGGACTCCCCTCAAGCTCGAACAGACGGAGACGTAGTGCCTACGATCCAGCAGCTCGTCCGCAAGGGGCGGACCTCGAAGGCCGGGAAGTCGAAGACCCCGGCCCTCAAGGGTTCCCCGCAGCGGCGCGGGGTGTGCACGCGCGTGTACACCACCACCCCCAAGAAGCCGAACTCGGCCCTGCGCAAGGTCGCCCGTGTGAAGCTCTCGTCCCAGGTCGAGGTCACCGCGTACATCCCCGGTGTCGGCCACAACCTGCAGGAGCACTCGATCGTGCTCGTGCGCGGCGGCCGTGTGAAGGACCTCCCCGGCGTTCGCTACAAGATCGTGCGCGGCGCGCTCGACACCCAGGGTGTCAAGAACCGCAAGCAGGCTCGCAGCCGCTACGGCGCCAAGAAGGAGAAGGCCTGATGCCTCGTAAGGGTCCGGCCCCGAAGCGGCCGCTCATCGTCGACCCGGTGTACGGGTCCCCGGTCGTCACGCAGCTGATCAACAAGGTCCTGCTCGACGGCAAGAAGTCCACCGCCGAGGCGATCGTCTACGGCGCCCTCGAGGGCGTCCGCTCGAAGACGGACGGCGACCCGGTCGTCGTCCTCAAGCGCGCGCTCGAGAACGTCCGCCCGGCGCTCGAGGTCCGCTCCCGCCGTGTCGGTGGCGCGACCTACCAGGTGCCGGTCGAGGTGCGCCCCGCGCGCTCCACGACGCTCGCGCTGCGCTGGCTCACGGACTACTCGCGCGCCCGTCGTGAGAAGACCATGACCGAGCGCCTCATGAACGAGATCCTCGACGCCTCGAACGGTCTCGGTGCCGCGGTCAAGCGCCGCGAGGACATGCACAAGATGGCCGAGTCCAACAAGGCCTTCGCGCACTACCGCTGGTAGTCGCTCCCGCGCGGCCCCGGGCAACCTCCGGGGCCGTGCGCGGGCCCGCACCCACAGACCAAGGGGTAACACACCGTGGCACTCGACGTGCTGACCGACCTGAACAAGGTCCGCAACATCGGCATCATGGCCCACATCGATGCCGGCAAGACCACGACCACCGAGCGCATCCTCTTCTACACCGGCATCACCTACAAGATCGGTGAGGTCCACGAGGGTGCCGCGACGATGGACTGGATGGAGCAGGAGCAGGAGCGCGGCATCACGATCACGTCGGCCGCGACGACCTGTTTCTGGAACAACAACCAGATCAACATCATCGACACCCCCGGCCACGTCGACTTCACGGTGGAGGTCGAGCGTTCCCTGCGCGTGCTCGACGGCGCCGTCGCCGTCTTCGACGGCAAGGAGGGCGTGGAGCCGCAGTCCGAGACGGTGTGGCGCCAGGCCGACAAGTACAACGTCCCGCGCATCTGCTTCGTCAACAAGATGGACAAGCTGGGTGCCGACTTCTACTTCACGGTCGACACCATCATCAACCGCCTGAAGGCGAAGCCGCTGGTCATCCAGCTGCCGATCGGCTCCGAGGGCGACTTCATCGGCGTCGTCGACCTGATCGAGCAGAAGGCTCTGGTCTGGCGCGGCGAGACGAAGCTCGGCGAGGAGTACGAGGTCGAGGAGATCCCGGCCGACATGGTCGAGAAGGCGGAGCGCTACCGCGCCGAGCTCGTCGAGGCGGTCGCCGAGACCGACGATGTCCTGCTCGAGAAGTTCCTGGGCGGCGAGGACCTCACCATCGCGGAGATCAAGGCTGGCATCCGCAAGCTCGTCATCACCTCGGAGGCCTTCCCGGTCCTGTGCGGCTCGGCGTTCAAGAACAAGGGCGTGCAGCCCATGCTCGACGCCGTTGTCGACTACCTGCCGTCGCCGCTCGACGTCCCAGCGACCGAGGGCCACGACGTCAAGGACCCGGAGAAGGTCATCGAGCGTCACCCGGACGCCTCGGAGCCGTTCGCGGCTCTGGCGTTCAAGGTCGCCACGCACCCGTTCTTCGGCAAGCTGACCTACGTGCGCGTGTACTCCGGCAAGGTGGACCAGGGCGCTCAGGTGCTCAACGCCACCAAGGGCAAGAAGGAGCGCATCGGCAAGCTCTTCCAGATGCACGCGAACAAGGAGAACCCGGTCGACAGCGCGTCCGCCGGTCACATCTACGCGTTCATCGGACTCAAGGACGTCACCACCGGTGACACCCTGAGCGACCAGGCGAACCCGGTGGTCCTCGAGTCGATGACCTTCCCGGAGCCCGTCATCGACGTGGCGATCGAGCCGAAGACGAAGGCCGACCAGGAGAAGCTGTCGACCGCGATCCAGAAGCTCGCCGAGGAGGACCCGACCTTCCGCGTGCGGCTGGACGACGAGACCGGCCAGACCGTCATCGGCGGCATGGGCGAGCTCCACCTCGACATCCTCGTCGACCGCATGCGTCGCGAGTTCAAGGTCGAGGCGAACGTCGGCAAGCCGCAGGTCGCGTACCGCGAGACGATCCGTCGCAAGGCGGAGAAGATCGACTACACGCACAAGAAGCAGACGGGTGGCTCGGGGCAGTTCGCGAAGGTCCTCATGACCTTCGAGCCCCTGGACACGTCCGAGGGCGAGCTCTACGAGTTCGACAACGCCGTGACCGGTGGGCGCATCCCCCGTGAGTACATCCCGTCCGTCGACGCCGGCATCCAGTCGGCCATGCAGCAGGGCGTTCTGGCCGGCTTCCCGCTGGTCGGGATCAAGGCCACGCTGCTCGACGGCGCCTACCACGAGGTCGACTCGTCGGAGATGGCGTTCAAGATCGCCGGCTCGATGGTGCTCAAGGAGGGCGTGCGGCGGGCCGACCCGGTCCTCCTCGAGCCCGTCATGGCCGTCGAGGTGCGCACGCCCGAGGAGTACATGGGCGACGTGATCGGCGACCTCAACTCGCGTCGTGGGATGATCCAGTCCATGGAGGACGCCACCGGTGTCAAGGTCGTCCGTGCCCACGTACCGTTGAGCGAGATGTTCGGGTACATCGGTGACCTCCGGTCCAAGACCCAGGGCCGCGCCGTGTACTCGATGCAGTTCGACAGCTATGCCGAGGTTCCTCGGAACGTTGCCGAAGAGATCATCAAGAAGACCCGGGGCGAGTGAGTCCCCACAGGTCGACGACCCGCACAACCATCAACCTGTAGGAATACCCGCAACGCCCCGCAGTTGTAGGCTTCTTGGCCGAACATCTGCAACGTTCGGAACATCTACCCAAGTCCCAGGAGGACCCCAGTGGCTAAGGCCAAGTTCGAGCGGACCAAGCCGCACGTCAACATCGGCACGATCGGTCACGTCGACCACGGCAAGACGACGCTGACCGCGGCGATCTCGAAGGTGCTCGCTGACAAGTACCCGGAGCTTCCGGCGAACGTCCAGCGCAACTTCGACGAGATCGACGCTGCGCCGGAGGAGAAGCAGCGCGGTATCACGATCAACATCGCGCACATCGAGTACGAGACGCCGAAGCGCCACTACGCGCACGTCGACGCCCCGGGTCACGCCGACTACATCAAGAACATGATCACCGGTGCCGCCCAGATGGACGGCGCGATCCTGGTGGTCGCCGCGACCGACGGCCCGATGGCCCAGACGCGCGAGCACGTGCTCCTCGCCCGTCAGGTCGGCGTGCCCTACCTGCTCGTGGCCCTCAACAAGTCCGACATGGTCGACGACGAGGAGATCCTCGAGCTCGTCGAGATGGAGGTGCGCGAGCTCCTCTCCTCGCAGGGCTTCGACGGTGACGACGCGCCGGTCGTGCGCGTGTCGGGCCTCAAGGCCCTCGAGGGTGACCCCGAGTGGACCGAGAAGGTCCTCGAGCTGATGACGGCCGTGGACGAGAACGTGCCGGAGCCGCTGCGCGAGCTCGACAAGCCGTTCCTCATGCCGATCGAGGACGTCTTCACGATCACGGGTCGTGGCACCGTCGTCACGGGCAAGGTGGAGCGTGGCACGCTCGACCTGAACTCGGACGTCGAGATCGTCGGTATCCGTACCCCGCAGAAGACCACGGTCACGGGCATCGAGACCTTCCACAAGCAGATGGACCAGGCCCAGGCCGGCGACAACACCGGTCTGCTCCTCCGTGGCATCAAGCGCGAGGACGTCGAGCGCGGCCAGGTCGTCGTGAAGCCGGGCTCGATCACCCCGCACACGCAGTTCGAGGCGCAGGTCTACATCCTCGGCAAGGAGGAGGGCGGCCGTCACAACCCGTTCTTCTCGAACTACCGTCCGCAGTTCTACTTCCGGACCACGGACGTCACCGGCGTCATCACGCTGCCCGAGGGCACCGAGATGGTCATGCCCGGCGACAACACCGAGATGACGGTCGAGCTGATCCAGCCGATCGCCATGGAGGAGGGCCTCGGCTTCGCCATCCGCGAGGGTGGCCGCACGGTCGGTTCCGGCCGTGTCACCAAGATCCTCAAGTGATCTTGAGCTAGGTCTCTGACGGCGGGGCCCGGGTGCCGACAGGCACCCGGGCCCCGCTGCATTCCCGCAGGGTCCGGTCGATCTGGGCCGGCGGGAGCCAAGAAGTTGCAGTTGCGTCAGGGGTCACACCGGCTCCGTTGGAGTTCCGCGGAACGATGTGGCAAGATTGCACAGTTGCCTGTCACGGGCGCGCTCTTTCTTGTGTCGAACAGTGTGCTGAACCGCAGTCCCGACCTGAGGTCGCTGGGCTGGGCGGTCTCCCTCCCGAGGAGGGATCGCGGGGTTTTGTGTCCAACTGTCGACGCGCGCAGAAGGCGCCCCGCGGAGCACGCGTTCTCCAGCTTCTGGAGACCACTGTTCCGAGCAGGCTCGGCAAACGTCGTGGTCGGCCTTCGGGCGGATCACTTCCCAACGGCCTCATGCGTGCATGGTTATGTCGCACTAAGCGACACGCCCGAGCGCGGGGGTCGGACAGTAGCGGTTCGAGAGAGAGAGTCAGACGACGCCATGGCGGGACAGAAGATCCGCATCCGGCTCAAGTCCTACGACCACGAGGTGATCGACAGCTCGGCGCGCAAGATCGTCGACACGGTCACTCGCGCTGGTGCGACGGTCGTGGGTCCGGTGCCGCTGCCGACGGAGAAGAACGTCTTCGTCGTGATCCGGTCGCCTCACAAGTACAAGGACAGCCGCGAGCACTTCGAGATGCGCACGCACAAGCGGCTCATCGACATCATCGACCCCACGCCCAAGGCCGTCGACTCGCTCATGCGGCTCGACCTGCCGGCGGACGTGAACATCGAGATCAAGCTCTGAGGCTGGAGGACATCATGACCAACCAGCAGACGAACGTGACCGCGGTGCTCGGCACGAAGCTCGGCATGACCCAGCTCTGGGACGAGGCCGGTCGCCTCGTGCCCGTGACCGTGGTCGCCGTCGGCACGAATGTCGTGACCCAGATCCGCACGGAGGACGTCGACGGCTACGCGGCTGTACAGCTCGCGCACGGCCAGATCGACCCCCGCAAGGTCACCCAGCCCCTCAAGGGCCACTTCGAGAAGGCCGGCGTGACGCCGCGCCGTCACGTGGCTGAGATCCGTACCAGCAACGTCGCCGAGTTCACGCTCGGCCAGGAGATCACGGCTGCCGCCTTCGAGGCCGGCACAACGGTCGACGTCATCGGTACCACCAAGGGCAAGGGCACCGCCGGCGTCATGAAGCGTCACGGCTTCGCCGGCGTGGGCGCCTCCCACGGTTCTCACCGCAACCACCGCAAGCCGGGCTCGATCGGTGGCGCTTCGACGCCGTCGCGCGTGTTCAAGGGCGTGCGGATGGCCGGTCGGATGGGCAACGTCCGTCAGACCACCCAGAACCTGACCGTTCACGCGGTCGACGCCGAGAAGGGTCTGCTGCTCGTCAAGGGCGCAGTTCCCGGCCCCAAGGGTGGCGTCGTCGTCGTGCGTACCGCCGCGAAGGGAGCGTGACACCGATGGCCGCTCAGACCGTCGACGTCCTGGATGCCCAGGGCAAGAAGACCGGCACCGCCGAGCTCCCCTCCGAGGTGTTCGACGTCGCACTGAACGTTCCGCTGATCCACCAGGTCGTCGTCGCGCAGCGCGCTGCGGCGCGCCAGGGCACGCACTCCACGAAGACTCGTGGCGAGGTGTCCGGTGGTGGCCGCAAGCCGTACAAGCAGAAGGGCACCGGCCGCGCCCGTCAGGGTTCGACGCGTGCTCCGCAGTTCGCCGGCGGTGGCGTCGTCCACGGCCCGCAGCCGCGCTCGTACGACCAGCGCACCCCGAAGAAGATGAAGGCTGCCGCCCTGCGTGCCGCCCTCTCCGACCGCGCCCGTGCGGGTCGCGTGCACGTCGTCGCCGGTTTCGGTGTCGAGGGCGTGCCGTCGACCAAGACCGCCGTCGCCACCCTCAAGTCGCTGTCCCCCCGCGCGAACGTGCTCGTCGTGACGGAGCGGACCGACGAGGTGACGATCAAGTCGCTGCGCAACGTGGCCGAGGTGCACCTGCTGGTCGCCGATCAGCTCAACACCTACGACGTGCTCGTCTCCGACGACGTCGTCTTCACCGAGGGCGCGCTCGCCGCGTTCATCGCGGGCCCGGCCAAGGGCGCGAAGGCAGTCGCCACGGAGACCGAGGCCGACACCGCCGAGGAGGCCGCCAAGTGACCGCCGTGACGAAGGACCCGCGCGACATCCTGTTCGCGCCGGTCGTCTCCGAGAAGAGCTACGGGCTCCTCGACGAAGGCAAGTACACCTTCATCGTGGACCCGCGTGCCAACAAGACCGAGATCAAGATCGCGATCGAGCAGGTCTTCGGCGTCAAGGTCGACTCGGTGAACACGATCAACCGCAAGGGCAAGACGCGTCGCACGCGTTTCGGCCTCGGCAAGCGCAAGGACACGAAGCGTGCGATCGTCACCCTCCGCGAGGGCACGATCGACATCTTCGGTGGTCCGGTCGGCTGAGCCGGACGAGAGACGATTGAGGACAGGTTTCCATGGGAATCCGTAAGTACAAGCCGACGACGCCCGGCCGCCGCGGCGCCAGCGTCGCCGACTTCGTCGAGATCACGCGCTCGCAGCCCGAGAAGTCGCTGGTCCGCCCGCTGAGCAAGACGGGTGGCCGCAACAGCTCCGGCCGCATCACGACGCGTCACAAGGGCGGCGGTCACAAGCGCGCCTACCGTGTCATCGACTTCCGTCGTCATGACAAGGACGGCGTGCCCGCCAAGGTCGCGCACATCGAGTACGACCCCAACCGCACGGCGCGCATCGCGCTCCTGCACTACGCGGACGGCGAGAAGCGCTACATCATCGCGCCGAACAAGCTGTCGCAGGGTGACGTTGTCGAGGCCGGAGCCGGCGCCGACATCAAGCCCGGCAACAACCTGCCGCTGCGCAACATCCCGACCGGTACGGTCATCCACGCCATCGAGCTGCGTCCCGGTGGCGGCGCGAAGATCGCCCGCTCGGCCGGTGTGTCGGTGCAGCTCGTCGCAAAGGACGGCCCGTATGCGCAGCTGCGCATGCCGTCCGGCGAGATCCGCAACGTCGACCTGCGCTGCCGCGCGACGGTCGGCGAGGTCGGCAACGCCGAGCAGTCGAACATCAACTGGGGCAAGGCCGGCCGCATGCGCTGGAAGGGCAAGCGCCCGACCGTCCGTGGTGTCGCCATGAACCCGATCGACCACCCGCACGGTGGTGGTGAAGGCAAGACCTCTGGTGGCCGCCACCCGGTGAGCCCGTGGGGTCAGGCGGAGGGTCGTACGCGCCGTCCGAACAAGGCGAGCGACAAGATGATCGTCCGCCGTCGCCGCACCGGCAAGAAGCGCTGATAGGAGCCTGACAGATGCCTCGTAGCCTGAAGAAGGGCCCCTTCGTCGACGGCCACCTCCAGAAGAAGGTGGACGTTCAGAACGAGAAGGGGACCAAGACTGTTATCAAGACCTGGTCCCGTCGGTCGGTCATCACGCCCGACTTCCTCGGTCACACCTTTGCCGTGCACGACGGCCGCAAGCACGTCCCGGTGTTCGTCACCGAGTCGATGGTCGGTCACAAGCTCGGCGAGTTCGCTCCCACGCGGACCTTCCGCGGCCACGTGAAGGACGACAAGAAGGGCCGTCGCCGCTGAGCGGAGGGCTGACGCCCACCGCACAGCCGAGTGACGCCCCGACTGTCAAGAGACAAGAAGGCAGGACAGCAATGGAAGCCAAGGCGCAGGCGCGGTTCGTCCGTGTCACGCCCCAGAAGGCCCGGCGCGTCGTGGACCTCATCCGTGGCAAGCAGGCCGCCGAGGCCGTCGCGGTGCTGAAGTTCGCACCGCAGGCCGCGAGCGACCCCGTCCGTAAGGTCGTGGAGAGCGCAATCGCGAACGCCCGGGTGAAGGCCGACCGCGCGAGCGAGCGCTTCGACGAGGGTGACCTCGTCGTGGCTGCTGCGTTCGTGGACGAGGGCCCGACCCTCAAGCGGTTCCGTCCGCGCGCCCAGGGCCGCGCGAACCGGATCCTCAAGCGCACCAGCCACATCACCGTGGTCGTGGCGCCGCGAGCAGACAAGGAAGGGGCCCGATAGTGGGGCAGAAGGTTCACCCGCACGGGTACCGCCTCGGCATCACCACCGACCACCGGTCGCGTTGGTTCGCCGACAGCACCAAGCCTGGTCAGCGGTACCGCGACTACGTCCGTGAGGACGTCCAGATCCGCAAGCTCATGAGCACCGGTCTCGAGCGGGCCGGCATCTCCAAGGTCGAGATCGAGCGCACCCGCGACCGCGTCCGCGTGGACATCCACACGGCGCGTCCGGGCATCGTGATCGGCCGCCGAGGCGCCGAGGCCGACCGCATCCGCGGCGAGCTCGAGAAGCTCACGGGCAAGCAGGTCCAGCTCAACATCCTCGAGGTCAAGAACGCCGAGATCGACGCACAGCTCGTCGCTCAGGGCATCGCCGAGCAGCTTGCGAGCCGCGTCTCCTTCCGTCGCGCCATGCGCAAGGGCATCCAGTCCGCGCAGCGCGCGGGCGCCAAGGGTATCCGCGTGCAGGTCGCCGGCCGCCTCGGCGGCGCCGAGATGAGCCGTTCGGAGTTCTACCGCGAGGGCCGTGTGCCGCTGCACACGCTCCGCGCGAACATCGACTACGGCTTCTTCGAGGCTCGCACCACCTTCGGCCGTATCGGCGTGAAGGTGTGGATCTACAAGGGCGACATGACCGAGAAGGAGTTCGCCGCGCAGCAGGCAACTGCAGCTCCGCGCCAGGGCCGTGGTGGCCCCCGCGGTGAGCGCGGTGGCGAGCGTGGCGGCGAGCGTCGCGGTGGCGGTCGTCGTACCGAGCGTCCGGCCGAGCGTGCCGACGAGGCTCCCGCCCCCGTGGCGGAGGCTCCGGCTGCTCCGGCCGCTGAGACCGGAACGGAGGCCTGACCATGCTGATCCCGCGCAGGGTCAAGCACCGCAAGCAGCACCACCCGGACCGCCACGGCGCGTCCAAGGGTGGCAACCAGATCGCGTTCGGCGACTTCGCCATCCAGGCTCTCGAGCCGGCGTACGTCACCAACCGTCAGATCGAGGCGGCTCGTATCGCCATGACCCGCCACATCAAGCGTGGCGGCAAGGTCTGGATCAACATCTACCCGGACCGCCCCCTCACGAAGAAGCCCGCCGAGACCCGCATGGGTTCCGGTAAGGGCTCCCCGGAGTGGTGGGTCGCCAATGTCAAGCCCGGCCGCATCGTCTTCGAGCTGGCCGGTGTCCCGGAGCCCCTGGCTCGCGAGGCCATGCGCCGCGCGATCCACAAGCTCCCGATGAAGTGCCGTTTCGTGGTGCGCGAGGGTGGTGTGAGCTGATGACTGTGGGTACGAAGGGTCTGGCGCCCGCCGATCTGGACGGTTTCGACGACGAGCGTCTCGTCGCCGAGCTGAAGAAGGCCAAGGAGGAGCTCTTCAACCTCCGCTTCCAGTCGGCCACGGGCCAGCTGGAGAGCCACGGCCGACTCAAGGCCGTGCGTCGCGACATCGCGCGGATCTACACGATCCTGCGCGAGCGCGAGCTCGGTATCCGTACGGCTCCGAGCGTGAGCGAGTGAGGCTGGAATGAGCGACAACACGAACACCACCGAGGCCGTCGAGCGCGGCACCCGCAAGGTGCGTCGCGGCTACGTCGTCAGCGACAAGATGGAGAAGACCATCGTCGTCGAGGTCGAGGACCGCGTGAAGCACCCCCTCTACGGCAAGGTCATGCGCCGCACCAACAAGGTGAAGGCGCACGACGAGCAGAACACCGCCGGCATCGGCGACCTGGTCGTGATCATGGAGACCCGCCCGCTGTCCGCGACCAAGCGGTGGCGCCTGGTGGAGATCCTCGAGAAGGCCAAGTAACACCTCCGGTCCTGGAAGGCGGGGCATCGCCCCGGCGGAGCCCCGCCCACCAGGACCACACACTTCAGATATCCGTTCGGCAAGGCTCGCGAAGCGAGAACCGGCTCGACGACAGGAGTTCACTCAATGATCCAGCAGGAGTCGCGACTCCGGGTCGCTGACAACACGGGTGCCAAGGAGATCCTCTGCATCCGCGTTCTCGGTGGTTCCGGGCGTCGCTACGCCGGAATCGGCGACGTCATCGTCGCTACCGTCAAGGACGCGATCCCGGGCGGCAACGTGAAGAAGGGCGACGTGGTCAAGGCCGTCGTCGTCCGTACCGTCAAGGAGCGTCGTCGTCCGGACGGTTCCTACATCAAGTTCGACGAGAACGCCGCCGTGATCCTCAAGAACGACGGCGAGCCGCGTGGCACGCGCATCTTCGGCCCTGTCGGCCGCGAGCTGCGTGACAAGCGGTTCATGAAGATCATCTCGCTGGCTCCGGAGGTGCTCTGACCATGGCGAAGATCAAGAAGGGCGACCAGGTGATCGTCATCGCCGGTCGCGACAAGGGCAAGACGGGCCGCGTGCTCGAGGTGCTCAAGGACTCCGACCGCGTGGTCGTCGAGGGTGTCCAGCGCGTGACCAAGCACACCAAGGTGGGCGAGTCGCAGCGCGGTACCCGTACGGGCGGCATCGAGACGGTCGAGGCGCCGATCCACGTGAGCAACGTGATGGTCGTCGACCCGGAGACCAAGAAGGGCACCCGGGTCGGGTTCCGCAGCGAGCAGGTCGAGCGTGACGGCCGCCAGAAGACGGTGCGTGTCCGCGTGGCCAAGCGCTCCGGGAAGGACATCTGATGACCGAGACCACCATCGAGGCCCCGGCCCTGCCGCGTCTCAAGCAGAAGTACCGCGAGGAGATCCTCTCGGCGCTGCTGGAGGAGTTCGGCCACCAGAACGTCCACCAGGTCGGCGGTCTTTCGAAGATCGTCGTCAACATGGGTGTGGGCGACGCCGCCAAGGACTCCAAGCTGATCGAGGGCGCGATCCGCGACCTGACCGCTATCACCGGTCAGAAGCCGCAGGTCACCAAGGCTCGCAAGTCCATCGCGCAGTTCAAGCTGCGCGAGGGCATGCCGATCGGCGCCCACGTCACCCTCCGCGGTGACCGCATGTGGGAGTTCCTGGACCGCCTGCTGTCGATCGCGCTGCCGCGTATCCGCGACTTCCGCGGCCTGTCGCCGAAGCAGTTCGACGGCAACGGCAACTACACCTTCGGTCTCACGGAGCAGTCGATGTTCCACGAGATCGACCAGGACAAGATCGACCGTGTCCGCGGTATGGACATCACGGTCGTGACGACGGCGACGACCGACGACGAGGGCCGCTCCCTGCTGCGCCGTCTCGGCTTCCCTTTCAAGGAGGACTGACATGGCGAAGAAGGCCCTTGTCAACAAGGCGGCCGCCAAGCCCAAGTTTGCGGTCCGCGCCTACACCCGGTGCCAGCGGTGCGGTCGTCCGCACTCCGTGTACCGCAAGTTCGGCCTGTGCCGGATCTGCGTGCGGGAGATGGCCCACCGTGGCGAGCTCCCGGGCGTCACCAAGAGCAGCTGGTAACAACTACGTCGCAGGTCCGGGCGGCGCGGTGAGGACATCACCCCACCGAACCGCCCGGATACCCCGGCGAGGAAGGGCAAGAGCCCGATGACTATGACCGACCCGATCGCAGACATGCTGACCCGTCTGCGGAACGCGAACTCGGCGCACCACGACACGGTCACGATGCCGTCGTCCAAGCTGAAGTCGCACATTGCCGAAATCCTGCAGGCCGAGGGCTACATCGTCGGCTGGAAGGTGGAGGACGCCCAGGTGGGCAAGACTCTCACCATCTCGCTGAAGTACGGCCCGAGCCGTGAGCGCGCCCTGGCGGGCGTCCGCCGCGTCTCCAAGCCCGGCCTGCGCGTCTACGCCAAGTCCACCAACCTGCCCAAGGTCCTCGGCGGCCTCGGCGTGGCGATCCTGTCCACGTCCTCCGGCCTCCTGACCGACAAGCAGGCCCAGGCCAAGGGCGTCGGCGGCGAAGTCCTCGCCTACGTCTGGTAATCCGGAAAGGAGATAACGCCATGTCTCGAATCGGCAAGATCCCCGTTCCGGTCCCCGCCGGCGTGGACGTCACCATCAGTGGTGCGCTCGTGACCATCAAGGGCCCCAAGGGGACCCTGGAGCACACGGTGCCCACCCCCATCACCGTCTCGCAGGAGGACAGCACCCTCGTGGTGATCCGTCCGAACGACGAGCGCAACTCCCGTGCGCTGCACGGCCTCACCCGCACGCTCCTCGCGAACATCGTCGCCGGTGTCACGCAGGGCTACGAGAAGAAGCTCGAGATCGTCGGCACCGGTTACCGCGTGGCCGCGAAGGGCTCGGACCTCGAGTTCGCCCTCGGCTTCAGCCACCCTGTCGTCGTGACGCCGCCCGCCGGCATCTCGTTCGCCGTCGAGAGCCCCACCAAGTTCTCGGTGTCGGGCATCGACAAGCAGCAGGTCGGCGAGGTCGCAGCGAACATCCGCAAGATCCGCAAGCCCGAGCCGTACAAGGGCAAGGGCGTGCGATACGCCGGCGAGGTCGTCCGCCGCAAGGTCGGAAAGGCTGGTAAGTGACGATGGCTATCAAGATCCTGGGCAAGGGCAAGGCCGTCGCTCGTCAGCGTCGTCACCTCCGCCTTCGCAAGAAGATCACCGGCACCCCGGTTCGTCCGCGCCTCGTCGTGAGCCGCTCGTCGCGCCACATGGTCGCGCAGATCGTGGACGACACGGTCGGCAAGACCGTGGCGTCCGCCTCGACCCTCGAGGCCGACCTGCGTACGTTCGACGGTGACAAGACGGCCAAGGCCCGCAAGGTCGGCGAGCTCGTCGCCGCGCGTGCCAAGGCGGTCGGTGTCGATTCCGTCGTGTTCGACCGCGGCGGCAACAAGTACCACGGTCGCGTGGCGGCAGTCGCCGACGGGGCTCGTGAGGGCGGTCTGGCCCTGTGACGACCTACATCGCACGGAAGAAGAGGACTCTCTGATGGCTGCAGGGCAGCGCACCGGCGCCCCCCAGGGTGCCGCCAACGAGAACAACAACGAGCGCGGGGAGCGTCGCGGTCGCCGCGACGATCGTCGCAACGACCGCCGCGAGGCGGAGAAGAGCGCCTTCGTCGAGCGCGTGGTGACGATCAACCGCGTCTCCAAGGTCGTCAAGGGTGGTCGCCGCTTCAGCTTCACCGCGCTGGTCGTGGTGGGCGACGGTGACGGCACCGTGGGCGTCGGCTACGGCAAGGCCAAGGAGGTGCCCGCGGCGATCGCCAAGGGTGTCGAGGAGGCGAAGAAGAGCTTCTTCCGCGTCCCTCGCATCCAGGGCACCATCCCTCACCCCGTTCAGGGCGAGGCCGCTGCCGGTGTCGTGTTCCTCCGTCCGGCCTCGCCGGGTACCGGCGTGATCGCCGGTGGTCCGGTGCGCGCCGTGCTGGAGTGCGCCGGCATCCACGACGTGCTGAGCAAGTCGCTCGGCTCGTCCAACGCGATCAACATCGTGCACGCCACGGTGGCTGCCCTGCGCGGCCTCGAGCAGCCTGAGGCTGTCGCGGCGCGTCGTGGCCTGCCGCTGGAGCACGTGGCCCCGGCCGCGCTCCTGCGCGCCCAGGCTGCCGGCCGTGCCGAGGCTGCTGGTGCGAAGGCTGGTGCGTGATGGCTCGTCTCAAGGTGACCCAGCTCAAGTCCGCCATCGGCGGCAAGCAGAACCAGCGTGACACGCTGCGGACCCTGGGCCTCAAGCGGATCGGCGACACCGCCGTGAAGGAGGACCGTCCGGAGATCCGTGGCATGGTCAAGACGGTGGCGCACCTCGTCGCCGTCGAGGAGGTCGAGTGATCATGGCCAAGAGCTCAGAGAAGGCCGAGAAGACCGAGGCTGCTGAGACCAAGGTCCAGCCGCTCAAGGTCCACCACCTGCGTCCCGCCCCCGGTGCCAAGACCGCCAAGACCCGCGTGGGTCGTGGCGAGGGCTCCAAGGGCAAGACCGCGGGCCGTGGTACCAAGGGTACGAAGGCTCGCTACCAGGTTCCGCAGCGCTTCGAGGGTGGGCAGATGCCTCTGCACATGCGCCTCCCGAAGCTCCGCGGGTTCAAGAACCCGTTCCGCGTCGAGTACCAGGTCGTGAACCTGGACAAGCTCGGTGCGCTCTACCCCGAGGGTGGCTCTGTCACCGTCGCCGACCTCGTCGCCAAGGGTGCGGTCCGCAAGGGCCAGCCGGTGAAGGTGCTCGGCACGGGCGAGATCACCGTCAAGCTGGAGATCGCGGTCGACCGCGTCTCCACGTCCGCCAAGGACAAGATCCTGGCGGCCGGCGGCTCCGTCTCGGAGGACTGAGACTGGCACAGGGCCGGCAGCGCACTCGCGCTGTCGGCCCTGTGTGCTTGCGGCATGGTCAAGAAAGTGCCGGGAGCGACGTAGAATCCGTCACGGTCCAGCCGTCGCACCACGCTGACTCACAGCGCGGCGCGGCGTGGCCCACGACCGTCACTTCTCGCCGGGGTCGCCCGGCGACATGAGAACCCGCCTCGGCGGGCCAGGAGGACAGGGTGCTCAGCGCATTCGGCCGGGCTTTCCGGACGCCAGACCTGCGGCGCAAGCTGCTGTTCACGATCGCGATCATGTCGCTCTTCCGCGTCGGGTCGTTCATCCCGACGCCGGGTGTCGACTACGCCAACGTGCAGCAGTGCATCGCGACGCAGGGCGACAACACGCTGCTCGGTCTCGTGAACGTCTTCAGCGGCGGCGCGCTGCTGCAGCTGTCGATCTTCGCGCTCGGCATCATGCCGTACATCACCGCGAGCATCATCATCCAGCTGCTGCGGGTCGTCATCCCCCGGTTCGAGACCCTCCACAAGGAGGGTCAGTCCGGTCAGACGAGGCTGACGCAGTACACCCGGTACCTGACGATCGCGCTCGCGATCCTGCAGTCCACCACCGTCATCACGACGGCGCGCCAGGGCCTCCTGTTCCAGGGCTGCGCCTTCGACGTGATCGCGGACGACAGCATCCTCACGTCGATCCTCATGGTCGTCACGATGACCGCCGGCACCGGCCTGGTGATGTGGCTCGGCGAGCTCATCACGGAGCGCGGCGTCGGCAACGGCATGTCGCTGCTCATCTTCACGTCGATCGCGGCCGGCTTCCCGACCGCCCTGTGGTCGATCGCGGGCGGCGCCAGCGGCGTCCGCAACTTCATCATCATGATCCTGGTGATCGTCCTGGTCGTCGGCCTGGTCGTGTTCGTCGAGCAGTCGCAGCGCCGCATCCCGGTGCAGTACGCGAAGCGCATGGTCGGCCGCCGCATGTACGGCGGCACGAGCACCTACATCCCGATCAAGATCAACATGGCCGGCGTGATCCCCGTGATCTTCGCGGCCTCGATCCTGGCGATCCCAGGCCTCATCGCCCAGTTCGGTGACCCGACATCCTCATGGGTCGTGTGGATCTCGAACAACCTGGTCCAGCAGTCCGAGCCGCTCTACATCGCGCTCTACACGCTGATGATCATCTTCTTCTGCTTCTTCTACACCTCGATCACGTTCAACCCGGACGAGGTCGCGGACAACATGAAGAAGTACGGCGGCTTCATCCCCGGCATCCGCGCCGGCCGCCCCACCGCGGAGTACCTCGACTTCGTGATCACGCGCATCACCTCCGCCGGTTCCCTGTACCTCGCGCTCATCGCGCTCATCCCGACGCTGGTGCTCGTCTTCCTCGGTGTCACGACATCCCTGCCGTTCGGCGGCAGCTCGATCCTCATCGTGGTCGGCGTCGGGCTGGAGACGGTCAAGCAGATCGACTCGCAGCTGCAGCAGCGTCACTACGAAGGATTCCTCCGTTGAGTGAAAACACCACCGCCTCGCGCCGTGCCCTGCACGCCCACGGTCCCGAGGGCCGGATCACCCGCCTGGTGATCATGGGTCCGCAGGGCTCGGGCAAGGGGACGCAGGCCGCCCGGCTCGCCGACACGTTCGAGATCGTCGCGATCTCGACGGGCGACATCTTCCGCGCCAACATCAAGGGCGAGACCGAGCTCGGCCGCCTCGCCCGGGAGTACACGAAGAAGGGCGAGCTCGTCCCGGACTCGGTCACGAACGACATGGTCCGCGCCCGCCTCGCGGAGGACGACGTCAAGGGTGGCTTCATCCTCGACGGCTACCCCCGCAACGCGGCCCAGGTGGCCGAGCTCGACTCGATCCTGGGTGACCTGGGCTGGGAGCTGGACGGCGTCATCGAGCTCACCGCGGACCGCGGCGAGCTCCTCGCCCGCATCGTCAAGCGCGCCGAGATCGAGGGCCGCGAGGACGACACCGAGGAGGCCGTCGCGCGGCGCCTCGACATCTACGACGAGCAGACGGCCCCGCTGACTGCCGCGTACGCGGAGCGCAACCTGCTCGTGCAGGTCGACGGCATCGGCGAGATCGACGAGGTCACCGAGCGCATCGTGAAGTCCCTCGCGACCCAGCTGGGCTGAGCGATGGTCTTCGGGCGAGAGCGCATCGAGTACAAGACGCCGGACCAGGTGCGCCTCATGCGGCGCGCCGGTCTGGTCGTCGCCGACGCGCTCGCCGCCGTCCGCGAGGCGGCCCGTCCGGGCATGACCACCGCGGACCTGGACGCGGTGGCCGCGAAGGTGATCGCCGAGGCGGGCGCCACCCCCTCCTTCCTCGGGTACCACGGGTACCCGGCAGTGATCTGCACGTCGGTCAACGACGAGGTCATCCACGGCATCCCGGGAGACCGGGTGCTCGCGGTGGGTGACCTCGTCTCGATCGACTGCGGCGCGATCGTCGAGGGGTGGCACGGGGACTCCGCCGTGAGCTTCGTCCTCGGCCCGGACGGCCCGGTCTCGCACGACGTGCCCCCCGATCCCCAGGGCGGCGGGCCGGGCGTCCCGGGCGTCGACGCCGACGACGTCGCGCTCGTCCGGGCAACGGAGGCCGCCTTGTGGGCAGGAATCGCCGCCCTCGCGAGCGGCAGGCGCCTGAACGACGTCGGGGTCGCCGTGGAGGCGGCCGTCGACCTGGCGGGCGGCGCGACGGGTGCCGAGTACGGCATCGTCGAGGGCTACGTCGGTCACGGCATCGGCACGGCGATGCACCAGCCGCCGGACGTGGTCAACTACCGCACGTCGACCGCCGGCCCGAAGCTGCGCCCGGGCATGTGCCTGGCCATCGAGCCGATGGTCACCCGAGGCACCGACCAGACCCGGGTGCTCGAGGACGACTGGACGGTCGTCACCGAGGACGGGTCGCGCGCGGCCCACTGGGAACACTCGGTCGCCATCCTCCCGGGCGGGATCGTCGTGCTGACTGCGCCCGACGGGGGAGCGGAGCGCCTTGCGGCGCTCGGCGTGACGATCGCGTCTCTCTGACGTCTCGTCCCGAGGGTCGCTCAGGCTCAGGCAGGGCCCTATTGTTGGAACGGTCAGTAGGGCTACACTCGGCCTGGTGACCGACGACGTCCACGCCTCGCCCGCCCTCGAGCCGCCTCGTCCGCGCTCGGCGACCCGCCGGTCCTGGCGTGACGTGGTTGCTGCGACGTCGTCCCTGCTCCGCCGCCTCGGCCCGTGGCTCGGCCTCTGGGCCCGCCGCCTCGCGGGCAGCCCGTTCCTCTGGGCGGGCGCCGTTCTCGGCTTCGTGTCCTGTCTGCCGGTGTGGCTCTGGGTCCTCCTGCTCGGCGGCGCCACGTGGGTCGGTGGCGCGTGGATGTGGCACCGGCACGGGCGTACCGAGGTTCTCGCCCTGGGGATCGGGCTCGTTCTCGGCTGGGTCCCGTGGATCGTCGTGGTGGCGCTGGCCGACTGGCCGGCGATGCACTTCGGGCCGCCCGGCGTGGTCTACGACCTGTTCGAGTGGAGCTGACCGCTCCCGGCCGCCCGTCGCGGGGCAGGGTTCCCGACCAGGCGTCGGCCGTGGTGAGGCTCACGCGCCGGGGCGGCCCTCCGGCGTCGGCCTCCGCTTTGAATGCTTGCGACGATGACGTAGGCTAGATCGCTGGGTGTAGTCCGTTCTTCCGGCGTTCATCAACACTGCCCGCCCGCGCACGTGCGCGGTGCGAGGCGCTGCGAACGCCGGCGCCGCCCCAGGCGGCGGACGGGTGCACGCGACATCCACGTCCTGACCGACGAGCCGCGGGAATCCCGCGTGGTCGTCGCACGGGCGTGGGAGCAGTCCAGACGAGAGTTAGCGGAGGATATGGCAAAGAAGGACGGTGTCATCGAGATCGAGGGCAGCGTGGTCGAGGCTCTGCCGAACGCGATGTTTCGCGTGGAGCTGGCGAACGGCCACAGGGTTCTCGCGCACATCTCGGGCAAGATGCGGCAGCACTACATCCGGATCCTCCCCGAGGACCGCGTGGTGGTGGAGCTCAGCCCGTACGACCTGTCCCGCGGCCGGATCGTCTACCGCTACAAGTAGTCAGTCCCCGATCCGGGGCTGCACAGTCCGGGTGACCGGTCGCGCAGCCGCGCGATCGACAACCCACGACACTGCCGCCGTCGGGCCGGGTGACCGGGCCGAGCGACGGCGGAGGAATGAATCCGATGAAGGTCAAGCCGAGCGTCAAGAAGATCTGCGACAAGTGCAAGGTGATCCGCCGGCACGGTCGCGTCATGGTGATCTGCGAGAACCTGCGCCACAAGCAGCGTCAGGGCTGATCTCGATCTGAGTCACCAGGTGGCGGCAGCCACCACCAGCGCACCACCACGAACCTCCGTCGCAGGAGGGGAACCCTCGGTCCGGAGGCCGGGGCCCGCGGCCACGCGGGAGGGCGGTGCGGCAGACCTCCGACGAAGTACAGGAGCCGGAAGGCACATGGCACGTCTTATCGGCGTCGACCTCCCCCGCGACAAGCGGCTCGAGGTTGCGCTCACCTACATCTACGGCGTCGGCCGTACCCGCGCCCAGCAGACGCTGGCCGCGACCGGGGTCAGCCCGGACGTCCGCGTGAAGGACCTCGGCGACGCCGAGCTCGTCACGCTGCGTGACTACCTCGAGGCGAACTTCAAGCTCGAGGGTGACCTCCGCCGTGAGGTCGCGGCCGACATCCGCCGCAAGGTCGAGATCGGTACCTACCAGGGTCTGCGTCACCGTCGCGGGCTGCCGGTGCGCGGTCAGCGCACGAAGACCAACGCGCGCACCCGCAAGGGACCGAAGCGCACCGTCGCGGGCAAGAAGAAGGCCCGCTGATAGCAGTCCGTGGAGCGGGCCACCGAGCCCGCCCCGGTCCGATCAGACCCAGGAGAGAACCAGCACATGCCTCCCAAGACTCGCGCGACTGCCGCGCGCAAGCCGCGCCGCAAGGACAAGAAGAACATCCCGCTCGGCCAGGCTCACATCAAGAGCACGTTCAACAACACGATCGTCTCGATCACCGACCCGTCGGGCGCCGTGATCTCGTGGGCGTCCGCCGGCCACGTCGGCTTCAAGGGCTCCCGCAAGTCGACGCCGTTCGCCGCGCAGCTCGCGGCCGAGTCGGCTGCGCGCCGCGCTCAGGAGCACGGCGTCAAGAAGGTCGACGTGTTCGTCAAGGGCCCGGGCTCCGGTCGTGAGACCGCGATCCGCTCCCTCCAGGCGACCGGCCTCGAGGTCGGGTCGATCCAGGACGTGACGCCCCAGGCGCACAACGGCTGCCGCCCCCCGAAGCGTCGCCGCGTTTGATCTTCCTCGCGGAGCGGTGCGCCTGCAGGGCCCTGGTGGCCCCGGGGGCGCACCGCCACCGCGGCGAAACCCTGTCTCACAGGCAGACCTAGCCCTGTGAGGCCGCGAGAGATCGCGAGCCGTGATGCGTCATATGGCGGACGCACACTGAAAGGACACCCACCGTGCTGATCGCACAGCGCCCCGTGCTGACCGAAGAGGTCATCTCGGAGTACCGTTCCCGCTTCTCCATCGAGCCGCTCGAGCCTGGCTTCGGCTACACGCTCGGCAACTCGCTGCGTCGCACGCTGCTGTCGTCCATCCCGGGCGCAGCGGTGACCTCCATCCGCATCGACGGGGTGCTCCACGAGTTCTCCACCGTGCCGGGTGTGAAGGAGGACGTGACCGAGATCATCCTCAACATCAAGAACCTGGTCGTCTCCTCCACGGAGGACGAGCCGGTCGTGATGTACCTGCGCAAGCAGGGTGCTGGTGCGGTGACCGCCGCGGACATCGTTCCGCCGGCGGGCGTCGAGGTGTACAACACCGACCTGCACATCGCCACGCTCAACGAGAAGGGCAAGCTCGAGATCGAGCTGACCGTCGAGCGTGGACGTGGTTACGTGTCCGCCGCGCAGAACAAGCAGTTCGACGCGGAGATCGGCCGGATCCCGGTCGACTCGATCTACTCGCCCGTCCTCAAGGTCACCTACAAGGTGGAGGCCACCCGAGTCGAGCAGCGCACCGACTTCGACAAGCTCGTCGTCGACGTCGAGAGCAAGCAGGCGATCTCGCCTCGCGACGCGTTCGCCTCGGCCGGCAAGACCCTTGTGGAGCTGTTCGGCCTTGCCCGTGAGCTCAACATCGAGGCCGACAGCGTCGAGATCGGCCCCTCGCCGACGGACACCGCGCTCGCCGCGGACCTCGCGCTGCCGATCGAGGAGCTGAACCTCACGATCCGTTCGTACAACTGCCTCAAGCGCGAGGGCATCCACCAGGTGGGTGAGCTCGTCGCGCGCAGCGAGGCGGACCTGCTCGACATCCGGAACTTCGGCGCCAAGTCGATCACCGAGGTCAAGGAGAAGCTCGCCGAGCTCGGTCTGAGCCTGAAGGACTCGCCGCTGGACTTCGATCCGTCCGGCGCCCAGTACTTCGAGGCCGACGACGAGGCCGCGTACAGCGACGAGCAGTTCTGATACGTCCCGCCGCCGCGGGCCCACGGGCCCGCGGCGGCGCGGAACCACTTTTAAGGAGCACAAGCAATGCCTACCCCCACCAAGGGTCCGCGGCTCGGCGGTGGCCCGGCTCACGAGCGCCTGATCCTCGCGAACCTGTCCACGGCGCTCTTCGAGCACGGCCGCATCACCACGACGGAGACCAAGGCCAAGCGGCTGCGCCCGCTCGCCGAGCGTCTCATCACGTTCGCCAAGCGCGGCGACCTGCACGCCCGCCGTCGGGTCCTGACGGTCGTGCGTGACAAGGGCGTGGTGCACACGCTCTTCACCGAGATCGCCCCGGCCATGGCCGAGCGCAACGGTGGCTACACGCGCATCACCAAGATCGGCACCCGCAAGGGCGACAACGCCCCCATGGCGGTCATCGAGCTCGTGACCGAGGCCGTGAGCCCGAAGCAGGCCGTCGTCCGCGAGGCCGCCAAGGCCACGGAGAAGGCCGCCAAGGCCGCCCCGGTCGAGGACGCGCCCGTCGAGGTCGTCGAGGACGCCCCCGTCGAGGACGCGCCGGTGGCCGAGGAGACCGAGGAGAAGAAGGAGGCCTGAGCCTCCCTTTCCCGTGAAGGGCCCTGCCCCGCCCTCGGGCGGCGCGGGGCCCTTCGTCGCGCCCGGGGCAGGCCGGCAGGGTCGCGCGGGGCGGTCGACCTCGCGCGGGGCGCGCGGTCCGACGGGCCTCACGTCCCGTCCGGTGTTCGTACAGTGGCGGCATGCACGACACGCTCACTCTCGCCGTCGACTGCGGGGGCGGTGGCATCAAGGCCGCCGTCCTCGACGCGGCCGGCACCGCCCACGCCAGCCCCTTGCGGGTCCCGACGCCGTACCCGCTGCCACCAGGGCTCCTCGTCGACACGATCGCGAAGATCGCCGGGGAGCTGCCGCCCGCGAGCCGCGTCACGGTCGGCATGCCCGGCATGATCCGCAGCGGCGTCGTCGTCCACACACCGCACTACATCACTCGTTCAGGTCCTCGCTCGCGGGTCGACCCGGACCTTCGCGAGGCGTGGACGAACTTCGACATGCAGGCGGCCGTCGGGGCGCGACTCGGGCTCCCGGCCCTCGTGCTCAACGACGCGGAGGTGCACGGCGCTGGGGTGGTCGCTGCCTCCGGGCTCGAGCTGGTGCTGACGCTCGGCACCGGGCTGGGATCGGCCCTGTTCCACGGCGGGAGGCTCGCCCCGCACCTCGAGTGGTCGCGCGCCCCGCTGCGCCGCGGCCTCACGTATGACCAGTACATCGGCGAGCCCGAACGCCGTCGGCTCGGCGACGCCCTCTGGTCGAGGCGCGTCGTGACGATGGTGGACGGCCTGCGGCCGGTCTTCCTGTGGGACCGCCTGTACATCGGGGGCGGCAACTCGCGGCGGATCACCGCATCGGCGCTGGCGCGGCTCGGCGACGACGTCGTCGTCGTGCCCAACTCCGCGGCCCTCGTGGGCGGAGCACGGGCCTGGGACCTGCCCCAGGCGAGCTGAGGCGGCCCGCTCGCGGCCGGCGAGGCCTGCCTGCCGGGCGCCCGCGTGGGGGAGGATGGGCGCGTGAGCACGACCACCCGCCCGACCGTCCGCGTGCGGCTCGACCTGGCCTACGAGGGCACCGGCTTCGCCGGCTGGGCCCGGCAGCCCGGCCTGCGCACCGTCCAGGGCGCCCTCGAGGAAGGCCTGGCGACGATCCTGCGGACGGGCCCCCTGGGCCTGCCGGTGCCCCGCCTGACCGTGGCGGGCCGCACGGACGCGGGCGTGCACGCGCGCGGCCAGGTGGCGCACGTCGACGTGCCGGCGGAGCGCTGGCTCGCCATGCCCGGCCGGTCGGACCGGGAGCCCGGCGACGCGCTCGTCACGCGGCTGGCCGGAGTGCTGCCCCCCGACGTCGTGGTGCGGCGTGCCGTCCCGGCGCCGGTGGGCTTCGACGCCCGGTTCTCAGCGCTGCACCGCAGCTACGCGTACCGCATCGCCGACGACCCCACGCTGCGCGACCCGCTTCGGCGCACGCACGTGCTGTGGTCGCGGCGCCCGCTCGACGTCGCCGCCATGGACGAGGCCTGCCGCCCGCTCATCGGGGTGCGCGACTTCGCCGCCTACTGCAAGCCGCGGCCCGGTGCCACGACGATCCGCGAGCTCCAGCACCTGTCCTGGTCCCGCCCGCAGGACGGCCCCGACGCCGGGCTCGCGGTCGCCCAGGTCCGCGCCGACGCGTTCTGCCACAACATGGTGCGCGCGCTCGTGGGGGCCTCGATCGCCGTGGGGGAGGGGCGCCGGCCGGTTGCCTGGCCCGCGGAGCTGCTCGCATCCCGACGGCGCGACGCCGGTGCGGTCGTCGTCCCGCCGCACGGCCTCGTGCTCGAGGCGATCAGCTATCCGCCCGACGCCGAGCTCGCGGCCCGGGCCGACCGGATCCGCGCGATGCGGATGGACGAGGACGTCTGGGACGAGGCCCCCGCGACACAGGCGTGAGGAGGGCCGGAGCCCCGTCAGGGCTCGTCGACCCAGTGGACCGCGGCCTCCTCCGCGCTCGCGCCGGCGCCGTCGATCCCGGCGTCGCCGCCGTACAGGTCGTTCTCGCGTCCGCCCTCCTCGCCGGGGTCGGCGTCGTTGTCGGAGACGAGGCGTCCGGCGCGCGTCGTGTCGGGACGGTCGAGGGGATCGGCCTCCCAGTAGTCGGGCTCTTCCTCGGCCAGGCGCTGGTCGAGGGACTCGCCGTGCACCTCCTCCCACGGGGTCTCGCCCCAGTGGTTGCCGCGCGGGCGGTCGGGCGGGGAGTAGCCCTCGTCGAGCACGTCGTCGCTGCCCCGGTAGATCAGGGTGTCGTCGGGCTGGAGCTGGTCGGTGTCGCCCTCGGCGCCGGTCTCCGGGTCGGGCGTCGTGGCGGGGGTGTCGGAGGTCATACCCCTACCGTGGCACTGCGACGACCGCAATGCACGCGCGTCGTGCAGCCGGGCGGGTCGCCGTCGGGCAACCAATATCACAGCTGTCGTTTGCGCATGTCACGACGGTCTGTACGCTCTCGTCAGGCTCAGGGAGTCCCGGCTGTACAGGGGTGCGCCGGGGCCGGTCGACGGGGGGTTGCGAGCGGGGTGTGGCGCGGTCCGCGCCGCCCCCGCTCGCCTGCCCTGTTCAGCCGTCCGGGACCGGCCGCGCGCCACGCCGGGTGTGGCATACCTCGTGTGACGAGCTCCGCTTTGACCGCTCCGAGTCCCGCCAGGTACTCTGTTGAGTCGTTGTGCTTTCCCTCCGACGTCCTGCACCGGCAGCGCGCCCACTCGCGTGCCGGCGTCTGGCCCGGACGTCACCTGAGATCCCGCGCACAACTACTGACTCATCGGGCGCCGCTTCTCGCCCGACGACACCGAACACGAAAAAGGTTACGAACCGTGCGTACGTACACCCCGAAGCCCGGCGACGTCCAGCATGACTGGTACGTCGTCGACGCGACCGACGTCGTCCTGGGCCGCCTGGCCAGCCAGGTCGCCACACTCCTGCGCGGGAAGCACAAGCCGACCTTCGCCCCGCATGTCGACGGCGGTGACTTCGTCATCGTCATCAACGCGGAGAAGGTCGCCCTGAGCGGCACCAAGCGCGAGACCAAGCTCGCATACCGCCACTCCGGTTACCCGGGCGGTCTGCGTTCCATCGCGTACGGCGAGCTGCTGGACAAGAGCCCGCGCAAGGCCATCGAGAAGGCTGTCCGCGGCATGCTGCCGAAGACCTCCCTCGGCCGTGCCCAGATCAGCAAGCTGAAGGTCTATGCGGGTGCCGAGCACCCGCACGCGGCGCAGCAGCCCAAGCCGTTCGAGATCACCCAGGTTTCGCAGCAGGCCTGAGGCCGCTGCTGACGACGCGAAGGACGCGAGGACACCACAGTGGCAGAGACCACGGTTGACATCGAGCTGGACGGCGAGACGCCCAGCACCTACACCACCGAGACGACCACGCCCGCGACGCGTGGCCAGTCCATCACCGCCCCGGGCCAGGCCCTCGGGCGTCGCAAGGAGGCCGTGGCGCGCGTGCGCCTCGTCCCCGGCACCGGCCAGTGGAAGATCAACGGCCGCACCCTCGAGGGCTACTTCCCGAACAAGGTGCACCAGCAGCTGGTCAACTCCCCGCTGAAGCTCGTCGAGGTCGAGGGTCGTTTCGACGTCATCGCCCGCATCAACGGCGGCGGCAGCTCCGGCCAGGCCGGCGCGCTGCGCCTCGGCATCGCCCGTGCGCTCAACGCGATCGACATCGAGGCGAACCGTCCGGCGCTCAAGAAGGCCGGTTTCCTGACCCGCGACGCCCGCGTGGTCGAGCGCAAGAAGGCTGGTCTCAAGAAGGCCCGCAAGGCGCCGCAGTACAGCAAGCGCTGACGTACGGTGCAGCGAAGGGTGCGGGCCGAGGTACGAGGCACGCGCCTGGAGCGGAACTGTAGGAAGTGCTTGGCAGCACCCCGCTGATCGCGCTCTGTGCTGCAGCGATGGCCCCGCCGGACGTGTCCGGCGGGGCCATCCCCGTTCAGCGGCCCTCCGGGTACACCACACCCGGAGCCCGCTACGGTGGACCGGGAACAATGACTCAGAAGGAGACTCGATGAGCAGGCTATTCGGCACGGACGGCGTGCGCGGTCTCGCCAACCAGGACGTCACCGCGGAGCTCGCGCTCGCGCTGGGCGGCGCCGCCGCGCGCGTGCTCGCCGCGGAGGTCGGGGCCGGGCACCGCCCGCGTGCCGTGGTGGGCCGTGACCCCCGCGCGTCGGGCGAGTTCCTCGCCGGCGCGGTGTCCGCAGGCCTCGCCGCCGCGGGCGTCGACGTGCTGATCCTCGGCGTGCTGCCCACGCCGGCGCTGGCGTACCTCGTCAGCGAGCTGGACGCCGATCTCGGGGTCATGGTGTCCGCGTCGCACAACCCGATGCCGGACAACGGGATCAAGTTCTTCGCGCGGGGCGGCCTCAAGCTCGACGACGACGTCGAGGACGCGATCGCCGCCCGGCTCGACGAGCCGTGGGACCGGCCCGTCGGCGCCGACGTCGGCCGGATCCGCGTGGACGCCGGCGCCGCCGTCGCGCAGTACGTGAAGCACCTGACCGCGAGCGTGAGCACAACGCTCGAGCACCGCCCGCTCGAGGGCCTGCGGATCGCGATCGACTGCGCGAACGGCGCGGCGAGCGAGGTGGGCCCGGAGGCCCTGCGCGCGGCCGGCGCCGACGTCGTCGTGATGAACGCCAGCCCGGACGGCCGCAACATCAACGAGAAGTGCGGGTCCACGCACCCGGAGCAGCTGCAGGCAGTGGTCGTGGCCTCGGAGGCAGACTTCGGCGTCGCGTTCGACGGCGACGCGGACCGCTGCATCGCCGTCGACCACACCGGCACGATCGTCGACGGCGACCAGGTGCTCGGCATCCTGGCGAGCGCGCTCAAGGCCGACGGTCGCCTGCCGGGCGACACGCTCGTCGTCACCGTCATGAGCAACCTCGGCCTTCTCCTCGCGATGCGGGACGTCGGCATCAACACCGTGCAGACCGCCGTGGGCGACCGCTACGTGCTCGAGGAGATGCGCGCCCACGGGTACGGCCTGGGGGGCGAGCAGTCGGGCCACATCATCCTCGCGGAGCACGCCACGACGGGCGACGGCGTCCTGGCGGCACTGCACCTCGCCGCGTGGGTCAAGGCGTCCGGCCGGCGCCTCGCCGACCTCGCCTCCGACGTGCCGCGCCTGCCGCAGACCCTCGTCAACGTCAAGGGCGTCGACAAGGGGCGCGCCACCACCGACGTGGGGGTCCAGACGGCCGTCGCCAAGGCCGAGGCGCTGCTGGGCGGGACGGGCCGCGTCCTGCTGCGTTCCTCGGGCACGGAGCCGCTCGTGCGCGTCATGGTCGAGGCCGGGTCCCAGGACCAGGCGGAGTCCGTTGCGGCCGAGCTGGCCGAGGTCGTACGGGAGCGCCTCGCGCTCTGACGTGCCGTTCTGGCGCGGGCCTGTGTGAACCGCGGGTGAACCTTTCGTTCAGGGATGAACGTTTCGGGAATCCGGGTCGTTGCAGGGTTGTCCCTGGTGCCCACCATGGCTCTCGCCTGCATACGCTTGATGGTGCGGCACCGGGTCGGCGCCGCACTCAGCCCGGGCGCGCCCGGCCGACGAACCGAGGACTCGTGCTCGACGCCCTGACCGTCTTCCTGGACTCGCTGGAGTCCTGGATCCTCGCCCTGGCAGCGTCGCCCTGGGTGTACCCGGCCATGTTCGGCTTCGCGACGATCGATGGGTTCTTCCCGCCGCTGCCGAGCGAGTCCGTCGTCATCACGCTGACGGTCGCCGCCTCGCACTCGGGCACGCCGGAGCTCTGGCTGGTGCTCGTCACGGCGGCGCTCGGCGCGTGGACCGGCGACCAGATCGCCTACCAGATCGGCCGCATGATCGGCACGGAGCGGGTGCCGTTCCTCCGAGGCCCGCGTGGCCGCCGCGCCGTCGCCTGGGCAGAGCGCGCGCTGGCCCGGCGGGCCGCCTCGTTCATCCTCGCGGCGCGCTACGTGCCGATCGGCCGCGTGGCCGTCAACATGACGGCCGGCGCCGTCGGCTACCCGCGCCGCCCGTTCATGCTCATCGCGGCCGTCGCCGCCGTCATGTGGGCGATCTACTCGACGCTGATCGGGCTCGTCGCCGCACGGTGGCTCGGGCACGAGCCGCTCCTGGCCATCGGCCTCGGCGTCGTCCTGGGCGTCGCGCTCGGCTTCGTGATCGACAAGATCGTCATGTGGATCACCGGCGGCAACGACGCGGAGCCGGAGGCCGAGCCCGAGAAGGTGACCGTGCCGCCCGAGGTGACCGGACGGGACACCCTCGGCGGCGACGACCGGGCGGCCTGACCGCTACAGCTTGCGCAGGCGGACGCGCTGGACCGTGTGGTCCGAGCCCTTCGTGAGCACCAGCGTGGCCCGCCCGCGGGTCGGCAGGATGTTGTGCTCCAGGTTCGGGGCGTTGATCGACTCCCAGATCGACAGCGCGCGCTCGGTCGCCTCCTCGTCGGTCAGCGCGGCGTACCGGCGGAAGTACGAGTCCGGGCGGGAGAACGCGGTGCGGCGCAGCTCGAGGAACCGGTCCACGTACCACTGGCGGATGTTGCGCGTGCGGGCGTCGACGTAGATCGAGAAGTCGAAGAAGTCGCTCACCGCCACGGTCGACTCGTCGACGGCGCTCGGCCGGGCGGGCTGCAGCACGTTCAGGCCCTCCACGATGAGGACGTCCGGCTTGCGCACCACGACCTCCTCGCCCGGCACGATGTCGTAGATGACGTGCGAGTACAGGGGGACGCGGACCTCGGCCTGGCCCGCCTTGACCCGGGAGAGGAAGCGGATCAGGGCCCGGCGGTCGTAGGACTCGGGGAAGCCCTTGCGCTCCATGAGGCCCCGGCGGGAGAGCTCCGCGTTCGGGTAGAGGAAGCCGTCGGTGGTGATCAGCTCGACGCGCGGCGTCTCGGGCCAGCGCGCCAGCATCTCGCGCAGGACACGCGCCGTCGTCGACTTGCCGACGGCGACCGACCCGGCGACCCCGATGACGTACGGGGTACGCGGCGGGTCCTCGCGCAGGAAGGTCGAGGTCGCCTGGTGCAGGCCGGTCGTCGCCGTCACGTACAGGTTGAGCAGGCGGGACAGAGGGCGGTAGATCGCGTCGACCTCGGCCAGGTCGATGGGATCGCCAAGACCCCGCAGGCGCTCGACGTCCTCGTCGGTCAGCGGGAGCGGCGTGGACGCGGAGAGCTTGCTCCATGCCGCGCGGTCGAGGTCCACGTACGGTGATGCCGGCGCCGACGACAGCAGGTGCTCACCGAGGTCCGTGGTCGAGAACTGGTTTACCACCCGCACGATTGTGCCCCACGAGACCCAGTACCAGACAGGGCAGGTCGCCCGGGCGACTGTGAGCCGCGTCATCGGCCCTTCCGGAGCGCTGAACTAGACTCCCCGGCATGTGCGGGATCGTCGGATACACAGGATTGGGCTCAGCGGCTGCGGGGAGCGGCGCGACGCCGTCGGGCACGCCGCTGGACATCGCTCTCGAGGGCCTCCGGCGCCTGGAGTACCGGGGGTACGACTCCGCCGGCGTCGCGCTCGTGGCGCCCGGGCTGGCCGGCGTCGCCATGGCGAAGAAGGCCGGGAAGCTCTCCAACCTCGTCGAGGAGCTCGCCGAGCACCCGCTGCCGCCGGCCACGGCCGCCATCGGGCACACGCGCTGGGCGACGCACGGCGGCCCCACCGACGCGAACGCCCACCCGCACCTCGCGGACGACGACCGGCTGGCCGTCATCCACAACGGCATCGTCGAGAACTTCGGGACGCTCAAGAACGAGCTGCTGGCCGACGGCGTCGAGTTCCGCTCCGAGACCGACACCGAGGTCGCCGCGCAGCTGCTCGCGAAGGCGTACCGGAAGACCGGCAACCTCACGGAGGCCATGGCCGAGGCCGCCCGCCGGCTCGAGGGCACGTTCACGCTGCTCGCCGTGCACGCCGACGCCCCGGACACGGTGGTGGGCGCGCGGCACGACTCGCCGCTCGTCGTGGGTCTCGGCGAGGGGGAGAACTTCCTCGGGAGCGATGTCGCCGCGTTCATCGCGCACACCCGCGAGGCGCTGGAGCTGGGCCAGGACCAGATCGTCACGATCACGCCGACGTCCGTCGCGGTGTGCGACTTCGACGGCAAGCCCGCCGAGGCGAAGCGCTTCACGGTCGACTGGGACGCCGCCGCCGCGGAGAAGGGCGGCTTCGACTCCTTCATGGACAAGGAGATCCACGACCAGCCGCACGCCGTGGCCGACACCCTGCTCGGCCGCACGGACGCGTCGGGCAAGCTCGTGCTCGACGACCTGCGCATCGACGAGTCCGTGCTGCGGGCGGTCAACAAGATCATCGTCGTCGCGTGCGGCACCGCGGCCTACGCCGGTCACGTCGCCAAGTACGCGATCGAGCACTGGTGCCGCATCCCCGTCGAGGTGGAGCTCGCCCACGAGTTCCGCTACCGCGACCCGATCGTCGACGAGAAGACGCTGGTCGTGGCCGTCACGCAGTCCGGCGAGACGATGGACACGCTCATGGCCGTGCGTCACGCGCGTGTCCAGGGCGCGAAGGTCATCTCGATCGTGAACACCCACGGCTCGACCATCCCGCGCGAGTCCGACGCCGTGCTCTACACGCACGCCGGGCCCGAGGTCGCGGTGGCGTCGACGAAGGCGTTCCTCGCCCAGATCACTGCGGCGTACCTCCTGGGCCTCTACCTCGCGCAGCTGCGCGGGAACAAGTTCCCCGACGAGATCGCGACGCTGCTCGACGACCTGCGCGACATGCCCCGCAAGATCCAGACCGTCATCGAGCGCGGCGAGTACGTCCGCGCGACGGCGCGGTCCATGCGGGACGCGAAGTCGGTGCTGTTCCTCGGCCGGCACGTCGGGTTCCCGGTAGCGCTCGAGGGTGCGCTCAAGCTCAAGGAGCTCGCGTACATCCACGCCGAGGGCTTCGCCGCCGGGGAGCTCAAGCACGGGCCGATCGCGCTCATCGACGAGGGTCAGCCGGTCTTCGTCGTCGTGCCGTCGCCGCGGGGCAGGGACTCCCTGCACTCCAAGGTGGTCTCCAACATCCAGGAGATCCGGGCGCGCGGTGCCCGCACGCTCGTCATCGCGGAGGACGGCGACGACGTCGTGCGCCAGTACGCCGACGAGATCTTCTGGATCCCGCAGGCGCCGACGCTGCTCCAGCCCCTGCTCGCCGTGGTGCCGCTGCAGATCTTCGCGATGGCGCTCGCCAACGCCAAGGGCCTGGACGTGGATCAGCCGCGCAACCTGGCGAAGTCCGTCACGGTCGAGTGACGGTGCGACGCCGGCTGCCGGCACGTCAGGGGTCGCCGGCGTCACTGGAGCAGCGCGTAGACCAGTGCCGCAAGCAGCACGACGACGACCACGCCGAACACGGTGACGAGAACTGTGGGAAAGGGCAGCTTGTCGTCGTCCTCGGACACGGGTGCCTCCACTTGAGCAAGCGATCACGCCACGCAGGCGCGTTCTTTACTCTAGCAACGGAAACGGGCGGAGCGTACAAACCTCTCAGGCCGGCCGGGCGCGGCTCGTCGCGCCGTAGGGTGGGCCCATGATCATCGGGGTGGGCATCGACGTCGTCAACGTCGACCGGTTCATGGAGACCCTGGAGCGCACCCCGCGGCTCCGCGAGAAGCTGTTCACCGTCGCCGAGCGGGACCTGCCGGCCTCGTCCCTCGCCGCGCGGTTCGCCGCAAAGGAGGCGATCGCCAAGGCGCTCGGCGCCCCGGGCACGATGCGCTGGCACGACGCGACCGTGCACCGCGTCGTCGGCGGCCCGCCCGTCGTCGAGCTGTCGGGGACGGTCGCGGCCCGTGCTGCCGAGCTCGGCGTCGTCGCGTGGCACCTGTCGATCTCCCACGACGCCGGGATCGCGTCCGCGATGGTCGTGGCCGAGGGCTGATGCGAGCGTGGGGGGGGGGGGGCCCCCCCCCCCCCCCCCCCCCCCCCCCCCCCCCCCCGGCCCGGGGGGGGGGGGGGGGGGGGGGCGCGGGGGGGGGGGGGGGGGGCGGCGCGCCCCCCCCCCCCCCCCCCCACCGCAGCGTCAGCCCTGCAGGGCCGGGATGACCTGCTTCTCGAAGAGCTGGATCCCCGAGCGGTCGTAGGCCGCCTCCTGGAAGTACGTGATCGCGTACTCCAGGCCGAGGGCCTGGAGCCCCTGGAGCTTCTCGACGATCTGCTCGGGCGTGCCCGACAGGTGGTTGTTGCGCCAGGTGGCGATCGCCTGCTCCGCCTTCTCCGGCACCCACGTGTGCAGGTGCGACTCGATCCAGGCGAGCTTGTCCGCCACCTCCTTCTCGGTCGCGCCGATCACCACGTTGTAGTTCGCCGACCGCGTGATCTCGCCGAAGTCCCGGCCGACGTCCCGGCAGTGCTGCTCCAGGATCGCGGACTTGTGCGAGAAGCCCTCCGGCGAGCCGTCGAAGTTCGTGTACTGCGCCCACTGCGCCGCGATGCGCAGCGTCTTCTTCTCGCCGCCGCCGGCGATCCACAGCGGGATCGACGGCCGGCCCTCGAGCTGCTGCAGCGGCTGCGGGTAGCACCGCGCGCCGTCGACCTGATACCGCTTCCCGTCCAGCGTGGCCGAGCCCTCGCGCCACATCTGTGCCATGATCTGCACGCCCTCGTCGAGCGCGCGGAGGCGCTCGCCCGCCGTCGGGAAGCCGTACCCGTAGGCCCGCCACTCGTGCTCGTACCAGCCGGCGCCGATGCCCATCTCGACGCGCCCGCCGGAGATGATGTCGACCGTCGAGGCGACCTTCGCGAGGTACGTCGGCTCGCGGTACGCCATGCAGGTGCACATCTGGCCGAGGCGCACGCGCTGCGATGCCGCCGCGAACGCCGCCATGAGGGTCCATGCCTCGTGCGTGGCCTGGGTGGTCACCTGGGGCACGGTGTGGAAGTGGTCGTAGACCCACACGCTCTCCCAGGCGAACTCGCCGCCGGGGATCGCCTCACCCGCGGCGGCGTTGTCCGCATGGTGCAGCAGCCCCAGCATCGTCTCCCAGTGGTGCTCCGGCGCGATGTCGACGAGGTCGACGCGCCATCCCTGCGGAATGAAGAGTCCGAATCGCATGGACCGAGAGTAATCCGGTGGTTCGGCTGCCGTTGCCCAGATCCGCACCGTCACGGGAAAGTGACGTGCGCGGGGCATCATGTGTCCATGATCGAGGCGTGGACCGCACCTGACGTCCGGGCAGCCGAGAAGCCGCTCCTCGCGGCCGGCGAGCCCCTCATGTCCCGGGCGGCGCACGCCCTCGCCGCCACGGTGCTGCGGGACGTCGCTGCCCGACGCCGGTCGCTCGCCCCGGGAAGCCCGCCCCGCCTCCGCGGAGGGCTTGGTTCGGACGGCCTGCCCGGCGAAGCAGCCGTGCGTGGCCCGGGGGCCGGGCGCCGGGGCGCGGGTGCGAGGGGCGCGGGTGCGCGCGGCGACGTGCGCGGGGCGCGTGCGGTACTGCTCGTCGGTGCGGGCAACAACGGGGGCGACACGCTGTTCGCCGGGGCGCTGCTGGCACGGCGCGGCCTGGCTGTGACCGCGGTGCTCGCCGCCCCCCGGGTGCACGACGCGGGGCTCGCTGCTCTGCGGGCCGCGGGCGGCCGGGTCGTGAGCCTCTTCGACGTCCGGGTCCCCGTGGTCGTGGCGGAGGTGGCCGAGGCCGACGTGGTGCTCGACGGGCTCGTCGGGATCGGCGCCCACGGGGTGCTGCGCCCGCCGGCCGGCGGCCTTGTTCGGGCGCTCGCCGACGCCCGCGCCGCGCTCCCCCACGGGGCGCCCCGCCCGTGGGTCGTCGCGGTCGACGTCCCGAGCGGCATCGGGGTCGACGACGGCACAGTGGCCGGCCCGGTGCTGCCTGCGGACCGGACCGTGACGTTCGGCGCCCTCAAGCCCGGGCTCGTCCTGCCGCCCGCGGTTCATCTCGCGGGAATCGTCGAGGTGGTCGACCTCGGCCTCGGCCTGGGCGACCGACGCGTGACCGGGGGCGGTGCACCCGGCCGGTCACCGGCGTCGGGCCCTGCGGTACGACGGCTGGAGGCCCGCGACGTGGCAGCCCTGCTGCGTGTGCCGGGGCCGCGCGACCACAAGTACACGCGCGGCGTCGTCGGCGTCGTCGCCGGGACCGAGGCGTTTCCTGGCGCGGCCGTGCTCGCCGTGTCCGGCGCGGCACGCGCGGGCGCGGGCATGGTCCGCTACCTCGGGCCTGAGAGCGTCGGCGCGCTCGTGCTCGGGCGCCGGCCGGAGGTCGTCACGACGGGCGGCCGGGTCCAGTCCTGGGTGCTCGGGCCGGGCGTGCCCGCCGACGACGACGCCGCCGACGACCAGGGACGCCGCATCTTCGGGGCGCTCGCGGCCGTGACCGGGTTGCTGTCGGCCGACGTGACCGGGGGAGCCGTGCCCGCCGTCGTCGACGCCGGGGCCATCGAGCTCGTCGAGCACCGCTGCCCGCCGTCCGTGGTGATCACCCCGCACGCGGGCGAGCTGACCGCACTCATGCAGCGGCTCGGGCACGGCGTCGACCGGGCCGGGGTCGAAGCCGAGCCGTTGCGCTGGGCGCGTGCCGCGCACGAGGCGACCGGAGCGACCGTGCTCCTCAAGGGGTCGGTCACCGTCATCGCCGGGCAGGACGGCGTGTTCGCCCAGGCCGACGGGCCGGCCTGGCTCGCGACCGCCGGCGCCGGGGACGTGCTTGCCGGGCTGCTCGGCACGCTGCTCGCGTCCCGGTCCGCCGACGTGCTGGCCCGGCCGGGGCTGGCGGCCGAGCTCGCCGCCGCCGCGGTGCTGCTGCACGGGCGCGCGGCGTGGGCGGTGTCGGGGGGGTCGGGCGATGCCCAGGCGCGGGCTGGGGCCGGCACCGGGGCCCGGGCCGGAGGGCCGGTGGTCGCGCTCGACGTGGCCGACGCGCTCCCGGCGGCGATCGCCGACGTGCTCGCCGGGGCGTGAGCGGGGCCGGGCCCTCCGCCGACCAGGAGGTGGGTTGCGGAACTGGCGCCGTTTCCGCGACTCACGTCCTGGTCGGCGCGCGAGACGAACCGGGAGAGGGGCGGCGGGGCGAGTTCCGCGAAGGTGGCCCGTTCGGAGGCCGCTCACTGTGTGTTGACACAGACGACACACGGTGAGCGGCCTCGACGTGGAAGTCGCCTCCTAGGCGGTGCATCAGCGCGTCGTGTGGGCGCCGCCGTTCACGTGGAGGGTCTGGCCGGTGAGGTGCCGGGCGCCCTCGGAGGCGAGGAAGAGCACGAGGGCGGCGACGTCGTCCGGAGTACCGGGGCGCTTGTCGTGCGTGGCCGCGACGAGCCGTTCGCGGCGCTCAGGGGCGAGGCGGCCTCGGAAGTACCCCGTGCCCTCGATGTAGCCCGGTGCCACGCAGCAGGCGGTGATGCCACGCGGGCCGACGTCGGCTGCCAGGCCTGCGGTCCACGCCTGGACCGCCGCCTTTGCGACGCCGTACGACGTGGAGGCGTACTCCGCGCCGATCGAGCCGACCGTGATGATCGCTCCCCCCGAGGGCATCGTCGGGACGACGGCCGACACGGTCAGGACGGTGCTGAGGAGGTTCGCCCCAAGGTTGGCCAGCCAGGCGTCCGCGATCCCGGGGAGGTCCGTCGGCTTCGCGCCCGGTGTGTCGAAGTCGGTGTTCCCGCCGGCGAGTGTGACCAGCACGTCGACGGGACGGCCCAGCCCGGCCACGAGGGCTTCGACCGCGGTGGGGTCGCGGACGTCGCAGGGGGCATCGCGCGCGCCCGTCGCCACGGCGGCTCGCGCGAGGGCCTCTGCGTCGCGACCCGTGATCACGACGTCGTCGCCGCGCGTGGCGAAGGACTGCGCGACCGCGCGGCCGATGCCGCCCGACCCGCCGGTGACGAGAACGTGCTTGCCCATCTGCACCTCCGCTATGTTTAGGCCTAAACGTAGGCTACCGGAGGTCACCTTGCCCGAGTACCCCTTCGACAGCACGTCGGCACTGCCGGCCGAGGCCATCGCCGCCGCATGGCGGCGGGAGCTGCCCGGAGTGCCGACCTCGTCGATCGGCGTGATCACCCCGCTGTGGCGGGTCGCCAAGGCGCTCGCAGACGACCGCCGTCGCACGCTCGACCGGCTCGGCGTCGACCCTGGCACCCTCGACCTGCTGAGCACGCTCCGGCGGTCGGGCGATCCCTGGACGCTCACGACGCGCGAGCTCGCCGCTCAGACCCTGGTCACTGCCGGGGCGATCTCGCAGCGCGTGGCGCGGGCCGAACGCAGCGGCCTCGTCGAGCGGGCGCCATCCCCTGTCTCGCGGCGTGCCGTCGCGGTGACGCTCACGCCGGCCGGGCACCGCCTCGTCGAGGGAGTGGTGGGCGGCCTGCTCGCCCACGAGGAAGGTCTCGTCTCCGCCCTGGACCCGGCCGAACGTGAGCTGCTGAGCAGCCTGCTCCGGCGGCTGGCCGCCAGCGTGGCCGGCGACGGTCGTGAGGACGGCTGAATGATCCCCACCGCAAGAAGAAGCAGGCACTCTCGGTCGGCTTAACCTCACAACCGAACGTGCTAAACATACTAAGATCGCCCTCGGATTAGTATGTTCAGCATGTTACTTGGGAGGTAGCCGTGCGGTCGTTCGTCGAACTTGACACCTTGATCGGCCGTGTGCCGTTCGAGGTGGTGAGCGACCTGCGTGTCATCGATACCGGACGGGGGAGCGAGGCCCTCTACCGCGACAAGCTCCCCGCGCTCCTCACGAGTCTTGCAGAGCGGGCGAGGGTGGCGAGCATCGAGGCGTCATCGGCGATCGAGGGGATCGTCGTCGAGAGCCGGGAGCGGGCCGACCTCATCCTGCGTGGTGAGCACGTCTCGCTCCGCGACCGCAGCGAGCAGGAGCTTGCCGGCTACCGTGCGGCACTCGACTACCTCTACCGCGAGGACTGGAAGCCCCTGAACGTCGGGCTGGTGCTGCACCTGCATCGTCTGCTGTTCTCCTACACGGACGTACCTGGTGGTGGCTTCAAGACGACCGAGAACGTCGTCGTGGACCGCCTCCCGGACGGCACGCACGTCAAGCGGTTCACGCCCGTGGCGGCGGCCCGCACCCCTTGGTACATGGAGGAGCTCGTCGGGCGCTACACCGCTGCGAGCAGGGAAGACCGCCACCATCCCGTGCTGCTCGTGGGCCTCTTCGCGCTCGACCTGCTAACGATCCACCCGTTCCTCGACGGGAACGGCCGGATCGCCCGCGCCCTGACGAACGCCCTGCTGCAGGACGGAGGGTACGAGGTGACTCGGTACGTGTCCCTCGAGTCGTCGATTGCCGCGTCCGCCGACACGTATCACGAAGCGCTCCAGGGCTCCACGGCCGGGTGGCACGAAGGCGCACACGACCCCTGGCCGTGGTTGAGGTACTTCGTAGAGGTCGTGCGCGGCTCGTACGACCAGTTCCAGCGTGCGACGACGACGGCACGCTCCGCGGGCAGCAAGCAGGATCGGGTCCGCCTGTACGTACGTCGGCACGCTCCGTCGTCGTTCCGCATCGCCGACGTCCGCGCAGCGCTCCCGGGCGTCAGCGATGCAACGATCCGCCTGGCGTTGGACGCCCTGCGGGCCGAGGGTGCTGTCCAGGTGGACGGGACGGGCAGGAGTGCCACCTGGCACAGGGTCGGCTGAGAGCGCCTCGTCGACCCGTAGGACTCCCGTCAGTGCGGCAGGTTCGCCTCGATGAGGTCCATCACGGCGGGGTCGTCGGGGACCGTCGCCGGCGCGAAGCGGTGGACCTCGCCGCCGGGCAGCACGATGAACTTCTCGAAGTTCCAGCGCACGCGGCCGGAGTGGCCGGTCGAGTCAGCGGCCTTCTTGAGCTCCGTGTACAGCGGGTGCGTGTGGCGGCCGTTCACGCGGACCCGGTCGACGACCGGGAACGTGACGCCGTACGTGGCCGAGCAGAACTCGGCCACCGCCTCGTTGGAGGAGAGCTCCTGGAAGAACTGGTTGCTCGGGAAGCCGATGACGGTGAAGCCGCGCTCCGCGTACTTCCTCTGCAGCTCCTCCAGCGTCGCGTACTGCGGCGAGAGTCCGCAGCGTGACGCGACGTTGACGACGAGGACGACGTCGTCGCGGTGGTCGGCGAGGGTGGTCGTGGTGCCGTCCATGCGCTGGAACGGGATGTCGTAGATGCTCACCCGGGACATTCTGCGCCTTCCGGCAAGCGGCGGGTAGGCCCGTCCGGCGGGGTTACCGTGGGAGCGTGACTCCCGCCCCCCTGCCCGTGCGGGACGGCCTGAACCCGACGCGCCTGGTCCTGCCGCACGACCCGGCCACGGTGGCGCGCTACCCGCGTGCGCTCGCGTACCTGCTCGACCGGTTCCCGGACGACCGTGCGCGGCTGCTGGAGAAGGTGGCCGCCGGCGAGGTCGTCACCGGCGCGGGCGCGCCCCTCACCGACGACACCCCGTACGAGCCGCGCGGCTTCCTCTACCTGTACCGGGACCCGCCCGTGGAGGAGGTCGTCCCGTTCGAGCCCGAGGTGCTCCACCGGGACGACGACCTGCTCGTGGTGGACAAGCCGCACTTCCTCGCGACCATGCCGCGCGGACGCTGGGTCACCCAGACGGTCCTGGTGCGGCTGCGCCGGTCCCTGGACCTTCCCGCGCTCAGCCCCGTCCACCGCCTGGATCGTCCGACGGCGGGCGTGCTCGTCCTGACCGTGCGCCCGCAGGTCCGCGGCGCGTACCAGGAGCTGTTCGCGCGCCGCGAGGTGCGCAAGGTGTACGAGGCGGTCGCGCCGCTGTCACCGGGCCTCGCGGCGCCGCGTGTCGTACGCAGCCGCATCGTGAAGCTGCGGGGCGTCACCCGGGCGCAGGAGGTCCAGGGCGAGCCGAACGCGGAGTCGCTCGTGACCCTGACCGGGCGCGACGAGTCGCGCGGGCTCGGCCTCTACCGGCTGGAGCCGCACACGGGCAAGACGCACCAGCTCCGCGTGCACATGGCGTCGCTCGGCGTCCCGATCCTGCACGACCCGTTCTGGCCCGAGCTGCGCGAGACCGACCCCGACGACCATGCCCGCCCGCTGCAGCTCCTCGCCCGGTCGCTGGAGTTCACCGACCCGCTGACGGGGGAAGCGCGCCGCTTCGAGTCGCGGCGCACCCTCTCGGAGTGGGGCTCGGGGTGCGAGAATCGGTGACCGTGAGCGCTTACCCCCTCCGCGGCGCGCCGCCCGAGTTCTCGCCGGGCTACCCGGCACGCGCGGTCGTCGACCTCTCGGCGATCCGTGACAACGTCCGCGCCCTGCGGGCCGCCGCGTCCACCGCGCAGGTCATGGCCGTGGTCAAGGCCGACGCGTACGGGCACGGCCTGCTTCCGAGCGCCCGCGCGGCGCTCGCGGGCGGGGCGACGTGGCTCGGCACGGCGCAGGTCGCCGAAGCTCTGCGGCTGCGCGCCGAGGGCGTCACGCCCGCCCAGGCCCGCGTGCTGACCTGGCTGTACGCGCCCGGTGCGCCGTTCGAGGACCTGGTCGCGGCCGACGTCGACGTCGCGGTCGCGGCGGCGTGGGCACTGGACGAGGTCGCGACGGGTGCTCGCGCTGCCGGCAGCCCTGCCCGCGTGCACCTCAAGGTCGACACCGGCCTGGGCCGCAACGGCCTCGTGCCGGGCGACCTGGCCGCCGCTCTGGACCGGGCGGCGGCGCTCGAGGCGGAGGGCGTGATCCGTCTCGTCGGCGTGATGTCGCACTTCGCGCTGGCCGACGAGCCCGGGCACCCGACCGTGCGCGCCCAGCTCGACGTGTTCGACGACGTGGTGCGGGCGGTGGAGGCGGCCGGCTTCGACCCGGAGGTGCGGCACATGGCGAACTCCGCCGCGACCGTGACGAACCCCCAGACTCACTACGACCTCGTCCGGCCAGGGCTGGCGGTCTACGGGCTGTCGCCCGTGCCGCAGCTCGGGCCTCCCGGCGACTACGGGCTGCGGCCCGCGATGACGCTCGAGGCGCGGCTCGCGACGGTCAAGCGCGTCCCGGCCGGCACGGGCGTCTCGTACGGCCACCACTACACGACGACCCAGGAGACGGTGCTCGGCGTCGTCCCGCTGGGATATGCGGACGGGATCCCGCGGCACGCGTCGGGCGGGGCGCTCGGTCCGGGCGGCCCTGTGCTGGTCGGCGGCGGCCTCGGCGACGTCGCCGGGCCCGACGCGGGCCCGGGCACGGCCCGCGTGGTCCGCGTAGCCGGCCGGGTCTGCATGGACCAGATCATGCTCGACCTGGGCCCGTACGCCACGGAGCAGGCGGGCGACGTGGTCACCCTCTTCGGGGCCGGCGACGGCCTCGCGCACGCCGGCGGCCCGGGCGCGGAGGACTGGGCCCAGGCCGCGGGCACCATCAGCTACGAGATCGTCACGCGTCTGGGCGCGCGCGTCCCGCGCGTCTACACGGGGTTGCACGAGGCGGGCGCTGACACGATGGATCTGAGCGGGTTCGCGGCGCGAGGAGCGTGGTCATGACAGGTGGGACGACGCCGGAGCTCGCCCCGGGCGAGACGGTGACGCTGGAGCTGCCCGACGCCGAGGCGACGCGCGCCTTCGGGGCGGCGCTGGCCGGGCTGCTGCGTGCCGGGGACCTCGTGATCCTCACGGGTGACCTGGGTGCCGGGAAGACGACGCTCACGCAGGGTCTCGGTGCTGCGCTCGGCGTGCGCGGCCAGGTGGCCTCGCCGACGTTCATCGTCGCGCGCGAGCACCCGCCGCTGCCGCGCGCCGACGGCACCCTGGGGCCGGCGCTGGTGCACGTGGACGCGTACCGGCTCGGCTCCCTCGGTGAGCTCGACGCGCTCGACCTCGACTCCACTCTCGACGAGTCGGTGACGGTGGTCGAGTGGGGCCGGGGTCTGGCCGAGGCGCTGACGGACGACCGGCTCGAGATCGACCTGGTGCGGCCCCGGGGAGCCGTGGCGCTCGGCGCCGAGGACCCGGAGGCGGGTGTGCGGCGCGTGACCATCCGCGGCGTGGGGCGGCGGTGGGCGGGCATCGACCTCGCGGCGCTCGCTCCGATCGCCTAGTCGATCCGTCCGGAGGGGCGCTCGGCGGAGGGGGCCGGGCGGCGGGTCCGAACTAGGCTGGGGCTGTGCCCGTACTTGCCCTCGACACCTCAGCAGCCGTCACCGTCGCGCTCGTCGGCGAGGACGGCGGGCGGCTCGCGTCGCGCGCGTCCGAAGAGCGCCGCCGGCACGCCGAGTCCCTCGCGCCCCTGATCGCCCAGGTGCTCGCCGAGGCCGGCGTGGACCGATCGGAGCTGACCGCCGTCGTGGCCGGCACCGGCCCCGCCCCGTTCACCGGGCTGCGCGTGGGCCTCGTCACGGCCCGCACCCTGGGGCTCGCGCTCGGCGTCCCCGTGCTGGGCGTGCCGAGCCTCGACGCGCTCGCGGTGCAGGCGGTGAGCGACCTCGGCCTCACTCCGGGCGACGAGATCCTGGCGACGTCGGACGCACGGCGCCGGGAGATCTACTGGGCGCGCTACCGCGTGATCGCGCACGAGGGCCCCCACGGGGTGCCGGTCGTGGAGACGCTCGCGGGCCCGGACGTGGCTCGCGCCGGTTTCGTCGCGCAGGACCAGCTCGTGGAGGGGCCCGTGGTCGTCGTGGGAGAGGGCGCCATGCTCTACGCCGACTTCCTCCCGGTGGCCGACGACGCCCCGCTCGTCCCCGACGCGACCGTGCTGGCACGCATCGCGCTCGCCCGCCGCGCGGAGGACTTCGACCAGCCGGCAGAACCGCTCTACCTGCGCCGTCCCGACGTGCAGGAGCCGACGAACAGGGTGATCCCCGCGACAGGGGTCACGGTGTGAGCAGCACGGTGGGAGGTGACGTGGTGTACGAGGGCGCGCCGTGGGGGTCGGAGTCGGACGGGGTGGAGCTCCGGCCGCTGCGAGCCTCCGACTTCGACCGCGTGCTGGAGCTCGAGCGCCTGCTGTTCGGCCGCGGCGCGTGGACGTACGGAATGCTCGCGGAGGAGCTGGCAGGGCTGGGGCGCTGGTACGTCGTCGCCACGGACGCGGGGGAGCCCGGCACCGGCAAGACCGCCGCGGGTCCGGAGCCGGTCGTGGGCTACGCGGGGCTGTGGTTCGACGGCGACGTCACGCAGGTGATGACGATCGGCGTGGACCCCGCCTACCAGCGCCGGGGCGTCGGGCGGACGCTGCTGCAGGCGCTGGTCGACCGGTCACGGCAGCTCGGCGCGGAGGCCGTGCTGCTGGAGGTCCGCGTCGACAACGACCCGGCGCTCACGCTGTACGAGCGGTTCGGCTTCGAGCGCCTGGGCGTGCGCAAGCGGTACTACCAGCCCGAGAACAAGGACGCCTACACGATGCGGCTCGATCTGCGGGCGGAAGAGATCACCGACTCCGACGAGGATGTGTCCGGCGACGGCGGTGCGTCCGAGCACGGGGGTGTGTCCGGCGGCGGCGCGGACGGTGAAGGCGCGGCCGTCGATGACGGTGCGGCCGAAGGTGCCGCCGGGACGAAGGGAGACGCGGCGTGAGGGATGCCGTGCTGGAGACGGTTGCCGGGCTGGCGGCGGACCTCGGTCTGGGCTCGATGTCGGACGGGGCGGAGGCCGACCCCGCACCCGGCGCGCCGCTCGTGCTCGACGTGCGCTGGGCGCTCGGTGTCACCGACGGCCGGGCCCGCTACGAGGCCGGGCACCTCCCGGGCGCCGTCTACGTCGACCTGGAGACGGAGCTCGCTGCGCCGGCCTCGCCCGAGGCGGGACGGCACCCGTTGCCGTCGGCGTCCGCGTTCCAGGATGCCGCGCGACGCTGGGGCGTGAGCGCGGGCGCGCGCGTCGTCGTGTACGACGCCGTCGGCGGGACCTCGGCCGCCCGCGCCTGGTGGCTGCTGCGCTATTTCGGCGCGTCGGACGTGCGGATCCTCGACGGCGGGCTGGAGGCGTGGGCCGCGGCCGGGCTGCCGCTCGAGTCGGGCGACGTGACGCCCGAGCGCGGCACGTTCGAGGCCGAGCCCGGCGGCCTGCCGGTGATCACCGCCGACGATGCCGCCGCGCTCGCCGCGGGGGACGGCGTGCTGCTCGACGCCCGCGCGGGCGAGCGGTATCGCGGCGAGACCGAGCCCGTCGATCCGCAGGCGGGACACATCCCGGGTGCGGTGTCGCTGCCCACGGCGGACAACCTGGGCCCGGACGCCCGCTTCCTGGCCGACCACACGCTGCGCGAGCGGTTCGCGGCGGCCTCGGCGCTGGGGCCCGGGCCTGTCGGCGTGTACTGCGGCTCCGGCGTGACGGCCGCGCACGAGGTGGCGGCCCTCGCGACCCTCGGGGTCGAGGCGGCGTTGTACGCGGGGTCGTGGTCGCAGTGGTCGAACGACTCGGCGCGGCCGGTCGCGACGGGCGCAAAGCCCTAGCGGACCTCTTCCGACCCATCGCGAGATCTGGTCTCACCCAGTACTAGGCAACACCGAATACCCGGTGTAGCCTTATTGCTATGACCGGAGACACCCAGCTCCTCAAGGGCGTCCTGCCCATGCTCGTCCTCGGCTCGCTCCGGGCGCGCGGCGAGTCCTACGGGTACGAGCTGGTCACGACCCTGCGAGAGGCAGGCCTCGAGGACCTGTCCACCGGGACGCTCTACCCGGTGCTCGCCCGGCTCGAGCGGGACGGCTGGGTCGCCTCGCGGCTCGTCGCCTCATCGTCGGGCCCGGCGCGCAAGTACTACGCCCCGACCGACGTCGGCCGCGCCGAGCTCGACCGCGCCCACCGGGCCTGGGGCGAGCTGGCCGCCGTCGTGACGGACATGCTCGGCCCCGCCCCGGACCGGGCTGAGCCGGCACCGCACACCACCTGACCCCGCGACCCACCGGAGGTACCAGTGAGCATGTCAGCCTCGTCCGCCCCGCACACGTCCCTCGCCGACCGGATCCGCCTCGAGTGGTACCTGCTGCGCCTGGAGAGCGCGCTGCAGGACTATCCCGGCCGGCGGCGCAAGCAGATCCTCGCCGAGCTGCGAGGCGAGGTGATGGCCACCGCGCGCGACACGGGCATGGCCGCCGCCCTGGCCGATCTCGGACGCCCAGCGCGCCTGGCCGCCCGATACCTGAGCGAGCTCCCCGAGCCGCGCCCGCGGTGGAACGACGGCGCCGTCCTCGCCGCCCTCGTCGCGTTCGGCTTCCCCGTGTACTGCTGGTTCGCCTACGGCATCGGTGCGTCGGAGGCGCTCGATGCGGTAGGCGGCGGTAAGGCCGACATCAGCAGCGTGTTCGGGGTCGACGTCCGGGTGGTGTCGACCGCCGGTGGCGGCTCGATCTCTTTCGCGCCCCACTGGGGCTGGTACGTGGGTTGCCTCGTCGTCGGCGTGGTCGCCTTCCTGCTGGGCGCCCGGGCGTGGCGCGCGCTGCGGGACTGAGCCCGCTCAGACCGTGACGGTCGTGAGCGGCATCGACGAGTCGACCGGGATGCCCAGGTCCGACGGCGCCACGCCCGCCCGCACCACGGCGGAGCCGAGGGCCGCGATCATCGCGCCGTTGTCCGTGCAGTAGCGGATCGGCGGGATGCGCAGGTTGATGCCGGACTCGGCGCACCGCTTCGCCGCCATCTCCCGTAGCTGGGAGTTCGCGGAGAACCCGCCGCCGACCACCAGCGTGTCCACGCCGTGACGGCGGCACGCGGCGATCGTCTTCGCCGTCAGCACGTCGGCGACGGCCTCGGCGAACGACGCCGCGACGTCGGCCTTGGGGACCTCCTGGCCGGCGTCGACGCGCGACTCGACCCAGCGGGCGACGGCTGTCTTGAGGCCGGAGAACGAGAAGTCGTACGCGTGCTTCTGCTGGTCCTTCGCGGCGGTGAGCCCGCGCGGGAAGCGGATCGCCTGGGGATCGCCCTCGCGCGCGAGGCGGTCCACGTGCGGGCCGCCCGGGTAGGGCAGGCCGAGCAGGCGGCCGACCTTGTCGAAGGCCTCGCCGGCGGCGTCGTCGAGCGTCGAGCCGAGCTCGATCACGCGCGTGGCGATGTCCTCCACGAGCAGCAGCGAGCTGTGCCCGCCGCTGACGACGAGCGCCATGGTGCGCTCGGGGAACGGCCCGTCGACGAGCACGTCGACCGCCGCGTGGCCGATGACGTGGTTGACCCCGTACAGCGGCTTGTTCAGCCCGATCGACAGGGCCTTCGCGGCGCTCGCGCCGATGGTGAGCGGGCCGACGAGACCCGGCCCTGCGGTGACGGCGATGGCGTCCACCTGGGACAGGTCGACGTCGGCCTCACCGAGTGCGCGCTGGATGGTGGGAACCATCGCCTCGAGGTGGGCGCGCGACGCCACCTCGGGGATGATCCCGCCGTACCGCGCGTGCTCTTCCATCGAGCTCGCGACCGCGTCCACGAGGAGCTCGTCACCGCGCACCAGCGCGACGCCGGTCTCGTCGCAGGAGGTCTCGATGCCGAGGACGAGGGGATCAGCCATGCGCCCATTATCCCGCGAGCTCACCGGCTTGCCCGACGCCGGTCGCGCGCCTCCCGTGGGCCGCTCACCCCCGTGCGGTGGTCGCGCGGCCGCGCATCCCGGCAAGAATGCCGAGGCAACGATGTGTGTGACGTCACGGTTGAAAACCGGACTACTTTCCGGCGGCGGGTCGTTGCCCGGGACATGACCGACACCAGCACCCTGCTCGACCCCGGCCTCGCGATCGACGACGCCACCGCCGACCGCCTGTTCCGCACCGCCCGCACGACGGCGACGTTCACCGACGCCGACGTGACGGACGAGCAGCTCGCCACCGTCTACGACCTCGTCAAGTGGGGCCCGACAGGCCTGAACAGCAGCCCGCTCCGCGTCCTGGTCGTGCGCACGCCCGAGGCCCGCGCGCGCCTCGTCGCGCGCGTGCCCGACGGCAACAAGGAGCGCGTCGCCAATGCGCCCGTGACGCTGGTGCTGGGCTACGACCCCGCGTTCCACGAGCACCTCGACGTCCTCGCGCCGCACATGCCCGGCATGCGCGAGAACTTCGCGCAGTCGGAGGAGACGCGCCTCCACATGGGCCGCACCAACGCGCTGCTCCAGGCGGGGTACTTCGTCGTCGGCCTGCGCGCCGCCGGCCTCGCCGCCGGACCGATGAACGGCAACTTCGACGAGATCGACGCCGAGTTCTTCGCCGGGAACGGCTGGCGCTCGCTCCTGGTCGTCAACGTCGGCGTGGCCGACGGCGAGGGCACGCACCGGCCGCGCGCGCCGCGCCTGGCGTTCGAGCAGGTGTCGCAGGTCCTCTGACGGCGCCGGCGCGACGACGCGCCGCGCTGGTTCTTGCCGCCGAGGGGTGCGACCGTTCGCCTGAGGCCGCTCACTCTGTGTTGACAATGTCAACACAGAGTGAGCGTGGCCTCACGAAAGAACGAGGCCCCCGGTCCTCCTTGGCGCGGTCCTACCTCGGCGGGAGCGGGAGCGGGTGGCCGACTCGCATCTCGCGCACGAGCGAGTGCACCACCGCCTCCAGGTCCCCGCCGTTCGCTGCCGCGACCGCCCGCTGCCGCTGGTACGACGCCCCGCCGCGGACGATCTCCCACACCCCGGCGAGCTCGTCGGCGCAGCCGAGCCGCTCCGCGACCGGTTCGAGCTCGACGAGGAGCTTGCCGACCGCGTCCGTGACCAGCTCCTCGTTGCCCTCCGCGTCCAGGATGATGATCGCGTCCATGCCGTAGCGGGCGGCGCGCCACTTGTTCTCGCGCACGAACCACTGCGGCAGGTTCGGCAGGTCGCGACCCTGGTCGAGCTGCGTGGACAGGTGCTCCACGAGGCAGTGCACCAGCGCGGCGATCGACAGCAGCTCCGCGAGGTTCGTCGGCCCGTCGCAGACCCGGACCTCGAGGGTGCCGTAGCCGGGCGACGGGCGGATGTCCCAGTGGATCTCGTTGAAGTAGTCCGCGACGCCGACGTGGATCATGTCCCCGGCGAACGCCTCGAGCTCTTCCCACGTCTCGAACTGGTACGGCAGCCCGGCGGTGGGGATCTGCTGGAACAGCAGGCTCCGGTTCGAGGCGTAGCCGGTGTCGATCCCACCCCAGTACGGGGAGGACGCGGACAGCGCCTGCAGGTGCGCGACGTACGGGAGCATGCCGCGCAGGAGCGCGAGCACCTTCGCGCGGTCCTCCACGCCCACGTGCACGTGCAGCCCGTAGATGAGGAGCTGGCGGCCCCAGTACTGCGTGCGGTCGATGATCCGGGTGTACCGGTCCTTCTGCGTCACCTTCTGCGCGGTCCAGCTGGCGAACGGGTGGGTGCCCGCGCACATGAGCTCCACACGCTGCGGGTCCGTGATGGCGCGGACGTCGTCCATCGACTGCGCCAGGTCCGCACCGGCCTCGCCGACCGTGCGGGCCACGCCGCTGACCAGCTCGACCGTGTTCCGCATGAACTCTGCCTTGATCCGCGGGTTGTCGCCGTCGGGCGCGAGGACGTCCAGGACGGTGGCGGCGGTCTGGCGCAGGTCGCCGGAGTCGGCGTCGACGAGCGCGAGCTCCCACTCGAGGCCCACCGACGACCGGGCCGAGGTGCCCCACGGCAGGCGTAGGGGACTGCTCATGCGGCGCTCCCGAGGGGCTCGACGACGAGCACCTGCTGGGAGCCCGCCACGCGCGTGAGCACGATCGTCGCCTCTTCCGTTCCCGCGAGGACGAGCTGTGTCCGCAGCTGCTCGGGCACCACCGCGGTGCCGCGCTTCTTGATCGTGATGCGGCCGACGTTGCGCTCGCGCAGGTACGCCTTGAGGCGCTTGAGCCCGAACGGCATGGTGTCGAGCACGCGGTACCCCGTCGCGACGGCGGCGTCGGTGCCGGGCTCGCCGGAGTCCGTGCCCGGGAGCGGTGCCGGCGTGTCCGTCGTCACGTAGGCGATGGTGCGGTCGACCAGGCGGCCGCCCAGCTCCGCCGCGACGTCGGCGACGAGGCCGGCGCGGATGACGGCGCCGTCCGGTTCGTAGAGGAACTGGCCGACGGCGCCCACCTCGGGCTGCTCGGCCGCGCCGGGCAGACGGCGGACCGTGCGGCTGAGCGTGTGCTCCTTGCCGTCGGCGTCGGTCACCGTACGCAGGACCATGGCCGTGCGGCCGGGCCCCTCGGGAGCGAGCGGGCCGAACCAGAGCCCGGCTTCGACGACGTCGCCGTCGACGGAGACCCACTGGGTCTCGGCGTCGTCCGGCAGGCCCTCGTGCGGGATGCCCGGGCCGACCTTGATGCCGACGGCGGGGATGGTCTCGCGCAGCGCCCACACCGCGTCGAGCGGCGGTGAGTAGGCGCGCGGGTCGAAGATCCGCTGCCCGCCGCGGGTGCGGCGCGCCGGGTCGGCGTAGACGCCGTCCACGCCTTCGGCGAGGAGGTCGAGCGTGAGGCCGTCCGTGTGGCGTACCTCGGCCTCGGGAAAATGGCGCAGGTTCACCGTGGCGATGGCCGCGGTGACCTCGTCGATCTCGGTGGCGAGGACGCGCAGGCCAGTGCCCGCGAACGTCATGGCATCTGCGCCGATCCCGCACGTCAGGTCCGCGACCGTGGTGACGCCCGCTTCGAGGTAGCGGCGGGCGTGCAGCGCGGCGACGAGGAGCCGGGTCGCCTGCTCCAGGCCGTCGGCTGTGAAGAGCATGCCGTCGGCGAAGTCGCCGAACTTGGCGCGCGCCCTGGTGCGCAGGCGCGACTGGGTGAGCGCGGCGGCGGCGAGGTCGGGAGAGATCCCTGCCTCCCGCAGCCGCGTGGCCGTGCGCATCGCGAGCCGCTCGTCGTAGGCCGGCAGGGCCGAGAGCAGCGCCCAACCGTCCGGGCTGAGAAGTTTGCTCAGAATCGCCGCATCCATGGGCAGATCTTTCCACGTAGTTCCGGCGTCTGGCGAGACCCCGTGGGGGTCTCTTGGGTCATCTTTGCCAGAAACGGACACGACCCGTGGCTCGCGCCGCGCTCTGACGCCCCCAGCACATCACGGACCGCGCCCGCGGCGCGACACGGCCCCCTCGCCGACGTGCCGGTTGGCACTCGCCTTGACCGAGTGCTAGCGCCGACCTAGATTTGGGGTGTCATCGCCGCCTCCGTCCGGCCAGCCGGGGTAGGTGGCGGTGCCGCGAGATGTTCGTGCCCGCCGGCACCCGCGACGACGGCGGACCGCCGAACGCTCGACCCTTCATCAACCCAACGCAGCTGATCAACGATCTGCTCACGAAAGAGGAGGTCCGACGTGTCGGTCCCCATCAAGCCGCTCGAGGACCGGATCGTCGTCAAGGCTCTCGAGGCCGAGACCACGACCGCTTCCGGCCTGGTCATCCCGGACACCGCCAAGGAGAAGCCCCAGGAGGGCGAGGTCCTGGCCGTGGGCCCGGGCCGCGTGGACGACAACGGCAACCGTGTGCCGCTGGACGTCACCGTCGGTGACAAGGTGATCTACTCCAAGTACGGCGGCACCGAGGTCAAGTACGCGGGCGAGGACTACCTCGTCCTCTCCGCGCGCGACATCCTCGCCGTGGTCGTCGCCTGACCCTCTCCCGGTCACCGAGGGCCCCGCACCGTCATGGTGCGGGGCCCTCGTGCACGGAGTGACTGTGCACGGGGCGACGAGCTCGACCGGAGGGGACCAGGGCTCCGTCGCCCGGTCGTCGTGCACCGTCCGGTACTACTTCGGCAGCTTCTACTTCGGCAGGTTCTACCTCGGCGCGCGCTTCTTTGCCGCGCTTCCTCGGTGGTCCGCGACGAGCGGCGCGTCAGGCGCCGACGGCCTTGCCGGCGAGGATCGCCGCCCGCTCGTCCTCGCTCAGGCCGCCCCAGACCCCGTACGGCTCGCGCACGCGGAGCGACTGCTCGCGGCACTGCATCATCACGGGGCAGGTGCGGCAGATGGCCTTGGCGGCCTCGGCCCTGCGGCGGCGGGTGGAGCCGCGCTCACCTTCGGGGTGGAAGAACAGGGTGTCGTCCGCGTCACGGCACGCCCCCTGGTACTGCCACTCCCACAGCTCCATGACCGGTCCGGGAAGCCTCGAGATCTCCGTCATGTCGAACAACCTACAAGTTGTGCAGAAGTTGTTCAAGGGGCGTGATCGTGTCACGTGGACCGATTCGAACCGGTCGGAAAACGCGCCAGGGGCTGACCGGATTTGTTCGCGTGCCCGCCGAATTCGATGCAGATCACGGCGCGCCGGGTCGCGCGGTGGCGATCGCCCCCCGCCATCGGCAGAATCGACGCATGACTCCCTCGCGGCCCGCCCAGACAACGGGCGGGTCACGCGCATCCAACCCCGGCCTCGCCGTGGCGGCCGTCGCCAAGCGCCTGGGTGTCGCGCCCGCCACGCTGCGTACCTGGGACCGGCGGTACGGGCTCGGGCCGTCCGGGCGCACAGCCGGCTCGCACCGTCGCTACACACCGGACGACGTCGCGCGCCTGCTCGTCATGCGGCGGCTCATCACCGAGGGGTACGCGCCCGTCGACGCGGCGAAGCAGGCCAAGGCCGCGGGCGCCGAGGAGCTCGGCGCGGTCGCCGACGCCGAGGGCCTGCCGCAGCCGGGTGCGCGGGGCGACGGCGAGGACTTCGACGAGCTCGGCACCTCGGTGCGGGAGGACGCCTCCCGGTCCGCCTCGGCGGGCCCGGCGCGTGGCGACGCGATCGCGAGGGTGACCGGTCCGGCGTCGGGCGGCGTGGGCGAGGAGCCGCAACGGCGCGTTCACCTGCGGGCCCTGCCCGGCGGGGCCGGCGGCACCGCGCCGTCGCTGCGCGCCGTTGCCGGTGCGCCGTCCTCCGTGCGGGTCTCGGCGCTGGTCGACGCGGCCCTCGCATTCGAACGCACGCAGTGCGACGCGCTGCTCGTGCTCGCGCCCGGCGACGACCCGGCCGCCTGGTGGACCGACCTCGTGGAGCCGGCGTGGCTGCGCATCGCGCAGCGCACGGTGCTCGCGGGCCCGGGCGAGGTGCCCGAGGTCGTGCTCGCGACCGCGGCGCTGAGGGCACTGCGCCACTACACCGAGGAGTTCGAGCGGGCGATCGTCGAGTCGGGCGGCCCGCCCGCCAACCACCCGAGCCGCATGCGCAAGATCGTGCTGGTCTTCGCCGCGCCGGACGAGGTCGTGCCCCTGTCGGCGCACGCGCTCGCCGCCGCGCTGGCAGCCCAGGGCAGCATGGCGAAGATCGTCACGGGCCCGGCCAGCACGCACCGTTCCGTGGAGCTCGTCACGATGGTCCGGCCCGCCGCCGTCGTGCTCGCGACGACGCAGAACCGGCCCGACCTGGACGTCGTGCACGCCGTGCACGAGGGCTATCCGGACCTGCCGATCTTCGTCGGGCTGCGACGGGACGCGGCCGCGACCGCCCTGCCGTTCGGGCCCACCGTGCAGCAGCTGAGGTCGTTCAACGGGCTGCTGCACGAGGTGCTCGCGGTGCTCCGCGGGTGACGCACGCAACCCGTCGCGCCCGTCACACCCGCGGGAAACGGCGGGACGCCGCAGCGTAGACTCCTGACATGGAGCCCACCACCTCTTTCGAGACTGCTGCGCGCGACCCGTTCGCATTCCTCGGCCTCACGTACGACGACGTGCTGCTGCTGCCGAACGAGACAGACGTCATCCCGAGCGAGGTCGACACCACGTCGCGGCTGACCCGTGAGATCGACGTCCGCATCCCGCTGCTCTCCGCGGCCATGGACACCGTGACCGAGTCCCGCATGGCGGTCGCGATGGCCCGCCACGGTGGCATCGGCATCATCCACCGCAACCTGTCCATCGAGGACCAGGCGCTTCACGTGGACCGCGTGAAGCGCTCGGAGTCCGGGATGATCACCGACCCGGTGACAGTAGGCCCGCAGGCCACGCTCGCGGAGCTGGACCGGCTGTGCGGCACGTACCGCGTGTCCGGCCTGCCGGTCGTGGAGGCTGACGGGAAGCTCGTCGGCATCATCACCAACCGCGACCTGCGGTTCGTCTCCCCGGCCGAGTTCGAGTCCCGCAAGGTACGCGAGGTCATGACCCCGATGCCGCTCATCACGGCGCCGGTGGGCATCACGCGCGACGACGCGGCCGCGCTCCTCGCCAAGCACAAGATCGAGAAGCTGCCGCTGGTGGACGGCTCCGGCCGCCTGCGGGGCCTGATCACCGTCAAGGACTTCACGAAGGCCGACCAGTACCCGCACGCCACGAAGGACGGCGAGGGTCGCCTGCGCGTCGGCGCGGCGATCGGCTTCTTCGGCGACGCGATGGACCGCGCGGGCGCCCTGCGCGACGCAGGCGTCGACGTGCTCGTCGCCGACACCGCGAACGGCCACGCGCGCCTCCTGCTCGAGATGATCACGCGGCTCAAGAAGGACCCGGCGTTCGCCGGCGTCCAGGTCATCGGCGGCAACGTCGCCACGCGTGCAGGAGCGCAGGCGCTGGTCGACGCGGGCGCCGACGCGGTGAAGGTGGGCGTCGGACCGGGCTCGATCTGTACGACGCGCGTGGTCGCGGGCGTGGGTGTGCCGCAGGTGACGGCGATCTACGAGGCGTCGCTCGCCGCCCGGCCGGCGGGCGTGCCGGTCATCGGTGACGGCGGCCTGCAGTTCTCCGGCGACATCGCCAAGGCCCTCGTGGCCGGCGCCGACACCGTGATGCTGGGCTCGCTGCTCGCCGGCTGCGACGAGTCGCCCGGAGAGCTCGTGTTCGTCAACGGCAAGCAGTACAAGCACTACCGCGGCATGGGCTCGCTCGGTGCGATGGCCTCCCGCGGCAAGAAGTCCTACTCGAAGGACCGCTACTTCCAGGCCGACGTGGACACGGACGACAAGATCGTCCCCGAGGGCATCGAGGGCCAGGTGCCATACCGCGGTCCGCTCGGCGCGGTGGCGCACCAGCTCGTGGGCGGCCTGCACCAGTCGATGTTCTACGTCGGCGCGCACACGGTGCCGCAGCTGCAGGAGCGCGGCAAGTTCGTCCGGATCACCGCGGCGGGGCTCAAGGAGTCGCACCCGCACGACATCCAGATGACGGTCGAGGCGCCGAACTACGGCGGTCGCTGAGCCGCCGCTAATGCCGCGGTGGGTTTGGCGGGGGCGGTTTTTCCCACCGGAATACCCGCCCCATCCATACCCACAGCGATCCGGGGGTCAGTCCCGGAACGTCTCGATGTGCGCGCCGAGCTCGATGAGGCGCTCGGTGAGCTGCTCGTAGCCGCGGGCGATGATGTCGACGCCGCGTAGCACGGACGTCCCCTTGGACGCGAGCATGGCGAGCAGGATGACGACGGCCGGGCGCAGCGCCGGCGGGCAGCTCACCTCGGCCCCGGACCAGCGCGTCGGGCCCGTGATCTGCAGCCGGTGCGCGTCCATGAGCCGCACGTCCGCGCCGAGGCGGGTGAGGTCCGTGAGGTGGATGGCGCGACCCTCGTACACCCAGTCGTGGATGAGCGTCGTGCCCGTCGCGGACGCCGCGATCACGGCGAAGAACGGCAGGTTGTCGATGTTCAGGCCCGGGAACGGCATGGGGTGGATCTTGTCGATCGGCGCCCGCAGCTCGCTCGGGTGCACGGTGACGTCCACGAGCCGGGTGCGGCCGTTGCGCGCGAGGTACTCGTCGCTCAGCGTGTACCGCTGGCCCATCTCGGCGAGCGTGGCGAGCTCGATCTCCATGAACTCGATCGGTACGCGGGCCACCGTGATCTCGGAGCTGGTCACGATGCCGGCGGTGAGCAGGCTCATCGCCTCGACCGGGTCCTCGGACACGGCGTACTCGACGTCCGCGTCGATGCCCAGGCGCCCGTGGACGCGGAGGGTGGTGGTGCCGATCCCCTCGATGCGGACGCCCAGCAGCTCCAGGTAGAAGCACAGGTCCTGGACCATGTAGTTCGGGCTGGCGTTGCGGATCGTGGTGACGCCGTCGCGGCCGGCGGCGGCCATGAGGGCGTTCTCCGTCACGGTGTCGCCGCGCTCGGTGAGCACGATCGACAGGTCGCCCGTGCCGGGCGTGACGGTCGCGCGGTAGGTGCCGGCGGTCGCGGTGACGTCCAGTCCGAACCGGCGCAGGGCGATCATGTGCGGCTCGACGGTCCTGGTGCCCAGGTCGCAGCCGCCGGCGTAGGGCAGCTCGAACGTGGGCTCCAGGCCGAGCAGCGGGCCGAAGAACATGATGATCGAACGTGTCCGCACGGCGGCGTCGACGTCGATGTTCGCCAGGTCAAGGGTGGCCGGGCGGACGATCTCGAGGTCACGTCCGTTCGGTGCCCACGTGGCACGCACACCGACGGACCGCAGCACGTCGACGATCCGGTCGACCTCGACGATGCGAGCCACGCCCCGCAGCACCGTGCGGCCCGAGTTCAGGAGCGACGCGCACAGGAGCGCGACGGCGCCGTTCTTGGACGAGTTGACCTCGATCCGGCCCTCGAGCTGGTGCCCGCCCTCGACGAGCAGGTGCGAGCGCTTGGGGGCGCCCACGGAGATGATCTCCGAGTCGAGGGCGGCGCTGATGCGGCCGATCAGCTCGAGGCTCAGGTTCTGGCGGCCCTGCTCGATGCGGTGCACCGCGCTCTGGCTGGTGCCGAGGCGCTCGGCGAGCTGTGCCTGCGTGAGCCCGCGGTTCTGGCGGGCGCCGCGCACGAGCGCTCCGACCTGCGCGGCGTCGACCGCCGGCGTGGCGGTCGCGGTGGGAAGGGCATCGGTGACGACGGTCATGACAGAGAGCGTATCTCATATCTGAGATACGCGCCCTGTCAGAACCTGCCTACGGCCCCTCTTTATACGACTGTTATGCGCTCCGTGCGTTCTGCGCGGGCCACAGTGACGAAGCCTCTGGTCCGGGCAGTCCCTGGCGAAGCCGCCAGTCGTTGAAGCTCTCCGCCCACTCGCGGTGCGCGCCGATCTGCTCGCGGTGCAGCTCCTCGAGCGACGTCCGGGCGAGCTCGGGGAACCGCCGCACGAGCGCCTCCAGCACGTCGAGCGTGGCAAGCACGTCGACGTCGGCCGTGTGCAGATCGCCCTCGTTGGTCACGCCGTACCACTCGCTCAGGTCACCCAGGCGGCGCTTTCCGGTGCGGAAGCGGTCCTTCCAGCGGTCGATCACCAGCGGGTCAACGACCGGCGCGACCGGGCGACCGAGCCGCTCGGGCAGCGTCGGCAGCCCGTGCCGCACCAGCTCGGCGTCGAGCAGCGACAGGTCGAAGGCCGCGTTGTAGGCCACCACCGGCACGCCCTGGGCGAGGTGGTGGGCCAGCTCGCTCGCGATCTCGTCGAGCGCTCCGGCCGGCGCGACGCCGTGGGCGCGCGCGTGCTCCGTCGAGATGCCATGGATCGCGGCGGCCTCGGCCGGGATCTCCACCCCGGGGTCGAGCAGCCACGTGCGCACGTCGGTGCTCACGCCCGGAACCCGCAGCACCAGCGCCGCGGTGACGATGCGATCGTTCGCCACGTCGACCCCCGTGGTCTCCGTGTCGAATCCCAGCAGGGGCATCCGGATCCAGGTCCTGTCCATGGTGCGCTCCTCTCCCTCGGTCCGGTCCGTCCGGGACGCACTCTTCCATCCGCCACTGACATCGACGAAAGGTGCAGCGCAGGGTGGGGGCCGAGGAACGAGGCACGCGCCCGGAGCGGAACCGCAGGAGAGGGTAGCCGTGAGCGCTGACATACCGTGACAACCGACGCCGGGGCAGCGCGGGTCGGTAGGCTGTCCCGGTGAGCAACGAGATCGAGATCGGACGTGGCAAGCGCGGTCGGCGCGCCTTCTCCTTCGACGACATCGCGGTGGTGCCGTCCCGCCGTACCCGCGACCCGAAGGACGTCTCGGTCGGGTGGCAGATCGACGCGTACCACTTCGACCTGCCGATCGTCGCGGCACCCATGGACTCCGTGATGAGCCCGGCCACAGCCGTGGCCCTCGGGCGCTTCGGCGGCCTCGGCGTGCTCGACCTCGAGGGCCTGTGGACCCGCTACGAGTCGCCCGAGCCGCTGCTGGCCGAGATCTCCGGGCTGTCGGCCGACGCCGCCACCGCCCGCATGCAGGAGATCTACGCGGAGCCGATCAAGGAGGAGCTCATCACGCAGCGCCTGCGTGAGATCCGCAGCGCGGGCGTGACGGTCGCGGGAGCGCTGACGCCGCAGCGCACGCAGGAGTTCTACAAGACGGTCGTCGACGCCGGCGTGGACCTCTTCGTCATCCGCGGCACCACCGTCTCCGCGGAGCACGTGAGCGGCAACGCCGAGCCGCTGAACCTCAAGCGCTTCATCTACGAGCTGGACGTGCCGGTCGTCGTCGGCGGAGCGTCCACCTACACCGCGGCACTGCACCTCATGCGGACGGGCGCCGCAGGCGTCCTCGTCGGCTTCGGCGGCGGCGCCGCGCACACCACGCGCGTCAGCCTGGGCATCCACGCACCGATGGCGACGGCGGTCGCGGACGTCGCGGCCGCGCGCCGCGACTACCTCGACGAGTCGGGCGGCCGCTACGTGCACGTCATCGCCGACGGCGGCGTGGGCCGGTCGGGCGACGTCGTCAAGGCGGTCGCGTGCGGCGCCGACGCCGTGATGGTGGGAGCGGCCCTGGCCCGTGCCTCGGAGGCGCCGGGCAAGGGCTGGCACTGGGGTCCCGAGGCGCACCACTCCCAGCTCCCGCGCGGCGAGCGCGTCGAGGTCGGCACGGTCGGCACGCTCGAGGAGATCCTCTTCGGCCCGGGTAAGCAGGCGGACGGCACGCTGAACCTCGTGGGCGCGCTCAAGCGCGCGATGGCGACCACGGGCTACTCCGACCTCAAGGAGTTCCAGCGCGTGGAGGTCGTCGTCTCGCCGTACCAGCCTCGATGAGCTCGGCGTCCGACGTCGTCCCGGGCGCCCCGGGCGGCGTCGTCGCCGAGGAGGGGCTCGCCGTGGGCGGGCTGACGTTCCGCGAGATCGCGGACGCCGAGGTCGAGCAGGTCGTCGCGCTCTGGCAGGAGTGCGGCCTGACGCGGCCCTGGAACGACCCGTACGTGGACCTCGCGGATGCCCGCGCCGGTGACACCTCGACGGTGCTCGTCGCGCACGCCGAGGCGCCCGCGGAGGGGACGCAGGAGGACGGCACCGAGCAGGGCGCCGTCGTCGCGACCGTCATGGCCGGTCACGACGGCCACCGCGGCTGGCTCTACTACGTGGCGGTCGCGCCCGGCCGCCAGGGCGCCGGGCTCGGCCGCGCCGCGGTGGTGGCCGGTGAGGCGTGGCTGGCCGCGCGGGGGGCGCGGAAGGTCCAGCTCATGGTGCGCTCGGCGAATGCGAAGGTCGTGGGTTTCTACGAGCGACTCGGCTATGCCGACCAGGAGACGACGGTCCTGGGACGCTGGTTCTGAGCACGTCACCTGCGTGTCGCGTGAAAGACATTCACTGGTAACGAAGTTTCGTCTGTGGTGCTCAGCATGACGCTGGATTTTGCGCGTATGGTGACGGCCATGATCGACGACACAGCAGGCAACGAGGCCGCGAGCCGGGGTGCCGTCGGCGGGCTGATCGACCCCGAGCACCCCGAGGCCACCTACCTCTTGGAGCCCGACGTCGTGGCACCGCTGATCGCACGGATCTCCTCCGCCGAGGAGGCGGGGACCCACCGCTCGATCTGCCCGTTCACGGGTGCGCCGCTCGCCACGCTGCCGCTGTCCTCGCCCGGCGACGTCGCCCTCGCGGCGAAGCGCGCCCGCGCCGCGCAGCGGTCCTGGGCGCACGTGCCCGTGCGCGAGCGCGCCGGCGTCCTGGGGCGCTTCGGCCGCATCGTGCTGGAGCGCCAGTCCGACGTGCTCGACCTCGTCCAGATGGAGACCGGCAAGGCCCGCCGCTCCGCGTTCGAGGAGGTCGCCGACGTGGCCCAGGTGGCCCGGCACTACGCCGTGCGCGGGCCTCGCTACCTCGCCCCGCGGCGCGTCCCCGGCAGCCTCCCGCTGCTCACCGGCGTGCGGGTGCACCGCCGGCCCGTCGGCGTCGTCGGCGTCATCGCGCCGTGGAACTACCCCCTCACCCTGGCGCTCGCCGAGGCGCTGCCCGCGCTCCTGGCAGGCGACGCAGTCGTCCTCAAGCCGGACCCCCAGACCACCCTCACCGCGCTCTGGGCGGCCGAGGCTCTCGAGGACGCCGGGCTGCCCGCGGGCCTGTTCCAGGTCGTCGCGGGCGGCGCGGACGTCGGCCAGGAGCTGATCGAGCACGTCGACCACGTCGCGTTCACCGGGTCCACCGCCACGGGGCGCCGGGTGGCGGCGCGCGCGGGGGAGCGGCTGGTCGGCGCCACGCTCGAGCTCGGCGGCAAGAACGCGCTCTACGTCGCGGCCGACGCGGACGTCGCCACGGCCGTCCCGTCCGTGCTGCGGGCGTGCTTCGGCAACTCCGGCCAGCTCTGCGTGTCCGCGGAGCGGCTCGTGCTGCACGAGGACGTCGCCGACGAGTTCCTCGCCGCCTTCGTGCCCGCGGTCCGAGCGCTGCGGCTCGGCGCCGGCCTCGACTACACGGCCGACGTCGGCTCGCTCGCGTCCGCTGAGCAGCTCGCCAAGGTCGTGGCCCACGTCGACGACGCGCTGGCGCGCGGCGCGCGGGTGCTCGCCGGCGGCGTGCACCGCAGCGACATCGGGCCCTGGTTCTACGCCCCCACCGTGCTCGACGGCGTCCCCGCCGGCGCCCTGTGCACGCGCGAGGAGACGTTCGGGCCCGTCGTCGCCGTGACCCGGGTGGCCTCCGACGAGGAGGCGCTGCGTGCGATCAACGACAGCGAGTACGGGCTGCACGCCTCCGTCTACACGCGGGACGTCGGCCACGGGCGCCGGCTCGCCACCCGCATCGAGACCGGGACCGTGGCGATCAACGACGGCTACGCGATGACCTGGTCCTCCGTGGCCGCGCCGATGGGCGGCACCAAGGCGTCCGGCCTGGGCCGACGGCACGGGGCAGCGTCGATCGACGCGCTCACCGAGACGCAGACCGTCGTCGTCGACCGCGGCGCCCGCCTGGGCCTCGGCGTCGACCGGCTCTACGGGGCGGGCGGGGAGACCCCGAGCCGCGTGCTCACGGCAGCGCTGGACGTGATGCGGCGCCTGCGGATGCCATGAGTCTGCGGCCCTCCTGACCGAGGCGTCCTGCTCAGGCCCCGATGACCTTCCGGGCCGCGGCCTTCCAGCTCGCCGGCAGCTCGCGCACGTGCCACCACGCCCAGTGCAGCAGGCGCTCGCTGCGCGCGCCCACGCCCACGCCGACGGCGTCGAGCCCCGCCTCGGCGCAGGAGTAGAGCGTCCGCCGCAGGTGGTAGTCCTGGGTGACCACGACGGCCGTCGTCGCGCCGTAGACCGAGACGGCGCGGCGGCAGGTCGCGGTCGTGTCGAAGCCCTCCCGGTCGAGGACGAGCGCTGCCTCGGGCACACCGAGGCCGACGATGTGGTCGCGCATCGAGGCGGGCTCGTCGTAGGTCGTGCCGTCGGAGCGGGTGTGGGCGTCGCCGCTGAGGATGACGGTCTGTGCGACGCCCGACGCGTACAGCTCGGCGGCCGCGTCGACCCGGCGGCGCAGGAACGTCGACGGCGTGCCGTCGGGCCGCAGGCCCGCGCCGAGCACGACGATCGCGTCGACCTTCTCCACGTCGGCGACGCGCGCTCGGACGCGCGCCTGCCCGACGGCCTGCACCCAGGTCACGGGGACGACGAAGGCGAGGGTGAGGGCCCCGGCGGTGATCAGGGCGGGCGTGCGCACGCGGGTCAGGTCCACGCCGGGCACGCTACCGCCTGCCGCGAGGTCGTCGGTCTGTCCGGACGGAGTGACTATCCCGGCATCGGGGTGGTCAGGTCTGCCAGCTCCCCGCGCAGGTTCGCCTCGGCGCTGGCCTGCCAGCGCTCCGCCCCCGCCGGGGTGCGGAACAGCGGGCCGCCCGCCAGGAGGCCCTCCAGCACGGCGGCGCGCCCGACCCGGAAACTCACCTCCGGGACGTGGGCGTACTCCGCCCGCACCTGCGCCGTGTACCGCTCGTACGTGCGCGGCGGCGACCCCAGCACCGCCAGGTCCGCGTCGCTCACCAGCGCGCCGGCGAGGTCGCCCGGCGCGGGGTCGTGGTCGGTGGTCACGAGCACGAGCCGGGCGACCTCGTCGAGCACGCCGCCCGACGTCGGCCGCCCGAGCAGCGTCCGCACCAGGTCCGCCGACCGCTGCTCGTCCCGGCCGGCCTCGCCGTCGTGCACCGCGTCGTGGAACCACAGCGCCACGCGCGCCTGCCAGGCCGTCAGTGGGTCGACGGGAGTCCCGGCCGCCTGGAGATCGCCGAGAAGGACGTCGAGCGCGTCGAGCGCCTGCGCCAGGTGGAGCCGCGTGTGATAGACGCGGTGCGGCTCGCGCCAGCGGTTCAGGAGGTCCTCGCCCGCCGCTGCCCAGGCCTCGGGGGCGGCGGCGTGCGCGGGCGACCCCTCCGGCGCCGGGCCGAGGGTCGACCAGCGGGCCGCGAGGGCGGCGCGCGACGCGCGGCCCCGCTCCGCCCCGGAGACCCGCAGCACGGAGGCGCCGAGGCGTCGCGCGAGCTCGCGGCCGTCCACCGGGACGGCGCCCGCCTCGACGAGATCGTCGTACCGCTCGGCGGGCACGTCGTAGTGGTCGAGGTCCAGGGCGCGGTCCGGGGCGCCGGCCGCGCGGGCGAAGGTCCGCAGCTCGTACAGGGAGGTGTCCGAGACGAGGTGTGAGAAGTGCGTGCCGTGCGCCGGCCAGGCCGGCGGGTCGATGAGGACGGTCACCGTCGGGCCAGCTCCAGGGTCTGACGGGCGATCGCCAGCTCCTCGTTCGTCGGCACCACCATCACGAGCGCCGCCGACCCGTCCGGCGAGACCACCCGCGCCTCGCTCGACCGCTCGTCGTTGAGTGCCGGGTCCACCGAGAGCCCGAGGAACCCGAGCCCCGCGACGACCCCGGCGCGCACGCGGGCGTCGTTCTCGCCGACGCCCGCCGTGAACGTGAGCACGTCGACCCCGCCGAGCACGGCGGCGTACGCCCCGACGTACTTGCGCAGCCGGTGCAGGTACACCTCCAGTGCGAGCGCCGCCTGCGAGTCGCCGGAGGCGATCAGCCCCTGCAGCTCGCGCATGTCGTTGACCCCCGCGAGCCCCTTGAGGCCGGAACCCTTGTTGAGCAGCGTGTCCACCTCGTCGACGGACAGGCCCGCGTTGCGGACCAGATGGAACACGATCGCCGGGTCGAGGTCGCCCGAACGGGTGCCCATGACGAGCCCCTCCAGGGGCGTGAGCCCCATCGAGGTCTCGACCGCGACGCCGTCGAGCACGGCCGACGCCGACGCGCCGTTGCCCAGGTGAAGCACGACCTGCCGCAGCGGGCCGGGCCTGCCGACCGTCCGGGACGACACAGCTGGGTGCGCGGCGACCGCGGCCGACACGTACTGGTGCGACGTCCCGTGGAAGCCGTACCGTCGCACGCCGTGCTCGGCGGCCACCTTCGCGTCGATCGCGTACGTCGCGGCGGCGGGCGGCAGGGACGCGAAGAACGCGGTGTCGAACACGGCGACGTGCGGCACGTCGAGCAGCTCGCGCGCCACCTCGATGCCCGTCACGTTCGCCGGGTTGTGCAGCGGTGCGAGCGGGATCAGGGAGCGGATCTCCTCGACGACGGCGTCGTCCACCACGACCGGCGCCGAGAAGAGAGCACCGCCGTGCACCACGCGGTGCCCCACGGCCCGGACCCCGGCGTCGGCCAGAGACGGCCCTGCCTCGTCGAAGAGGGCGAGCACCAGCCGCAAAGCCTCGGCGTGGTCGGCGACGGGCTGCTCCCGCTTGACGACCGCGCCGTGGGCCACATGCTTCACGTGGCCGCTCCCCTCGCCGATCCGCTCGACGATGCCCGAGGCGAGCACCTCGCCCGAGCTCGGCGCGACGACCTGGTACTTCAGCGAGGACGAGCCGGAGTTCAGAACCAGGACGGTGCCCGACGACGCGGCGGTCATCGCGCGGCTCCCTGCGCCTGGATCGCCGTGATGGCCACGGTGTTGACGATGTCCTGCACGAGGGCTCCCCGGGACAGGTCGTTGACGGGCTTGTTCAGGCCCTGGAGCACGGGCCCCACCGCCACCGCCCCGGCCGAGCGCTGCACGGCCTTGTACGTGTTGTTGCCGGTGTTGAGGTCCGGAAAGATGAAGACGGTCGCGCGCCCGGCGACGGTCGAGTCGGGCAGCTTGGAGGCCGCGACGGAGGCGTCGATCGCGGCGTCGTACTGGATCGGCCCGTCGACGGACAGCTGGGGAGCCCGTTCCCGCACGAGCTCGGTCGCGGCCCGCACCTTGTCCACGTCGGCGCCCGACCCGGACGAGCCGGTGGAGTACGACAGCATCGCGACGCGTGGCGACACCCCGAACTGCGCGGCGGTAGCGGCGGACGAGACGGCGATGTCGGCGAGCTCGGTCGACGTGGGGTCGGGGATGACGGCGCAGTCGCCGTACACGAGCACGCGGTCCTCGAGGCACATGAGAAACACGGACGACACGACCGAGACGCCCGGAGCCGTCTTGATGATCTCGAACGACGGCCGGATGGTGTGCGCCGTGGTGTGCGCGGCGCCCGAGACCATGCCGTCCGCGAGGCCGAGGTGCACCATCATCGTGCCGAAGTACGACACGTCGGTGACGATCTCGCTCGCCCGCTCGACGGTCATGCCCTTGTGGGCGCGGAGCCGCGTGTACTCCTCGGCGAAGCGGCGCACGTAGACCGGGTCGGTGGGCGAGATGACCGTCGCGCCCGACAGGTCGAGGCCGAGCGCCGCGGCGCGGCCGCGCACGGTGACCTCGTCCCCGAGGATCGTCAGGTCCGCGATCCCGCGGGCCAGCACCGTGGACGCGGCGCGCAGGATGCGGTCGTCGTCCCCCTCGGGCAGGACGACGTGCCGGCGGTCGGCCCGCGCCCGCTCGATGAGCTGGTACTCGAACATGAGCGGGGTGACGACCTCGGGCGGCGGCACGTCGAGCCGCGCCGCCAGCTCGGCGCCGTCCACGTGGCGCTCGAACAGGGCGCGCGCGGTGTCGATCTTGCGGGTCGAGGTCCGCGACACGCGCCCGCGCGTCTTCGCCGTCGCGCGCGCCACGCGGTACGTCTCCTGCTTCGTGCGGATCACGGGGACCTTCGGGTCGAGCGCCGTGACGAGCTCGGCGACCATGCCCTCCGGGTAGAAGCCGCCGCCGAGCACGATCCCGGCGAGCGACGGGAACGACGGCGCCGCGTGCGCGGCGAGCAGCCCCACGAGGATGTCGGTGCGGTCGCCCGGCGTGATGACCACCGCGCCGTCAGTGAGCCGCTCGAGCAGGTGCTCGAAGTTCATGGCGCCGATCAGGACCTGGAGCGCCTCGCGCCCGAGCAGCTCGGGGTCGCCGAGCGCCAGCTCGCCGTCGACCGCCTCGAGGAGCTGCGCGACGGTCGGGGCCATGAGGAACGGCTCCTCGGGGATGGTCCAGACGGGCAGGCTGCCGTCGGCACCGTCCGCGAGCCCCGCGGCCAGCTCTGCCCGGACCGCGTCGCCGTCGGCGTCGCAGCGGTTCACGACGAGGCCCACCGCTTGCGCGTGGTGGGCGCGCAGCTCCGCGAGGCTCACCTCGGCGAGCGCCCGCACGGCCTCCGGCGTGCGCTCCCGGCCCGACACGACCAGAAGCACCGGAGCGCCCAGGTTGGCCGCGATGCGCGCGTTGAACGCGAGCTCCGTGGGGCCGGCGACGTCCGTGTAGTCCGAGCCCAGGACCACGACGGCGTCGCACCGCGCCGCCACCGCGTGGTACCGGGCCACGATCCGGGACAGCGCCGCCTCGGCGTCGGCGTGCACGTCCTCGTACGTGACGCCCACGGCGTCCTCGTACCGCACGTCGACGCCGTCGTGCTCCAGGAGCATCTCCAGGACGTAGTCGCGCTCGCTCGCGCCGCCCGTCCCGTTGCCCGGCGCCGCGTCGGCGTCGGCGTCGGGCAGCCTGCCCGCCGGGACGCGCGAGACCGGCCGGAAGACCCCGACCCGCTGGACCTGACGGACCAGCAGGTCGAGCACGCCGAGCGCGATCGTCGACTTGCCGCTCTCGCCCTCGGGGGAGGCGATGACGATGCTGCGCGTCGTTGTCACTCGGTCCTCGTCATTCGTTGTCGCCACCGGTCCCGAGCGTCGCGGCGACCTGCTCCGAGGCCGACCGGTCCTGCGCGTCGGGCCACACCCAGTCGCGCACCTCCGGCTTGTCCTCGCCGTGCTCACGCGTGTACGCGCGGGCCTCGAGGCGGGCGTCCATCATCTTCTGGCGCAGGCCCGCCTGGGCGCTGCCCAGCGACGGCACCCGGTCGATGACGTCGATCACGAGGTGGAAGCGGTCCATGTCGTTGAGCATCACCATGTCGAACGGGGTCGTTGTGGTGCCCTCCTCCTTGTACCCGCGGGCGTGCAGGTTCGTGTGCCCGTTGCGGCGGTAGGTGAGGCGATGGATCAGCCAGGGGTAGCCGTGGTAGGCGAAGATGATCGGCCGGTCCGTGGTGAACAGGCCGTCGAACTCTTTGTCCGTCAGGCCGTGCGGGTGCTCCTTCGCGTCCTGCAGGCGCATCAGGTCCACCACGTTGATCACGCGGACCTTCAGGCCCGGCAGCTCACGGCGCAGGATGTCGGCGGCGGCCAGGACCTCGAGGGTCGGCACGTCGCCGGCAGCGGCGAGCACCACGTCCGGCTGCTCGCCCGCGACCTCGGTGCCGGCCCACTCCCAGATGCCGAGGCCCCGGGTGCAGTGCGCGACCGCCTCGTCCATGGTCAGGAAGTTCGGCGCCGGCTGCTTGCCCGCGACGACCACGTTGACGTACTGGCGGCTGCGCAGGCAGTGGTCGTAGGTGGACAGGAGGGTGTTCGCGTCCGGCGGCAGGTACACCCGGACGATCTCGGCCTTCTTGTTCACCACGTGGTCGATGAAGCCCGGGTCCTGGTGGCTGAACCCGTTGTGGTCCTGGCGCCACACGTGGCTCGACAGCAGGTAGTTGAGCGACGCGATGGGACGGCGCCACGGGATGTGGTTCGTCACCTTGAGCCACTTGGCGTGCTGGTTGAACATCGAGTCGACGATGTGGATGAACGCCTCGTAGCTCGTCACCAGCCCGTGCCGACCGGTCAGGAGGTAGCCCTCCAGCCAGCCCTGCACCTGGTGCTCGGACAGCATCTCCATGACGCGGCCCGCCCGAGCCATGTGCTCGTCCACCTCGGGGCTGTGGTACTCCGCGTTCCACTGCTTGTCCGTCACGTCGTACACCGCCTGCAGGCGGTTCGACGCCGTCTCGTCCGGGCCGAAGATGCGGAAGTTCGTCGGGTTCAGGCGAACCACGTCCGTCAGGTAGGTGCCCAGCACACGCGGCGCCTCCGACACGCTGCCGCCCGGCACCGGGACATCCACCGCGTAGTCGCGGAAGTCGGGCAGGCGCAGGTCCTTGAGGAGCAGGCCGCCGTTCGCGTGCGGGTTGTCGCTCATCCGCAGGGTCCCGGTCGGGGTGAGCGCGGCGATGTCCGGCAGGATGCTGCCGTCCTCGGTGAACAGCTCCTCCGGCCGGTAGGACCTGAGCCAGCTCTCGAGCACCGCCAGGTGCTCCTTCGTGTCGCGCGCGTTCGCGAGCGGCACCTGGTGGGCGCGCCACGAGCCGGTCGTCTTCTTGCCGTCGATCGTCGCCGGCCCGCTCCAGCCCTTGGGCGTCTTGAACACGATCATCGGCCACATCGGGCGGGTCAGGTCGCCCTCGGCCGCGCGGGCCTTGATCGCGGCGATCTCGTCCAGCACCTCGTCGAGCAGCTTCGCGAAGCGGCGGTGGCAGTCGATGTCCGACTCCGAGTCGTCGTACCCACCCTCGAAGAAGTACGGCTTGTGGCCGTAGCCGACCATGAGGTCGTGCAGCTCGTCGTGGCTGATGCGGGCCAGTACCGTCGGGTTGGCGATCTTGTACCCGTTGAGGTGCAGGATCGGCAGCACGACGCCGTCCTGCGCCGGGTTGACGAACTTGTTCGAGTGCCACGACGTGGCGAGCGGGCCGGTCTCGGCCTCGCCGTCACCCACCACCGCCGCGACCAGCAGGTCGGGGTTGTCGAACACGGCGCCGTACGCGTGGGACAGCGCGTAGCCGAGCTCGCCGCCCTCGTGGATCGACCCCGGCGTCTCCGGCGCCACGTGGCTCGGGATCCCGCCCGGGAACGAGAACTGCTTGAACAGGCGCCTCATGCCCTCGGCGTCGGGGGTGATGTCGGAGTACGTCTCGGAGTAGGTGCCCTCCAGGTACGCGCTCGCCACGAGGCCGGGGCCGCCGTGGCCCGGACCGGTGACGTAGACCGTGGACTGCTCCCGCTCCTTGATCGCCCGGCTCAGGTGCGCGTAGAGGAAGGTCAGGCCCGGCGTGGTGCCCCAGTGGCCCAGCAGGCGCGGCTTGACGTGGTCCCGGGTCAGCGGCTCACGGAGCAGCGGGTTGTCGAGCAGGTAGATCTGCCCGACGGACAGGTAGTTCGCCGCCCGCCACCACGCGTCGATCCGCTCCAGCGCCTCGACGCTCGGCTCGGCGGCGCCCATCGCGCGCCAGGCGGTGCCTCGGGTGCTCTCGGTCGTGCTCGGGACGGTCGTCGTCGTCATCACACACGCTCCTGATTGTCGCCAGGGTGTGCGGCCTGGATGGCTGCGTCTTTCATTCGACATCAGATCGGGCCGCGGTGCACCAGGCTACCGGGGTGACGTCGATCTGCCGGGCTGTCAGGTCGACGAAGCTGCCCGCTCGACCAGGGGATTCCGGCAGGGATTCTGTCGCGGACGGGTCGCGCGGTTACCGTGAGGTCATGCCTTCTCCGACTGTGTCCGTGACGTCCACCGGGGCGCCTGCCGCGCCGTCGGGCAGCGGGCGCCGGACCTTCTGGGAGGTGGCACGCCGGCCGCGCCTGCTCGGGATCCTGGTGCTGCTCCTCCTCGCCGCCGCGCTCTGCGGGCGGCTCGGCGTGTGGCAGCTCGACCGCGCGTACGAACGTGCGGCGCTCGCGGCCCAGCAGGAGGCTGCCGAGGCGGCGGCCACCGGGCCGGCGGCGCTCGGCGAGCTGCTGGCGCCGCAGGAGACGTTCCCCGGGGAGCTCGTCGGGCGGCAGGCTTGGGTGACCGGCACCTACGAGGCGGCGGGCCAGCGGCTCGTGGCCGGGCGCGCGCTCGACGGCCGCACCGGCTACCTCGTGCTGACCCCCCTGCGGGTGTCCGACGACGGGACGGGCGGCGACTCGTGGGCCGGGCTGTCCGGCGCGCCCGTCGTGGCCGTCGTGCGCGGCTGGGTGCCGTCGGCCACCAGCCCCGTCGACGTGCCGTCCGGCGAGGTGCGGGTCACCGGCTGGCTGCAGGCCGGCGAGGCGACGTCGGACGCCGCACCCCTGCCGGACGGGCAGGTGGACCGGATCGCCCTCGGCGCTCTCGTCCAGGAGTGGGGCGGGCCGATCTACTCCGGCTACCTGGTCGCCTCGCCCACCTCCGACGGCCTCGGCCAGCTGCCGCGGCCGGTCATCGACGGCGGGAGCGACGTCAACCTGCAGAACGCGTTCTACGCCCTGCAGTGGTGGGTGTTCGGCGGGTTCGCCGTCGTCCTGTGGGTGCGGCTCGTGCGGGACGAGATGGCGGGCGGCCGGCGCGGCGGCCGCGCCGACGACCCCGGGACGGGCATCGCGGGCCTGCCGGGCTGACACCCGGATCGCCCGCCACGCCGCCGGGGTCCCTGGCGTGTCGGGCCCAGGCCCCCCAGGATCGAGGGGTGCTCGCGTTCGCGCTGGTCTTCGCCGCGGCCTGGGGTGTGCTCCAGCTCTGCGTGCTCACGTCCTTCACCCGCACCACCGCCTTCGGCGCGCACCTGCTCGCCCTCGGGACGGGGCTGTACTTCTGCGGGCCGCTGTCCGTGGTGCTCCAGCTCGCGTACACGCGGACCCGCGCCGCGATCACCGGTGACTCCCTGTACGAGGTCGTGCAGGTCGCGTCCTGGACGGTGGACCCGGTGATCGAGGAGGCGGTCAAGATCGTCCCGCTCGTGCTGGTGGCCTGGCACGTGCGCACGCGCCTGCAGTGGGGGCTGTCCGACCATCTCGTTCTCGGCGCCGGGCTGGGCGCGGGGTTCGGCCTGCTCGAGGCGCTGATGCGGTTCGGAGACGAGCCGGGCCGGGCGATCGCGACCCCGGACGGGTGGCTCTTCCCCAGCCTCGCCCCGCCGTACGTGCCCACGCCCGCCGTCGCGTCCGGGCAATGGCTGCCCTCGCCCGTCTCGCAGGGCGGCCTCCTGGGCTTCGACGGGGGCGTCGAGCCGTTCCACCACCTGGTGTGGACAGCGCTGGCGGGCCTCGGCGTCGGCTGGTTCCTGCGCTCCCGCGGGCCTGCCCGCCTGTGGGGCGCGCTGCCGTTCGTGCTCGCGTGCGCCGACCACGCCGCCACCAACTACGACATCTCGGGGTCCGGCACCTCGTTCTTCGGCGACCTGGCCGCCGCCCCGTACGTGGCCGCCCAGGGGCTGCGCGGGCTGTGGCCGGTGCTCGCCCTCGCCCTGGCGGCCTGGTACGACCTGCGCGTCCTGCGCCGGGGTGCCGCCGCCCACCCGGAGCTCCTGGACGGCCTGCACGCGCGCGACCTGCTCCGGTACGCGGGGCTGCGGCCCGGCTGGAGCACGCTGGTCGCGTGGCGGTTCGTCCGCCGTCGGCGGGCCGTCCTGCTCGAGGCGGGCGACGGCGGGCCGCTGCCCGACGCGGTCCTCGACGGGGCGCGCGACCTCGCCGGCCGGGTGCGGGCGAGCGCCACGCGCGAGGCGTGGGCGCGGGTGCGCCCCGTCGCCGCCCTGACCAGGGGTGCCGCGCCGCGCGACCTGCTCCGCCGGTGGTGGCCGCTCCTCGTCTGGCTCGTGCTGCTGATGCCGGCCCTGTTCGCCTTCGGGTTCGGGGTGCGCCCGGGGTTCCCCGTGGTCCTGGTCCTGTTCGGCGTCGGGATGGCGTGGCTCGTCTGGCAGCAGGTCGCGCTCGTCCGGGCGCTGCGCCCGGCGCTCCGGTCCGACGACGGAGCTCACCTCGGGCACGTCGGGTTCCGCCTGGCCGTGGGGACCGGGGCGCTCGGCGCGGGCCTGCTCGCCGTCGTCGCGTGGCTGGGCGGCACCGGTCCGGACGACGCGGTGGTGTCCAACTTCCACGTGCTCGACGCGCTGAGCGACCTGCTGCTGTACGGCGGGATCGCCCTGATCCTCGCGGGCCTGATCTTCTTCCCGCCCGCCGGGCTGGTCGTGCTGTCCACGGGCGGCGTGATCCTCGTCCCCACGCTGACCACAGCGCTCGGGGTCACGACGACGCTCGGGCTCGCCGGGATCCTGCTGGCGCAGGCGGTCGGCCCTGGGGGCGGCGGCTCGTCGGGCGGGTCCGGGTCCGGTTCGGGCTCAGGGGGCGGGCCGCCTCCGCCGTCGGCGCCCCGGCCCAAGCCGCAGGTGCGGAACTGGAAGCTGCGCAACATCGTGGACCAGCTGTGGAAGGGCTCGAACAACCCGCGCCGTGCAGGTGACGGGACCACGATGGATGCGGCACGCTGGGAGATCCGCAGCGGTCAGGCGACCCACGGTCAGGACCACGTCCAGAAGTCGCGGGACATCCTGAACGGGCTCAACAACTGGCTGCGAGCCAACGAGAAGACAGCCACCCGGGCGGACGTCGCCTGGGCCAGGCAGCTCCAGACGGAGCTGCGCGAGATCCTGAGGCAGGTGCCGTGAGCACGTCGACCGAGCGGCTGCTGGCCGCGCTCGTCCCCGTGGTGCCCGGGCTGGCGGACGCCGCCGCGCGCGACCGCGAGTGGCTCGCGTCCGAGGCCGGGCTGCCGCCGCTGGACCCGGCTGCCTGGACCGTCGCCGAGGCGGCCCGCGACCTGTTCGCGCGCCTGCGGGACGGGGACGCCGCGGTGGCCGGCGTGATCGTCGTGATGGGCGACGTCCTCGAGGAGTGGCGAGGCACGGACCTGGACGTCGACGGGGTGATCGAGGACGTGCTCGTGCACTACCCGTCGCCGGGGGAGGAGCACGACCACGTCACCCGCGCGCTCGGGCCGGGCCTGCGGACCGCTCTGGACGCGCAGCGGGACGTGCGGCAGCCCGCGGCGGTCGAGGCGTTCGTGGCCGGGCTCGTCGCCGCGGTCCCGGCGCTCCGCCGGCTCGCGGACGAGAACCGGTACGGCTACCACGACATCGTGCTGGCGCACCCCTTCCTCGGCGAGGTGGTGCAGCGTGAGGTGGGGCTGCTGACGGGCGACCCGTCGCCGGAAGCCGGCCCCGTCCCCGACGACCCGGCGGCCGAGGTCCGGTCCGTGCTCGACCACGTCGAGGCCGCGTTCGGCAGCGACCCGGCGGTGGACGAGCTCGTCCGGGTGTCGTTCGTGGAGAACCTGCCGTACCCGGGCGAGCCGGGGGAGGAGATCGTCACGCTGCTCGGCCCCGGGCTCGCCGCCGCGCTCAGCGACCTGCGGGGCCCGGGGCCGGCGGCATGACGGTCCACCGACGGGAAGCGAGCGCTGCGGTGGCACGACGCGCCGCGTGAGCGAACCTGTGGTCCGCCGTGTGCGCGCCGACGAGTGGCAGCAGGTCAGGGACCTGCGGCTGCGGGCGCTGCAGGACGAGGTGGCCGCGATCGCCTTCGTGGACTCGTACGAGGAGGCGCTCGCGCGGCCCGACGCGTTCTGGCAGGAGCGCGCCGCGCGCGCCGCCGCGGGGGATGCCGCGTGCCAGGTCGTCGCGGTCGTCGACGGGGACTGGGTCGGGACGGTGACCGTGCTGGTGAGCTCCGCCGGCCGGTCCGACGACCCGGGGAACGCAGCGCGGGGCGCACGGGCGTCGCTGGTGGGCGTCTACGTGGATCCTCGCCACCGCGGGACCGGCGTCGTCGAGACGCTGCTCGCCGAGGCGGTGGCGTGGGCGCGCTCGCTCGGGTTGGACGACGTACGGCTGCACGTGCACGAGGACAACGGTCGCGCGCAGGCTGCGTACCGCAGGTGCGGGTTCGTCCTGACCGGGAAGCGGGTGGAGGCGTCGGTCGGGGCGGAGCTGGAGATGGCCCTCGCCTGAGCGGGCCGTGCGCAGAGTGACCGGTGCTGCCCGAGAGGCCGGTGCGCCCGGGCGGGCGCACCGGCCTCTCCGGCGTGCGTAGACGCTCAGCTGGTGAGCGTCAGCTCCGCCTCGACGAAGCCGTCGTCCTCGACCGTCACGAAGCCGAGGTCCGGGGCCGTGACGCCGTAGTCGGCGAAGACGACCGGGATCTGGGCGCTCACCTCGGCGCCACCCTCCGTGAGGCGGACCTGGAGGGTCGCCGTGACGTCCTGCGACGTGCCCATGATCGTCATCGTGCCAGGCGCCTCCACCGTGATGGTCTCGCCGTCGGCGACGGCGCTCACGTCGACGGGCGAGGCGAGCTCGAACGTCGCGGCGGGGAACTCGCCCGTGCCGAGGATGCTCTGGAACTGGGCGTCGCGCTGCGACTCGTCGGTCTCGATGCTCGCCATGTCGACCTCGATCGTGGCCTCGGTGAGCTGGCCCTCGGCGATCGTCGCCGAGCCCGTCACCGTCTGGGTGCGGCCCACGACCGTGACGTCCTGGCCGGCGAGGACCTCGTCCACGCGGTAGCCGGCCTCGGAGCCGTCGCCGACGGTGTACGTGCCGTCGAGCTCGTCCGGCTCGGCGGTCACGGGCGCCTCGGTGCCGACGGCGGGCGCCGCGACGTCGTCGCCCGTCTGCTGGCTCGCGTAGAGACGGGTGGCGCCGAAGACGAGCGCGACGAGGACGACGACGGCGACGATCGCCCAGACGATGATGCGGCCCGGGCGGCGGCCGGGCGTCGAAGTGGGGTCGGCGGGGGCTGGTGCTGACATTGGCGCCTCCTGCTTGGTTGAATGTTTGACGAGCGCGTACAGCCTGCTCTGTCAGTCTGAGAAGTCCCTGGCAAACGTCAGTGAACTTCCCGACGCGAAAACGACATGGATGTCGTTCCCAGCCTGAGAACGGCATCCACGGCGCTGTGGTTCAACGGATCGAGATCGTCCCCGGCGCTGCCGAGGCGGAGTCGTTGTGACTCCGGGCGCTCACCTCGAGTGCACAACGTGTACTCCAGGTGACACGGCCTCGGCGACACAAGGGCGGCAGGGCGGCGCGCCATGGGCGCGTCCGGGTCAGGCGAGGTAGCGCTGCTCCAGGGCGGCCAGCTTGGTCCCGGCCTCGGCGTGGACCTTGCGCTCCAGGACGAACGACATCACCGGGACGACGCCGGCCAGGACCATCGTGACCAGTCGGCCAAAGCCCCAGCGCATCTTCGACCACAGGTCTGCGACCGTGACCAGGTACAGCACGTAGATCCAGCCGTGCGCGAACGGCACCCACGCGATGAACGGGACGACGCCGGAGACGTCGGTGACGGCCCCCACGCCGTACTTGATGCCCATCTCCACGCACAGCACCAGGAGCATGGCGCCGGTGACGAGCGCCATGAAGCGGTAGCGCGAGACGGCGCCGCGGGCCTTGCGGATGGCGGTCGCGGCGGCCTCCGCGCTCGGGCCCGTGGTCGGGCCATCGGTCGGGGCCGGCGCTTGGGTCCGGTTCTCTGCTGTCACGTGTCCGAGGATATGCCCGCGCGGGCGCGCGCCGGCGTGGCGCACGTCCTGTGGATAATCCGTGGCTCCGTGTCAGTGGCGGCTCGTACCGTTGTCGACGTGCGCCCCCTCCCTCCGCCGGAACCCGGCACCCCGCCGCTCACGTCCGCGACCCGGCTGCTCACCTGGCAGGCGGGCCAGCAGCGTGGCGTCCTGGCGCTGAGCCTCCTCATGGGGACGGTCACCATGCTCGCCTCGGCGATCGGCCCGTTCCTGCTGGGCCGCGCGATCGACGAAGGCCTGACCGGCGGCTTCGGTCCCGGCCTGTTCTTCTGGTGCGGGGCCCTGGCCCTCAACGCCGCGGTCATCACGGTCGCGGGCATCCTCGACCACACGTGGGACGTCGAGAACTGGATCCGGGCGGCGTTCTCGTTCTCCCAGCTCGTCGGGCACAAGGCCTCGCGCACGGGGCACGCGATCACCAAGACGCTGCCCACGGGGGAGGTCGTGTCGGCCGTCGCGAACGACGCTCTGCGCGTCGGCGAGATCTACGCGCACATGGGGCGCTTCGTCGGCTCGGTCGTCTCCTACGTGGTCGTGGCCGCCATCATGCTGACCCAGAACTTCACGCTGGGGCTCGTGGTCGCGCTCGGCATCCCCGTGGTCGGGGTCGTGCTGGGCCTGCTCGTGCGCCCGCTGCAGTCGCGGCAGGCCGCGCAGCGCGAGGCGACGGGCCGGCTGACGACGCTCGGTGCCGACACGGTGTCCGGCCTGCGCATCCTGCGCGGTATCGGCGGCGAGGAGGTGTTCGCCGGCCGGTACGCCGCCCAGTCGCAGCGCGTGCGGCAGGAGGGTGTGCGGGTGGCGACGATCCAGTCGGTGCTCGACGGCCTGCAGGTGCTCCTGCCCGGCCTCCTGGTCGCGCTCGTCCTGTGGCTCGGCGCCCGCGCGGCGGTCACCGGCGAGATCACGCCCGGCCAGCTCGTCACGTTCTACGGCTACTCGGCGTTCCTGTCGTGGCCGGTGCAGCTCGCCACGCAGATGGTGCAGCAGGTCGTGCGCGGCCACGTGTCCGCCGGGAAGATTCTCGGGGTCCTCCGGGTGGAGTCCGCCACGCCGGTCGTCGCCGAGCCGGTGGCCGTGCCGCCCGTCGGTGCGGAGCTCGTGGACGAGGCGAGCGGCCTGACCCTGGTGCCCGGCCGCGTGGTCGGTCTCGTCAGCGCCGACCCGGACGAGTCGGCTCGCGTCGCCACCCGTCTCGGGCGGCTCGACGACGGGCTGGAGTCGGCCACGCCCGTCCGGCTCGGCGGCGTGCTGCTGCGCGACCTCGACAAGGAGGAGCTGCGTCACCGGGTCGTCGTCTCGGAGGCGACGCCGACCGTGTTCTCGGGCGTGCTCGGCGAGGAGATCGACCCGCGCGGCCGTCGCGTGGAGGCCGAGCTGGTCGCGGCGATGCTCACCGCCGACGCGCACGACGTGCTCGACAGCGTGCCGGGCGGCCTGGCGGGCGAGCTGCCGGAGAAGGGGCGGTCGCTCTCGGGTGGCCAGCGGCAGCGGGTCACGCTCGCCCGGGCGCTGCTCACGGAGCCGGAGATCCTCGTGCTCGTCGAGCCGACGAGCGCCGTGGACGCGCACACGGAGGCGCGGATCGCGGAGCGGGTCGCGGCGGCACGGCGCGGCCGGACGACGCTCGTGGTCACCGCCAGCCCGCTGGTCCTCGACCACCTCGAGGAGGTGTTCCTGCTGGAGGGCGGCCAGGTGGTCGCGAGCGGTACCCACGGCGGCCTCGTGGAGCGCGACGACCTCGTGGGTGAGCGGTACCGGGCCGTGGTCGGCCGCAGCATGAGCGAGGAGGACGCCGACGAGGCGTCGGTGAACGAGAACGAGACCGTAGGAGGAGCGGCATGAGCACGACGACACCGGCGCCGGCGTCGGGCAAGCTGCCCATCGCCGACCGGACCGAGGTCAACCGCGCCGTCGGCGTGCTGTTCCGCAAGCACCGCAGCGACCTGGTCCGGGTCGCCGGCGCGCACACCCTCGCGGCCGTGGCCGGCCTCGCCGGCCCGTTCCTGCTCGGCCGCATCGTGGACGACGTGCAGCACGGCACCACGGTCTCGCACATCAACATGCTCGCGCTGGTGCTGGTGGGTGCGGTGGTCGTGCAGGCGGTCGTGACGCGGTTCGCGCAGCGCTACTCGCTCGTGTTCGGCGAGATGGTGTTTGCCGATCTGCGCGAGGAGTTCATGAGCACGGTGACGCGGCTCCCGCTGTCGACGGTCGAGCGGGCGGGCACGGGCGACCTCGTGGCGCGCACCACCAACGATGTGAACAAGCTGCAGAACGCCATCCGGATGGGCGTACCGCGCGTGCTCTGGTGCGTCGTCACGCTCGGCATGACGCTCGTGGCGTCGTTCTTCGCCGACCCGCTCGTGGCGCTCGGCCTCCTCGTGGGCGTGCCGGTCATCGTGGTGGCCGCCCGCTGGTACCTCAAGCGCGCGACGGCCGGGTACCTGCGGGAGTCAGCCGCGTACGCGACGCTGAACGGCACCATCACCGAGGCGGTCGAGGGCGCCCGGACGGCGGACGCGCTGCACCTCGGTGCGCGGATCCGGCGCCGGGTGAACGACGACCTGCGGGAGGCGTTCGCGGCGGAGACGTACACCCTGGGCCTGCGCAACCGGCTCATCCCGTCGCTCGACGGGGCCCTCTCGATCGCGCCGGTCGCCGTGCTCCTGTGGGGCGGCTGGCTCCTGGCGAACGGTCACACGACGATCGGCGCGGTGACGACGGTCGCCGCCTTCGCCTACCAGATGGGCGGGCCGGTGTTCGACCTGATCTTCTGGCTCGACGAGCTGCAGGTCGCCGGCGTGGCGCTCGCGCGCGTGATCGGCGTCGGCCTGGTCGAGCCTGACCGGCAGGCCGGGACGGAGCGTCCCGAGGACGAGCGCGTGGTCGCCCGCGGCGTCCGGTACGCGTACCGCGAGGGCCACGACGTGCTGCACGGCATCGACCTCGACCTGCGGGTGGGGGAGCGGCTGGCCGTCGTGGGCCCGTCCGGCGCGGGCAAGTCGACGCTCGGGCGGATGCTCGCGGGCATCCACCCGACCACCGGCGGGTCCGTCACGGTGGGCGGCGTGCCGCTCGTCGAGCTGCCGCTCGAGGACCTGCGTGGCCATGTCGCGCTCGTGACGCAGGAGCACCACGTCTTCGTCGGCACGCTCGCGGACAACCTCCGGCTCGCGCGGGTCGGCGCCACCGAGGAGGAGCTGCTGGCAGCCCTCCGGGCGGTCGACGCGCACGAGTGGGCGGAGGCGCTGCCGGACGGGCTGGCCACCGAGGTCGGCTCGGGCGGGCACCCGCTCACCGCGGCGCAGGCGCAGCAGGTCGCGCTCGCGCGGCTCGTGCTGCTCGACCCGCACACGCTGGTCCTCGACGAGGCCACCTCGTTGCTGGACCCCCGGGCTGCCCGGCACCTCGAGCGGTCGCTCAACGCGGTCCTGGAGGGGCGCACGGTCGTGGCGATCGCGCACCGCCTGCACACGGCCCACGACGCGGACCGGGTCGCCGTCGTGGACGGCGGCCGGATCACGGAGATCGGCCCGCACGAGGAGCTCGTCGCCGCGGGCGGGGACTATGCCCGCCTGTGGCACAGCTGGCAGCACGAATAGCCGCCGGCTCCGCGGCGCGCGCACGGGCGCGACCGCGGGGCCGGCACCACCAGCGCGTGGCCCGGGGCACGGCCCGGGCCACGTGCAGGGTCATGCTGTGGCGCGTCGCACCCGCGGCACCGGGCCGGACGGGGACGACCACCCGGCGTCGGGCACCTAGACTTGGGGCGTGACGTCACCCGCCACCGCCACCCCCAGTGTCCCGGTCTCCACGCCCCAGCAGCACCGGCCCGTCCTGGTCGTCGACTTCGGCGCGCAGTACGCGCAGCTGATCGCCCGCCGCGTGCGCGAGGCGAAGGTCTACTCGGAGATCGTGCCGCACACGTGGTCCGTCGAGCAGATGCTCGAGAAGGACCCGGCGGCGATCATCCTGTCGGGCGGGCCGTCGTCGGTGTACGCGGCCGGTGCGCCGTTCGTGGACCCGAAGCTGTTCGACGCGGGCGTGCCGGTCCTGGGCATCTGCTACGGCTTCCAGGCGATGGCGCGTGCGCTCGGCGGCGAGGTGGCCCAGACCGGCCTGCGCGAGTACGGCGGCACCGAGGTCGAGGTGTGCGCTGCGGGCGTCCTGCTCGCGGACACGCCCGACCACCAGACCACGTGGATGAGCCACGGTGACGCGGTGCACCGCGCCCCGGAGGGCTTCGAGGTGCTTGCGACGTCCGCCGGCTCGCCGGTCGCGGCGTTCGAGGACAAGGGGCGCCGCCTCTACGGCGTGCAGTGGCACCCCGAGGTGAAGCACTCCGCGCACGGCCAGACGGTCCTGGAGCATTTCCTGTACGACGGCGCCGGGCTCGCCCCCGACTGGACGCCCGGCAACGTCATCGCCGAGCAGGTCGAGGCGATCCGTGCGCAGGTGGGCAAGGCCCGCGTCGTCTGCGGCCTGTCCGGGGGCGTGGACTCCTCGGTGGCGGCGGCCCTCGTCCAGGCCGCCGTGGGCGACCAGCTGACCTGCGTCTTCGTCGACCACGGCCTCCTGCGCGCGGGCGAGGCGGAGCAGGTCGAGCGCGACTTCGTCGCCGCCACCGGCGTCCGCCTCGTCGTGCGCGACGAGCGTGAGCGGTTCCTCCAGGCCCTCGCCGGCCACAGCGACCCGGAGACGAAGCGCAAGATCATCGGTCGCGAGTTCATCCGCGTGTTCGAGGACGCTGCGCGCGACATCGTCGCCGAGGCGGGCGAGCACGGCGAGGAGGTCAAGTTCCTCGTGCAGGGAACGCTGTACCCGGACGTCGTGGAGTCGGGCGGCGGTGAGGGCGCGGCGAACATCAAGTCGCACCACAACGTCGGCGGGCTGCCGGACGACCTGCAGTTCTCCCTCGTCGAGCCGCTGCGCACCCTCTTCAAGGACGAGGTGCGCGCCGTCGGCCTGGAGCTCGGCGTCCCGGAGCCGATCGTCTGGCGTCAGCCGTTCCCCGGCCCGGGCCTGGGCATCCGCATCGTCGGCGAGGTGACGGGCGAGCGCCTCGAGATCCTGCGCCAGGCTGACGCGATCGCCCGCGAGGAGCTCACGAAGGCAGGGCTGGACCGCGAGATCTGGCAGTGCCCGGTCGTGCTCCTCGCGGACGTACGGAGCGTCGGCGTGCAGGGCGACGGCCGCACCTACGGTCACCCGATCGTCCTTCGCCCGGTCTCGTCCGAGGACGCCATGACGGCGGACTGGACGCGCCTGCCCTACGACGTGCTGTCCGTGATCTCCACGCGCATCACCAACGAGGTGCGCGACGTGAACCGCGTCGTCCTCGACGTCACGAGCAAGCCGCCGGGCACCATCGAGTGGGAGTAGCACCCTCGGGTGCACGACGCCGGAGCCCGCCTTCCTGAGGGAGGCGGGCTCCGGCATCTCTCCCGAGGCCGGAGTGCGGCGAACGCGCGAGACCGCCCCCAGGTAGCCCTTGCGGCACCTTGAGCGACCTGGAGGTGGTCTCGCGCGTTCGCCGGGCCGCCGCCCGGGCCCTCAGGCGCCGAGCCGGGCCAGCGTCAGCGCCAGGCCCGTACCGGCGAGCATGAACGGGCCGAACGGGATCGCGGTGTCGCGGCCTGCCCGGCGGGCCGCGATCAGGGCGAGCGCGACGAGCCCGCCGAGCAGGAACGGCGCGGCCGCCGCGAGCATGAGCGCGTCCCACCCGGACCAGGCCGCGACGGCGCCCAGCGAGGCGGCGAGCTTGACGTCACCGAGCCCGAGGCCGCGGCGGTTCATCAGGTGCAGCAGGAGGTAGGCCGCGAGCAGGCCGGCCCCGCCGAGCGCCGCGCGCCCGGCCGCCGCCCAGTCGCCGGTCGCCGCGGCGGCGAGCAGGAGGAGCGCGGCGGTCAGGGTCGTCGCCGGCGCGGTGATCGCGTCCGGGAGCCGGTGGGTCCGGGCGTCGATCACCCACAGGGCCGCGCCGGCCGCCGCGAGCACGACGAGGGCCGGCGTGAGCGCACCGGGCCCGCTCGCCCACACAGCCCAGGCGACAGCCGGCCCGACGGCGACGGCGACGGCTCGGCGGTGGGGCAGGAGCTCGGTCGTCGTCCGTCCGAGGGAAAGGGTGGGCATCGTGCGATCCTAGGCATCGATGTCCGATGGTGTCTCTTGATGCGTGTGATGCTGCCCCGCGCGCCGGACGCGTGTCGCCTGGCGGACCGGTCGTGGGCAATACTGTCGTGCGCAGTGTGAGCGCTCACAAGGAACACCTACCTCACCGACGAGGAGTCGACGTCATGACCGACGGCACCGCCGCCCTCTCCGCCGTGATCGACCTGGACCTTCCCGGCCCCGTGATCTCCCGCCACCTGTACGGCCACTTCGCCGAGCACCTGGGCCGGTGCATCTACGGCGGGTTCTGGGTCGGCGAGGACTCTTCGGTCCCGAACGAGGGCGGCATCCGCCGCGACGTCGTCGAGGCGCTGCGCAAGCTCAGCATCCCCAACCTGCGCTGGCCCGGCGGCTGCTTCGCCGACGAGTACCACTGGACCGACGGCATCGGCCCCCGCGACGAGCGGCCGCGCATGGTGAACACCCACTGGGGCGACGTCGAGGAGAACAACCACTTCGGCACCCACGAGTTCATGGCGCTGTGCGAGCTGCTCGGCACCGAGCCGTACGTGTCCTCGAACGTCGGCTCCGGATCGGTGCACGAGACGAGCGAGTGGGTCGAGTACCTGACCCGCGACGGCGACTCCCCGATGGCGCGGCTGCGCCGGGAGAACGGCCGCGACGAGCCGTGGAAGGTGCGCTTCTGGGGCGTCGGGAACGAGCCCTGGGGCTGCGGCGGCAACCTTCGCGTGGAGCAGTTCGCGCCCCTGGCCCGCCAGCACGCGACCTATGCGCGCAACCACGGCGACAACCAGCTGTACCGCATCGCGGCGGGAGCCGCGGACGACGACTACCACTGGACCGCCACCCTGATGCGGGAGATCACGAGCCGCCTCGGCGACCCGGCCCCGCGGGAGCTCTACCAGGCGGTGTCGTTCCACTACTACACGTTCGGCGGGGTGTGGTCGGAGAAGGGGTCGGCCACCCGGTTCACGCGCGACGAGTACTGGACGACGATGAGCCGCGCCCTGCGCGTCCGCCGGTACATCGCCGGGCACGCCGCCGTCATGGACGCCTACGACCCGACCAAGAAGATCGGCCTCGCGCTCGACGAGTGGGGCACCTGGTGGGACGTCGAGCCCGGCACCAACCCCGGCTTCCTGTACCAGCAGAACGCCATGCGGGACGCGCTCGTCGCGGCCGTCCACTTCGACGCCTTCCACGACCACGCCGACCGGCTGCGCCTGGCGAACATCGCCCAGACCGTCAACGTGCTGCAGGCCATGGTCCTGACCGACGAGGACCGCCTCGTCCTCACCCCGACGTTCCACGTCTTCGCGATGAACCGCGGGCACCACGACGCGCAGGCGCTCGCGGTCCGGCCGCGCGGCGAGCAGGCCGTCCGCGAGGTCGACGGGTCCGACATCCCCACGGTCTCCGCGTCGGCGTCGGTCAAGGACGGCCGGGCGACCGTGTCGGTGACCAACCTGGACCCCGACGCGCCCGCCCGCGTGGAGCTCGACCTGCGCGGCAGGGCCGTCACGTCCGTCACCGGGCAGGTCCTCGCGAGCGACGACGTCGCGGACCACAACACGTTCGACGCGCCGACGGCGGTCGAGCCCCGCGACTTCCACGCGTTCGAGACGTCGGGCGCCAGCCTGACCCTCACCGTGCCGCCGGGCGCGTTCGTGGTGCTGGACGTCCAGCTGGCCTGACCGCTCACGGCGACTGCCGCGGCGCCACCAGCGCCGCGGCGCGCTCGTACGCCTTCTCGGTCGCCGCCAGCACGTGCGACCAGTCGGACGCCGCCGCGGGCCCGCTCGCGGCGGCGAGCAGCCGGTCCAGCAGGCCGTCCTCGGTCGCGAGCCGGACGAGCGCGTCGGCGATCCCGGCGTCGGACGTCGCGACGAGCCCGTCGACGCCGTCGGTCAGCCGCTCCGCGACGCCGGACCTGGCCCGCGTCACCACGGTGAGCCCGGCCGCCTGCGCCTCGAGCGCCGCGATCCCGAACGCCTCCTGCACGGCGGGCGCCACGAACACGTCCGCCCGGGCGTAGAGCCGCTTGAGCTCGGTCGGGGTCAGGCGCCCCGGCAGTGCCACGACGTCCTGCAGCCCGCGCTCCGCCACGATGCGGCGCGCCCGCGAGAGCTCCAGCCCCTCGCCGACCAGGGTCACGAAGAGGGCCGAGGAACCGTGGCGCGCGCCGACGTCGGACACGGCGTCGGACACGGCGTCGAGCAGGTGGAGCATGCGCTTGCGCGGCGCGAAGCGCGCCGCCGAGACCACGTGGACCGCCGCGCCCTCCGCTCGGCCTGCCCGTTCCGTCCGGGGGACGCGCCAGGCGTCGAGGTCGAGGCCGTTCGGCACGACCACGACCCCGCCGCGGTCGCCCACGACCCGGCGCAGGGGCGCCGCCGTCAGCTCGCTCACCGCGGACCACAGCACCGGCAGGCTGCCCCACCGAACCACCCGGTCGAGCGCGCCGAACGCACGCTCGGTCCCGCCCCAGACGCTGTGCACGGTGACCATCGTCGGCAGGCCCAGGCGGGTGATGGGACGCAGCGCGGCCTGTACCGTCGGCGCGAGGACCCCGAAGTGCAGGTGCACGACGTCGGGTGCGGCCCCCGCCTGCACCGCCTCGGCGAGGCGGCGCATCACGTGCGTCGTGGATCGGGGGTGGATCGGCGCGCCGAACGGGATGCGCGCCGCGATCCGGTGGACGGTCACGCCGTTCTCGACGGCGGTGCTGACACCGTGCCCGCCCGGTGCGGCAGGGGTCGTGGTGATCACCTCGACCTCGTGCCCGGCAGCCACCTGCTGTGCGGCGAGGCGGCTCACCTGAGCCTCGATCCCGCCGAGCATCGGCAGGTAGCAGTCCGAGACGTGGGTGATGCGCACGGCGTCATCCTCCCATCTCTGCCGGTCCGGGGCCCGGTCGTCGGTCGTGCCGGCCTGAGCGTTCCGCCGGGGCGTTCCGCAGGCGCCGGACGCCGGGTCGACCTAGCGTGCGAGCAGGAGGCCCGCAGGAACGCGGGCCGGTCAGGAGGCGCAGCATGTCGAGCACCGTTGCATTCCGTCCCGTCCGCGGCGTCAGGGGCGTCGGGACGACCTCGATCATCGCGGGCGTGGTCCTCGTCGTCGCCGGCATCGTGGTGGCGATCCTGGTCGCGACCCAGCTCTCCGCCGAGAAGATCACCGTGTCCGACGACGCCGCGATGTTCGCCGGGCAGACGGTGCGTGACCCGTTCACGGCCTATGCGCAGGCCGAGGTGATCAACGACCACGCCCTCGAGGCGTCCGGCGGCAAGACGTACGCCGAGCTCGGGCAGGACGACCCGGTGCGGCAGGTCGTGATGACCGCGTCGTTCCTGCGGGCGTCGCTGTTCACGTCCGTGGTGTCGTTCGGGATGTCTGCCCTGGTGATCGGGCTCGGGCTCCTGTTCGTGCTGATCGGTGGGGCGCTGCGACGTCTCGCCGTCGCGACCCAGGCTCCGCCGGGCATGTGAGCCCGGCGGAGCCCTTTCGTCGGTGGATCGGTCGTCAGGGGCGGCGGCGCAGGCTCGTCACGAGCGAGCCGACGACGAGGGCCAGGCCCGCGGCGCCGAGCACCAGGATCGCCGCGAGCCCGGTGTCGATGCGGAAGCCGGCGATCGAGACGAGGATCCCGATCCCCAGCACGACCACCACGAGACCCCAGACGACCGCGCCGACGCGCGGGCCGCGGCGCGGCTCGGTCACCGGCGGGACGGTTGGCAGGACGGTCGCGTGGGCCGGGGCCGGGGCCGGGGCCGGCGTCACGGGGGCGGGCGTCACCGGCTGCGTCGCCGACGGTGCGGCGACCGCCGCGACCGGCTCCGTGAGCAGGGGCTCCGGCCGCGTGGGCTCGTCCTGCGGTGCGGCCGGCGTCTCCTGCGAGGCACCCGCCGGAAGCTGCTCGGTGCGGTCCGGGTCGTCGGGAGCGCCGGGGAACGGTCGCTGGTTGTCGCTCATCAGTTCTCCTCGATGGTGATGTCGCCGGCGCCCACCTGGATGGTGAGGTGGAGCACGGCTCCGGCGTCGGTCACCTCGTCGCTCTCGAGGTGGATGGACGAGCCCATGACGTCGGTGATCTCCCGGTCCTCGTCGTCGACCTCCCAGCGGACGGTGCCCACGCCGACCTGGACGTCCGACTCGACCGCCACGCCCTCGGGGACGACGATCTTCGCGTCACCCGCACCCATCGTGATCGGGACGACGACGGGTTCGCCGGGCGTCACGCCGGAGAGGTCGAGGTCGGTCAGGTCGATCTCCGGGTCGCCGAAGCGGATCTCGAAACCGTCCTCCGCCTCGCTGATCGAGCCGACGGAGATGGACCCGTCGGTGATGAGCTGGGCGCCCGGGACCGGCGGGGGCACCATCTCGGCGAGGTCGGCGCCCTCCTGATCCCACACGAGCCACGGGGTGCCGAACACGAGCGCGACGATCGCCCACGCAGTCAGCGCGCCGCCGGTACGGCCCCGGAGCCCCGCGACCACGATCCCGAGCCCGAGGAGCACGACGCTCACGCCGAGCCAGGTGGGCCAGAACGGCAGGTCGGTGCCGAACAGGTCGCTCACCCGGTCCTGCAGGAGCAGCAGGGCGCCGGCCAGCAGGATCAGGCCGAAGACGATGCCTACCCCGCCGCTGCGCCCTTTGGGCGGGCGGGGCGCGGCCGGAGCCGACGGCGCGGACGGCGCGGAGGGGGCGGGCTGGTAGGGCGCCACGACACCCGTGTATCCGACGCCGGACGGGGCCGGACCGGTGGTGAACGGCGCGGAGCCGTCGGCGGGCGTGACCGGACCGGGGACCGGCGCCGGACCCGACGGGACCGGTCCCGCAGCGACCGGGCCGGAGGGCGCTGCGCCGGACGGCGGCACGCTCCCGCGTCGGCCCGTGCGCTGCACGACGAGGTAGACGGCGAGGCCGATCGCGGCGAGCCAGAAGAGGGTGCCGAGCCAGCCCACGCCGGAGTCGTCCCACCAGGACCAGGGGCCGCCCCACGCGATGCCGATGAGGAACGCGGCGACCGCGCCCACCATCGCGACGTCGAAGTGTCCGCGGAACGTCTCCTGCAGGTGGATGCGCCCGTCACGGCGCTCGGGCAGCAACGCCCAGCCGAGGCCGTACAGCACGAGGCCCACGCCCGTCAGGAAGAAGCTGAGCACCAGGAGCCCGCGGACGAGCAGCGGGTCGAGGCCGAAGCGCTCCGCGAAGCCACCGGCGACGCCGCCCACCCAGCGGTCGTCGGAACGGAACAGGCCGCCACGACGGATGCGGTCGAAGAAGCCGTCGGTGCCGGAGCCGCCGGGGGCGGCGGGTCCGGCGGGCGTGCCGGCCGTGCCGGGGGCGCCAGGCGTCGGAGCGCCGGGGCCGCCCGAGCCGCCCGCTGCGGGCGTGCCCCAGGCCGGAGCCTGCTCGTGCGCCGCCGCGGGGGCGGGGGCGCCGACGGGCAGCGGTTCTGTCACGGTCGACGGGTCGGGAGTCGCCGGGCCCAGCGGTTGCGTGGGGGAGGTCTGCGCGGGGGCGGCGTCGGCCGCGCTCTCGGCAGGAGCCGGCACGGGCTCGCCGGCCGGGGCCGCGCCCGGCCGGGGCTCGTCCGGCTCCGGCCGGCCGGTGCCGGGCTGCGGTTCGTCATGGGGGGTCATGACATCCATGCTGGTCGACGTCGCGCGCGAACAACATGGGTGCCTGCCCTGAACCGACCCTGGTTCGCCTCCCCCGGGACCCTGAAATCCCGGCAGGGGTGCGCTCCGGGGACCCAGGACGTGCCACGATCGGGGGGTGACGATGCCGATCCCGGCGCCCGCGGAGGCGCCCGCCGCACCGACCGTCCGGCCGCCGTTCCTGCGGCCGCGGCGGGGCCGTGTGCTGGGCGGGGTCGCTGCGGGTCTGGCCGCTCACCTGGGTGCACCGGTCGGGCTGGTGCGGCTCATGCTGGTCCTGCTGACGCTCGCGGGCGGCGGCGGCGCCATCGTGTACGTGTTCTGGTGGGTCACGGTCCCCTCGGGGGATCCGTTCGCGCCGGACGCGGTCCCGACGGCCCGGCAGCGGCTCGCGCCCCGTCTGGACACGGCCGCCGCGGCGGGGGTGGCGACCGAGGCGGGCGCGGGACCCGGCGTCGGCCCTGCAGGGGCCCCGGGCGGGTACGCACGACCCTCGACCCGGTTCGCGCCCGACTCGGTGGTGGGCCGCGTGCGGCTGTCCGGGCCGGTGACGCGCCTCCCGCTCCGCGACATCACGATCGGCGTGGTCCTGCTGTCCGGCGCGGCGCTCCTTCTCGCGGTGCGGGCGGGCTGGGACCCCGCGGCGTCCTGGACCCTGCCGGCCTTCATCGCGCTCGGCGGCCTGGCGCTCGCCTGGAGCCAGCTCGACGCGCGGCAGCGCGGGCAGTGGCTCGGGATGCCGGGCGACGGCATCGGCGTCCGGACTCGTGCCGGGGTGCTGCGCCTGGTGGGGGGCATCCTGCTCGTCGTGGTCGGCGTGCTCTTCCTGGTGGGCCAGGAGGCGCCGCTGGGCGCGCTCGTCATGGCGACGGTGTCGTCGGTCGCGGTGCTGGCCGGCGTCGCGCTCGTGCTGGCGCCCGTCTGGTTGCGGCTCGTCCGGGAGCTGGGCGACGAGCGCGCGGCCCGCGCCCGCGAGGCGGAGCGCGCCGACATCGCTGCCCACCTTCACGACTCGGTGCTGCAGACCCTCGCGCTCATCCGCGCCCGGGCCGACGACCCGGACACGGTCTCGCGCATGGCCCGCGCGCAGGAGCGCGAGCTGCGCGAGTGGCTCTACGACGACAGGAAGGCGCCCGGCACGTCGCTCGCCGCCGAGCTGCGCGGGCTCGTGGGTGACGTCGAGGACTCGGCCGCGCCCACGACGATCGACGCCGTGGTCGTCGGGGACTGCGTGCCGACCGACGGCACCGCTGCCCTGCTCCAGGCGACGCGCGAGGCGCTGGTCAACGCGGTGGCGCACGGCCGCCCGCCGGTCTCCGTCTACCTGGAGGTCGCGCCGGACGCGGCGGAGGTCTTCGTCCGCGACCGCGGCGACGGGTTCGACCTCGACGACATCGCGCAGGACCGCTTCGGCGTGCGGGAGTCCATCCTCGGGCGGGTGCGCCGGCGCGGCGGCTCGGCCGAGGTGGAGAGCCGCCCCGGCTGGGGTACGGAGGTGCGGCTGCGGATGCCGCTCTACGCCGAGGTCCCGGCGACCAACGGCGCGGCGCGGCGGGTCTCGACCAGCTCGACCAACGGGTCGACGACGGAAGGTGCGACATCATGACCGAGCCGACCGAAGCGACCGCCCCGCCGTCGGGCGACACGGGTGCCACCGGCCCCGTGCCCGTGGTGCTCGTGGACGACCACCACCTCTTCCGGACCGGGGTCCGGGCGAGCCTCGACGAGCGCGTGATCGTGGTGGGCGAGGCGGCGGACGTGGACCAGGCCGTGGCCGTCGTGCACCGGTTCCAGCCGCCCGTGGTGCTGCTCGACGTGCACCTGCCTGGTGGGAACGGGGGCGGCGGCGCAGAGGTCGTGCAGCGCTGCGCCGACGTGCGCGACCACGTGAAGTTCCTCGCGCTGTCCGTGTCCGACGCCGCCGAGGACGTCGTGGCCGTGATCCGCGCCGGCGCGCGCGGGTATGTCACGAAGAACATCTCGGGTCCGGAGCTGTCGTCGTCGGTGCTGCAGGTCGCCGGGGGCGACGCGGTCTTCTCTCCGCGCCTGGCCGGCTTCGTGCTGGACGCGTTCGGCACGGGGGCGAGCGACATCGCCGTGGCCGACGACGAGCTCGACCGGCTCTCCAAGCGCGAGCAGGAGGTCATGCGGCTCATCGCGCGTGGCTACTCGTACCGCGAGGTCGCCTCGGAGCTGTTCATCTCGATCAAGACGGTGGAGAGCCACGTGTCGGCGGTGCTGCGCAAGCTGCAGCTCTCGTCGCGGCACGAGCTCACGCGGTGGGCGGCGGCGCGCCGGCTCCTGTGACCCTGAACGCTGGTGGTGGCTACCGGGGCTCGGGGCGCAGCCGGACGACGTCGCCCACAACCACGACCGCCGGCGGCCGTACGCCCGCCTCGGCCGCGCGGGCTGCGATCGTCGCGAGGGTCCCGACGGTGGTGCGGCGTCCGCCGTCCTCCACGACCGCGACCGGCGTCTCGGCGGGCCGCTCGGCCGTGACGAGCGCGGCCGCGGTGTCCGCGAGCCGCGAGACACCCATGAGGAGCACGAGCGTGTGGTCGGGCCCGCCGGGGACCGACGCGGCGCCGTCGTGCCCGGTCAAGACGCTGAACCCGCGCGCGACGCCGCGGTGCGTCACCGGGATGCCGGCAGCGGCGGGCACCGCCACCGCCGACGTGACGCCCGGGACGACCTCGACCTCGATGCCGTGGGCACGGCACGCGGCCAGCTCCTCCCCGCCGCGGCCCAGCACGTACGGGTCGCCGCCCTTGAGGCGCACGACGTCGCGGCCCGCGAGGGCGTGCTGCACCAGCAGGGCGTTGATCTCGTCCTGCGGCACGGGGTGGTTGCCGGACGTCTTGCCGACGTCGACCACCTCGACGTCGGGCGCGAGAGTCTCCAGGAGGGAGCGCGGCCCGAGCCGGTCGACCACGACGACGTCCGCCTGCGCGAGCAGCGTGCGGCCCCGGGCCGTGATCAGGCCCGGGTCGCCCGGCCCGCCCCCGACGAGCGCCACGCGCCCGGGCGTGCCCGCCGACGTCGTCGGCCGGACCCGCCGCAGCGGCAGCGCCCCCGACTCGAGCTGCGCGGCGACCGCGTCGCGGATGCGCTGCGCCCGCCGCGGGTCGCGCCCGGCCGACACGGCGACGGTCACCTCCTCGCGGTCCGAGCCCGTCCGAGCGACTGCCGGGACCCACGCCGTGCCGAGCTCGGCGTCGCCCGCGGTGATGCAGAACGTGCGCGACGCCTCCGCGTCCGCCGCCACCCGTGCATCCACCGCGGCGTCGCCCGTCGCGGTGTGCACCAGCCAGGCGCCGTCGAGGTCGCCGGCGCGGTAGTCGCGCAGGACCAGCTCGACGTCCGCCTCCGCGATCTCCGGAACCGCCGCGGGCGCCACGACCCGGACCTGCGCCCCGGCTGCGACGAGACCGCGCACGCGGCGCGCCGCGACCGGCCCGCCGCCCACCACGACGACGAGCCGGCCGGTGACGCGCAGCCCCAAGGGGTAGACGTCAGGGCTTCCTGGGCTTCCGCCCGGCCGGGGGACGCCTGGACCCTGCGGGAGGCGCTGCTCAGGCATCGGTGGCCAGCCCGCGGCGGCGCAGGATGGTGCGTTCGATGGGCGCGAAGAACACGAGCTCGATCACGATGCCCACCACAAGGATCAGGATGATGGCGACGAACACGATCGACATGTCGGCGAGCTCGCGCCCCTGCTGGAGCAGAGCGCCCAGGCCGAACCCGATCGACCCGCCGACCGCGATGATCTCCGCCGCCATGAGGGAGCGCCAGGAGAACGCCCAGCCCTGCTTGAGCCCGGCCAGGTAGCCGGGTAGCGCGGCGGGCAGGATCACGTCCTTGACCAGCGCGACCGGTCCGGCGCCGAGCACGCGCCCGACCCGCCGGAACAGCGGCGGCACCTGATCCACCCCGGCGACCAGCCCGTTCACGACGGACGGCACGGCGCCCATGAGCACCACGAAGTACACGGTCGCGTCCGAGAGCCCGAACCAGATGATCGCCGCCGGCACCCACGCGACGGACGGCAGCACCTGCAGGCCGGTGATGATCGGCCCGAACGTGACACGCACCCAGCGCACCCGCGCCACGATGATGCCCAGCGGCGTCCCGATGGCCACCGCCGCCAGGAACCCGAGCACGCCGCGCGAGAGCGACGTGCCGAGCGCCTCCCACATCGTGCCGGACGCGGTCGCGCGGGCGAGCGCCTCGGCCACCTCGCGCGGGCCGGGCAGGTTCCAGATGGGCTGCACCTCGAGCCACACGACGACCTGCCACACGGCGAGCAGCAGCACGACCGCCAGCACGGGCGGGTAGACGGCCCGCAGCGCGGCGGCGCCCCGGCGTCGGACCGGGGCCGTCGCGGTCTGGAGGACGTCGCGGCCGGCCTCGACGTCGGCCAGGTCGGTCGTCGAGCCCGACGCCGGCTGGTCGCCCGGGCGCACCGAGTCGCCCCGGGCGCCGGCCGGGCGGGCCGGCGTGATCTCTTCCTCAGCGAGCATGGCGGCGGATCTCCTCACGCAGGTGGTCCGTGATCTCGATGGACAGGGCGGAGACCTGCGGCGACTCGATCCGGCGCTTCTCGTGCTCACCGGCAGGGGTCACGGGCCACTCCCGCACGATCCGTCCCGGGCGGGACGACATGAGCAGCACCCGCTGCCCCAGCCGGACCGCCTCGCGGACGTTGTGGGTGATGAAGACGACGGTGCGACCGGTGGTCGTCCAGATGCGCTCCAGCTCGTCGTGCAGCAGGTCGCGGGTGATGGCGTCGAGCGCGGCGAACGGCTCGTCCATGAGCAGGACGTCCCGCTCCTGGGCGAGGGCCCGCGCGAGGGCGACGCGCTGGCGCATGCCGCCCGACAGCTCGTGGACGCGCTTGCCGGCGGCGCCGTCGAGGCGCACCAGGGCGAGCAGCTCCTCGACGCGCTGCTCGCGCTCCGCTCGCGGCACGCCACGGAGCTTGAGCGCCAGCTCGATGTTGCGGCCCGCGGTGAGCCACGGGAACAGGGCCGAGTCCTGGAACATCAGGGCGGCGCCCTTACCGGGGGCCGCCCCGCCCACCTCCACGTCCCCCGCGGTGGGTGCCTCGAGCCCGGCCACGATGTTGAGCAGCGTGGACTTGCCGCACCCGGACGCGCCGAGCAGGCACACGAACTCGCCCGGCGCGATGTCGAGGTCGATCCCGTCCAGGACGGGCGGGCCGTCGGGGGCGAACCGCTTGGTCAGGCCGCGGAGCCGGACGGCGGGCGCGGTCTCGACGGCGGTGCCGGTACCCGACGCGGGGAACGTGGTGGTGGTCATGCGGACTACTCCTTGCCGAGGCCGGCCGCGGAGACCGGGTCACGACCCTCGTCAGCGAGCACGCTGTTGAGGATCGACAGGTCGTAGATGCCGTTCAGGTCGGCCTCCTGGGTGGTGCCGGCGGTGACGCCGTCGGCGAGGAGCTGGTCCAGGGTGCCGGCGAGCGGGTCGACCGTGAACGAGATGTTCTCGAAGGCCCGGTCGAGCACCGCGTCCGAGAGCGGCTTGCCCGACTCCTTCTCGATCTCGCCGTTGACCAGCACCTTGGCCTGCTCGGTGTCGGCCTCGATGGCGTCGATCGCGGCGAGCTCGCCCCGGATCAGCGCCTCGACGGTCTCAGGGTGCTGCTCCAGGTACTCCGTGGCGACGATGAGGTGAGTGGTGAGGAACTCGCCGTCGTCCCACAGGTCGGCCTCGTCGACCAGGACGTGCGCTCCGGCGTCGAGCACCAGGCGGGAGGCCCAGGGCTCGGGGACCCAGGCGCCGTCGATCTCGCCGTTCTGGAAGAGCGTGAGCGTCTGCGCGTTCTCGGTCGGGGTGACCGCGACGTCGCCGCCGCCCTGGAGGTCGTTCGCGAGGCCCTGCTCGCTGAGCCAGGCGCGGAGAGCGACGTCCTGCGTGCCGCCGAGCTGCGGCGTCGCGATCGCCGTGCCCTTGAGGTCCTCCGGCGAGTCGATCCCCTCGCGGACGACGAGCTGGGCGCCGCCCGACGTCGAGCCGGAGACGATCCGCACCGACTCGCCGTTCGACTTCACGTACGCGTTGATGGCCGGGTTCGGGCCGATGAAGGTCGCGTCGATGGCGCCCGCGTTGAGTGCCTCGATCGCGGCCGGGCCGGCGTTGAACACCTGCGTGGTGAGCTTCGTCTCGCCCAGGGCGTCCTCGAAGTGGCCGCCCGCGACGCCCACGAGGGCGGGCGCATGGGTGACGTTCGCGAAGTAGCCGAGCCGCAGCTCGGCCGCCGGGCCGGTCGAGGCACCGGCGTCGGAGTCGGAGTCGGCCGCGGAGCTCCCGCCGCAGGCGGCGAGCCCGAGCACCAGGGGGAGGGCGGCGACGGCGGCCGCGATCCGGTGTGCGTAGGGGGCGCGGGCGGGGGACTGCTTGGTCATGGTGGTCCTTCGGAGTCTGACTCGGATGAGTCGGGGGGAGAGGGTCAGGGTCGAGGCGCGCGCCGACATCGCACGCACGCCGTGGTCGTCCCGACTGCCATGCCCGCGGTTCGCGCCGGGTTCACCGGTCGAACGCTCATCTCGCTCCTCTTTCTCGGTCGTGCGGTGCTCATACGTGCAACCCGCACTCGGTCTTGTCGAGCCCGGCCCAGCGGCCCGAGCGGGAGTCCGCCCCGGCCTCCACGCGCCGCGTGCACGGCTCGCACCCGATCGACGGGTAGCCCTCCGACAGCAGCGGGTTGACGATCAGGCCGTGCTGCCGCACGTAGTCGGCCACCTGGTCGTCGGACCAGCCCGCGAGCGGGTTGATCTTCACGACGCCGTTCTTCTCGTCGAACGTCACGAGCGGTGCCGTGGCCCGCGACGCGGACTCGCCGCGCCGGAGCCCCGTCGCCCACGCCTCGTAACCCTGCAGGGCGTCGTGCATCGGGGCGACCTTGCGCATCGCGCAGCAGGCCTCCGGGTCACGCGCGAACAGGTCCTTGCCGTGGGCGGCGTCCTGCTGTTCCACCGACAGCCTCGGCTTCACGTCCACGACGTGCACGTCGAGGTCCAGCTCGACGGCGCCCCGCGTGCCGAGCGTCTCCGCGAAGTGGTACCCGGTGTCGCCGAACAGCACGTCCACCCACGGGAGCTGCTGCGAGACGAGGTGCGCCAGCACCGTGTCCTGCATCGAGGACGCCACGGCCAGCCCCGGACCGAACTCGCGCACCGCCCACGCGACGACCTGCTCGGCCGTCGCCTCCGCGGTGGCGTCCGGTGCGGCACCGGGGAAGCCGGCGCCGTGCAGCTCCGCCTGACCACGCGCGGCGATGGCGCGCAGCTCGTCGAGGCTCCGCCGTCGTCGGGAGCCCCCGGCGCGCTGCGCCTCGTAGGCCTCGCGGGCTGCGGTGCGCGCCGCCTGGCGCGCCTGCGCGCGGGCGCGGAGCTGCGCCAGCCGGTTGTCCGACGTCGTCTCGGCGGTCATCGCAACGACTCCTCGTCGGCCCGGTGTGCCCACTGCGCGAACGTCTCGTCGCCGTCGCGGTCCTTCTCGAAGCGGGTCACGACGCGCTCCACGTAGTCAGCGATGCCGTCGGCCGTGACCTTCAGACCGCGGACGGTCCGGCCCAGGCCGGCCTCCTCGCGGTCCTGCGAGGCGAGGCCGCCGCCCAGGTGCACCTGGAAGCCGGGCACCTGGCTGCCGTCGTCGTCCGTGACGAGCTGGCCCTTGAGGCCGATGTCGGCCGTCTGGATGCGTGCGCACGAGTTGGGGCAGCCGTTGACGTGCAGGCTGATCGGCTTGAGCGCCGACACGTCGCCCAGTCGCTCCTCCAGCTGCGTGATCGCCGTCGCGGCGGTCGCCTTGGTCTCGACGATCGCGAGCTTGCAGTACTCGATGCCGGTGCAGGCGATGGTGCGGCGGCGGAACTGGCTCGGGTTCGCCTGCAGGCCGAGGGCGTCGAGCTCCGTGACCAGGGACTCGACCTTCTCGGCGGCCACGTCCAGGACCACGAGCTTCTGGTGCGGGGTGAGGCGGACCCGGAGGGAGCCGTGCGCCTCGGCGACGTCGGCGACGGAGGCGAGGATGTCGCCCGACACGCGGCCCACCGTCGGCGCGACTCCCACGTAGAAGCGCCCGTCCTTCTGCTCGTGCACACCCACGTGGTCGCCCTGCTGGTCGGGGACCGGCGCTGCCGGGCCGTCCGGCAGGGCACGGCCCAGGTACTCGTCCTCGAGAATCTGCCGGAACTTCGCCGGACCCCAGTCCGCGAGAAGGAACTTCAGGCGCGCCTTGTTGCGCAGCCGGCGGTAGCCGTAGTCGCGGAAGATGCGGACGACGCCGTACCAGACCTCGGGGGCGTCCTCCGGGGTGACGAACACACCCAGCCGCTCCGCGAGGCGCGGCGCCGTCGACAGGCCGCCGCCCACCCAGAGGTCGTAGCCGATCCCGAGCTCGGGGTGCTGCACCGCGACGAACGAGATGTCGTTGATCTCGTGCACCACGTCCTGGCTCGGGTGGCCAGTGATCGCGCTCTTGAACTTGCGGGGGAGGTTCGACAGCTCCGGGTCGCCGATCCATCGTTCCTGGATCTCGTTGATGATCGGCGTCGGGTCGATGAGCTCGTCCTTCGCGACGCCGGCGACCGGGCTGCCCAGGATCACGCGGGGGACGTCGCCGCAGGCCTCCGTGGTGCTGAGCCCGACCGACTCGAGGCGGCGCCAGATCTCCGGCACGTCCTCGACCTGGATCCAGTGGAGCTGGATGTTCTGCCGGTCCGTCAGGTCCGCGGAGCCCCTGCCGAAGTCCCGGCTGATGCCGGCGATCGTGCGCAGCTGCTCCGTGGTCAGGGCGCCGCCGTCGATACGGACGCGCAGCATGAAGTAGCGGTCCTCGAGCTCGTGCGGCTCCAGCGTCGCCGTGCGGCCGCCGTCGATCCCCGGCTTGCGCTGCGTGTACAGGCCCCACCAGCGGAACCGGCCGTGCAGGTCGTCACCCGGGATGGAGTCGAAGCCCTCCCGCGCATAGGTCTGCTCGATGCGCGCCCGGACCTCGAGGGGGTCGCTCTCCTGCTTGAACTCCTCGTTGTGGTTCAACGGCGCAGTGCCGTCGACCTTCCACTGGCCGTTGGGCTTCGTGGCGCGCGGCGGGCGGACCGTCGCGGTGGCGCGGTGAGGTTCTGCGGGGGCGGCGGTGGTCGCGGGCCGGGGGGTGACCATGGGGATCCTCGTCGTCGTCGTTCCGGAGCGGGGCGGCGCACGACGACCGAGGATCGGCTACCCGGGTTGAACCCCGCTTGGCCGGTCTCCGACGGCGCGCGCCGACAGACAGCAGCGCGCGCTACACATCAGAAGCCCGGTCATGTGGGAGACGGTATCCCGGGGTGGGGGTACCCCGGAACAGCCTGTCCACATAGTGGATGTTGATGCCTAATATTGAGACGGCCTATGAGTCGCGGCGGCCGGCCGGCCGACGACGGCGGTGCCGCCCACGGTGGATCCGCGCTGATCGGCGCGTCGGCCCGACCCGCGAGGGGGCCCTGCGGGGTGCTCGTGGGTCGATCGGGTGAACTCCTGATCGGCCGGCCGCCGACGGCGGGGGCGCGGGGCCGTCCCGATGAGGGTGCGTGTCACCGGCAGCCGATAGGCTGCCCGGCATGGAGTTCCTCTATGACGTCTTCGTGTTTGCGCACTTCGCGAGCTGGGCCCTCGTCTTCGGCGGGACCATCGCCTCGATGCGCACCAAGGCGCTCTACAAGGCGGTCATGCACGGCGCGTGGGGCGCGGTCGGCGCGGGCGTGATCATGGTCGGCATCGCGGAGATGGCGGACCTGCCTGCCCTGGACGGGACGCCGATGGCGAAGATCGGCGTCAAGCTCGCCGTCGCCGTCGTCGTGGCGGTCCTCGCGACGCTCGCGGTGCGCAAGGGCGAGAACGTCTCGACCGGCCTCAAGGGTGCCGTCCTGGGACTCACCCTCGTGAACATCCTGGTTGCGGTCTTCTGGCACTGACGGCACGCCGTAGCACCCTGACGCACGCGCGGACTACCGAACGGAGAACTGAACAGTGAGCTGGTGGGGCGAGCTTCTCGTCGGCATTGCCATCTTCGTGGGCCTGATCGGCACCGTCGTCCAGGTGCTACCGGGGAACATCCTGGTGGGGTCCGCGATCCTCGTCTGGGCGATCCTGACGGGCGGCCCGGGTGCCTGGGTGGTGTTCGGCATCGCGGCCGCGGCGATCGTCGCCGCCGAGGTGGGGCAGTGGATCCTCGCCGGCAAGCACATGCGTCGCGCGGAGGTGCCGTGGACGACGCTCGCGCTAGCGGGCATCGCGGGCATCGTCGGGTTCTTCGTGATCCCCGTCGTCGGCTTGTTCCTGTTCTTCGCGGGCGCGATCTTCCTGGTGGAGCTCGCGCGCCGCAAGGACCGCCGCGCCGCGTGGGAGGCGACGAAGGCGGCCCTGCAGGCGACGCTCATCACGATCGGCGTTCAGCTCCTCGGTGGCCTCTTCGCCGCGGGGACCTGGGTGGTCGGCCTCTTCGTCACGTGACCGTGACGGCCGTCAGCGGCCGGGCGGGAGGTCGAACACCAGCAGCGTGCTGGTCGCCGTCGCGACCAGGTTGCCTGCGGCGTCGGTCACGACGCCTTCGGTGAACCCGACGCGTGACCCGGTCTTGATCACGGTCCCCGTCGCGGTCAGCGTGCCCGACGACGCGAGCACCGGCCGCAGGTAGCTGACCTTGATCTCGACCGACGTGTATCCCTTGCCCTGCGGCAGCGTGCTGTGGATGGCGCAGCCGGCCACGGAGTCGAGCAGCGTGCACACGAGTCCGCCGTGCACGGTGCCGATCGGGTTGTAGGCGGACCGGTCGGGCTCGCACGTGAACACGACGCGCCCCTCCTCGACCTCGACGAACTCCATCTTCATCAGGTCGGAGATCGGGGGCGGCGGCAGCTCGCCGTCGAGCACGGCGCGCAGGTAGTCGATCCCCGCGAGCTCCAGGCCCATGGCGGCGCTGCGCTCGGGGTCGTACCAGGTGACGGTGCGGGTGCTGGGCTCGCCCCAGCTCGGGGGCACGGCGGGAAACGTCATGGGGTGACGCTATTCCACGAAGACCGGTCGCCCTGACACTCGCGCGTCATGTCGCGGGGGTGTCCGGGAGTCCGATCGGGGCTGGTGGGTTGGCGAGCACGTGGTCGACAGGGCATCGATCCCGCCGCCACGCAGCCATGTCGGCGTCGAGCCACGTCATCAGGGACCCCGGTCGCCTCTGACGCTCAGGCGTTATGCCGCCGGGGTTTCGCCTTTTGCCGGGACACCTCGGTCCTCTATCAGGCCTCGCCAGGATAGGGAGTGACCAGCGATCCCGCTCGGCAGCCCGGCCGGCCTGTGGACAACCGGCCAGCCACCGGCATGTCCGGGTGGCCCGCGGGTAACCTCGCCCCCATGCAGCCTGCAGACCTGCCTCTCATCACCACGGTCTCGTCGCCCACCGTGCACCCCTCGGGGGCGTTCGCCGTCGTCGCCGCGACCCGGCCCGACCTCGACGCCGACGCGTACGTCGGCCAGCTCTGGACCGTCCCGCTGGGTGACGACACCTCGGCCCCGCGCCGCCTGACGCGCGGCTTCCGCGACACCGAGCCCCAGGTCTCGCCCGACGGCGACCTCCTCGCGTTCCTCCGCGCCGAGCCGAAGGGCGCACCCCAGCTCTTCGTGATGCCCGCTACCGGCGGCGAGCCGGTGCAGGTGACGGACCGCAAGCTCGGCGTCGGCGAGTTCCGCTGGTCGCCCGACGGTGCGCGTCTCGCGTTCACGAGCCGCGAGCCCGAGCCTGGCCGGTACGGCTCCGTCGAGGGCATCGACGGCGGTGCCGAGGCGCCGCGGCGGGTCACCACCTGGCAGTACACCCGCAACGGCCTGGGTTACCACCTCGACCGGCCGCAGCACGTGTTCCTCGTGGACACCCCGGACGTGTGGGCCGAACCGGTGGTCCAGCCCGTCGCGACAGCGGAGGGCCCCGCGGAGAAGCGCCCGGTCGTGACGGAGCCGCGCCGGGTCACGGAGGTCGTGACGGACCACGGGTCGATCGCCTTCTCGCCCGACGCCGCGTCGCTCGCGGTGGTCGCGGCCGTCCACCCGGGCGCGGACGAGGACCTGCGATCAACGGTCCTGCTCTTCGACGTCGCGGAGGTCCCGTCGGAGGGCCCGTTCGACGCGGCGGACGCGCTCGCCGGCCCGGACGGGGTGGTCACGGACCTGTCGGTCTCCGGGGTGGGCTTCGACCTCGAAGGTCGGCTGTACGTGCTCGCGTCGGAGGTCGGCCCGGACGGGCGCGACTTCGTCGCGCGCAACACCGGCCTCTTCCTCGTCGAGGGCGGCCGGGCGCGGCGCCTCACGGACGCGGCCCACGACCTGGGTGGCGCGGTCGTCGCCGTGCCCGACGGTGTCCTGGTCACCTCCCTCGAGCGCGGCACCACCCAGGTGGTCAAGGTGTCCGACGACGGCGCCGTCACCCCGCTGACCAGCGGCCCCGTGCAGGTGTCGGGGATCGGCGCCGGCGGCGGCGTGGTGGCCGTGAGCTACGCCGACCCGCAGACGCATGGCGACGTCGCGGTCCTCGTCGAGGGAGGCGAGCTCCGCCGTCGGACGGACTTCTCCGCGGCGCTCCGCAAGGCGGGCCTGGTGCTGCCGACCGAGCTGACCGTGAGCGGGCGCGACGGCTACGCCGTCCACGGGTGGGTCGCCGTGCCGGAGGGGGACGGCCCGCACCCGACCCTGCTGATGATCCACGGCGGGCCGTTCGCCTCGTACGGCCCCGCGCTGTTCGACGAGACGCAGGTGCTCGTGGACGCCGGCTACGCGGTCGTGTACTGCAACCCGCGCGGCTCTGCCGGTTACGGGCAGGAGCACGGCCGGGCGATCCGGCAGGCGATGGGCACCGTCGACCTGCACGACGTCCTCGACTTCCTCGACGGCGCCCTGGCCGCCGACCCGCGGCTGGACGCGACACGGACGGGCGTGCTCGGCGGGTCCTACGGCGGGTACCTCACCGCCTGGACGATCGCGCACGAGCACCGGTTCGCCGGAGCGATCGTCGAGCGCGGCTTCCTCGACCCCGACACGTTCTTCGGGACGAGCGACATCGGCTGGTTCTTCGGGCACGAGTACGTGGGCCTGTCGCCCGAGCTGGTGGCGGCGCAGAGCCCGCAGGCGGTCGCCGCTTCGGTGAAGACCCCGGCGCTCGTGCTGCACTCCGAGCAGGACCTTCGCTGCCCGCTGTCACAGGCGGAGCGGTACTACGCGACGCTCAAGCGCAACGGTGTCGAGACGGAGCTCGTCATCTTCCCCGGTGAGAACCACGAGCTGTCCCGGTCGGGCCGCCCGCGCCACCGGGTGCAGCGGTTCGAGATCATCCTCGACTGGTGGGCGAGGTACCTGCCGGTGGGCTGACGCCTCGTCGTGCGACGATCCCCGCGTGGAGATCGTCGTCGCGTCGTTCGAGGAGCTGGCTCCTGTCACCGCCTACCGGATGTGGCAGCTGCGCGAGCGGGTGTTCGTCGTCGAGCAGCAGTGCCCGTATCCCGACCTGGACGGCCGGGACGTCGAGCCTGCGACGCGGCACGTGGTGCTGCTCGACGGCGGGGCCGTCGTCGGGTGTGCGCGGGTGCTGGACGACCGCGACGTGTGGCGCGTGGGCCGCGTCGTGCTCGACCCGTCGGTGCGCGGGCGCGGCCTCGCCGACGACGTGATGCGCGCCGCGCTGGGCCTCACGGGCGACCGCGACGTGGTGCTGGACGCGCAGTCGCCGCTCGCCGGCTGGTACGCCAAGCACGGCTTTGAGGCTGACGGCGACGAGTTCCTGGAGGACGGCATCCCGCACACGCCGATGCGGCTGCGCCGCTAGCGAGGAAAAGACCCTGACCCGACCTGGTTGCGCGGGCTAGCGTCGCAGGCATGGACGAAGTCATCGACGACCCGGCCGACGGCTGGTTCCCCGAGACCGTGGCGGCACGGTACGACGTCGGCCGCGGCGGCGCGAACGACCCCGCCGAGATCGCGCGGACCGTGGATCTCCTCGCGGACCTCGCGGGCGACGGGCCCGCGCTCGAGCTCGCGATCGGCACCGGGCGCATCGCCGCGCCGCTGGCGCAGCGCGGTGTGCCGGTGCACGGCATCGAGCTGAGCCGGGCGATGGCCGCGCGGATCGCGGGCAAGCCGGGCGCCGAGCAGATCGGCGTGACGATCGGCGACATGACGACCACGCGCGTGCCGGGCGAGTTCTCCCTCGTCTACCTGGTGTTCAACACCATCTCGAACGTCACCACGCAGGACGGCCAGGTCGACGTCTTCCGCAACGCCGCGGCGCACCTGCGGCCCGGCGGGTGCTTCCTGATCGAGGTCGCGGTGCCCGACCTCCGGCGCATGCCGCCCGGGCAGGACACCGTGCCGTTCACCGTGGCCCCGGACGAGGAGGGCGGCGGCTACGTGGGCTTCGACCGGTACGACGTCGTGACGCAGGAGTTCACGTCGAACCACGTCACGGTCACGCCGGACGGCCGCGGGGAGTTCCGGAGCATCTCGTTCCGGTACGCATGGCCCGCCGAGATGGACCTCATGGCCCGCATCGCGGGTTTGCACCTGTCGCACCGCTGGGCCGACTGGAACCGGTCCCCGTTCACCGCGGACAGCACCGATCACGTCTCGGTGTGGGAGAAGGCGGGGTGAGCGCATTCGTGTCGGTGGTGACGCCTAGGCTTGGTCCCGATGACCTCGCTCTTCGACTCCCTGCCTCTTCCCGGCCTGAACCTTCCCGTTCCGCCGGGTGACGAGTCGCGCCTGCCGCGCACCGCACCCCGCTGGGACGAGGGCGGGGAGCCCGCCCCTGCGCCGGACGAACCCGACTGGCTGGCCGGCCTGCCGCACCAGGAGGAGGCGCCGCGTGCCCGCGGCGCGTACGCGCACCTCGACCCGGACGAGCTGCTGGAGGGCCTCAACCCGCAGCAGCGCGTGGCGGTGGTGCACGAGGGCGGGCAGCTGCTGATCGTGGCGGGGGCCGGTTCGGGCAAGACGCGCGTGCTCACGCACCGCATCGCCTACCTGCTGGCGACGGGCCGGGCCCGGGCGGGCGAGATCCTCGCGATCACGTTCACGAACAAGGCCGCGGCGGAGATGCGCGAGCGCGTCGAGAACCTCGTGGGGCCCTCGGCGGGGCGCATGTGGGTCTCCACGTTCCACTCGGCGTGCGTGCGGATCCTGCGGCGGGAGGCGTCGAACCTTGGCCTGAAGTCCAGCTTCAGCATCTACGACGCGGCGGACAGCCAGCGTCTCATCACGATGGTGACGCGCGAGCTGAACCTCGACCCGAAGAAGTACCCCGCGCGGGGTCTCGCGAACAAGATCAGCGACCTCAAGAACGAGCTCGTGGATCCGGAGACGTACGCCCAGGAGACGGGCGCGCACGCCACGGAGGAGGGGCTCGCGGCGCGCGGCGCGAAGGTCCCGGAGTTCGACCAGGTCCTGGCGGACGTGTACGCGCGCTACCAGGCGCGGCTCTCCCAGGCGCACGCCCTGGACTTCGACGACATCATCATGACGACCGTGAACCTGCTGCAGGCGTTCCCGAACGTGGCGGAGCACTATCGCCGCCGGTTCCGCCACATCATGGTGGACGAGTACCAGGACACGAACCACGCGCAGTACGTGCTGGTGCGGGAGCTGGCGGGGGTGACGGCGGAGTCCGCCGCGGCCCGTGCGGGGGAGGACCCGCAGGCGATCGCGCTCGACCCTGCGGAGCTCACGGTGGTGGGCGACGCAGACCAGTCGATCTACGCGTTCCGCGGCGCCACGATCCGCAACATCCTCGAGTTCGAGGCCGACTACCCGGCCGCGACCACCGTCATGCTCGAGCAGAACTACCGCTCCACGCAGAACATCCTCACGGCGGCGAACGCCGTCATCTCGCGCAACCGTGATCGCAAGCCCAAGCGCCTGTGGACGGACGCGGGGGCCGGCGCCAAGATCATCGGCTACGTCGCGGACGACGAGCACCAGGAGGCCCGCTTCGTCGCCGAGGAGATCGACCGGCTGGGTGACGCCGAGCGCGTGCGACCGGGCGACGTCGCGATCTTCTACCGCACCAACGCGCAGTCCCGTGCGCTCGAGGAGGTGCTGGTCCGCGTCGGCCTGCCGTACAAGGTCGTGGGCGGCACCCGCTTCTACGAGCGCCGCGAGATCAAGGACGCCATCGCCTACCTGCGCGCCCTCGCGAACGTGGACGACGACGTGAACCTCCGCCGGGTGCTCAACGTTCCCAAGCGCGGCCTGGGCGACCGGGCCGAGGCGCTCGTCGCGGCGCTCGCCGACCGGGAGCGCACCTCGTTCGGCGCCGCCCTGGAGCGCGCGGAGGAGGTGCCCGGCATGACGACGCGCACGCTGAAGCCGCTCCTCGTCTTCCGCGAGATGATGACGGACCTGCGGGCGCTCGTCGACGAGGGCGCCGCCCCGGCCGTGATCCTCAGCGCGGTCCTCGACCGGACGGGGTACCTGGCGGAGCTGCGGGCGAGCGACGACCCGCAGGACGCGTCGCGCGTGGAGAACCTCGCCGAGCTCCACGCCGTCGCCACCGAGTTCAGCGACCTCGACCCCGAGGGCGACCTCGCGGACTTCCTCGAGCGGGTCTCGCTCGTCGCGGACAGCGACCAGATCCCCGACGAGGACGTCGCCGACGGCGCTGCCGAGGAGCACAAGGAGGAGCAGGGCGTCGTCACGCTCATGACCCTGCACACCGCGAAGGGCCTGGAGTTCCCGGTGGTCTTCCTCACCGGCATGGAGGACGGCACCTTCCCGCACATGCGCTCGCTGCACGACGACGGCGAGCTCGCCGAAGAGCGCCGCCTCGCCTACGTCGGCATCACCCGGGCACGCGAGCGGCTGTACGTGTCGCGGTCTGCCGTGCGCGCCGCCTGGGGCATGGCGAACGAGTTCCCGCCGAGCCGGTTCCTCGACGAGATCCCCGACGAGCTGTGGGACTGGCGGCGGCGCGAGTCCTCCACGCAGGCGATCCGGTCGGGCGGGTCCGTCTGGGGTGGCGGTCGCGGCGGGTCCTCGTGGTCGGGCTCCGGTGGGGGTTCGTCCTCCGGCCGGCGCGCATCGTCTGGTGGGTACGGGTCGGGGGCGTCCGGCTCCGGCTCGTACGGGTCCGGCGGGGGCTCCGGTGTCCGCGCTGCGGGGCGGCCGGGAACGGGAGCCGGTGCCGGAGTCTCGGGCGGCGGCCCGCGCTTCGGATCGGTCGACGTCCAGAAGGACGTCCCGAGCCTGGCGGTCGGCGACCGGGTCACGCACGACGCATACGGGCTCGGCACCGTCGTCGACGTCGAGCCGAACGCCGTCGTGAAGATCGACTTCGGCGCGGCCGGGACGAAGCGCATCGCCCTGAAGTACACGGTGGTCACCAAGCTGTGACGCCGTAGCGTCCGGTCGAGGAGTCCTCCTCCGGCCTCGCCTGGGCTGGATCTTTGGTCGTTTCCTTCACCGGACTGCCGGGCCCTGCTCGGCGACGTGAAGGGCATCAACCTCTACTTCAACGAGGGCGCGCACGTCCTGGTCGGCCGCGGCCTCACGCAGAGCGGGCGGACCGAACACGGCAGAACGCCCGGATAGGGCACGGGCGGAACGCCCGGATACGGCATGATTCGCGCCATGCGTGACTTCCTGTCCATCCTCGCCCGTGCCGGTCGCGTCTTCGGCGCGCACTGGCCGGCCCTGCTCACGCTCGCATGTTGCGGGGCGGCAGTGCGCGGCGGGGCGCACTGGGCGGCCGTCGTCCTCAGCAACCAGAACTCGTTCGCGGCGCAGGCGCTCCTCGTGCTGCAGCCGATCGCGTTCCTCGTCGCCCTCGTCGCGATGCTGCGGGTGTGCGGGCGCTCGCTCGAGCACGTCGCGGCAGCCTCGCAGGTCACGGCTCCGACGTCGGCGACCGAGGGCCGGCCGCGCCGCCTGCTCGACGTGTCGATCAGCCTCATCGTGCCGTTCCTGTTCGTCTACGCGGGGCTCGGTCTGCTCGACGGGGACCGGGAGACGTTCCTCAACGAGGCGGCGTACGCGGAGTTCAACCAGTTCGGCACCAACGTCGACATCGACTACGACTCCCGCCTCGGCTTCTACTCCGTCCCCGTGATCGTCGGGATCGTGGCAGGGGCCTGGGTGGTCAGGTGGCTGCTCGGTCTCGCGGACCGCCGGTGGGGATTCGTGCTGTTCGCCCTGGTCGGGTCGCTCGTCGAGGTCCTGTGGACCGGCCAGCTCGCGGCCTACGCCGGCGCGCTGCAGTACGACGTCACAGGATGGACCGAGGAACGGCGCGGCGCGTCGTGGGCCGTCGCGGCCTACGAGTCGGCCATCGAGGCCGCCGGCCCGCTGGCCGACGGCGTCGCCGCCGTGGGCGGCCTGCTCGGCGCCATGATCGGCTCGGCCGACGTCGTCATCGTCATCCCCCTCGGTCTGCTCACGATCAGCGCCGTGGTGCTCGGCCACCAGACCATGGGCGAGCCCGAGGCCGCCACCTGGACCGGAGCGATGAGCAGGGTGCCAGGGCCGGCCCGCTCGGCCCTCCGGTCACTCACCGCCGACCTGCGCTCCCGGTGGTCCGCGTTCCGCGAGGGCCTGCGCATGCTGAGCGGGGCGGGGCTCGTGCCGATGCTCCTGTGCTGCCTGGCCGTGCTCGTCGTGCTCCGGGTGGACCTGGCGCTGTCCTGGGTCGTGCGGGCGGTCGTCGGCCCGAGGCCGACGAGCACCTGGCTCGCGTTCTCGCCCTGGGAAGGCTCCGCGGGGCTGGCGCTGGCGTTCGCACTGCTCGCCCCCCTGCTTGCGGCGATGACCGACCGCCTGGTCGCCAGCGGAGTGCTCCCGGCCGAGGCGGTCGAGGACGCACCGGTAGCGGACTCACCCGTGGAGGATGCCCCGGTCGGATACGCGCCCGTCGGCTACGGGTACGCACCGGCCGGGCACGCGCCCGTGCAGCAAGCACCGGTCGGGTATGGGTACGCACCGGCCGGGCACGCGCCCGTGCAGCAAGCACCGGTCGGGTATGGGTATGCGCCGGCGGGGTACGCGCCCGTCGGGTACGCACCCGTGGACGACGCGCTCGACGACCAGACGCACGTCGCCTACCGGCCCTTCAGTGCCGGAGATCCAGACGGACGTACGACCAGCCGATGAACGCGACCCACACCTCGACCGGCTCGGCCTCGGCGTCGGTCAGCACCACGGTGGACGCCTCCCAGGTGTCCGACGGCGGGCGGGTGGTGGCGGTGTCGTCGTCCTCCGGCACGCACGGGTCGGCGATTCCGTCCCCGTACCGCACGCCGTCCTCGGTCACGAGGATCACGTCGCAGCCCACCAGGTCTGTGTCCGGCGGGGCGGACAGCTCCAGGTCCACCTGGTAGGCGGCGCTACCGGTCGGCACGAGATTCCCGTCGATCGTGTTGTCCGCCGGGGCGATGTCGAGCACACGCAGGGTCGCCTCCTGGGAGATCACGACGCCGTCGATGTCCGTGAACGTGTCCCGGTAGGTCGCCGCGCCGCCCGGGGCGGCGTGGTCGAGCTCGTGGTGCAGCCCGCTCTGCCACCAGAACGTCTCGACGCGACTCGACGAGGCTGCGAGCATCGCCGCGACCGCGCAGGGCAGGGCCACCAGCCACAGGCCGTTCCGTCGCCACCAGGTCATGAGCCGGCCTCCTCGTCGTCGGTTCCGCCCAGGTCCACGGGCAGCGGTACCGGGGTCGCGGGACCGGAAGGGACAAGGACCGTGCTGGCACCTTCGCCGTACTGGAGCTCGAGTACGTCCTCCGCGTCCCAGAGCCGGCCCGCCGTGGCAGGGTCGAGACCGAGGTCCACGAGGGCCACCGCGTCGCGGCGCTGCCCGGAGTGATCGCTGTGGGCAACTCCGCGGCCAATCCGGAAGCGGGCGCCCTCGAGCGCGTCCTTGGGCAGGTCGAAGCAGTAGACGGCGTCCAGGTCCACGCCGGCGGGCGCATCGCTCGACGACGAGCACTCTGCCCGGTCCGCGGGCTCGTACAGGCGGCCCTCGCCGTCGACGACCTCGACCCCGAGGAACTGGGTCGTCTCACGGGTCGGGCGCGCCGTGACGTCCACGACGAGGAAGGTGCCGGCGGCGGCGGCGACGTCGCCGAAGGCCACGATGCTGTCGGCGGCGCGGACCTGCCGCACCGTGACGTCGGCGTAGTCAAGGCTGACCGTCGCGCCGACGACGCCCTCGCTCACGAACGGAGCGTCCACAGCCAGGTCCGGCGGAGCGAGGACCGTGATCGCCGTGCCCGCGGCGACGGCCGCTGCCACGGCCGTCGCCCGCGCCACAGCGACGCGGGCGCGCGTCACGACCGGACCTCCGCGTCCTGGGTCAGATCCTCGACGGGGAACACCCCGGAGTAGGCGCCGTCGCCGGTCTCCAGCCAGAACTCGTTGTCGAGCCGGAGCGCGCCCTCCTCGATCCACTCCACGACGTCGATCTCCAGCGTGATGGTGCTGCCGTCCCAGCCGGCCTCCTGCTCCCAGGCAAGCACGACGCGGTGCGTCAACCCCGGGGAGAAGGGGCTGGGGTCGGTGCCGTCGACAGCCCGCACGAGCCAGGGAACGGGACGGTCCTCCTCGTCCACCCGTGTGAAGGTATCCGGGGGCGCGACCGCTCCGTCGGCGGGTGCGGGCATCGCGTCGGTGAGGGTTGCGCTCCCCTCCGGTACGTCGCTCGTGTTCGTCACGTCGGCGACGACGGCGAGCACGCGGTTGCCACCCTCGGGCTCGATCAGGTACCCGAGCTCCGGGATCACCGCGACCTGCCGGATCGTCACCTCGAACGGCCCCACCAGCACGGTCTCGCCCGTGACCAGCGGCTCCGGCTCGGGCTCGTCCCTCTGGTAGGCCCCGGTCGGCACCAGCGCCAGTGCCAGGGCCGCGCCCGCGGCAGCAGACCGCTGCCCGGGGCTCAGCTGGATGCCGGCCCGGCGCCGGGCATGCCGGGCTCCCTTGGCAGGGTCGAACAGGATCCGGGGGGCGGTCATGCCGCAGATCGTAGCGGCGACATGCCAGGTATGAGCCGATTCGAGACGTCGGCCTCGCGCCGGGCAACAGTCGCCGAAGTAGTCGACCGGCAGCGCAGGGGTGGGTGTCCGTTACGGCATCATGTGCGGCATGCGTGACTCTCTGTCCGTCCTCGCCCGAGCCGGCCGGCTGTTCGCCGCACACTGGCCCGCGCTCCTCACGCTCGGCCTGCTCGGCGTCGCGGTACGCAACGGGGCCCTCTGGGGTGCCGTTGAGCTGAGCCAGTGGAACTCGAACGTGGCACAGATCCTGCTGATCATCGTCCCGCTGGGGTATCTCGTGCCGATGGTCGCGATGCTGCTGATCTGTTCGCGCTCCCTGCCGAACCTGGCGCGGGCGCGCGCGGCCCAGGCGCCGGTACTTCCCTCGGAGCGCCGCGAGCGGCGGCTGATCGACGTCGCGCTGTCGGTCCTCGTGCCGTTCCTGGTGATCTACGAGGTCGAGGGAAACCTCCAGGCGGACCGCGACCGTTTCATCAACGAAGTTTCTGCCGACGAGCTCTTCAACGACCTGTTCGCCCCGGAGGGACAGTTCGATCCGGGTGGCCGCATCGGCGTCCTGGACGTGCCGACGCTCATCGCGATCGTGGCGGCGGCGTTCGTGCTGCGGTGGCTCCTCGGGCTTCTTGAGAGCAAGGTCCGGTTCCTCGGGCTCGCCGTCCTGGGCGGGTGCATGGAGATCTACTGGACCGGTCAGGCCGCAGCCCAGCTCGAGCGCCTGGAGATCAAGCTGCAGCCGTTCCTCGAGGAACGCCAGATCGTCGCCACGGCAACAGCGGCTATCGGCACCGTCGAGCAGCGAGCAGGTGTCAACGGTGAGGCGGCTGTCGACGCGGTGAGCGGGGCGATCGGCACCGCGATCGAGTCCGTCGACATCGTCCTCGTCGCCCCGCTTGCCTGGCTCGCGATCGGCGCCGTCGTGCTGGGGCACAAGTTGATGGAGCCGCCGTCGACGGAGCACGGGATCCTCGACCGCCTGACGTGGATCCCGCAGGGTGTGCGGTCGGTCCTCGAGTCCCTCACGGAGGACCTTCGGGCCCGGTTCAGCGCGCTGTGGCAGGGGATGCGGCTCATTGGGCGCGGAGGCCTCGCCCCGATCGTCCTGTTCGTCCTGGCCTACCTGCTTGCGATGCGAGCGACCGCAGGGGTCGGCTGGCTGGTGCGGACCGTCGTCGGCCCGGTCGAGACGAACACCTGGGTCGCGTTCTCCGTGATGGAGGCCGGCGCCGGGCTCGTGATCGCGCTGGCGCTCGCGGCGGTGCTGATCGCGGCGTCGGTGGATGCGCTGGTCGAGCGTGGCCTGGCCGTGCCCGACGACGGGGACGACGTCGCCAGGCCTGACGGCCCGGCCGACCAGGGCCCCGCCCACGAGGTGCAGGACGAGATCGACGACGCCACGCGCGTCCGGTATCCCCGGCCGCCGGTCCCGTCGCCCGCCCCGGTGGCTCAGCCCGCGGGCCTGCTGCCGGGTTACGGCAGGTCGAGCGTTACGTAGCCTGGCCCCCCGAACCCGACCCGCACCTCGCTGATCAAGGCCTCCTCGTCGACGAGGATCGGGGAGGTGACGCTCCACTCGGGCTCGGTGCTGAGGAACCCGTCGGCGTCGGGCGGCGAGCAGCGGTTCCCGTTGCCCATGATGTCGGGGCTCTTCTCGCCGTAGCGGGTGCCGTCGTCGGCGACCAGGACGATCTGGCAGAGGGAGAGATCCGTCCGGGGCTCGGCAGCGAGGCGGAGGCTCACGAGATAGACCGCCGACCCGTCGGGGACCGGGACCGGGTCGCCGTAGGCAGGCTCCGGCAGCTCCTCGGCGCGTTGCACGGACGTGACCGCAACCTCGATCTCGCGCACCACCCACGTGTTCGCCCGCTCGGGTACGTCCAGGCCCAGGTCGTAGTACTCCTCGGAGAGCTGGGCGGTCTCGCCCGCCCCGACGTGCTGGACCTCGTGGTGCAGGCCGTTCGGCCACCAGAAGGCCCAGATGCGGAACGACGACGCAGCGGCGGCGACCACCAGCGCCACCGGCAACAGTGCCACCCACACCGCATTGCGCCGCCACCAGCCCACGGCGGGCGGTGCCTGGACCGGGGGCTCGGGCATGGTCGTCATCCTTCGCCTCCCGCGTCGGTAGCCGGCGCAGACGCGAACCCCGGCATCTCGATCGAGATCTTCTCGGTCGCGTCCCACAGCTCGTTCACGTCGTGCTGCCCGATGCCGAGGTCGACCACCGCCACAGCGTCGCGCCGCTGGCCCGCGTCGTCCTCGCCGTGCGTGCCCCGGGCGAGCCGCAGCGTGGCCCCCGCCAGCGCGTCGCGGGGCACGTCGAAGCAGTAGGTGGCGCGCCAGGCGTAGCCCGGCTGGGAGTTCGTCCCCTTCGCGCACCCGCCTCGGCTCGTGGCCCAGAAGCTGCGCCCCTCGGCGTCGATCACCTCGGCGCCCGCGAAAACGATGTACCCGTCGGTGGCCCGCCACGTCGCGTCGACGACGAGGAACGTCCCGCCGGCGACGGCTTGCTCGAACGACGACTCGAGGGTGTCGGCGGTGCGCACCTCGGTGACGGTGAGCTCTGCGTAGCTGAGGTCGAGGGTCTCACCCACCGGGCCTTCGACCACGAACGGCCGCTCCAGGATCGTGCCGTGCGGCACGACGTTCACCAGGGTGCACGCGGCGGCGAACGCCCCGACGAGGAACGCAGTGCCGCGCCAGGTGAGGCGTCGTCGGGTGTGCCTCAACGGTCCGCCCCCTTCTCCACGGTGACCGGTCCTCGGTACAGGACCTCGCCGTATGCAAACCACCGCTGGTCGTCCATGCCGAACGTGGTGTCCTCCTCGATCCAGGTCAGCTCGGCGAGGTCGAGGGTGACCTCGTCCTGCGCCTGGTCCAGCTGCTGCTCCCAGACGAGCGCGACGCGGTAGCTGATCCCCGGGTTGATGCTGTCCAGGTTCGTTCCGTCCTCTGCCGAGAGGATCGTCGGGTCGGGCAGCCGCGGCTCCTCGGTGGTCTCCTCGCTCCCGGCGCTCTCCCCGAACGGCGAGCTGCGCGGCGCGATCCCCTCCCCCGTGGGCGCTGGGAAGATCTTGGCGAGTAGGACGCCGTACTCGGGCCTGTCGCTGACGTTGGTCACGTCGACCACCACGGCGAGCAGGCGGTTGCCCTCCTGCGGTGTGAGGAAGCCGATGTCGTCCGTCACGACGGCTCTGACGACCGTGAGCTCGAACGGCCCCACCTCGATCTCCTGCCCGGCGACGAGCGGTTCCGGTTCGGTGACCACCTCGTCCCAGGCGCCGAACGGGGTGAGGGCGAAGACCCCCACGATCGCGCCCGCGACGACGCGCTGCGTCGTGGACATGCCGTCGGCGACGGCGTCGGCCACGCTGTGGAGGAGGCGCACCACCAGGTCGGCGTCGGCGGAACGCGCATGCTTCATGGCGCCCGATCGTAGCGACCCGCGAGGTATGCACGGTTTGCCCGCCAGGGCCAGGCCACGCCCGTCGTACCCACAACGGCTACGCGGCCGGGTTCTCCACGAGGTGACGGATGCGCGCGAGGTCCGCTCCGGCGTCGGACAGGGCGCGCGCTGCGGGGTTCCGTGCGTCCCGCAGCATGCCGAGCAGGAGGTGCCCGCCGTCGATCGTCGACGACTTGAGCCGGAGGGTCTCGCGCAGCGCGAGCTCGAGCGCCTTCTTGGCGTCGGTGGTGAACGGGATGTGGCCGGGGGAGCGGCGGTGCCGGGCTGCGCCGGCGCGGTCGAGCGCGCCGGCGCCGAAGACGGCGTCGGTGCGCTCGCGGACGGCGCCGAGGTCGATGCCGAGCGCGGCGAGCGCGTCGGCGTCGAGGGCGTCACCGGCGCGGATCTCGCGGCGCAGCCGCCGGACGACGTCGGTCGGGTCGAGGCCGGATCCCGCGACGGCCGTCGCGGCCGGGCCGGGCGTCTCGATCAGGGCGACGAGGACGTGCCGCGAGTCGATCACGCCGGAGTGCTCGTCCCGGGCGACCTCCTGGGCCTTCACGACGGCGGCGCGCGCCTCCTTGCTGAACTTCTCGAACATCAGATCCTCCTGCCGTGCTTCTTGTGGACCGCCTGCTTGGTGACGCCGAGCGCGTCGGCGACCTCCTGCCACGACCAGCCGAGGGCCCGGGCGCGCTCCACCTGGAGCGTCTCGAGCCGGTCGGCCAGCTCGCGCAGGGACCGCACGGCGCGCAGGCCTTCCGTGGGGTCGTCCCCCGCGGCGGATGCGACGAGCGTGTTCTGCGTCATGCGTCAACTATGGTTGACGACTCCGAGATGTGTCAACCCCGGTTGACGATCGGGCGGGCACGAGGCCGCCGAGGAGTGTGACGTGCGGACGTGACGTGGGCCGCACCCAGCCTGCTTATGCGCCGTAGCGCGTGCGGGCTACCCTGTACCGGGATGTCTTGACGTCGAGACATCGCTCATGCCGGGCCTCTGCCGATCCAGAAGATCCAGGGGCGCATCCCGATGGAAGGACGCAGCAGGGTGGACCTGTTCGAATACCAGGCGCGCGACATCTTCGAGAAGCACGGCGTGCCCGTGCTGGGCGGTGTCGTCGCGACGACGCCCGAGGAAGCTCGCGAGGGCGCCGAGAAGCTGGGCGGCGGGACCGTCGTCGTGAAGGCCCAGGTCAAGACCGGTGGGCGCGGCAAGGCCGGCGGCGTGAAGCTGGCTCACTCGCCGGAGGAGACCGCCGAGAAGGCGGAGCAGATCCTCGGCATGGACATCAAGGGCCACACCGTCCACCGGGTCATGATCGCGCAGGGCGCCAAGATCGCCGAGGAGTACTACTTCTCGGTGCTGCTGGACCGCTCGAACCGCAACTACCTCGCGATGTGCTCCGTCGAGGGTGGCATGGAGATCGAGCAGCTGGCGGTCGAGCGTCCCGAGGCGCTGGCGCGCATCGCGGTGGACCCGGCCGTCGGCATCGACGCGGCCAAGGCCGACGAGATCGTCACCGCGGCCGGCTTCGCGGACGACGTGAAGGCCTCCGTCGCCGAGGTGATCCAGCAGCTCTGGACCGTCTTCAAGCAGGAGGACGCGACGCTGGTCGAGGTGAACCCGCTGGTCAAGACCGAGGACGGCTCGATCGTCGCGCTCGACGGCAAGGTCACTCTCGACGAGAACGCCTCCTTCCGTCACCCCGACCACGAGGCGCTCGAGGACAAGGCCGCGGCGGACCCGCTCGAGGCCAAGGCCAAGGAGAACGACCTCAACTACGTCAAGCTCGACGGCGAGGTCGGCATCATCGGCAACGGCGCGGGCCTGGTCATGTCGACGCTCGACGTCGTGGCGTACGCGGGCGAGGCCCACGGCGGCGTGAAGCCGGCGAACTTCCTGGACATCGGCGGCGGCGCCAACGCGGCGGTCATGGCCGCGGGCCTGGACGTCATCCTGGGCGACGAGCAGGTGAAGGCCGTCTTCGTGAACGTCTTCGGCGGCATCACGGCGTGCGACGAGGTCGCGAACGGCATCGTCGGTGCCCTCGACCTGCTGGGTGACCACGCCACGAAGCCGCTGGTCGTGCGCCTCGACGGCAACAACGTCGAGCTGGGCCGCCAGATCCTCACCGAGCGCAACCACCCGCTCGTGACCCTTGCCGACACCATGGACGGCGGCGCCGACAAGGCTGCCGAGCTGGCCAACGCCTGATCGCCGAAAGCAGAGACAGAAGAACATGTCGATCTACCTGAACAAGGACTCGCGGATCATCGTCCAGGGCATCACCGGCGGGATGGGTGCCAAGCACACCGCCCTGATGCTCGACTCGGGCGCGCAGATCGTCGGCGGCGTCAACGCCCGCAAGGCGGGCACCACCGTCACGCACAAGGACCACGAGGGCAACGACGTCACCCTCCCGGTCTTCGGCACGGTCAAGGAGGCCATGGCCGAGACCGGCGCCGACGTGTCGGTCGTCTTCGTGCCGCCGGCCTTCACCAAGGACGCCTGCTTCGAGGCCATCGACGCGGGCATCGGCCTGCTGGTGGTCATCACCGAGGGCGTGCCGGTGCAGGACACGGCCGAGGTGTGGGCGTACGTGCAGGGCAAGGAGACCCGGATGATCGGGCCGAACTGCCCCGGCATCATCACCCCGGGCGAGTCGCTGGCCGGCATCACGCCGCACACCATCACGGGCAAGGGCCCGATCGGTCTCGTGTCGAAGTCGGGCACGCTGACCTACCAGATGATGTACGAGCTGAAGGACCTCGGCTTCTCCACCGCCATCGGCATCGGTGGCGACCCGATCGTCGGCACCACGCACATCGACGCCCTCGAGGCCTTCGAGAACGACCCGGAGACCAAGGCGATCGTGATGATCGGCGAGATCGGCGGCGACGCCGAAGAGCGTGCCGCCGCATACATCAAGGAGCACGTGACGAAGCCGGTCGTCGGCTACGTCGCCGGCTTCACCGCCCCCGAGGGCAAGACGATGGGCCACGCGGGCGCGATCGTGTCGGGCTCGTCCGGCACCGCGGCCGCCAAGAAGGAGGCCCTGGAGGCCGTGGGCGTCAAGGTCGGCAAGACGCCGTCCGAGACGGCCGCCCTCATGCGGGAGATCCTCGCCTCGCTCTGCCGCCTTCGGCCGCCCGACGCCGGAGCCCACCTCCTGACGGAAGGTGAGCCCCGGCGTCGGACGGCGTCGTCTCCGCTGTGAGCGGAGAAGGTGCCGGGTCAGACCGGCCGGACCCGGCACTTGCTCCGCCCGCAGCGGGGGTGGGGGTTTCGTGCTGACTGCGGCACTGATGTGCTTTTCCGCACAGATGTCGTCCCGGGACGCGCCGGGTCGCGTGCCCCGGTCGACGGCGCTCCCGGGCGACGATGGCCGCGTGAGCACGACCACCCGGCCGCGGGGCCCCGCACCGCGCACCACCGACCCCGCGCCCCGTCGGGGCCTCCTGGCACGCAAGCCGCTCGTCCTGACCGACGTGGCGACCGGCGTCGTGACCGCGGTCCAGGCCCTCGTGCTGTCCCTCGCCGTCGTGGTCCTCCTCGCGGTGACGGCCTACCTCGCGGCGACCGGCGCCTCGACCACCGGCGACGAGCCGCAGTGGGGCCGTCCCGTGGCCGTGGCGACGGGACTCTGGCTCCTCGGGCACGGCGTCCCGCTGACCGCGTCCGGCGTCTCGATCACGTTCGTGCCCCTCGGGATCGGCGCGCTCGCGCTGTTCGCCTGCTACGCGTCGGCGAAGCGGTCCGCGCGAGCCACCTGGGTGTCGTGGACCGCCGCGACCGTCACCTACACGCTCGGGACCATGGCCGCAGCCCTCCTCGCGGGCACCGTGCACGGGTGGGCCGTCCTGCTCGCGCCCCTCGTCGGCGCCCTGCTCGGCGGGACGGGGTTCGGCGCGGGCGTGCTCGTCCGGCCGGAGGCGCCGCGGATGTCGGAGGTCGGCGAGCGGGCGGAGCGGCTCGCGCCCGCCCTCGTGCCGGCCGTGCTGCGCCTCGGCGCGCGCGGTGGCCTGGTGGCGACCGCGCTGCTCGTGGGCGCCGCGGGGATTCTCGTCGCAGCGTGGGCGGTGGCCGGCCGGGCGACGTCGTCCGACATCGTCACGGCGCTCGCGCCCGGCTGGGCCGGGGGGGTCGTGCTCGCGATCGCGCAGCTCGCCGTCCTGCCCGACCTCGTCCTGTGGGCCGTCGGCTGGCTCGCCGGGCCGGGCTTCGCCGTCGGCACCGGGACGCGCTTCAGCGTGTTCGGGGTCGAGTCCGGGCCGCTGCCCGCGCTCCCGCTGCTCGGCGCCCTGCCCGGGCCGGACTGGGCGAACCCCGTGACCGCCTGGGCGCCGGTGGTGGTCGTGGCGTGCGGCGTGGTCGCCGGCCTGTTCGTGTGGCGCCGCCTCGACCCCGACCTGGTGCGCTGGTCCGACGTCGCCTGGAGCATCTGCGGCGTCGCCGGGGCGGCCGGGGTGGTGGTCGGAGTGCTGCAGTGGATCGCCGGGGGGTCGGCCGGGCCGGGACGCCTCGCCGACGTCGGGGCGGACCCGCTGCTCACCGGGGCGCTCGTCGCCGCCGAGGTGGGCGGGGGAGCGGGAGCGGTCATCATCGGGTCACGGCTAGACCTGGCCGCGCGGCGCCGCGACCTCGCGGGCTGGCTGGCGGACCGCCGGGACCGCCGCGCGGTGGCCGAGGTCGAACCGGCTGAGGCAGAACCGGCCGCCACCCTCCCGGAGCCGGACGCCACTCCGGCGCCCCCGCAGGACGGCCCCCCGTCCACGTAGGCTGGGCGCCGTGCAGACGCCGTCCGGTCACCCCGTCGAGTCCACCTCCGCCAAGCGCCTCGTCGTGCTCGCCTCGGGGGGTGGCTCGAACCTCGCCGCGCTGCTCGCCGCGCACGACGACGCGGCGTACGGCGCGCGCGTCGTGGGCGTCGTGACCGACAACCCCGCCGCGGGCGCCCTCGATCTGGCGCATGACGCGGGGGTCGCGTCCGTCGTCGTCTCGCCGAAGGACTTCCACGACCGCTCCGCGTGGAACGACGGGATCTCCGAGGCCGTCGCCGTCTTCCTGCCGGACTACGTGGTGCTCGCGGGCTTCATGCGGATCCTCGCGCCGTCGTTCGTCCGGCGCTACGAGGGTCGGCTGGTCAACACGCACCCGGCGCTGCTGCCGTCGTTCCCGGGAGCGCACGGCGTGCGCGACGCGCTCGCCCACGGCGTGAAGGTCACCGGCTGCACGGTGCACCTGGTCGACGAGGGTGTCGACACCGGCCCGATCATCGCCCAGTCCGCCGTCCCCGTGCTCGACGGCGACGACGAGGGCATGCTGCACGAGCGCATCAAGATCGCCGAGCGGGCACTCCTCGTCGAGACCGTCGGGCGCATCGCCCGCGAGGGCCTCTACGTGGCGGGCCGCCAGGTCACGATCGGCTGACGCCCGCGTCCACGGGCGCCGACTGCGAGGGTCCCAGCGCGTAGACCATCCGGTCGATCAGGCGGTCGGGCGCCTTCGGGTGCTCCTTGGCGTCGGCGACGCCGGCGTCGGCCGACCGCTCCATGACCGCGACGATCTCCTCGGACATGGGCGTCGGGATCCTGGCGGGCTCGGTCCTGGCGGGGCCGACGACGCCGCTGGTGGGCAGCTTCCTGCTGCAGGGCCTGGGCATCGGGAGCGCGATGTGGGTGTTCGCCGCGGGATGGGTCGTGCTGTTCGCGGCGATGTTCCTGGTGCGATCGCTGTGGCGGATCGGCCTGCCCGACACCTGGGACGGCGACGCGATCGAGTGGCCGCCCCCAGCCGCGTTTGACCGGTAGTTCGTCGCGTGATCGGCAGCCCGGGCTGCCGATCACTCGACAAGCTGCCGATCACACGAGCACGGACCCCCGGGCCGCGGCGTGCTTCGCCGCCAGGAAGCCGAACACGACCGCCGGGCCGATCGTCGAACCGGGGCCGGGGTACGTGCGCCCCATGACGGTAGCGGTGGTGTTCCCCGCCGCGTACAGCCCGTCGATGACCGACAGGTCCTCGCGCACGACCCGCCCGTGCTCGTCGGTGAGGAGCCCGCCCTTGGTGCCGAGGTCGCCGGGGACGATCCTGACCGCCGTGAACGGACCCTTCTCGATGGGGCCGAGGTTGGGGTTGGGCTTCACGCCGGGGTCGGAGTAGTACCGGTCGTAGGCGGAGTCGCCGCGGCCGAAGTCCTCGTCCTTCCCGGTCCGGGTGAACCCGTTGAACCGCTGGACAGTGGCCCGCAGCCCGTCGGGGTCGACGCCGGTCCGGGTGGCCAGCTCGGCGAGCGTCGGCGCCTCGACGATCGTGCCGTTCTCCCGCATCGTCTTCCCGCCGACGAGGCCGATGGTGAACAGGTACCGGCGTCGGGCGCGGGCGTCCAGGATCAGCCAGGCGGGGATGGTGGGCGTGACCTTGTCGTGCTCGAGGATCGCGTGGCCGAAGTCGATGTAGCTCGTGGACTCGTTGACGAACCGGTCGCCCGCCTGGTCCACCACGATCGAGTAGGGCATGGATCGCTCGTTCAGGACGAACGAGTTGTGCCCGTCGCCCAGCTCGACGCCGGCGCCCCACCAGGCGTCGTCCATGAGCGCGAGAGCGCCGCCCGCCGCGGCGCCCGCCTCGATCGCGGTGCCCTGGTCGCCGTCGGCCGCAGCGCTCCAGCCGGGGATGCCGTGGTACTTCTCGCGCCACTCGGTCCGGCGCGCGAACCCTCCTGCGCCCAGCACGACGCCGCCGCGGGCCCGCACGCGGCGCGGACCCTCCGGCCCACCGACGACCACGCCCACGACCGTGCCGTCCTCCACCACGAGCTCGGCCACGGGCGACCACAGCCAGATCGGCGTGCCCTGCTCCCGCACGATCATCATCAGGGAGCAGGCGAGCGACGTGCCCATGCCCACGTACTTCTTGCCGCTGACCAGACCCCACAGGGTCCGGAACACGAGCTGCGCGCCGCGCACGAAGCCGTCGGGGGAGGACCAGGCGCGTCCGAGCAGGTAGAAGTCGTCGTTCTTCACGGGCAACGGCAGGCCGTCCTTGACCCGGAACTGCTTCATCCAGTCGCCGAGGCGGCGCGTGTCGAACGGCTCGGGCTCGATGCTGCGGCCCGTCTTGCCGCCCGGCCGCTCGGGGTAGTAGTCGGGATACTTCGACGCGACCGCCCAGCGGATCCCGAGCCGCTCCAGCGTGGTCACGACCTCGGGCACGGCGGCGACATACGCGCGCCGCCGCTCCGGCGAGCTCGCCGGGCCGACGTCGGCGATCACCTCGTCCATGTAGGTCAGGGCCTCGGCCGCCGAGTCGGCGAGGCCCTTGCGGGCCATCACCGGGTTGGCCGGCATCCACAGTCCGCCACCGGAGCGCATGGTGGTGCCGCCCCAGCGTTCGTCCGCCTCCACGACCAGCACCTTCGCACCGGCGCCGGCGGCGGCGATCGCCGCGCTCAGGCCGGCGGCGCCGGTGCCGGCGACCAGGACGTCGACCTCCTCGTCCCATGTCGTCATCGGGTCCTCCTCGACTCGCGCAACCGGACAATGTTGTCCGCTCGGGCGAGCGTAGCGGCGAGCCGAGTCTCGGGGAAGTGCCGCGTCGGCTGCCACCCAGCAGCCGGGATGGTCACACCGCCGACCAGCCGGCGTCCGACGCGACGATCGTGCCGGTGATGTTCACCGAGTCCTTCGACAGGAGGAAGGTGATCGAGGCGGCGAGCTCCTCGGCCGTGGCGAGGCCGGGGATGTTGCCGCGGTAGGCGGCCAGGCGCGGGCCGCCGAACTCGGCGTTGCCCGGGATGTGGATGCCGGTGAGGACGCCGCCGGGAGCGACGGCGTTCACGCGCACGCCCGTGCCGGCGTACATGACGGCCGACGACCTCGTGAGGCCGACGACCGCGTGCTTCGAGGCCGTGTAGGCGGCCCCTGCCGCGGAGCCGCGCAGGCCCGCCTCGGACGCGACGTTGACGATGCGGCCCTCCCGGGCCTCCAGCATGCCGGGCACGACGGCGCGGGTCAGGCGCATGGCGCCCTCGACGTTGACACGCATCACCCGCTCCCACAGGGCGTCGCTGACCTCGTGGACCGCCGAGTTGTCGTCGGCGATTCCCGCGACGTTGGCCAGAGCGTGGATCTGGCCGCCGGCCGCGCGGACGATCTCGGCGACGGAGTCCTCGGACGTGATGTCACCGGCGACGGTGACGACGTCGGCGCCCGGGAGGGATGCCGCGAGGTCGGCCAGCTTGTCCGCGGTGAGGTCGACGGCGACGACCCGGCCGCCCTCGCGCGCGACGCGGGAGGCGACGGCGCGGCCGATGCCCGACGCGGCGCCGGTGACGATGACGGTCTGGCCGGCGAAGCGGCCCGGCGTGACGTCCTCCGCCCAGCGGACGGGGGCGGTGGCGGTCTCGGCGGTCTCGTCGTCGGCGGGCGCCGCGGCCTGGTACGCGGCGACGAGCGCGTCGACCAGCTCGGCCGGGAACTTGCCCTGCGAGAGGGCGACGAGCTGCTGCAGCGGCACGCTGCGAGCAGGGGTGAGGCTGTCTGCGGAGGTGCCGGCCCGCTCGAGGATGCTCCGGAAGACGGGGCCGCCGACGGGGTGGTCGAGCCACTCCCCGACGGTCGAGGCGGCGGACAGTGCCATGAGGTGCTCCTTGGTTCTGTGCGGGGTGCGGTCCCGGCCGCGCCGGGTTGGGCCGGGTTTGGCCGGACAGCCTCGACCGACCGGACATCTGTGTCCGGTTGTAGGGTACGCCAATGGGCCCAACGACGACACGCCCGGGCCGCAACCTCGGCCCCCGGGCGGCAGCCGGCAACCGTGCTGCGCTCCTCGCCGCCGCTCGCGAGATCTTCGCCCAGGACGGGATCCGCGCGCCGCTCAGCGCCGTGTCCCGGCGCGCCGGCGTCGGTCAGGGCAGCCTCTACCGGCACTTCCCCGACCGGATCGACCTCGTCGTCGCCGTGTTCGAGGAGCAGGTGGAGGCCGTCGAGGCCGTCGCCGCGGACCGGGGCGCCCGCCTTGCGGACCTGCTGGGGATCGTCACCCGGAACGCCATCGATTCCACCGCGTTCGTCGACCTCGTCCGCTCCTCCACCGCGCCGGACGCCCGCCTCCGGGCCTTCGGCACGCGGGTCGCCGCGGCTCTCGCCACGCACCTGCCGGCGGCGCTCGCGGCGGGCGAGGTGCGCCAGGAGCTCTCGGAGCGTGACCTGCTGCTCGCGGTGTCGATGGTGGCCACCGCCGTGACGCACGTGGCCGAGGACGAGCGCGTCGCGGTCGCGTCGCGAGCCTGGGAGCTCCTGGGCATCGAGGTCCGCCTGCCGTAGGCGCCGGCGGCCGGGTTCAGACCTGGCTGCCGTCCACGATGCTGCCTTGCAGCAGGGTCTCGCTCGACTCCACATAGCACGCGACGACGTCGAAGCTCGACCTTCCCCACTGGTCCCGGCCCGGCGAGATCGAGCCCACCACGAGGGTGCCGTCACCCGCTCCCAGCCCGAGGCGTTCGTACTCGGCGCGGCAGGCCTCGTCCCCGAGGAGCTCCTTGCGCGCGTCGCCCGGGAACTCCTCGGACGGCAGAGGCACCTGCGCGAACGCCTCGCTCAGGTGGAACCGCTCGCACGGGCGGACCGGCACGAGCACAGCCGAGGCGCCCGACGGCTCCTGCTCGTCGGAGTCGAAGCAGTCGCCCGGCCGCAGCGCAGCGTACGACGTCATCTCGTCCAGGATGCCGGGGTAGTAGAGCGGTCCTTCGATGAACTCGTAGTCCGTCTCGGCGACGCACGTGATGACGCGGTCGGCGTCGAACGTCCAGGACTCCTCGAGCGGCCAGTACCACCACGCGGAGACCTCCATGTCCCCGCCGTAGTAGGCCTCCAGCGCGTCGAGCTCCTCGGTGCAGTAGTCCTCCGCGAGCAGATCGAGAGCGCGGTCGCCGGGGAACTCGCCCTCCGGCAGGGTCACGTCGGCGTACACGTCGCTCGTGTGCGGGTTCGCGCAGGCGACGATGTCGATGGTGTAGCTCTCGGCGTCGAAGTCCATGCCCCGCGAGTCGAAGCAGTCCTCGACCCGGAGCTCCACGGGGTAGACGGTCCGCAGGACGGGAACGTCCTCGTCGTCCTCGTCGTCCTCCGAGACGACGTCGTCCGCGAGTGGTAGCAGACCCTCCGCCACGACGTGCTGCGCGAGGGTCCACGCACTCCAGACGACACCGCCGACGATGACCGTCGTCAGGATGATCGCGCCGGCGATGAGCGCCCACAGGTATCCGCCCCGGCGCTCCGGCACCGGCACGGACACAGGTACCGGCACCGGCACCGGGATCGGCGAGCTTCCGGAGGGTGGGGCGAACGGGGCGAGCTCGGGGTCTGACATGGGTGGTCCTCGGTTCGGTGCGTGCGCACCGCGTGCCAGGGTGCGGACGATTTCTACCAGATCATGGGGAGACCAGGACCACACGCCGCGGCCGGGCGGGCCGCCGTCGGGCGCCGATAGACTGGCGCGGGGCCGCGACTGGCGAGGGTGGTGAACCACCGGGGAGCGACCCGAAGGACCTGCTGGTGCGTCGTCCGCCTGGGCGCCCGGGTGACACGACCGACCCGTGCCCATCTCCAGGAGGAACCCCGTGTCCGGAGCACCGTCCGCCACCTCGACCGACCCAGTCGTCCAGCTTTCTGATGACTCTCAGCGTCCCGTGCGCCGCGCTCTGCTGAGCGTCTACGACAAGACCGGCCTCGTCGAGCTCGCCACGGCACTGCACGCCGCGGGCGTCGAGCTCGTGTCGACGGGCTCCACCGCGTCGACGGTCGCGGACGCGGGCATCCCGGTGACCCGCGTCGAGGACCTGACCGGCTTCCCCGAGTGCCTCGACGGCCGCGTGAAGACGCTGCACCCGCGCGTGCACGCCGGCATCCTCGCGGACTCGCGCAAGGCCGACCACCTCGCACAGCTCGAGGACCTCGACATCCGCCCGTTCGAGCTCGTCGTCGTGAACCTGTACCCGTTCGCGCAGACGGTGGCGAGCGGTGCAGGCGCGGACGCAGTCGTCGAGCAGATCGACATCGGTGGTCCCTCGATGGTGCGTGCGGCCGCGAAGAACCACCCGAGCGTGGCGGTCGTCGTCGACCCGGGCGCCTATTCCGCGGTGGCCGACGCCGTCCGCGCCGGCGGCTTCACGTACGCGCAGCGCAAGGCGCTCGCCGTCCAGGCGTTCGTGCACACCGCCACGTACGACGTCGCCGTCGCCTCGTGGATGAGCAGCGTCGTGTCGCCCACGGACGAGGTGGTGGTCGACGGCGAGGCGCGCCACTCCGGCTTCCCCGCCTGGATCGGCGGCACGTGGGACCGCGCGGACGTGCTGCGCTACGGCGAGAACCCGCACCAGAAGGCAGCGTTGTACACGCGGGGCGACGGTGTGACGGGCCTGGCCCAGGCGACCCAGCTCCACGGCAAGGCCATGAGCTACAACAACTACGTGGACGCCGACGCAGCGTGGCGCGCGGCGTGGGACCACCAGGACCCGGCGGTCGCGATCATCAAGCACGCGAACCCGTGCGGCATCGCCGTCGGCGCCGACGTGGCCGAGGCGCACGCCCGGGCGCACGCGACCGATCCGGTCTCGGCGTACGGCGGGGTGATCGCGGCCAACCGCCCGATCACGAAGGCCGCGGCCGAGCAGATCGCGCCGGTGTTCACCGAGGTGGTCGTCGCGCCGGGCTTCGACGACGACGCACTCGAGGTGCTGCAGGCGAAGAAGAACCTGCGCCTCCTCGTCGTGCCGACGGCGCCGCAGTCCCGGGTGGAGACCCGTCCGGTGTCGGGCGGCCTGCTCGTCCAGGAGGTCGACCGCTTCCACGCCGACGGCGACGACCCCGCCTCGTGGACTCTCGCCTCGGGGCAGGCCGCGTCGCCCGAGGTCCTCGCCGACCTCGTCTTCGCCTGGCGCGCCGTGCGAGCGGCCAAGTCGAACGCGATCCTCCTCGCGAAGGACGGCGCTGCGGTGGGCGTCGGGATGGGCCAGGTGAACCGGGTCGACTCCTGCCGTCTCGCGGTCGAGCGCGCCAACACGCTCGCCGAGGGTGTGGAGCGTGCCCGGGGCGCGGCCGCGGCGTCGGACGCGTTCTTCCCGTTCGCGGACGGCCTGCAGGTCCTGCTCGACGCCGGCGTCACCGCCGTCGTCCAGCCCGGCGGCTCGATCCGCGACGAGGAGGTGATCGCGGCCGCCGAGGCAGCCGGCGTCACCATGTACCTGACGGGCACGCGCCACTTCGCCCACTGACCTCCCGCGAAGTCCGGTCGCCGGCCGTGCCGCACGGGGCGACGATGTCCGGATGAAGATGCCGCAGGCCACGGAGGCCGACAAGGAGGCGTTCCGCGACCTCGTCGCGGACCTGCCGGGCGCCGAGGTGAAGCCGATGTTCGGCCAGCTCGGCGCGTTCGTGAACGGGAACATGTTCGCCGGGCTCTTCGGCAGCTCGGTGGGTCTCAAGCTGGACGCCGACGCCGCGGAGGAGCTCGCCGCGCTGGGTGGCGGACCGTTCGGCCCGGAGGAGCGGCCCATGAGCGGGTACCTGTCGATCCCGGACGGGCTGGCCGACGACGAGCGGGCCCGCTGGGCCGCCCGGGCGCTGGAGCACGTCGTGACGTTCCCGCCCAAACGGAAGAAGTAGGGCGGGGCCTTACAGGGCCGCGTCCTTGAGGCGGGAGCCCGGTTCGAGGGCGACGTCCAGGTCGATCTCGAGCGGTGCGGCGCGGTTCATGAGGCGCCGCACCGCGCCGACCTCGCGCGGCGAGTCGACGACCAGGGCCGCCCGGACGGTCGCCACGCGGTGACCGTCCGCGGTGGTGCGGTGGTGCCTGTCGAGCGCGCTCTCGAGGTAGAGCGCTGCCCAGGGCCTGCCGCCCGACGCCGGCCGCTCACCCGGGCGCACCTCCTCATCGCCCCGGACCACCACCTCGTCGAAGGGCGACGGCACGCCGAACAGCGCCAGGTCGTGCCCGAGCTGCTGCGAGAACACGTACGGCGCGTGCACGGGGACCGGCTCCAGGCCGAGACGGGCCCGCACGTGCTCCGGATCGGCGGCACGCTCGTCGATCCCGAGCAGCGCGCGCACCGTCACGTCCGGGTCGTGCAGGGCGGCGGACCAGTGCCCGCCGGGAACCGGCCCGAACACCGGGTGCTCTCGCGTCGCCACATCGCCGACCGCCCACACGCGTCGCAGCGCGTCGAGGTGCAGCCTGCCCGCCGGGTCGGTGGGGGAGGCCAGGCCCATGAGACGGCCGGCGCGGTTCACGCGAAGCCCGCCGCGGGAGTCCAGCGGCAGCGTGCCGCGCAGCCAGCCCGACGCCGGATGCGCGCCCACGGCGGCGAGCACGAGGTCGGCGGGAAGGTGCCGACCGTCCGCGAGCGAGACGCCGTCGGGCCGCACGTCGCTCACGGCGACGCCCGTGACCAGGGTGACCCCGGCGTCGGCGTACCACGGCGCGAGGCGGGCGCCGACGAAGGCGCCGAGCTGTCGCTCCAGCGGCGTCGGCGCGGCCTCGACGACCGTGACGCGGACGCCTGCACCCGCGGCGACACCGGCCACCTCGGCGCCGATCCAGCCCGCGCCCACGATGACCAGGCGCATGCCGGGGACGAGCGCGGCCCGCAGGACGTCGGCGTCGGCGGCCGTGTGGAGCACGGCCGCCGTCTCCCAGCCGACCGGCCGGACCGGCTGCGCGCCGCACGCGAGGATCACGGCGTCGGCCGCCACGTCGCTGCCCGACAGGGTGCGGACCGTCACGCCGGTGCGGTCCACCTCGAGGCCGGTGGCCGGGTCGTCGAGGCGGACGTCGTCCGCCACGGCGAGGTCGATCCCGAGATCGTCGGAGAGCCACACCGGCTCGGTGCGCTTGAGCAGCTCCTTCGACAGCGGGGGGCGGTCGTAGGGCGGCAGGCCCTCGGCGCCCAGGAGCGTCAGGCGGCCGGTGAAGCCGTGCCGTCGCAGCGCCGCGACGCTCTGCGCGCCGGCGAGGCCGGCACCCACGACGACCACGCCGGACGGCTCGGGGAGCGGCTGCGACGGCATGGTCCTCACGGTAGCCGCCGTCCGGCGCGGCCGGAAATGTGACGCCCGACAGGCCTGGGTTTCGAGGAGGTCACCGTTCACGGGCTCGTGACGTTTCGGCGGTACAGTCGGATCGTGGATCTCCGCGCGACGCGCACCGACGACCGGACAGAGCCCGCCACAGGCGGGACCGCCACCCTGCTCGCGCCCGACCGGCCCCACGTGGGCGAGGCTCGTGCCGGGGAACCCGGCGGGCAGCGCGACCAGCGGGACGAGGAGGGCTGGGCGTCGCAGGACGACGCCGGTGCCGCGCAGTCCAGCACGCCGGCTCCGGCGCCACGCAGCAACCTCGCGATCTGGCTGGTCCTCGCCGGAGTCGTGGCGTCCGTCCTTCTCGGGGTCCTCGTCGGCTCCCGGGCGGGAGTGCTCGGCGTCAGCGCGACGCTCGCCGCGTGCGGCGTGGCGCGGGCCGTGGTCTCCGGGCCGGGACCCGTGGGCATCGTGATCCGCGGCCGCGTGCTCGACGTGGTGATGTTCGCCAGCCTCGCGACGGCGATCTTCGTGCTGGGCGTGAGTGCCCCCGGCGTCTGACCCTGCCTCTCGTCACCGGGCTGTCGGACGCCCCCCGAGGAGCGTCCGACAGCCTGTGAGTCAGCCGGTCAGCTCCGCGTCCACTGCTGGTTCTGGCCGCCGTTGCACGTGTAGGTGATGATCGCCGCCGAGTTCGCGGTGGAGGCGCCGTTCACGTCGAGGCACTCGCCGGTGGCACGCGCCCTGACGTTCACGTAGGAGCCGGAGGTCGTCACGGACCACTGCTGGTTCGTGGCCGACCCGCAGGCCTCCTGCGTCACGTTGGTGGCATTCTCCCGCAGGCACAGCCCGCTCTCCAGGCCGACGAGCTGGTAGTACCCGCTGCCGACGTCCTTGAACCACCACTTCTGGTTGCCGCCGCCGTTGCACGTGTACTGCGTGATGGCGACGCCCGCGGCCGCGGAGTGGCTCGGCACGTCGGCGCACTTGCCGCTGTGCCGCGCGGTGAGCGACTGGAACGGCCCGCCCTGGCCGGTGATCGTGCCGGCCGCCGTATCGATGACGAGCTCGGGGTAGTAGGAGAAGCTCATCGACGTGCTCGACGGGAAGGTGATCGGCGCCCAGACGTACCTCGACCCGTTCACGTTGGAGCCGATGGAGTTGCCCCACCGGTCGCCCATGTAGAGGTAGCTGGTGCCCGACGTGCCCTGCACCGGCAGCACGAACGTGGTCTGCGAGCCGTACGCCGTCGAGTCGCCGACGTTCTGCATGGCCGACCACGGGCCGGAGATGCTCGTGGCCGTCGCGTACTTCTGCTGGTTGGGGTTCCAGCCCGTGGCGCCGGACGTGAGCATGAAGTAGACGTTCCCGCGCTTGAAGAGGGCCGGCGCCTCCCGGTGACCGCCCGCCCACGGGTTCGCCGCGAGCGACTCGATCCCCGTGTACGAGGCGTTCAGCCGGTAGATGTGCAGGTCGTAGTTCTCGTTCGCGGCGGAGTACATGTACCCCGTGCCGTCGGTGTCGACGAAGACGCCGATGTCGCGCGACATGTGCTGGCCGAGCGGCCGGAAGCTGCCCTGGTACGTGTAGTTCCCGTCGACCGTGCTGGACACGGCGACGGCGGCGCGGGCCTCGCTGTAGTCGCTGCCGTTCTCCTTGTGCATCCACATGACGAACTGGCCGGTGGACGCGTTGTACATCACCTTGGGGCGCTCGATGTTGGCGGTCCCCAGCTCTGCCGCGCTCGACTCGGTGAGCACGTGGTTGCGGAACTCCCAGTTCTTCAGGTCCGTCGAGCGGTAGCAGTCGACGTAACGGAACGTGTTGTCCTCGTTGCGGTGCTCGCCGAACCAGTAGTAGTAGCTGCCGACCTTGATCACTCCGCCGCCGTGCGCGTGGACGGGGTTGCCGGAGGTATCGGTGAACTGGGTGCCGTTGGGGATCGTCTGCGGGGCGGCCTGGGCGCTGCTCGTGGCGACGAGCGGCGACAGGACGGCACAGCACAGGGCCAGGACGAACGCGTACGCGCGCCTCATGGGACCACACTCCTTAGTGCAGATCTCGCCTGCGCGCGCCGGTGCGCGCAGACCGCCCATAAAGGGCATGCCGAGGCTATGGCAACGTTAACATCGGGTCAATGGCCAGCTTTGGACGGGGACGGTGACCTCAGCGCCCCGCGGCTTCCAGCGTGCCCGTGACGTCCACGGGGGACTCGACGACGCACGCGATGCGGCGGTCGCCCTCCGCCCAGCTCTGCTCCGACGGCCCGATCGGCCAGTACAGCAGCTCGGAGTCGCCGTACGGGACCCCGACGAACGTCTTGAACTGCTCCAGGCAGAACGCGTTCGCCGCGTCGAGGAGCGCGCCGCCGTCGGCGAGCGCGCCGCCCTCGCCCGCCTCGTCGCCCAGCTCGGTCTCCGCGAACACCTCGCCGCCGTGCGGCTCGGCGCACGGTACGACCGGCACCGTGTACAGGACGGTCTGACCGAGCAGCCCCGTCGTGTCGAAGCAGTCGCCGACCGCCAGGTCACGGATCTCGGTCCCGTCGGCCTCCGGCCCGCCGGGCAGGGTCGCGTCAGGGTCGCCCGCGCCGCCGTCGTCGCCGCGATCGGCGTCCAAGCCGCCGGCTACCTCGTCGTCCTGCCCGACGGCGTCGCGGTCGTCCTGGTCGGTCGTCTCGTCCGGGTCGGCGAGCACCGGGGCCTCCGTGCCGCCCACGCGCACGCCGGTCACGGCTTCGACCAGCGGCGGGACGTACGCCTCCGCGCGGTGGACCATGCCGGGCGTGACGTAGGTCGGCGCGAGCGCGACCGCCAGGACCACCGCGAGCAGCCCGAAGGCACCGGTGCACACGGCCCCCAGCGACCAGTCCAGGGTGCGCTGCGAAGACCGGCGAGCATCCTTGTGGTGGCCCGAGCCGTTGGCCTGAGCCGTGCGCACCGACGCCCGCAAGGCCGGGATCGCCAGCGGCCAGAAGAGCAGGAAGGCGGCGACCACCCACCCCGTACGCACGGGCGACGGGGACCCGGCTTCTGTCCCCTCCGCCTGCACGGTCCCCTCCGCGTGCGTGGCCACTTCCTCCGTGCCGGCGGTGTCGTCGGGGTCCGGGGACGTGCGCTCGGTGGGGGCCATGGGCCGCGATCGTAGCGGGTCCGGGTGAGAGGCCGGTGAACCTCGCCCCCCGGACCCGCCCGACCGGCGGTCAGTAGTTGGCGCCCTGCAGGGTGCCGGTGATGGTGTCGCCCGAGTACGAGCCGACGATGCACCCGACGGTGGTGACGTCACCAGAGATCGCGCCCGGGGCGACCCAGTAGTCGAGCTCCGAGTCGTAGTAGTCCATCCCCACGAACGTGTTGAACTCGGCGTAGCAGCGCTCGTCGATGGCGGTGTCCATCGCGTCCTCGCTCTCGTACTCCGCGCTGCTCACAGGGAAGGATGCGTAGACCTCGCCGCTGTGCGGCTCGTCGCAGGGAACACGGCCGACGGTCTCGGGAACCTCGAACCAGAGGCTGACGCCCGTGAGGCAGTCGCCGAGAGCGAGCTCCTCGAGGCTCACCGGGTCCCCGGTCACGACCGGCTCCTCCTCGGTGAAGGTGTCATCGGCGGTGTCTTCGGTCGCATAGGGGTCCGAGAACGCGTCCTCCAAGTCACCGACCTGGGAGTACAGGGCCGCGAAGACCACGACCCACAGGAAGACGGAGAGCACGGACGCCGCCGCGAAGACGATGATCGCGATGATGCCGCGCTTCTTCGCCGTCGTGGCCTCGGCCGCCGCCGTCCGCAGGTCGCCCGCGCCGATCGCGCGCGACGCTCGCAAGGAGGGGAAGAGCGCGGCGATGCCCAGCGGCCAGAAGAGCAGGAAGGCCGCGATGACCCAGCCGCGGCCGTCGGTGGGGCTGGCGGGTGTGGCCTGGTACGGTCCGGCGCCGTACGGCGCGGTCCCGTACGGCGTGGTCCCGTACGGCGGGCCCGCGGGCGGCACAGGTTCGCCGCCGGCCGGGTACGTGCTCGGCGTCTCGGGCGCGGACCCGGTGGTGTAGGGCAGCGGGGTGGTCGGCTGCTCGTAGTCGACCTTCTCGGTGGGCTGCTCCGGGGTCTCGCGAGGTCCTCGCGGCTCCTGGGGCGAAGGGGGTGCGAACGGGTCGGTCATGGCACCTGCCTGGTTCTGTCGGCGGAAAACGCTGCGATCTGCGGATCCGCTCAGGTCATGTGCCGGGCGTCACACGCAATGGCTCATGTATAGCAGCGACTACCGACACTCCTCCTGCGGACGGCGACGGCCCCATCCGGACCGTGGTCCGTGCGGGGCCGTCGACCGGCGGGAGCGAGGTGGCTCAGGCCTTCTTCTTGCCCTCGGTGTCCGCCGTCGGCTCGTCCGGGTCGGCGAGCACCGGGTCCTCCGCGCCCCCCACGCGCACGCCGGTCACGGCTTCGATCAGCGGAGGGAGGTACCCTCGGCGCGGTGGACCATGCCGGGCGTGACGTAGGTCGGCGCGAGCGCGACGGCCAGGATCATGGGCCGCGATCGTAGCGGGTCCGGGTGAGAGGCACGTGACCTCGCCCCGGACCCGCCCGACCGGCGGTCAGTAGTTGGCGCCCTGCAGGGTGCCGTTGATGGTGTCGCCCCGGGTCGTGCTGACGATGCACCCGACGGTGGTGACGTCACCCGAGGTCGCGCCCGGGGCGACCCAGTAGTCGAGCTCCGAGTCGTAGAAGTCCAGCCCCACGAACGTGCTGAACTCGTCGTAGCAGCGCTCGTTGATGGCGATCTCCATCGCGACTTCGTTCTCGAAATCCGTGCTGCTCACGGGGAAGGACGCGTAGACCTCGCCGGTGTGCGACTCGTCACAGGGAACGCGCACGGTCTCAGGGTCCATCAAGCTGTGGACGGTGGTGAGGCAGTCGCCGAGGGCGAGCTCCTCGAGGCTCACCGGGTCCCCGGTCAGGACCGGCTCCTCCTCGGTGAAGTCATCGACGGCCTCTTCGGACGCGAAGGGGTCCGAGCCGGAGAACGCGTCGTCCAGGTCGCCGACCTGGGAGTACAGGGCGGCGAAGACCACGATCCACAGGAGGATCGAGAGCACGGACGCCGCCGCGAAGACGATGATCGCGATGATGCCGCGCTTCTTCGCCGTCGTGGCCTCGGCCGCCGCCGTCCGCAGGTCGCCCGCGCCGATCGCTCGGGAAGCCCGCAAGGAGGGGAAGAGCGCGGCGATGCCCAGCGGCCAGAAGAGCAGGAAGGCCGCGATGACCCAGCCGCGCGCGTCGGTGGGGCCGGCGGGCGTGGCCTGGTACTGGGCGGCCGCGTAGGCGCCGGCCGGTGGAGGCGCCGCCGGGTACGTGCTCGGCGTCTCGGGCGCGGACCCGGTGGTGTAGGGCAGCGGGGTGGTCGGCTGCTCGTAGTCGACCTTCTCGGTGGGCTGCTCCGGGGTCTCGCGAGGTCCTCGCGGCTCCTGGGGCGAAGGGGGTGCGAACGGGTCGGTCATGGCACCTGCCTGGTTCTGTCGGCGGAAAACGCTGCGATCTGCGGATCCGCTCA
>NZ_JAKGSG010000045.1 GCF_021568775.1 Antribacter soli | reverse complement strand
GCACGGCGGCGATCGCGAGCACGGGCGGCTCGCGCCACAGGATCGCCGGGGTCGGCATCGGCGCCATGGCCATGGCCCGCACCTCGACGTCGGCGTGCGCCGGGTCGCTGTCGACCTTCAGGAACACCTCGCCGACGCGCAGCGTCGCGCGCTGGCTGTGGGCGACGACGACTTCAACGTCGTCCATACCGGCCATCCTGGCGCTGGTTGCCGCCGATGGCGCCGGATTTTGCGGGTGGCGACACCACCACCGGCGTCGATACACGGCCTGACGCACCCGGCAAGTGGATCGCTGACCGACGCACCGTCGTCAAGGCTGTCCGGCATCTCGTCGGGAAAGACGACGCCGTGCGCTAAGCGCCGGACCGCACCAGAGTGCCCGTGATCAGCGTGGCCACGGCGCTCTCCAGGTTGGAGCGCAGGTCCAGTTGGAGCTCGGCCAGTGACGGGTCGACCTCGTAGGCGGCGAGGGTACTTGCGGATGGCCGACAGTACGTCGACAGCGCGCCTGCCAGGATCAGGGTCGTCATGCACACCGTCCTGGCGCCGTCGCCGAGTTCCGGCACATGGCGGCGGATCAGCTCGACCGTGGCCCCAAGGGTGGCGATGACGGACCGCTTGTGGCGTACGACGACGTCGACGGACACGTTGTGCTCCAGGACCCCGGCCTGCGCGTTGGCGAGATCGCACAGCACCGTGTGGCGGGCCAGTGACCGGCCGAGAACCGCGGCCACCTGGTCGCCACGCTCCCTCGCCGGGAGGCGCGGGTCGACGCCGGCGGCGAGCTCCTCCGACACCTCCGCGAGCCACGTCTGCAGGGCACCGTCCAGCAGCTCGAGCAGTACGGCCTCACGGGATTCGAAATAGCGCAGCACGTTGGACTTGGCCAGCCCCACCCTGCGGCTCAACTCGTTGAGGCCTACCTCGGCCACCGGCATCTCGTCGAGCATCGCCATCGCCGCGTCGAGGATCGCCTGGCGCCGGATCTCTCGCTGCTCCTCACTGCGCGCTCGCTGGAATGTCATACCGTCAGTTTACAGACCGGCAGTCTCTTGACAAGAGACCGTCGGTCTCTTACGGTCGACCTGACATCAGACCGACGGTCCGTAAGAGGGAGAACGACCATGAGCGAAAAGTGGACTGAGCGCGACATTCCCGACCAGAAGGGCCGGGTGGCGGTCGTGACCGGCGCCAACACCGGCCTGGGCTTCGAGACCGCACGGGCCCTCGCAGAACACGGAGCGACGGTGGTACTGGCCGTGCGAGACGTCGAGAAGGGCAAGAAGGCGGCCGCCCGCATCTCCGGTGACCTCACCGTGCAGGCACTGGACCTGACGTCGCTCGAGTCCATCCGCGACGCGGCGGCAGAGCTGCACACCAGGCACGCTTCGATCGACCTGCTCATCAACAACGCCGGCGTGATGTACCCGCCCAAGCAGACCACGCGGGACGGGTTCGAGCTGCAGTTCGGCACCAACCACCTCGGGCACTTCGCGTTCACCGGGCTGTTGCTGGACCTGCTGCTGCCCGTGCCAGGCTCCCGCGTGGTGACGGTCAGCAGCCTCGCGCACCGCTTGGGGGGCGCCGCCATCCACTTCGACGACCTGCAGTGGGATCGGTCCTACGACCGGGCCGCGGCCTACGGGCAGTCGAAGCTCGCGAACCTGCTGTTCGCCTACGAGCTGCAACGCCGCCTCGCGCCGCAGGGCACTACGATCTCCGTCGCCGCCCACCCGGGCCTCGCAAACACCGAGCTGCTCCGCAACGCTCCCGCTGCCTTCCGTCTGATCGGACCCATCGTCGCACCCTTGATCAGCCAGGACGCGGCGATGGGGGCGCTACCAACCGTGCGCGCCGCCACCGACCCGGCCGTCCTCGGCGGGCAGTACTACGGACCTGATGGAAGGGGCGAGCGCCGCGGGGACCCACACCTGGTCGCCTCCAGCCCGCAGGCCCAGAACGGGACCATCCAGCAACGCCTCTGGACCGTCTCCGAGGACCTCACCGGCGTGAAGTTCCCCGAGACGCAGCCAGAACTGATGGAGCAGATCAAGTAGCCGGCCCGCATCTGCGACGAGCTCGGCTACACCAACCTGTCCACCGTCAACCGGCAGTTCCTCGCGGAGATGGGCGCCACGCCCCGGGAGTACCGGAGGCGCGAGCCGCCCACCCGGCCCTGCGGAACCTGCGGGTGAGTCACCCGGTGATGTAGTCCTTCAGCTGGTCGCGCTCGTCCTGCACCTCTGTGATCCGGTGCTTGACCACGTCACCGATGCTCACGATCCCGGTCAGCCGGCCGTCCACGAGCACGGGCACGTGCCGGATCCGGCGCTCCGTCATCACGGGCATCAGCTCGTCGAGCGTGACCTCCGGCCCGCAGGTGTGCACGTCGGCCGTCATGATGTCCCGCACCGCACCGTCGAGGATTGCGTCCCCGTCCGAGTGCAGCCGACGGACCACGTCGCGCTCGCTGACGATGCCGTCGACGCCGACGCCGTCGTCCGAAACCACGACCGCGCCGATCCTGTGCTCGGCGAGCAGGGCGAGCAGCTCACGCACGCTCCGGTCCGACGAGATGGTGATGACCGCACTGCCCTTGCGCCTCAATGCCTCTGTGACCCGCATGTTCCGAGAACCTCCTTCGCACGCTGGCAAGGCCCGCGTCGTTGCGGACTCCCCCAGGACCGTACGACACAGGATCGGTTCGATGGCGTGCGACGCGGCCGCGGCGTCTGCAGCCACGTGAGCGTGGCCTCCGCGAACACCGCCGCGACGCCGAGGTCGCTCGCGACGACCGTTCCCTCACGTGATCGCCGAAGTAGGCGTCGCGAGCCGTTCGTCTGCTGTTCACACACCCGAGGCCGACCGGTTAGTTCCATTCGTGACGATTGCGACGCACGAGCGAGACCGTCCGTAACGTACGAGCGAGAGGTGACTCATGGCTGACCTCGTCGTCACCTCGGTCGCCGTCGACGAGGCCGCGAAGCAGCTGGCGGCGATCGTGGACGAGTTCAAGAACATGGAGAAGCTGTGGGAGGACGGCGCCGTCTGGGGTCACGACACGGTGAAGCGGGCGATGGACGACTTCGTCGAGGACTGGTGGGTCAAGCGGGAGAAGCTGACCACGAACCTCTCGGACCTGCAGAAGAAGATGGAACAAGCGGCCGAGCAGTGGAACAACCTCGAGATCGAGCTCGCGGCATCGTTCGACGAGCAGTAGGGGGTGGACGATGAGCGACACCCGGGCCGGGGACTGGCATCTGCTCGGATACGACTCAGACCCCGTGCCGGCGAATGTGACCGGCCTGGACCCGGTGATCAGGCACTACGAGGACATCGCCCTCGCGATGACCACGCAGGCGAAGCTGCTCAAGAAGATCGGCGACGGCGACGAGACCCTGCTCAAGGGCAAGGCGGCCGACGCGATGCGCAAGCGGTCCCGGGAGAGCGCCGACGCGCTGAACAAGGCCTCGGAGCGGTACGTCGACGTCCGCGACGCGCTCCGCGTGTTCCGGCCCGAGCTCGAGTTCGCGCGATCGGAGACCGGCCTGGCGCTGAAGGAGGCCCAGGACGCGGCGGCGAACCAGTCGGCCGCGGAGGGCATGCCCGATCCGGTGAACGCCGACCGGCCGGACGACGCGCCCCCGCTCACCGACACGGAGAAGCGAGAGTCCCAGAACCGCACCGGCAAGATCGACGCCGCGAAGGGCAGCCTCGAGGCGGCCAAGGCGAAGGCACGCGTCGCCATGACGAGGTTCGACGAGGCCGCGACCACCGCCGCGAACAAGATCCGGGAGAACTGGGGCGACGACGGGCTGCACCACAGCGGCTGGGAGGCGTTCCTGCACACGCTGAACAAGGTCCTGAAGAAGCTCGTCGAGGTCCTCATGTACATCGGCATGGCGTTGGCGGTGCTGAGCATCCTCATCCCGGGACTCGGCATGCTCACACTCCTCAGCGTGGTCGTCACGGTGGTCTCGGTAGTGGCCAGCTTCATCCTGGCCGTCCAGGGCGAGGGCAGCTGGCTGAGCGTCATCATCGGCGTGCTCAGCCTGGGCCTGATCGGGGTGGCGGCAAAGATGGCCGGCGGGCTCAAGGGTGTCCAGGCCGCACAGCTCGGGCGCGGGGCCGGGGCGTTCACCAATCAGAACCGGCAGCTCCAGTTCTTGTTCCGGGACCGGGAATGGCTGCGGAGCATGGTCAGCATCGGCCGGAACCCGGACCTGACGCGCCGGATCAACGATCTGACGATCACGATGGCGCCGTTCGCGAAGAACCTCCGCGGCTGGCAGGAGTTCGCCGGCAAGACCAGCGTGTCTCCCGGCTGGTGGCAGATCACCAACCCGAAGTACCTCGCGACGGACTTCAGCCGCTTCATGGACCGCATCGGCGGCGGCACGTGGCGCTGGGACCGCCTCATCGGGATCAGCGACATCAAGGACGTGCAGAAGATCAGCGCAGCCCTCAGCCAGCTCGGGATCGCGGGCTTCACGATCAAGCCGTGGATGTACCTCGGCCCCGTCTCGTACACCTTCGGGTGGGCGATGCGGCCGTTCAGCCTGATCAACCCGTCGAACTTCAACCCCGGCGATCCGCGCTGGAGCCTCGACGGCTGGCGCGACGCCGACTACAGCGGCCTGTACGGGGAGAACCCGGTCCTATGACGACGTCGACGGATCGCGCGCCCGCAACCGGTCAGACCCGGTGGGCCTGGCGGGTGGACCCGCCCGACGGCTGGCTCGTCGTCCCGTCCGCCGTGACCGAGGACCACGAGGACGTCGCGACGTGGGAGCGGGAGGCGACCGCCGCGGTGCGCGCGTCGCTCGAGCCGCAGCCCGGCGACGACGGCGAGCCGGCCGAGCTGGACGACGCCGCGCGATCCGCCCTCGACCGGGCGGCCGCCGAGTCCGTCGCCAGCCTCCGGGAGTTCGCCGACGGTATGGCGCCGGCCGGACATCGTGTCGCCGCCGCGGTCGGGGTGCTCGGGCGCGGCCCGGTGCCGGTGCTGGTCGCCGTCGGGGTGAGCGACCCGGCTGAGCCCGACGACGGCCTCATGGCCGCGCTGGGTGCGACGGGCGGCTACCCCGCCGCGCCGCCGGACATCGAGTACCTCGACCTGCCGGACGGCGACGGGGTGCGGGTGGTCCGCCTCGACGTCGGCGAGGTGACCGGGGGCGCCTGGATGAGCGTGTGCCTCGGGCGGCGCACCGAGCACCCGGACGCCGTGGTGGACACGGTGCTGGTGTGGCGCACCCAGGACCTCCTTCTCGGCGCGGCGATGGTGGAGCTGCTCGACGAGCTCCTGCCTGCTGTGCGGATCACCCGGGGCGGGACATGACTCGGCCGACGGTCGACGTGGCGAGCGGGACCCCGGAAGGCCAGTCAGTGGACAGGAGACCGACCGACGAGTGGGCCTTCCTGCTTCCCCCCGGTTGGGCGCGGTTCCCGGCCGGCGAGGCCGCTGCCGGGGTGGTGTACCTCCCGGTCGAGCCGATGGAGGGGATGATCATCCCGGCCTCCATCACCGAGACCGAGCTCTTCGGCGTCGTCGGCCGCAGCCCGGTCGAGGTCGCGACCAGCGTCCTGGGCGACGGATACGACGAGAGCGAGCCCGTCGAGCTCGATGGGCGTCCGGGGGTGCGCGCGACGAACACACGGCACGAGGTAGAGCATGCGGGCGACCGGCCGGCGGTGATCACGCGCCAGGTGGCGTACGTCGTCTCCCGGGACGAGGCAGACGGCGACTGGCTGGTCCTGTCCTTCAGCACCGTCTGGGACAGCCCCGACACGGAGCGTCTCGCCGAGGCGCTGGTCCTCTTCTTCGACGCCGTCATGACCACCTTCCGGTGGACCGGCCCCGGCCTGAACCCCGTGAACCTGCGGAAGCAGATGGTTCCCGGCTCCGCGTCTCGTCGACTCCCCTAGTCGTCGAGGAGGCACGCCAGCCCCGCGCATGGCACGTCCAGCACCGCGCGCTCGGTTGTCGCCGGGCAGTACTCCGTGCCGCCGATCGGCCGTGGTGCCCGGTATTCCGCGGTGTAGCCCAGCAGGACGTCGTCGGACGCGCCGAGCATCGTTCGCGATCCGCCGGTGTACTCGTAGGTGGCTCGCCCGTCTGCGTCGGTGGTGCCCGCGCCCCCTCCCATCGCGGTCTCTGCACCCTCTGGGTCCCGGTAGACCGGGAAGAACTCCAGCTCAGCGCCTTCTACGGGTCGACCGTCCGCTGTCAGCCGAGCCGCCAGGGCGAAGGCTTCCGACTCCGTGGCCACGGTGACGTCGTCCGCGACCAGCTCCGTCGGCGAACAGGAGGCGTAGCCGCTGCCGGTTCCGCAGCCCGTCAGGAGTCCTACGACGTACGTGAGTGCGAGTACCCGCCCGGCAGTCGCAACGGTCCTTCGGTTCATAGGCAGAGCTCGTATCCGTCGTCGGGGTTTGCGGGGTCGTCCGTCCGGGCGTCCTCTTCGTCCGCGGGGCCGAACGGGTTGAGCAGGTACATGGTCGTCAGGTGGAGGCCGACCGAGCGCAGGTTCTCCGAGATCGGGGCGGGGAACGGGTCGACGTCCAGGTAGTTGATGACCTGGTTCCCGTCGGAACCGGCGATCTCGATGTGGTTGACCTGCGCCTGGGTCTTGCCCGGGTCCGTGTAGATCGGGAGGTCCGGCGCCAGCGGCAGCGGCACGGTCCCCGCAAGGCCCCAGTGGCCGTCGCGGGAGACGTGGAACCGGGTACCGGTGACCGTCTCGCCCTCGTCGAGCAGGAGCAGAGGAACGTCGGTCGGATCGCCCCCGCCGAGATAGTCGATCCTGAAGTTCATCGCCACGTCCGGTTCGATCGTCATGCCGGCGATGTCGATGGTGAGGCTCCCGTAGTCGCCGCTCACGCCGGTGGCCAGCCAGCTGACCCCGCGGCTCGGCAGGAGTGCGACGTTCGCCACGTCGGTGAACTGGACGGTCATGTCGTCCACGGAGATCTCGGGCACGTTGACGTGCCCGACGAGCGATCCGGTGGCGACGTCGATGCCCGCACACTGGAGAGCGACGACCTCCTTGTCGAACGTGTACGGCGCGAACGCGCTGTTGATCGACGCACCAAGGGCGATCCGATCGGTGACGTACTCTCCGGAGTCGATCTGGATGCCGTCCGGGCCGACGATCACGCCCGTCTTCGCGCCGAGGTTGTCGAACTCGACGACGACGTTGCCCGCGATCGAGATCGGCACGCCCGCGATCGGGAACGCCGCGATGAGATCAGCCTCGACCTCGACAAGGCCGTCGAGCGTCGACCCGTCTCCGTCGGACGCCGTCGCGTCGTAGACGACGGGCGGTACGGCCATCGAGTCCTCGCCTGGCGACCCGGCGACCCTGAAGGTGAAGGCGTCCGGTACGTCGGTCAGGCGGAAGAGTGCCGAGCCCGTCCCGGCAGGTAGCTGGCCTCCGAGGACTGCTGTCGCCATGATCTCCAGGGTCTCGACGGGCGCGGCGAGGTTCGTCGTGATCGCGCTCTCCTCGCCGAAGTCACCGGTCACCTCGAGGGTGCGCGGGACCGGGTCCAGGTAGACACGGCCGCGCCAGTCACCGTAGTCGGCGGTCTCGGCGTCTGCCTGCGCGGTGAGCGTCCCGACGTCGGCGGAGGCTTCGTAGCCGAGTGCGAGCTCCTTGCCCTTGCCCTTGGCCCCGAACCGGAACGGCCCGAGGAAGACGTCGACCGTTGCCGGGAGACCGTCGAGAGTGACCAGGCCCTCGGCGCGGGGAACGTCGACGAGAGTCCCGAGTGCCTCGACGTAGAGGCGCAGGCTGCCGCCCGGAGCCCGGAGCCCGTCGATGTCGACGGTCTGACGGGCCACGTCGACGGCGACGAGCGTCGGCAGGCCGGGCAGGTTCAGATTCATCACCGCGCCGAAGCAGCCGTCGACGACCGCGCAGAACTCGGGCAGCAGCTCCTCGGAACAGCCCTGACCTGGTTCGCACGCCGACACGCGGGCGGCGACGCCGTTGTCGAAGAGCGGCGCGCCCAGTCCTTCGAGGGCCGCGATCTTTCCGGCTTCGGCGTGCAGGCGCAGGCCCGTGGTGGTGTCGGCGGTGTAGGTGTACTTGCCGTCGGCGATCTGCATGGTGACGGCGTTCGGTGTGCGCAGCTGACCGGACAGGGCGAGCCGGGTGTCGTCGACACCCCCGGCCTCTAGGACGACGTCGGCGTCGAGACCGACGATCTGGGCCGCGACGTCGAGGTCGAAGCTCTGTGTCGACCCCTGAGTCCCGTAGGTCGCACTGGACAGCCCCGAGACCGAGGCGCTGGCGTCGATCGTCCCTGCGGACTCCCGGTACCCGACGGCCAGGTGGGACCCGACGGGTGCGGTGGCCCCGGCGTGGTTGGTCACGGCGGCGGCGGCACGAGCGAGAGTCCCGGCGGAGCTGGTGAAGCCGAACGTCCCGTTGCCCCAGCCGACCTGGAAGCCGGAGGGGATTCCTGCGATCTCGAGCCAGGCGCCCCACGTGTCGCCCTGGTAGGGAAGGTTGTTCGCGAGCACGGTGACCCCGCCGAGAGGCGCGGACGTGGTCCCGGTCATCAGCGAGCCCGCCATGTCGATGGCGACCTCGGCCTGTGCAGGGATTTCCGTCAGGGCCGCGTCGAGGTATCCCTGCTCGGCCCCGGTCACCGCCAGACCGATCCGGGCGACTGATGCGGAGTTCGTCATCGTCACGGTGGTCTGCTGTCCGATCACCGCCGCCAGGTCGAACGCCTGTGGCAGGCCCGAGACCTCGGCGCGGGCCCGCAGGTGCGGGAAGGCCTCGTACGACGTGTCGGCCTGGGCGCGCAGGGTCAGGGCGCCGAGGGCTGCGCTGGCGTCGTAGCCGGCACGGATGGTCCCGTCGCCAACGGTGATCGGCCCGACGGTCAGGTCCAGGCTGTCCGGCAGGCCGGTCAGCTCGGCCTCGGCGCGCAGGTCGGGCAGGTCGTCGATCATGCCGATCAGCCGGACGTACGCGTTCAGGGTGTCCGACGGCGACCGGTAGCCGGTCAGCGTGACGGTGCGGTTCGCGAGGTCGGCGGTGACCTGGGTCGGCAGTCCCTGCATGCTGATCGTCCCGACCAGGCCGAGGCATCCGGTGCCTTCGGGGCAGAAGGGCGAACCCGCCTCGGCGGCACATCCCGCGCCCGTCGTGCAGGTGCGGGCCACCGCGCCGACGCCGTTGTCGTACAGCGGTGCACCGAGGCCGCCGAGGGCGGCGATCTTCCCCAGACGCGCCTCGAGGGTCAGGCCGATGTGGCGGTCGGCCGTGTAGGTGAGCCGCTCGCCGGTGAAGGTGACGTCCATGGTGGCCGGCAGGTTGTCCACCCGTCCCAGCACTGCCAGCTGGGTGTCGTCGGTGCCGTCGGGTCCGGCCAGCACGGCGTCGACGTCCACGTGCACCGGGTCGCCGCCGGTGTCGGTCTCGAGCCGGAAGTTCTGTGTCTCGCCGGTGTCGGCGTACTCCACGTGCGACAGGTTCCTGGTCCGCACGGCGGCTTCGATGTCCCCTGTGGACTCGTGGTACGTGGCGGCGAGGCGCAGGCCGGTCGGAGCGGTGTGGCCGGGGTGGTTGCCGGCGTACAGGTCGATGCTGTCCATCGTCCCGGTCAGCGCCCGGGCGCGCACGGCGCCGTCGGCCCAGTCCGCGTCGAACCGGGTGGGGATCCCGTCCAGGTCGGCCCCGGCGGTCCAGGTCCGGCCGGCCAGGTCGAAGCGGGCCGTCAGGTCGATCCCGCCCAGCCGGGACGACAGGGTCCCGTCGAGGTGCTGGGTGCTCAGGTTCATCCCGACGTCGATGGTGGCGGGGATGTCCTCGATCAGCGCAGAGAGGTACTGGTCCCCGGTCGGGTCCAGGTTCGCGACGTGGTCCGGGCTGGCGAAGAAGTCGACCTGCGGCACGCCGGAGGACGCCTCGTACACGATCCGAGGCGTCTCTCCCATCGCGTAGTCCAGCGCGACGGTGGCCGGTACCTGGTGCACGGCGGCGGTGACCGACGGGCCCTCCTGGGTGTTGGTGTAGGCCATCGAGGCGAGGCCGATCATCTCGCTGGCCGCATACCGCACCTGCTGGTCGACCGTCGAGACGTCGATCCTCGCGTCGGCGGGGAGGTTGGAGATGTGCGCCCGCGCGCGGTGGATGCCGTCGAGGTTGCCGGCGGCGTCGAAGGCCTGCCCGCCCGGCACGAACGACGTCGTCACGCGTGGGTGGCCGTCGAAGTAGGCGTCCACTCGCCGCAGACCGGTGACGCGAGCCGAGACGCCCAGGTCGGCGCCGTCGGTCACGAGCGTGACGTGGTCCCCGGTCGCGGGCGGGTAGTCGGCGAGGCCCTGGGAGGCGTCCACGAATGCTGCCCCCAGCGTTCCCGGCGCGTCGAACAGGGCCCGGCCCGAGGCGGCGTCGGCGATCAGGGAGACCTGGGTGGGGATGTCGTCCAGGCCGCCGCGCAGCACCAGCTCGCCGGCCCGGTCGAAGTAGGCGACCTGGATCCCGGTCATGCGTGACGCTGCGGCATAGTCCAGCGTCACGGAGCCCGACGGCGCCGTGGCCAGCGCCGCGTCGAACGAGGCCGGCAGATCCTGCGCCGTGGCCTGGGTGGCCTGCGTCAGGTCGGTCCCGCCGGCGTAGGTGTGGTCGGCGAACAGCAGGTCGTTGATCGCCGAGTCCGCCTCATAGGCAAGATCGGCCCGGTCCCCCGTGCCGCTCCAGGTCAGCTGCGCGCTCACGGAGGTGGGCACCTGGTCGACGACGGCCTGGACGAACCGGTCCTCGGGCGCGTCACCGCTGCGGGCGTTCGCCAGGACGATGGCGTCCAGCCGCGTCTCGGTCGTGCTCGTCACGTCCACGCTCGCCGTCTGGTCGCGCTCCTCGGTGGCGGGCTTGACCTCGACATCCGTGGAGAACAGGGTCGGCACGGGCGAGAAGCGCGCCGAGGCGACCGTCGGGTCGAAGGCCTCACCACCCTCGGTGTCCGCCACCGAGGAGAACCCGGCCGTGACGGCCATCGCGTCCCCCGCGCCCAGCTGGGCCAGGTGGGCGTTGATGTCGAGCTCTCCGGCCAACGTCGAGAACGGGGAGAACGTGAACAACCCCAGCGTGGCGCTCGACAGCGACGTGCCGCGCCGGTACCCGTCGAAGCCCACCGACAGACGCTTCGCCCCCGGGATGTCGTACACCGCCCACACGTGCGCCGGCAGGTCCTCGCCCGCGTACTCGCTCGTGGGCAGCCGCACCTCCAGCATCGCCAGCCCGAGGTGGACCACCTCCAGCAGCGCGGTCGTCTTGGCCGCCACCTGAGCCGTCAGGTCCTCGACCAGGCCCTGCAGCTCCAGGACCTCCAGCAGGGCGCCCGGGTGCGTGAGCAGGTAGAGCGGGTCCTGGATCAGCTCCAGCAGGTTCGCCAGCCGGTCCTGAGCGTCCGCCAGCAGCTCCTGCGCCTCCAGCAGCTCGTTCACCGCAGCCGTGACATCGTCCACCGACGCAGCGGGCAGCAGGTCGGCAAGCACGTCCGGGGAGCCGTCACCTGTGGCGTCGACGATCGCCGGAACCGCCAGCGGCAGCCGCATCGAGCAGGAGACACCCTGCGAAGCCGACTCCGAGCACACCCGATAGGTCACCCGCGGCACACCGTCGGGCAGCGCCTCGAGGATCGCCAGCGGGTCGACTCCCAGGTCCGTCGCCAGCTCCACGCCCGCCAGAGCGGTCTGCAGCTCGAGCCGCGTCGCGATACGCGACGCGTCTGCCGGGGTCGACGTGTCGATCTGCGGCTGGAGGTCCTCTGCATCCAGGTCCGGAGCGCCGTCGCTCAGTCGACCTGCCGCGTCCAGTGTCGCCAGGGCGTCCGCCGCTGTGGCGTCGACGAGCTCGCTCGCCGGCCGCGTCGGCAAGGCCACCGACCCCGGACCCACCGCCGGCTCCGGCGTCACCTGCTCCGTCGGCACGTCAGGCCTGCCCGACACCGGATCCAGACCGGGAAGCACCCCGACCTCCTGCGTCGCCTTGTTCGGCTCGCGCTGCGTGACCACTTCCTCGTCCGGGCCCGGGTCCAGTGCCGGCAGGTCCTGGATCTGCTGCGGCAGTACCGGCGTGTCCAGCACAGTCACCTCGGGGGCGTTCGCCGACGACGGCGGCTCCGGTTCCGTCTCGCTCGCCGCGGCGGGCGAGACTCCTACCCCGAGCAGCAGAGCGGCAGTGGCGAGCATGGCGAGCAGGTGACGCAGCGTTGCGACCATCGGGCAGTCCCATCTGGAGGTGGGGAACCGAGCTGTGCAGGTGCTGACCTTGTGGGAGCGCTCCCCCAATACCGGGGCAAACGGCACAATACACGCCGCGACAAATCTGCGACAGGGTGAAATTACCCCGACGTCGGCCTCGGCGCTCGCGCGAACTCGATGTGATGTCCAGGGATCCCCGTGGTGGTGACAAGCTCGCCCGGCGCGAGCCGGCGACCGGGCGGTGGGAGCTGGACCACGCCGGCGGGTACGGTCGTGTGGGAGATCACCACGAGGGGGTAGCGATGAGCACCGGCACCACGCGACACACCGTCACCGCGACGACGCACATCGCCGAGCCGCCGGAGCGGGTGTGGGCCGAGCTCATGCACCCCGGGGCGCGGTGGGTGCTGGGCGCCAACATGGAGACCGACTTCCGGCCGGGCAGCCCGATCACGTTCGAGGGTCACTTCTTCGGCCGTGCGTTCGCCGACAAGGGTCAGGTCATCGCGGTCGAGCGGCACCGGCTGCTGCACTTCACGCACTTCGCGCCGCTGAACGGCCTCGAGGACGTCCCCGAGAACTACCACGAGATCCGCATCATGCTCGAGCCCGACGACGGGGGCACCCTCGTCACCGTCGTCCAGGAGAACATCGACACAGAGGGGCACGCGGTCGCTGCCGAAGGGCACTGGAAGGACGCGCTCGCCACGCTCGCGCACCGGGATGACGGGACCCGCACGTCACACCGGTGAGATCGACCCGCAGGCTCCCTTCCAGCGCGCGGACACGGTCTCCAAGGGCCCGTCAAACGGTGGTCGGGCGCTGACGCGGAGCGGTGGGACGAGGAGATCCCTCGCCCCACCGCTGTCATCGGATCAGGAGGCGCTCCAGGGCACCTCCACGTCGAGCACCCAGGTCACGCCGAAGCGGTCCTCGACCATGCCGTACAGGGGCGCCCACGCTGCCTCGGCGAGCGGCACGACGACGGTCGACCCCTCGACCAGCCGCTCCCAGTACCCGGCGATCTCCGCCGCGTCGGTGCTGCGGATCGAGACGAAGACGGGAATCACGCCCGGCTCGTACGCGGTGTGCGAGGGGACGTCGTACGCCATCACCCGGAACCCCTCCTGGGAGGCGACCTGGCCCCACATGACCTGCTCCGCCTCGGCCGGCTCGGTCACGCTGTGCGCATCCGCGTAGGTGACGGTCACCAGCTGACCACCGAACACGGACTGGTAGAACTCCAGCGCCGCACGAGCGTCGCCACGGAAGTTCAGGTGCGGGGTGGTGTTGATGGACATGTCTGCTCCTTGTAGTCAGCGCCGGTGCCGAACGTTCCCGGCAACCACCACGCTCCCCGAAGTAGCGGACAGCGAAGGTCCTCTACTGCCCGTACCCTCCGAAGACGTGACCCCGACGACCTCGACGACCACGCGACTGCTTGCGTTGCTGTCGCTTCTGCAGACACGACGGGACTGGCCCGGCCAGCTCCTCGCGGACCGCCTGGGCATCAGCCATCGCACCGTTCGGCGCGACGTCGATCGGCTGCGCGAGATGGGGTACCGCATCCAGGCGTCGATGGGACCCGACGGCGGATACCACCTGGAGGCCGGCTCCGAGCTACCCCCGCTGCTGTTCGACGACGACCAGGCGATCGCCCTCGCCGTCGCCCTGCAGGCGGCCACCATGGCCGGTGCTGGCATCGAGGAAGCGGCCGTGCGCGCCTTGACGACGGTGCGCCAATTGATGCCGTCGCGCCTGCGCCACCGGCTCGACGCCGTCCGGTTCACGGCGATTCCCAACGCATCGCACGCAGCCGGCAACTCGGTGTCGCCGGACGTGCTCATGACGCTTTCCACCGCCGTCCGCGCCCGGGAGGTGCTGCGGTTCGACTACTCGAGCCCGCGGCGACGCGAGGGCGCCGTCGAACCACTGCCGCCTCGCCGCGCCGAACCGCACCACGTCGTCACCTCTCACGGCCGCTGGTACCTCGTCGCCTGGGACCTCGAGCGCGACGACTGGCGCGTCTTCCGCGCCGACCGGATCACTCCACGCACACCGAACGGCCCGCGCTTCACTCCGCGCGAGATCCCCGGTGGCAGCGTGCGCGACTTCGTGTCGGCGCGCTTCAAGGGATCGGACCAGGTCGATACCTGGCCCTGCACCGGCAAGGTGATCCTCAGCCTGCCGGCCGACGCCGTCCTTCCGTTCGCCGGTGACGAAACGGTCGAAGACCTCGGCCCGGACAGGTGCAGCCTCGAGGCCGGTTCATGGTCGTGGGTGGCGCTCGCCGCCTCGCTCGGCCGGTTCGACGCCGACATCGACGTCGTGGGACCACCCGAGCTGACCGAAGCCTTCGGACAGCTGGCCGCACGCAACGCCGCAACAGCGTCCTCGGCGAAGTCCTGGTAGTGCAGGACGATCGTCGGGTTGGCTCGCGGCACTGCCGTGGCCTGTCGGACGGTCGGGACGAGCAGGGCTCCTTTCCCCGCGTCCGAAATATCCCTCATGGGAGGATGGATGCCACCCTTGCGCTCACACCCTGGAGAGACGTGTCCCAGACCCCGCCTGCGCTTCGCCTGACCAACCTCCTCCTGGCGCCCGGAACGCGGACCCGTCGGGACCCGGACGCCGTGTTCGACCGGATCTTCACGGAGGTCTCCCGCGGCCACGCGCCGCTCAGCGCCGAGCACGCGGCCGACGTCGAGCACCTCCGGCCGGCCCTGCGAGCGTTCGCCGACTTTCCGGGTCTGAGCCCGTTCGGCTGGATGGCGGGGCAGGAGCTGGTGCGTACCCGGGTCAGGAACCGTGTGGTCGTGGGCGACCTGCGTGTCCGCCACCCCGAGATCGCCGACCAGCCGGTGGAGGCCCCGGTGTTTGTGGTCGGCATGCCGCGCACGGGCACCACCCTCACGTACAACCTGCTGTCCCGGTCGCCCGCCCATCGCGGGCCGAAGCTCTGGGAGATGACGCACCTGGGCCTCGCCGTGGACGCCGGCACCGAGGCCGCGCTGATCCGGCGCACCCGGCGGAAGTTCGCGATCGTGTCGCGGCTCAGCCCCACGTGGGACACCATCCACCCGCTCTACGCGGCGGCCGAGGAGGAGGATACGTTCATCCGCGCCCACTCGGAGCTGCACTCCTCCGCCGTGCCGATGCCGGACTATCTCGAACGTCTCGAGAGCATCGACCTCAGGACGGACTACCGGTTCCTGCGCGACACGCTCCAGGTGCTGTCCTACGGCCGGCCTGCCCGGCGCTGGGTGCTCAAGCACCCGGCGAACCTGTTCCACATGTCCGCGATCCGCGACGTGTTCCCGGACGCCCGGTTCGTGTGGACCCACCGCGCCCCCGAGGTGGCGCTCGCCTCGCTGTGCTCGCTGGCCGAGTCCGCGCGGTGGATGCACCTGCATCCGGCTGCGGTGGACCTGGCCGCGATCGGCCGCAGCTGGCTGTCGATCATGTCCCGGGGCGTGTCCCGCGCGCTGGCCCAGCGCGCCGAGCTCGGGCCCGATGTGGTGCTCGACCTGCCGTACAGCCGCCTCACCGGCGATCCCGGCGCGTCGCTGCCGGAGCTGTTCGAGCGGCTCGGCGCGCGGTGGGGCGCCATCGACGAGGCGAACCTGGCCGCTGCGCGCGAGGCGCCGAAGCAGCGGTCGCCGCACCGGTACACGCTGGAGCGGTTCGGGCTGGAACGCGATGAGGTGCGCGCGGCGTTCGCCGACTACGTGGCCCTGCTCCCGACCCTGCCGAAGTAGAACCAGGTGGAACGAATCGCCCTCGTAGGTCACAATTCGGCGACCCTGGGCCTCCCCGTTTGACAGCGCCCCGACCTCGGCTTTCGATGAATGAGGGTTCAGGGCGCGAGGATGCGCCCGGCCGGTCCTCCGGACAGCCGTCCGCCGCCGGCTCCTGGCGACCCACGAAAGCTGGGTGTTCGAGATGCGACTCGACCACAGGATGGCAAGGGCGACTGCGCTCGCCGCGGCAGTAGCGCTCGCGCTCGCCGCGTGCGGCGGTGACGGCGACGGGGGTGACGGCGACGCCGGTGACGGCGGCGGAGACGTCGAGGTCTTCACCTGGTGGGCCGCAGGCTCGGAGAAGGCAGGCCTCGACGCGCTCGTGGGCGTGTTCGGGGAGCAGAACCCGGACTTCACCTTCGTCAACGGCGCGGTCGCCGGCGGTGCCGGTTCGGCCGCCAAGGACCTGTTGCAGACCCGCCTCCAGGCGCAGGACCCGCCGGACACCTTCCAGGCACACGCCGGGGCCGAGCTGCAGGACTACATCGACGCCGCCCAGATCGAGGACGTCTCCGACCTCTACGACGAGTTCGGGCTCACCGACGTCTTCCCCGCCGACCTCGTCGACCGCCTGCGCTCCGACGACGGGGCGATCTACTCGATCCCGTCGAACATCCACCGGGCGAACCTGGTGTGGGCCAACCCCACCGTGCTCGAGGACAACGGCATCGACCCGGAGACGGCCTACGCAGACCTCGACGCCTGGATGGCAGACCTCGACAAGCTCAAGGCGGCAGGCATCACCCCGCTCTCGGTGGCGACCACCTGGACGCAGGTGCACCTGCTCGAGACGGTGCTGCTGGCCTCGCTCGGCCCCGACGCGTACCAAGGGCTCTGGGACGGCTCGACCGACTGGGAGGGCGCCGAGGTGACGACCGCGCTCGAGGACTTCGAGAAGCTCATGAGCTACACCAACACCGACCGTGACGGCCTCGACTGGCCGGAGGCCACTCAGCTGGTGATCGACGGCGGTGCCGCGTTCAACGTCATGGGTGACTGGGCGGTCGCGGCGTTCGAGGAGCAGGACAAGGCACTCAACACCGACTTCACGGTCTTCCCGGTGCCCGGCTCGGACGGCGTGTTCGACTTCCTCGCCGACTCGTTCACCATCCCGGTGGGCGCGCCCAACCCCGACGGGGCGAAGGCCTGGCTCGAGACGGTCGGCTCCCTCGAGGGCCAGGTCGCGTTCAACAAGGCCAAGGGCTCGATCCCCGCGCGCACTGACGCCGATCCGGCCGAGTTCTCGGAGTACCAGCAGACCGCGATCGACTCCTTCGCCACCGACACGATCGTGTCGTCGCTCGCGCACGGCGCCGCGGCGCCGATCGCGACCCTCAACGCGATCTCGGACGCGACGAGCAAGTTCACGACGGGAGCGTCCGACCTCGCCGCGTTCCAGTCCGAGCTGGCCGCGGCGGCCATGGGCTGACCCGCCCGGCGACCGGTCATGCTCAAGACTCTGAGGCGAGCGGGTCCGGCGCTGCTCCTGCTCGCGCCGTCGCTGATCCTCGTCGGCGTCTTCGTCTACGGGCTCATCGTCGCGAACTTCCAGACCTCGGTCACCGACAACCACACCGCGGCGCAGGCGACCGGACGCGAGCCGTCCGTCGTCGTCTGGTTCCGCAACTACACCGACCTGCTCGCGAGCGAGGCGTTCCAGCACTCGCTGGCGAACCTCGTGCTCTACACCGCGGTCTTCCTCGTCGGCACCATGGTCATGGGATTCCTGTGGGCATGGATGCTCGACAAGCCGATCCGCGGCGAGGGCATCTTCCGGTCCGTCTACCTGTTCCCCATGGCCGTGTCGTTCGTCGCGTCCGGCGTGGTGTGGCGGTGGCTGCTGAACTCGAACCAGGGTGAGCAGGCGTCCGGGCTGAACCGGTTGTTCCAGATCGTCGGCCTCGACTTCCTCCAGAACAACTGGTGGAACAACGTGACGTTCGGGATCACCGCGATCGCGATCCCCGCGATCTGGCAGCTCTCGGGCTACGTCATGGCGCTCTTCCTCGCCGGGTTCCGCGGTATCCCCGAAGAGCTGCGCGAGGCCGCCCGCATCGACGGCGCCAGCGAGTGGAAGCTGTACCGGCACGTGCTGTTCCCGCAGCTGTCGCCGATCGCGCTCTCAGCGCTCATCATCATCGGCCACATGTCGCTCAAGGCGTTCGACCTCATCATGTCGATCTCGAAGCCGGCGAACTACCAGACCAAGGTGCCGGCCGTCGACATGTATGTGTTCAAGTCGAGCTTCGACTACGCGAACTCCGCGGCCGTCGGCGCGATCCTGCTCATCATCGTGGCCGTGATCATCGTCCCCTACCTCGTGAACCTCCACCGCCAGGAGAAGCGATGACCGCCGCGACCGCGGGCGCGGTGCCCGACCCGCGAGCCGACGCCGTCCCCACCCCGACGGGCACGAGCGGCCGCCCGGTCGACCTGCGGCGGACCTCCGTCCAGCGGGGCCGGTTCACGACGGCGCGCACCCTGCGCTACGTGGCTCTCCTGGCCTTCGTCGTCGTCGTGCTGATCCCCGTCTACGTGCTGTTGGTGACGAGCTTCAAGGGAGCGGGCGACGCGTCCCCGGCGCGTGCCTGGAGCCTGCCGCAGCTGTGGACGCTCGAGAACTGGCAGGGCGCGTGGACTGCCCTCTCGCCGGCGATCGGGCGCAGCGTGCAGATGGTCGTCCCCGCCGCGATCATCTCGGCGTTCCTCGGCTCGCTCAACGGCTTCGTCCTGGCACGCTGGCGCTTCCGCGGGGCCGACCTGGTCTTCACCCTCATCCTCTTCGGGATGTTCATCCCGTACCAGGCGGTCATGATCCCGCTGACGCGTCTCGTGCTGGGTCTCGGGATCCCGAGCGGCATCCCGTCCCTGATCCTCCTGCACGTCGTGTACGGCATCCCGATCACCACGCTCATCTTCCGCAACTACTACATGACCGTTCCCCACGAGCTGATCGAGGCCGCCCGCGTCGACGGCGCGGGCATGCTGCGGACCTACTGGTCGGTCCTGCTGCCGATCTCGATACCGAGCTTCGTCGTGGTGCTCATCTGGCAGTTCACCTCGGCATGGAACGACTTCCTGTTCGCGGTGTTCTTCTCCTCGAGCCAGAACGGTCCCGTCACGCTCGCCCTCAACAACCTCGCCAACGGTGCGCTGCTGCAGAACTACGGCGTCTCCATGGCGGGGGCACTGTTCGCCTCGCTGCCCACGCTGCTCGTCTACATCATCCTGGGGAAGTACTTCGTCGGTGGCCTGATGTCCGGCTCGGTCAAGGGCTGAGCTCGAAGACTTCAACGCCGACCGCGCCGTCGGGACCATCCCCGCCCGGTCAGCCCTCCGGACCCCGGTCGATCCCCAGAGTTGCGACCAGGTCCTCGTGGAGCTCGCACCACACGCGATGACAGGAGTCGACGTCGGTCCGGTCGACCCAGCCGTGCTCCCCAGCCCCCGAGCCCGCGGAAGGCGGAGTGCGTCACGCAGCCGCGCGCCTCGACGTCCAGCAGCAGGGACGACGTCTCGTCCGGGTCGATCCCGAACCGGCGGGCGACGGCCACCGTGTCGGCGAACCCGAGGATGCGCACCGGGTGCAGAACGAGGAGGCCGGTCGGCGACGGCGGGTCACGAGTCGCTCCGCTGCCGTGCGGTGAGCCGGTCATAGCGCTGCTGGCAGGCCTGGGGCGAGCCGTACCCCATCGCATCGGCGATCTGCGCCCAGGTCAGCCCCGCCCCGCGGGCTGTGAACAGCAGCCCCGCCTCGAGGCCTTCGACCTCATCGCGCGCCGCGGGCAGCAGGGCCAGCCTCCTGACGCGGTTCAGTCGTCTGGTCACCGATGGCGCCGCTGTTCAGCATTCGAGGAAGGCCACCACCAGGGGCTCGTCCTGGCCGTCCCACGTCGCGACCAGTGCCGGGATGCCGGGGGCGTGCAGGTGCGGCAGGCGGACGGTCCGTACGACGGCGTCGTCGTCGGCCCGGTCGCCGGGGACTCCCTGGGCGCGGACGGTGCTCGCCCGCCGTGCGACGGTGCCGTCCGGATGGTGCCAGTCCTCGGCGGCCTGCGCGGCCCCGGCAAGGATCGCCTGCCGAACGACCGCCTGGTACACGGGGTCGGCGTCGGCGTCGTAGAACCAGCGCGTACCCAGGACCGAGTGCTCCGCGGTGCCCATCAGGGCGTGCGCGAGATCCGGCGCCTCGGCCCCGCGGTAGGTGCACGGGACGTGGATCACGGTGCCGTCGTCGGCCCGAACCAGGGCGAGCTCGACGCCGACCTCCCCCGCGGGATCGTCGAGCCGGAAGCTGCCGACCGGGGCGAAGCCACCGCCGGGGAACCACGGTTGTGCGGGCAGCCAGCCCGCGAGGATCTCACGCTTCGACGGGACGAGGGTCGCATTGTGGAGGATCGCCATGGTCCGACCCTACGACCGCCCCACCAGCGCACCGGCCCCTGCACACTGCGCCAGTGGCGCTCGCCCGGGTACAACGCTCGGGCCGGGAGCATCCTGAGGGGATGACCGAACGCGATGAATTCCTTGCCTGGTTCGAGACTGCGTTGTACGAAGCGGAGCTCGCACTCCACAACGGCGACGCCGCCCCCCGGCGAGCGCTCTGGTCGCGCAACGAGCCGGTGAGCGTTCTGGGTGCGTGGCGCAACGCCATCGGCCAGCAGGAGATCGACAACCTCTTCAGCGCGCTCGGCAGAACCTTCTCCGACTGCACGTCGTACGCCGTCGAGCTGCAGGCGTACGACGTCGTGGGCGACATGGCATACACGGCCGGCCTGGAGCACACCTCGGTTTCGGTCGACGGTCAGCCGGGTGGCTACACGTTGCGCGCCACTCAGGTGTACCGCCGCGAGTCCGGCGTGTGGAAGGTAGCCCACCGGCACGCCGACATGGTTACCGGATGACGGTGCCCGTCCCGGTGGCCTCTGCTCAAGGTCATCAGAGTGTGGCAGTTCCGGAGAGAACGACCTCGGCTCGTCCGCCGACCCACAGCCGGTCGTCCTCGCTGCTGATATGGATGCGCCCCTGCCGCCCCATCGCGGTGCCCTGGGCGGCAACATAGGGTGCCCGAGCGCGACCGGTGGCGATGAGCCATTCCGCGGCCGCCGCGTTCAGGCTTCCCGTCACGGGGTCTTCGCGCAGAGGTTCTTCGCCTTCGGTGAAGAACGCCCGCAACTCGAACGCCGCCTCGGAGTTCGGGTCGTGGGCGCCGATCACACCGATGTCCCAGCGGCCCGGATACGCCGACGCGTCAGGGCGCAGGTCGAGAACGGTGCGCGCATCATCGAGCAGGAGGCCCACCCAGCCGGGCCCGTTGTCGAGCCACTCGGCATCCAGCACCTGCTCGCGTCCGATCCCGAGAATCTCGACCAGCGCATTCCGAGTGTCGGGATCGACCGGGCCAGAGCGCAGACGCGGGGGTGCGGCGAAAGCGAGCCTGTCATCATCGATGCGAACCGGCACCAGCCCCGCACCGCATTCCTGCACCACCACGCCCGGAGTCGCCGGAACACCACCGGCCTCCAGCCACGCCCGCGCCGTTCCCAACGTCGGATGTCCCGCGAACGGCAGCTCGGTGTTCAGGCTGAGAATGCGCACCCGGTAATCCGCCCCCGGCTCTGTCGGACGCAGCACGAACGTGCACTCGGACAGGTTCGACCACACCGAGAACCTCCGCAGCGTCTCATCGTCGAGACCATCCGCGTCGAGCACCACCGCAACCGGGTTCCCCGTGCATGCGCCCTCGCCGAACACATCGACCTGACGAAACCTGCGCTCCACACCCGGGACGATACCGACGCCGGCCCTCAACGACGAGCTCCCCCGATCGCCTTCGCGTCCACGGGGTGGCCCGCCTCCCGCAGCACGTCGACGGCGGCCTCCAGCCGGTCCTCGGGGACCAGGACGAGGTCGGCGTGGAACGTCGAGGCCACGAGCAGCTCGATCCCCGTCTCGGCCAACGGCCCGACGACCGACGCCAGCACCCCGGCCACGCGCGCACGGTGCGGGTCTCCGTAGAGGCCCGCCCAGCGTTCGCCGTCGGGCGCGAAGGGCGACGCGTGCCGCAGGACCGTCAGCCCCTCCGGGGCGCGCACGAGTGCGACCCACTCGTCGTCCTCGGGAAAGACGGACCCGGCCTGGTGCTCCAGGACGAACCGGTCGGGCAGGACCTGCAAGGACAGCTCAGACATGCCCGGAGCCTACGGCCGGCCACTGACGTTGCCGATGGCCGGCCGACCCGGGAGACCCCGTCCCGCCCCTACGAGCGCTCGACACCGCGGTCGGGTGCGGCCATGTCCCCCGTCCCGGGGGTGCCGTCGACGAGCCCGTAGCGCAGGTACACGGTGCCCTTGGGACCGGCTACCGGCGGTTCGAGGAGGGTGACGTTCGTGGGCACCGCGCCGCCGTCGAACACCTTCTTCCCGACGCCGAGCACGATCGGGTGCACCCAGAGGTCGAGGCGGTCGAAGAGCTTCTCGCGCAGGAGGGTCTGCACCAGGTTCAGGCTCCCGACGACCTTGATGTTCTCGTGCCGGTCGCGGATCTCACGCACCGCGGTAGCCAGGTCCGGGCCGAGCTGCGTGGACCCGGCCCACGAGAGGTCGGGCTTGCCGCGGGAGGCGACGTACTTGGGGACCCGGTTGAAGAGCGTGGCGATCTCGTTGTCCTCGCCGCCTTCCTGGTGCGGCCAGTAGGCGGCGAAGATGTCGTACGTCCGCCGGCCCAGCAGGAGGGCGTCCGTGCCCTCGTACGCGGCACCGACCTGCGCCCCTGCGACCTCGTCGAACAGAGGCGCCTGCCAGCCGCCGAACGGGAACCCCACCGGGTCCTCGTCGGGACCGCCGGGCGATTGCCCGACGAGGTCCAGGGTCGCGAACAGCTCGAGGTAGATGAGGCCCATGGCTTGCTCCCGATGAGTCGTTGTCTCGGTCGGGAGGTAGACCTGTGGGCGCCGGCAAACTCATCGCTGCGTACCGTGGAATGTGGCCCGGCACAGGCCGGCGGCGGTTGGCCCTGCAGGATCAGGTCGCCTCGCCCCGGGGCATCACGTCCGCGCTCCCCGGGGCCCCGGCAGTCCTGACACCAGGCGCGTACGAACGCCTGGAGGACGGACCATGATCGATGTCAGTGGCGGGTGCAAGACTCCTGCCGTGGCCGAGCGAGCACCTGTCCCCGCCGACATCGTGAGTCGGCTTGGCGCCATCTTCGAGCGTCTCCCCCAGTGCGTGGAACGGGACGCATGGACAGGTGTGGCCTGGAAGGTCCGGCAGGCCACGGTCGCGCACGTGTTCGGCGGTGAGGACGGCCTGGTCCGGATCTCGTTCCGCGGCGAGCCCGACGAGGTGGAGGCGTTCGAGCACCTCGGTCCGCCGTACTTCAAGGCGGACTGGGGAAGCAACGTCGTCGGGCTGGTGCTCGACGAGCGCACCGACTGGGACGAGCTGGCCGAGCTGCTCACGGACTCGTACTGCATCCAGGCGCCGGAGAGCCTTGCGACACTTGTGAGCCGGCCGGAACGGCAAGAGACCTGACGGGCGAGCCGGGGAACGGGTCCTGAACGGGACCCGCTCCCCGGCCGCGTGCCGGCTCCGGCCGAACGCCGGCCGGTGCCCGCCCGCTACGGGAGGACCCGGTCCAGGGCCGCGAACCACTTCGCGGCGATCTTGACGTTGCCGCTGTCGTCCGGGTGGACGCCGTCGTAGGCGTCGGTCGCCGGGTCGAAGCCGGTCCACTGGTCGACCACGACGACGGGCGACCGCGCGGTGTTCAGGCCTGCCGCCCACGCCGGGATCTGGGCGTTGAGGTCGACCGCTCGCTGCCCGCAGTCGGGGCAGTTGAAGGACGCGGCCGGCTCCAGCGGGATGATCTGGGCGACCAGGATCGTCGCATCGGGGTTCAGCCTGCGCAGGTCGGTCACGATCGTGGTGTACGCGTCGAGGATCTGAGCGGGCGGGAGGTTCGACCAGACGTCGTTGGTGCCGAAGTGCAGCAGCAGCACCTCTGGCGTGTTCTGCTCCAGCCACCGCCGCGTGTCGCCGTTCGCCACCGAGCTGGTGACCAGGAACCCGCCGTGGCCCTCGTTGTCGGCGTCGGACCCGGTCGGGGCACAGCCCTGGCTCTGCGACCCGACGAAGTCGACCTCGTGCCCGGCGTCGACCAGGAGCTGCCACAGGTTGCCGCGCCAGCAGCCGGGGCTGCCGGTGATCGAGTCGCCCATCGGCATGATCCGGACGGGACCGGCCGGGGTGGGCGTCGGGGTCGGTGTGGGAGTCGGCGTGGGGGTTGGCGTCGGCGTGGGCGTCGGCTGGCCCTGCCCGTCGCACGGCACGCCGTTGACGGCGACCTGCGTCGGAGCGGCCGTGCTGCCGGAGCCGACGAACCCGAACACCTGGACGCTCTGACCCGGGGCGATGCGGGCGTTCCAGCCGACGTCGGCGCCCGTAAAGGTGGCACCGCTCTGGCTCCAGCTCACGTTCCAGGCGCTGGTGACCGTGGTCCCGCCGGGGAACTGCCAGGAGATGTCCCAGCCGTCGATGGCCTGGCCTGCGGTGATGGTGACGTTCGCCTGGAAGCCGCTACCCCAGGAGCTCACCAGGTCGTAGTCGACCTGGCAGCCTTCCTCGGCGGACGCCGGTTCAGCCGGGATCACCTGCAGCGCGCCGACGGCGAGGGCAGCGACCGCCGCGCCGATGATCGCAATGCCTCTTCGCGTTCGATCTGTTCGCATGGTCCACGTCCTCTGAGAGTGAGATGGAGGAAGGCGCTTCCGGAGGAAGGTAACCGGCCTCCGTGGGGCCGCGCGGCGGACCTAAACGATCCGGGTCATGGGAGGGTCGTCGGTCAGGGCCGCCACGAACCGGCCCTCGCCGGGGCGAGCACCGACGCAACAACGAGCAGGCAGGCCAGGGAGTAGCCCGCGATGGTCAGCCCGTCGAGCAGGATGAGGCGCCGCAGCATCCCGGCGCCCCCGGCAACGTCGCCGAACGAGGCGACGGCCAGCACCCCGAGCAGCACGGCCGCCACGATCCTGATGGTGCGGCTGGCGTACCCGAGCAGTGCGGCGGCCGCGACCGCGCCGAGGGCAGGCAGGGTGTCGGCTACATAGGTCGCGAACATCGGGTCGCGCGCGTAGACCATGCGGGACGGGTCGGCGAGCAGCGTCAGCGGCGAGACCAGGAGCAGCGGCGGTACGACGGCGGCCCAGCGCAGCGCCGTCGCGGTGGCACCGGTGCGCGCGGTTGCCGCCCAGGCCAGCGCGAGCGACATGGCGAGGGCGGCCAGGGGCAGGTAGGACTGCACGTCGAGGCCGAGCACCCCGACCCCGGTCACGGCCCCGGCCAGGAGCGCGCCCCCGGCGACGAGACCCGAGAACCCGCTCGCGAGGGCGAGCACCGGGCGGGAGCCCGACGTCGCGGCGCCCGCGACGACCGCCGCGGCGGCGGGGATCGCGGCGTCGGCGAGGAACTGCAGCAGGAAGACAGCCCCCGCGCCGCCCGGATTGATCCCCGGTCCGAAGGCGAAGAGCTTCGGCAGCTCGAGCAGCAACGTAAGGACGACGACTGCGAGGGCCGCTCCCCCGGCCGCGCGCCGCAGGTCGGCCCGGCTCATCGGCCCGCTGGACCCGGCCGGCTCGTCCGTGGCTGCCGGCTCCGCCGTCGGCGTCGTGGTCGGCTCGACCTCCCAGGACGCCTCGGGCCGTGCTGGGAGCACGGCGACCGCGCCGCACACCAGCGCGGCGAGGAGGACGACCAGCTGCAGGGCCGCCGGCATGGCCGGGTCGGCACCGATCCCGGCACTCTGCGCTGCGGGCAGGCCCCCCACTCCCACGGGCGGCGCGAGGCGGTCGCCTGCCACCCACGCGACGAGCAACGTGCCCGCGACGCGGCTCCCCCTGCCGGGGAGCCCGAGCAGCGCGGCCGCGCCGACTGCCGCGAGGACGGTGAACCCGCCCCCGCTGAGCACGACGTACACGAAGAGGTACGGCGCGCCCAGCAACGCGACACCCAGGGCCGGCACGAACGGCGCCAGGAGAACCGGCACGACCCCGATCCAGGGGCGCGAGACGGGCCGCGTGATGCCCCACCACGCGAAGCCGAGGCCCGTGAGGGCGAGCAGGAGCTGACCTGCGGCCGGGCCGACGCCGTCCCACCCGCGCCCGGGCGGCGCCCCGGCTGCGGCAAGCAGGCCCACCGCGAGCACCGCGCACAGGTGGAGCACCGTCACCACCGTCGTGACAAGCAGGAACGTGCGCGACCTGCGGGTCGCGGCGGCTGCCGCGAGGACGAGGCCCGGCACCACCGACGCGGCTGCCACGGCTGCCATCACCGTCCTGGTCTGCTCGTAGAACCCGGGGCTCAGCAGGTCGAGCGGGAGGCTCGACCAGCCGTACAGGACCAGCAGGAGCGTGGCAGCAAGCGTGAGCCGCTGAAGGGCCGCGCGGGTCAGTGGCGAGGACACGCAGGGAGCATCGCAGAGGTCGCCCGTCATGACCAGACATTCCAGACAAGCCTCGCACTGGCCGGGAGTCGGGCCACTCCGAAATGCGACAGTAACGCCCCGTCTCCATCGATCTAACAGCCTCTCCCTAGCCTCAAGAAGCGGCGCGTCGGCCGCAACGAGCATCAGGAGGACTCATGAAGGCGTTAAGGAACCCCGCCCTGCAGATCGGCATAGCGGCCGTCGCCGGAATCGCCTTCGGGCTCATCGTCGGCGAATGGGCGAGCAACCTGAAGTTCGTCGGCGACCTCTTCATCCGACTCATCCAGATGTCGATCGTGCCGCTCGTCATGGCCTCGGTGATCGTCGCGACGGGCTCGATGAGCGGCAAGGGCGCCGGCCGGCTCGCGCTGCGGACCTTCGGCTGGATGATCGGGTTCTCCATCGTCGCGGCGCTGCTCGCATGGGGCCTTGCCACCTTCATCCGACCCGGGGCGGGAATGGTGTTCGAGGGGCAGCTCGACCCCGAGCTGGCCGCACCGGAGACAACGGGATGGCAGGACACCGTCCTCGCCTTCGTGTCGACGAACATCGTCGACGCGATGTCGACGGCGACCATGGTGCCCATCATCATCTTCTCGCTGCTGTTCGGTGCCGCACTCAACGGCTACGTCGCCAAGACCGGCAACCGGCTCGTGCTCACCTTCTTCGACCAGCTGCAGCAGATCGTCCTCTCGATGATCAGGCTCGTCATGTACATCGCGCCCGTGGGCGTGTTCTGCCTGCTGGCGGCGCTCGCGGGGGACGTCGGGTTCGCCGTCGTGACGACGGCGCTGAGCTACCTCGGCACGACGCTCCTGGGCGTGGTCATCCTCCTGACCCTGTTCGTGACGATCGTCGCGCTGCGCACGGGGCTGAGCCCGTGGAAGCTGCCGCGCAAGCTCGCGGAGCAGACGGCCGTCGCCGTCACGACGACGAGCTCGGCCGTCACCTTCCCGACGGTGCTGCGCAACGCGGTCGAGAAGGTCGGCATCAGCCAGCGCGTCGCGAACTTCACCCTGTCGGTCGGCCTGACGATGGGCTCGTACGGAGCCGTCCTCAACTACATGATCGTCGTGATGTTCCTCGCCCAGGCGGGCGACATCAGCCTGACGCCCGGGCAGATCGTGCTGGGGATGGCGCTCGCCGTGCTCCTCAACATGGGCACCATCACCGTGCCGGGAGGATTCCCCGTCGTCGCGATGTTCCTCGCCACGTCGCTCGGGCTTCCGTTCGAGGCCGTGGGTCTGCTCATCGCGGTGGACTGGTTCACGGGCATCTTCCGGACGTTCCTCAACGTCAACGGCGACACGCTCGTCGCCATGCTCGTCGCGAACGCGAGCGGTGAGATCGACCGGGACGTCTACGACGAGCGGAAGACGGTCGCGGCGGCGAGTGCCGACACCTCCGAGCTCGACGAGGACAGTGCCGCCACCTCGAAGGTCGAAGAGCCCGTCTGAGGTTCCGTCTCGTCACGCGTGGTGCACCTCCTCCGGGGAGGAGGTGCACCACCAGCGTGGGAGTCCTAGCTGCTGATTGCCGGGGCGGCGTTGACGTAGGTCTCGTCGTCGACCTGCGCGGCGGTGAACGCGGCGATGTCGGCGCGGCTGACGGCGAACCCGATCCTGTCGGCGCCGTAGAACCCGACCCGCAGCGCCCCGGTCTTCGGAGTGTCCTTGGGTGCGGTGAAGCGGACGATGGTCCATGGCACGGCGGAGCCCATGACGAGCCTGCTCATGCCGAGCATCTCCTGGTAGGCCCGGGGGAACATCCTGCGCCCCAGGAACCCGATGAGGCGGGTCTGAACCGTGGGCTTCTCCCGCGGGTCGAGCACGCTCGGGGTTCCGTGACCGATGTACCGGTTCACCCCGTGCCGCTTGATCGCGTCGAGGATGTGCCCGGTCCCTTCCACGAGCGGGAGCCCGGCCGCTGAACGGTCCATGCTGGGGCCGAGTGCGCTGACCACCACGTCTGCCCCGGTGATGGCGGTGTCGATCGCCTCTGCGTCGGAAATCTCTCCGATCACCACCCGGACGCGACCGCCCCATCGGGGTGGGATCTTCTCCGGATTGCGGGCATGGGCGGTCACGGTGTGACCTTGTGCGAGAAGCTCGCTGACGGTGAGGGAGCCGATGGCGCCGGTGGCGCCGAAGACGGTGACATTCATGCGAGGGGCCTCCTTGCTGAGCGAGTGGCGATCGGGGTGGTCAGTCGATCGAGACGACGAGCTTGCCGAGGGTGCCGGCGGCGAAGTGGCCGAGCGCGTCCGGGGTCTCGTCCAGGTCGTAGACCCGCTGGACGGTGACCGTCGTGTGCTGCTCGGCGTGGCTGCGCGCCAGGCGCTCCAGAGTGGCCGTCGAGGCCTGCGCGTAGATCGGCACGACCCGGATGCCGTCCGCCGACACCTGGCCGGGGTCCTGCACGAGCGTGGAGACGAGCACGCCTCCGGCCTTGACCACGGACGCCAGTGCGGCGGGGTCGCCCGCGAGGTGCAGCACGACGTCCACCCCGTCGGGGTACAGCTCGCCCAGCTGCGCGATCACGTCGCCGGTGTGGTCCACCGTGTGGCCCGCGCCGAGCCCTACGACCTTCTCGATCTCCTCCGCGGTGTGCGCGGTCGCGATGACCACGGCCCCGGCCTTGGCGGCAAGCTGGAGCGTCTGCTGGCCGACGCCGCCGGTCGCCCCCGAGATGAGCACCGTCGTGCCCGCGCCGATACCTGCGGCGTCGAACGAGTCCACGGCCGCCGACCCGGCAACCCCGAGGGCTGCGGCCTCGGTGAACGCGATCTCGTCCGGCAGCTTCGCGATGCCGACAGAAGCCGGCACCGTCACGTACTCACCGAACGACCCGTCGCCGAGGAAGTCCTTCACCACGACCCCGAACACGCGGTCACCGACCGTGTACTCCTCCACGCCCTCGCCGACGGCGTCGATGGTGCCCGCGAAGTCCTTGCCGAGCACCACCGGGAAGCGGTGCTCCATCACCCCGTTCAGGTACCCGTTCACGACGGCGACGTCGAACCCGTTGATCGACGCCGCCCGCACGCGCACCCGGACCTCCCCGGCACCCGGCGTCGGCACCTCCAGCTCAGCCACCTCGGGGGCCCGACCGAACGCGCCCAGCACGACAACCTTCATGATCTGCTGCCCTTCTGCCCATCATCGGAGTGGAGCGATCGCTCCGGTTATGACCAACCAGGCAAGTGGAACGTCTATTCCAGATCGTAGGATGGGGTCGTGACCATCTCGCCGAGACCCCTTCGCGCCGACGCCGAACGCAACCGGCGGGCGATCGTCGACGCCGCGGGCACGGTCTTCGCCAAGGAGGGCACGGCCGTGACGCTGGAGCACATCGCCGATGTCGCCGGGGTCGGCGTGGGGACGATCTACCGGCGGTTCTCCTCGGTCGAGGAACTCGTCGCCGTGGTGCTGGAAGAGAAGATGACCCGGTACGCCGACCGCACCGAGCAGGCCGCCCAGCAGGCGCTGACCGAGCCGTGGGAGGCCTTCGGCGACTACGTGCTGTTCATGCTGGAACAGCAGGCCACCGACCTCGCCTTCAGCGAGGTGATCCTCGCCCCGGCGACCGCCACCGACCTGTTCCGGAGCGAGATCGGGCGCGCCCTGGACGCCTCGATCCAGCTCGTGGACCGCGCCAAGGAGGCTGGGGCGATCCGCGAGGACTTCGACCACAGCGACCTGTATCTGCTGCTCAACGCCAACGCCGGACTGATCCGCGGCGCCGGCCGTTCCGCGCCCGACGCCTGGAGGCGGTTCGGGCAGTACCTGCTCCAGGCCTTCCGTGAGCGCGGCACGGAGACCCTTGCCGCGCCACCGGCCGCCTGGGCGCGCGCCGGCCGGGCGCGGCGAACGGCACCGAAGCAGCCGGACGAGGCTCCCGTTCGTCAGGTCACGGAGCCTCCGGCGTAGGGCACCACGAGCTGGTGCACGCCGTGGCCGACCTCGCGCCGATCGTCGCCGGGCAGGTTCACCGTGGCGGTGCAGCCCACGGGCACCCGCAGGCTCACGTGCAGGGACCCGTCGCTCAACCGCCAGTCGATCGACGCCTCGCCGTAGGGCGTCAGGTGCGTCGCTCCTGCGCTCGTGAACGTGCCGCCCGGTCGCGGGGAGAAGTCGATGGTCCGGTAGCCCGGCTCGGCCGGCGCCAGGCCGGCGACCACCCGGTGCAGCCAGTCGGCGGACGGGCGTCCACATGCGCGACCGCCTGCGCAACGTCCTCGACGGCGGGCCGGCCGCAACGGGAGTCAGCAGCGACGCCCTGCAGGTCATCGAGCGCGAGTCCACGATGCCGCTCGACCGCGAGCAGGTCCGGCCGGACGACCCATAGAGCTGGCTCGACCGGGCCGCGGGTGACGAGCGTCATAACGCCCGCGGTGTCAAGGATCCGTCAACGCCGTCGTCGTGGGCCTGGTCGTTGCCGTGTAATGGCCCACGTGACCGTCACTGCACCCGCGCCCATGCCCACCCGACTGCGGTCGTGGCTCCTGACAGGGCAGGAGCATCGCGCGGACCGGCTCGGGCCGTACGCCCAGGAACGCCCGCCGGAGAAGGCGCACTCCTGGTGGAAGGTGATGTGCCTGACCGGCGTCGACTACTTCTCGACCCTGGGCTACCAGCCCGGGATCGCGGCGCTGGCGGCGGGCCTCCTGTCCCCGATCGCGACGCTCGTGCTCGTCGCTCTCACACTGCTGGGCGCGCTGCCGGTGTACCGCCGGGTCGCCCAGGAGAGCCCCCACGGGCAGGGCTCCATCGCGATGCTCGAGCGGCTCCTGACCTTCTGGCGCGGCAAGCTGTTCGTCCTGGTGCTGCTCGGCTTCGCCGCGACGGACTTCATCATCACGATCACGCTGTCGGCGGCCGACGCCGCGGAGCACGCGGTGGAGAACCCGGCCGTCGCGGACCTGCTGCACGGCGGAAACCTCTGGATCACGCTAGGCCTGATCGCGCTGCTCGGCGTGGTGTTCCTGGTCGGGTTCACCGAGGCCATCGGCGTCGCCGTCGTCCTGGTCGCGGTGTACCTCCTGCTCAACACGGTGACGATCCTCGTGTCGTTCGTCCACATCTTCACCGAGCCCCACGTCATCGCCGACTGGTCCACCGCGCTCGTGACCCAGCACGGCAACCCGGTGATGATCGTCGCCCTTGCGCTGCTCGTCTTCCCCAAGCTCGCGCTCGGCATGTCCGGGTTCGAGACGGGCGTCGCGGTGATGTCCCACGTCCAGGGCGACCCCGGCGACACCCCCGACCGCCCGGCCGGCCGGATCCGCAACACCAAGAAGCTGCTCACCACCGCCGCGGTCACGATGAGCTGCTTCCTCGTGGCCAGCAGCCTGGTCACCACCTGGCTCATCCCGCAGCAGGAGTTCGCCGACGGCGGCGCCGCGTCCGGACGGGCCTTGGCCTACCTCGCGCACGCCTACCTCGGACCGGTGTTCGGCACGGTGTACGACCTGTCCACGATCGCGATCCTGTGGTTCGCCGGCGCCTCGGCCATGGCCGGCCTGCTCAACCTGATCCCTCGCTACCTGCCTCGGTACGGGATGGCGCCCGAGTGGGCATCGGCAGCCCGGCCGCTCGTGCTGGTGATCACCGCGATCGCGTTCCTCGTGACGTGGATCTTCGACGCCGACGTCAACGCCCAGGGCGGCGCGTACGCCACCGGCGTGCTCGTCCTGTTCTCCTCGGCCTGCGTGGCCGTGACGCTCGCGGCCCGCAAGGCCGGGCAGCGCCGGCTCACCGTCGCGTTCGCCGTGATCACGCTGATCTTCTTCTACACCACCGCGCTCAACGTCTTCGAGCGGCCCGACGGCGTGAAGATCGGCGCCGTGTTCATCGTCGCCATCGTGCTCGTCTCGCTCGTCTCGCGACTGACGAGGTCGTTCGAGCTCAGGACCACCAGTGTCGTGCTCGACGCCCGCGCCGAGCAGTTCTTCCGTGACTGCGCCCGGCGCCAGGTCCGCCTGATCGCCAACGAGCCCGACACCGGGGACCTCAAGGAGTACCAGGAGAAGGTCGACCAGATCATCTCCGACAACGACGTGCCGCACTCCGACGACGTCCTCTTCATCGAGGTCACGCTCACCGACCCGTCCGACTTCGAGTCCGTGATCGAGGCAAAGGGTGTCGTGCGACCGGGCGGGTACCGCGCCATCACCCTCGAGGCACCCAGCGTCCCCAACGCGCTCGCCGCCCTGCTGCTGCACGTGCGCGACGTGACCGGCGTCCCGCCCCACATCTACTACGAGTGGACCGAGGGCAACCCGATCACCCAGCTGCTGCGCTTCCTGCTCTTCGGCGCCGGCGAGGTCGCACCCGTCACCCGCGAGATCCTGCGCCGAGCCGAACCCGACCGCACCAAGCGCCCCCACGTGCACGTCGGCTGACCCGCCGACGCGGATCGCGGTTGCCGCTCCCCCGCCGAACCGGACGGGCCGCTCCTGCTGACGCTGGTGCACACTTGGGCATCGTGCGCTTCTCTCTGCCGGGGCCGACCACGAAGTCGTCTGCCCCTTCCCCCGCCAACCTGCGGCGCCGGCCGGCCCAGCTCGTGACGCTCGGCTTCCTCGGGGCCATCGCACTGGGCACCTTCCTGCTCTCGCTGCCGATGTCGAGCACCGGACGGCGGGCCACGCTCATCGAGGCACTGTTCACCACCACGTCCGCCGTGTGCGTGACGGGCCTGGCGGTCGTGGACACCGAGACCTTCTGGACACCGTTCGGACAGGTCGTCATCCTGGTCCTGATCCAGGTAGGCGGGTTCGGCGTGATGACCGTCGCGTCGCTGCTCGGCCTGCTCCTGTCGCGGCGCCTTGGGCTGCATACCCGCCTGCTCGCCGCCGAGTCCGCGCACACCGTGGGTCTGGGCGACGTACGGCAGGTCCTGCTCGGCGCGCTGCGGTTCACCATCGTGGCCGAAGTGCTTGTCGCAACGGTCCTCACGGTCCGGATGATGGTCGCCTACGACGCCGGCCTCGGTCATGCCGTGTGGTCGGGGGTGTTCCACTCGGTGTCCGCGTTCAACAACGCCGGGTTCTCCATCTACTCCGACAACCTCGTCCGGTTCGTCGCCGACCCGTGGGTGTGCCTGCCGATCTGTGCCGCGATCATCGTCGGGGGCATCGGATTCCCCGTGCTGCTCGAGCTGTGGCGGCTGTACCGCTCCGGACGGGGGCACTGGTTCCAGCCCAGGCGGTGGAGCATCCACACGCGGCTCACCCTGCTGACGACGGCGGTGCTGCTCGCCGCCGGCACGCTCGTCTTCCTGCTCGCCGAGTGGTCCAACCCCAAGACCTTCGGCCCGCTGGACGTTCCCGGCAAGCTCCTGGCCGCGTTCACCCAGGGCGTGATGCCCCGCACCGCCGGCTTCAACTCCATCCCCACCGGCGAGCTCAACAACGGCACCTGGTTCTTCTCCGACATCCTCATGTTCATCGGCGCGGGGTCCGCGGGCACCGCCGGCGGCATCAAGGTCGGCACGTTCGCCGTGCTCGCGTTCGTCATCTGGTCCGAGCTGCGCGGCGACCCCGACGTGACCGTGTTCGACCGCCGCATCACCAGGACGACCCAACGACAGGCCCTGACCGTCGCGCTCATCGGCGTGGCAGCCGTCGTGCTGCCGACCTTCGTCATGACCGTCACCACCACGACGTTCTCCCTCGACGCGATCCTGTACGAGGTCATCTCGGCCTTCTCCACGACCGGCCTGTCGACGGGCATCACGGCGACCCTGCCCCAGTGGCACCAGCTCATCCTCGTGGCCCTGATGTTCCTCGGCCGCCTCGGCCCCATCACGCTCGGCACGTCGCTGGCGATGCGCGAGCGCCAGCGACTCTTCCGCCAGCCGGAGTCTGCGATGATCATCGGCTGACCCGCTCCGGTCAGGCGCGAGGCTCGGTCGCCTCCGCGCTCGTGCGCTCCGCGTCGGTCGTGGCCGCCCAGCTCGCGAGGACCTTGAGCGCGTCCTCGGACGGGGAACCCGGCGCGGCCGTGTAGACGTTCATCTGCAGGCCGGCGTCCGCGGGCAGCTCGAACGCCTCGAACGTGAGCTCCAGGCGGCCGACGACCGGGTGGTGGAACACCTTGACGCCGGTGCGGTGGTACTTGACGTCGTGGGCGGCCCACAGCCTGCGGAAGTCCTCGCTGCGGGTCGACAGCTCGCCGACGAGCGCGGTCAGGCCCAGGTCATAGGGATTGCGGCCGGCCTCGGCGCGGAGGATCGCGACGGCGTCGTGCGCGATCCTGTCCCAGGCGTCGCCCCAGAACCGGGCCGCGCGCGGGTCGAGAAAGTGGAAGCGTGCGGTGTTCACCGGGTGACTCTGGGCGACGTACATCTCGGAGTAGAGGGCGGTGCCCAGCGAGTTCGCAGCCAGGACGTCGAGCCGGCCGTTGCGCACGAACGCAGGCGCTCCCTCCATGGCGTCGAGCACCCGCCGCACGCTCGGACGGACCGTGGGTGCCGGAGCCCGGCGTACCCGGGACCGTGCCGCGCCTGAAGCGTTGGCCACCCGTGCCAGGTCGAACAGGTGCCCGCGCTCGGCCTCGTCGAGGTGCAGCGCTTGGGCGAGGGACTCCAGCACGCTCTCGGACACCCCTGACAGATTCCCGCGTTCCAGCCGGGTGTAGTAGTCCACGCTCACCCCGGCGAGCATCGCCACCTCCTCGCGGCGCAGCCCGGGCACCCGCCGGTTGCCGCCGTAGGCGGGCAGCCCCGCCTGGTCCGGCGTGATCCTCGCGCGACGGGAGACCAGGAACTCGCGAGTCTCGCCCTTGTGGTCCATGCCTCCGACGGTACGGCGAGGCCCGTCACGGCGGGAGGTTCTGCCAGTACCCGGAAGAGCCGTGCCTCCCGAGAAGTGCTCGGGCGAGGTTCGCTGAAGGCGCGCTGGAGCGCGCCGGGCTCGTTCGCCCTGACCTGAACCTTCTTCGCAGCACGACGGAAGACACGATGCGACCCACACGAGCCCTGACGGAACGATCCTCAGGCCGCCCGACCGCGATTCTCGGGATCATCCTCGTCAGCTACTTCATGATCCTGCTGGACAACTCGGTCGTCTTCACCGGGCTGCCGAGCATCCGCGCCGATCTCAGCCTCAGCCCGACCACGCTCTCCTGGGTGCAGGACGCGTACACCCTCGTCTTCGGCGGCCTCCTGCTCCTCGGCGCGCGTGCCGGCGACCTGCTGGGCCGGCGGCGCCTGTTCGTCCTCGGGCTGGCGATCTTCGGTACCGCCTCGCTGCTGATCTGCCTGGCGCCCACCGGGTGGTGGATGGTGACCGCCCGCGCACTCCAGGGGATCGGCGCCGCGATCGTCGCCCCGACGTCATTAGCGCTGATCACCGCCCACTTCGAGGGGCAGGCGCGCGCCAGGGCCGTGGCCTGGTACAGCGCCACCGCGGGTATCGGCGCCAGCCTCGGGCTCGTCGTCGGCGGGACGCTCACCGAATGGGTGTCCTGGCGGGCGGCCTTCCTCGTCAACGTACCGATCGCGGTCGCGATGATGGTCGCCGCCCGGCGCGTCCTCGCCGATACCGAGCGCCGCCCAGGCCGCTTCGATGCCCCCGGCGCCCTGCTCGCCACGCTCGGCATGGGGGCACTCGTCTTCGGCATCATCGAGTCCGGAGTGCGGGGCTGGGCCTCGCCGGTGACGGTGGCGGGGCTCGTCGCGGGCGCGGTCCTGCTCGTGGCGCTGGTCCATCACGAGTGGCGGGCCGAGCAACCGATCCTTCCGCTGCGACTCTTCCGCAGCCGCGAGCGGAGCGGCGCGTACGCTGCCCGGTTGCTCTACCTCGGCGCCATGGTCGGCTTCTTCTACTTCACCACCCAGTACCTCCAGGACGTCCTCGGCTTCAGCCCGCTGCGGGCAGGGCTCGGCTTCTTCCCGATGACGGTGGTCAACTTCGTCGTCGCGACGGCGATCCCCCGGCTGACCAGCCGGATCCCGGGCGCTGTCCTGCTGACCGCCGGCATCACGACGACCCTCGTCGGGATGTCCTGGCTGAGCCGCCTCGACGGTAGCGACGCCTACCTCACAGCGGTCGCCCTCCCGATGCTCCTCATCGGCGCCGGCCAGGGCCTGGCGTTCGCCCCGCTGACGAACGCGGGCATCGCCGGTGTCGCCCCCGAGGACGCCGGAGCCGCCTCCGGGCTCGTCAACACCGCCCACCAGCTCGGAATGGCGCTGGGGCTCGGCATCCTGGTGGCGGTCTCGGCTCACGCCGGGGCCAGCAGCCTTGACGGTGCCGCCGAGATCTCCGCCCACGTCAGCGCGGCCCTGACCGGCGCCTCGGTCCTGCTGGCCGTGGCGCTCATGATCGTGGTGACGGTCATCGTCCCGGCCGGCAGTCCTGCAGTCCGGGACATCCTGTTCACCAGCCGGGGAGGAACATTGTGGGTGACAGCGAGACGGTAGAGGCGAGCAGATTGGCGGCCTGATGGAGCCACCACCCATGTCCATGGCGCTTCCGCCGTTCGCCGCATGGCGTCTCATCGGCGCCCTCGACGGGTTCGAAGTGGTCTACCCCGAGCCGGGGCGGTTGCGTGGACACGCGACGGCCGTGGACCTCGAGGCCTCGGCGTGCACGAACACCCTGCCCGTCCACCGGCTGGCGCTCCGGACCGGGGACGCCGTCGTCGCCTCCGCGGTCTATGTCCAGGCTCTCGACGTCGCTGTGCGCCGCCTCGACCAGACCTACCGGCGACTCGACGACCACCGGTTCGACTACACGTCCGAAGGCGACTTCCACGCCATCCTCACCTACGACGCGGCCGGCTTCGTCATCGACTATCCCGGCATCGCGGTGCGATTCGCCTGAGTCGGGACTCCCGCGCTGGTGATCCGGGGGGGTACTGAGCGGGCCTCCCAGATCGGCTGCCTCCACGCCTAGCGTGATCGACGAGAGCACGCCGGGCTGTCCATCTACGGGCATGCGGCGCCGGTGTGCGCCAATCGACCAGCGAGGAGTACGCAGTCATGCGTGGTGTTGTGATGTACACCGCCGGCGACGTCCGGGTGGAGGAGCGCGAGGACCCGAAGATCCTCAAGCCCACGGACGCGATCATCCGTCTGACCGCGACCTGCATCTGCGGGTCGGACCTGTGGCCCTACCGAGGTGTCGAACCCGTCGATCACCAGGTGATGGGTCATGAGTACGTCGGGGTCGTCGAGGAGGTCGGCGCGGACGTCAAGAACGTCAAGGTCGGTGACTTCGTCGTCGGCTCGTTCGTGATCTCGGACAACACCTGCGAGATCTGCCGGTCCGGTTTCCAGTCGAAGTGCGTGCATGCCGAGTTCACCTCGCAGATCGGCACGCAGGCCGAGAAGGCCCGTATCCCCTATGCGGACGGCACCCTCGTGCCGACCCCCGGACGGCCAGACGAGGACCTGATCCCGTCGCTGCTCGCGGCGTCGGACGTGCTCGGGACCGGTTGGTTCGCCGCTGTCGCCGCACAGGCCGGCCCCGGCAAGACGGTCGCGGTCGTCGGGGACGGCGCGGTCGGCCTCATGGCGGTTCTCGCGGCCAAGCAGCTCGGGGCGGAACGGATCATCGCGATGTCCCGCCACCCAGAGCGGCAGGCCCTGGCCCGCTTCTACGGCGCGACCGACATCGTCGAGGAGCGTGGCGAGGAGGGCGTCGCGAAGATCAAGGAGCTCACCAACGGGCTCGGCGCACACTCCGTCGTCGAGGCGGTCGGCACGCAGGAGTCCTTCATGCAGGCCGTCGGCGCCACCCGCGGCGGAGGTCACCTCGGCTACGTCGGCGTCAACTACGACGTGGCGATCCCCGGCCTCGAGCTGTTCTTCGCCGGCATCCACACCCTGGGCGGCCCTGCCCCGGTGCGCCGGTTCCTGCCCGACCTGATCCAGCTCATCTGGGACCGCACGATCGACCCGGGCAAGGTCTTCGACCTCACCCTGCCGCTCGAGCAGGCAGCCGAGGGGTACAAGGCGATGGACGAGCGCCGGGCCACCAAGGTGCTGCTCACCCTCTGACACCGCACACATCCTGGGCCGGGCGGCCGGACACCTTTGCCGCCCGGCTCCGGACCTCGCAGACCTACCGTGGAGACCATGAGCACCACGATGCACGGGCTGTCGAGTGGCTCAGGCGGCGTCGAGCACGGCTCGCAGCTCGTCGGTGAGGTCCAGGGTCATCGCGTCGAGGGCGGCCTGGAGCTGGTCGGGCTTGCTGCCGCCGAGGATCGGGCGGATCGTCGGCGAGGTGCCGGCGAGCCAGGCGAGGACCACCTGCCCACGGGTCGCGCCGAGCTCGGCGGCGACCTTGTCGAGGGCTGCGAGCCGCCGGGTGGTGCCCGGGTGATCGTAGGCGTCCGGGACCGGCTTGGCGGGGTTGTCGTACGCGCCGCTGAGCAGCGGCGTATAGGCCCACGTCTCGAGACCTTCGACGACGGCGAGGTCGAGGTGCTCGTCGGTCAGCATGCCGAACCGGTGGCCCTGCCCGGCCGGGAGCTCGAACGGGCGTGGGTGCAGGTAGCTGAAGGAGTGCTGCAGCGCCGTCCACGGCGTCCGGCCCTGGGAGATCGCGTGCCGGCGTGCCCGCTCGACGAGCCAGGCCGGGTGGTTCGAGGCCCCGACCCGGACGGCCGTGCCGTCCTCGACGAGCTCTGCCATCGCGTCCGCGGTCTCCTCGACGGGAACGGCACGGTCCTCGACGTGGGCCCACGCGAGGTCGACGTGGTCGGTCCCGAGCCGTCGCAGGCTGTCCCCGAGCTGGGTCCGGATCGCGTCGCGGCTCAGTCCCGTGCGCGACGCCGGGTCGGTCGCGTCGATCGGCTCGGCACCGAACTTGGTGGAGATCAGCACGCGGTCACGCAGGCCGGGCCGGGCGGCCAGCCACCTGCCGAGCACGGCCTCGCTCTGCCCGCCATGGCCGGTCCGCGAGAGCCAGAAGCTGTAGCAGTCGGCGGTGTCGAGCCACCGCCCTCCGGCGTCGACGAACCGGTCGAGCAGCGCGAACGACGTCGGCTCGTCGACAAGGGTTCCGAACACCATCGTGCCGAGCACGAGACGTTCGGCGGGGGCAGCGGGGATCTCGGACATCGTTCCTCCGGGCGTTCGGTCGGCAGAGATACCCACGCTAGGAGCAGATCGGTCTGGCACGCCGATCCGATCCGGCGGCCGGGAACCGGACCAATCTTGGGCGAACCCCTTCGCGCCGCGCCGACATCGCCATCCTTGCCATGCGCCGCGGCCGGCCGTACCCCGCCGGGTCATCCCACGTACTCGAAGTGCCAGGACTCCTCGCGGCCGCCGCCCTGGCGCGCCCAGTAGGGGTGGACCCAGCCGTGGCGCGGGCCGTTGGCCGCGAGCCACGCGAACTCGGGCTGCCCGAACCGGAACCCGTCGTCCACGGGCACGTCCGCCGCAGCCGCCCAGCCGTGGTTCGACGTGCCCGGCTGGCCGGCGAGCCCGGCGCCGAACTCGTCGAGGACCTGGAGCTGCCAGTCGTACGGCCGGTAGCCGTACTCGACGCGCAGGGCCTTGCCGAACTCCGCCTGGAACTCCGCGCCGAGGCGCTCCCACGCGGCCGCGGCGTCGCACCCGAGATACTGGTCCTGCCCCTCGGGGCTGACGCCCGTCGGGCACAGGTCCTCGATCGCGAGCTTGCCGTTCGTCCCGTCCGCGACCGTGGCACGAGCGTCCCATGCGGCCGCCTCGATCGCGACGCGCACCGTCTCGCGCCGCTCGGCGGCGGCCTGCACGGAAGCGAGGTCGGCGAGGTCCACGGCCGCCGCGAGCACGGCCTGCCCCTCGGCGCGGTGAGCGGTGAGGGCGTCGAGGGCCGACGTCGGAGCACCGTCACCCTGCGTCCACTCGATGGTGAAGCCGGAGTCCCGCACGGAGATCTCGAGCTGGTGGGTGACGTGCTCGAGCGTCGCGGTCGCGGCCGGGAGCTCGGCGGCGGCCTGGCTCTCGCGCTCCGCCGCTGCGGCTGCCTCGGCCTGCGCCGACTCCCACGCGGCCTGGGCGGCGCGTACCGCCTCGGTCCCGGCAGCGAGCGCCTCCGCCGCCTCCCGGAGGGTGGCGACCCATTCCGTCGCGGCGGCGCTCACGGCCTCGGCCTCGGCGAGCGTGGCGTGGTCGGCAACGGCAGGCGGCGGGGCCGCGCCGGCCGCCTTAGCGGCGGCGACCTGGTCCGCAAGGCCGGCCCGGACGGCGTCGTCGGCCACCTTGCCCTGCGAGGCGGCGAGGACCTCCTCCGCGGTCGCGACCTGCGCGGCGAGGCCCGCCTGGGCCTCGCCCCCGTCGGCGACGACCTGCCCGACGGCGGCGCGCGCCTGGGCGAGCTGCTCGTCCGCGGCCTGTTGGGACCCGGCCCGGACGAACCCGTACCCGACGCCGCCGCCCAGCACGACGGCGAGCGCCACAAGCGGGATCACGAGCCGCCGCACCCGCTCGCGTCGGCGGCCCTCGCGCGGCGCCCGGTCCGGCACCTCGGGCGGCACCACAGCGCCCGACGGCGGACCCGCCGGGCTGAACCTCTCCGCGAAGTGCGACACGGCCCGCAGTCTCCCACGCCCGGCCCGCTGGGACACCGCCAGAGCGGCCCGGCGCCCGGGGGTGCTCGGGCGCTCCCCCCGCGGGCGGGCGGCTTCACGGTCGTCCGTCGAGCCGCCCGCCCACGGTGGCGGGTATTAGCCCCGGTAGCCGTTCGTCACGTAGTCGCGCGAGAAGGCGCCCGGGATGGTGAAGTACTCCGCCACGAGCTTCGCCGGGTCGGTGGCCATCTCGCCGCGGCCGGTCAGGTCGTCGCCGTGGTCCCAGCCCCAGGGAGCGTTGGCCGAGTTCGTGGGACAACCGCCGAACGTGCCCGAGCCGCAGCCGCCCGAGGTGTCACCCGCGAACGAGCCGTGGCTCGCGAACAGGTTCGCGTCGGCCCGGTGCGACCAGAGCCCGCCCGACCCGAAGATGTCGACGAGCGCGTAGCGGACGTCCCTGTCGTCCGGGCCGGAGGGCGACTCGGCGACGGTCGACGGGTAGTAGATCAGCCCGTCGCCGTTGATCTGGTACTGCGGGTGCGCCTTGAGGCCGTGACCCTTGGCCTCCTGCGCCGTCACGGGGTGCGCCAGCCCGTCCACCGGCGACGTGGTGAGGTTGAGCGTGCCGTCCACCGACTCCCGGCCGGACGTCCACGTGCTGCCAGGCGGCGTGTACGAGTAGAAGTTCGTGTGCGCCACGGTGACGGCCCCGCGCAGCACGCCGTAGGTGGAGCCGTCCTTCTCGACGGCGAGCAGCACGCCCTCGGCGTCGTTCTCGTGCTCGGAGTCGAACGGCTGGTCCACCCAGTCGCGCGGGTGGAAGAACAGGTACGTCAGGTACCAGTGCGTCGACGTCTCGACGACCGAGTAGTAGGCGTGCGCCGAGAACGACGCGCCGGACGCCCCCGCGTTGTCCCAGTTGTTGCGGCCGGTCCAGTCGCCGTCGAAGTCGATGCGCGCGACGTGGTCGGCGCGGCCGCCGAGTGCGTGGTCGCCCGTCTGGTCGACGTCCTGGTGGTGCACCGGCGCCCAGCGCAGCGCGAGCTGCATGACCGGCGCCTGACGTTCAGGGGGTGGGTCAGGGTTCCGAGTCGACGGAGCTCGTCTATACGGATGTGACCGGTTGCCGCAGGATGGTCCTGAGCTTGGCGGGTGCGGTTCGACGGGGGTCGCTGAGGTAGATCTCGTGATGGTCGCCGTTGAACGTGAGGCCGTTGTCGGGGAGATAGCGGTTGTGGAGGCGGTCCAGCGTGGGAGCCTCGTCGTCGTACGACCCGATGTGCAAGATCTGGACGCAGGTTCCTTCCGTGAGCGTGAGCAACCGGAGATCTCCGAGCGCATCGTTCTGCTTCTTCTTCGCAACGCTCTCGAGGGCGGACCGGACCATCGCCTCGGTGATCCAGTCCGGCTGGCCGATCATCATGGTCCACTCCCATGAGTCCTTGCGCCGGGTGAGGAATGCGGCGGGGTCGTCCGCTCGCCACAGCCCCTCCAACGGGCCGACCACGAAGTCCCGCCCGAGGGCGTTCTTGCTGGAGAACTTCAGCGCGTACGCCACCCCATAGAGGGCTTCCACCGCGTGCGCGTAGGCGGCGGAGGTGTTCGGATCGCCCCGGCCGCCGACCGCGATGTACCGCAGCTCGGGCACGTCGACCACCGTGAAGTCCTTCGACGGTGGGGCATACAGCTCGCGGCGGGCCTTCTTGACGTCGTACTTGTCCATCACAGCCTCCTTCGTGAGTGCGGCAACGGTGGCCTCGGTCCACCGGACACCTCGACTTCAGCCACCGAGGAACTCGGTGACCGGGCATGCTGGCTGCATGACCGCGCAGTCACCCTTCGGCGTCACGGCAGGCGCTGGGAGCCTTCGGCCCGCCGACGGGGTCACGCTCCCCCACGCATGGACGCCCGAGGGGATCATCGCCGGTCCGGCGAGCAACGGCGCACAGGTGCTCCATCTCGCCGTCGCGGTCTGCGTCCTCAACGACACCTTCCGCGAGGCGCGCCGGCTCGGCATCCCCGTCGACGGCGTCGCCGTGACCGCCGACGGCACCTTCGACGACCAGTGGCGTTCCACCGGCATCGTCTACACGCTCGCTGTCGACTCCCCCGCTCCGGCCGACGACGTCGAACGCCTCGTCGCGCGTGTCGACGACGTCGCCGAGATCCCGCGCACGATCCGCGCCGGGGCCGACGTCCGACGCTCGACCTCGGGATGAGCCTCGCGTGGCGCTGGCCGCCATCGGTGCCGCGTGCCCGGCGACCATCGCCCTAGTGGCCTCCGGCGCTGAGCTCGATCACGAAGACCCCGGCTGCGATCAGGACGATCCCGATCATCATCCGCACCGTGAGGCGCTCTCCGAAGAAGACGCGGGCGCCGACGGCGGTGAGCGCCACACCTGACGCCGCCCAGATCCCGTAGGCGATGCCCACGGGCATGCCGTTGGACAGGGCGAGGGTGAGGAGCCCGAACGCGGCCGCATAGGCGATCGCGACCGGAGCGATCCACACCTTCTTGCGCAGACCTTCCGAGGCGCGCAGAGCGAGCGTCGCGGTGACCTCGGAGACGATGGCGCCGGCCAGGATGAGCCACATCATGCGGGGTCCTCCTCGAGTTCAGCCTTGAGCTCGGGAGCCCCGTGCCCCGTCTCCACGAGTACGACACCCGCGATGATGATCGCGATACCGGCCCCGATGCCGATCGTCAGCTGCTCGCCGAACACCAGCGCGGCGAGCAGCGCGGTGAGCGCGACACCGGATGCGGCCCAGATCGCATAGACGGTTCCGATGGACGCCCCTTGGCGCAGCAGCGCTGCGAGGGCGACAAAGGCCCCGGCGTACCCCGCGACGGTGATGACCGCCCACCACGGCTGGTCCACCGCGGCTCGCAGAGCGAGTGTGGCGCTGACCTCGAGGACGATGGCGAGAGCGAGGATCCACCCGGTCTTCATGCCGACCGCCCTTCGATCAGGGTCTGCAGCGTCGCGATCAGGTGCGAGCGCTGCTCAGGGGTGAGAGCGACCACCCCGGTCGCCTCGACGATCCACGCGCCATTCGCTGCCAGCCAGGGCACGAGCAGATCGACGTCCGACTCCGTGTCGAAGTCGAACCAGGTCCTCAGGTATTCGAGCCAGGGCTTGGCGATGACGGGATTGCGGATCGACTCTGCAAAGACGACGAAGTCGGCCATCTCTGCCCCACCTCCCACCGCGAACTGCAGGAACGCCTGCACCCGCTCGCGAGGGGTCGAGTCCTCCACGGGACGCCCCAGCTCTGCTGCCATCTCGGCTTTCCATCGCGCGATCACGTGCTCGACGAGCGCCGTCATCAGCTGTTCCTTCGTCGCGAAGTGGTACATGAGCCCGGCCTTGGTCATCCCGGCGGCCTTCGACACCGACTCGAAGGTGATGTCGGCGCCCTGCTCGTTCACGACACGCAGAGCGGCGTCGAGCGTCTCTTCTCGTTGGCTTGGCCTCATGGCCGTAACTTTACCGTACGTACGGTAAAGTTACGGCACGGCCCACCGGTGCGCGCAGCGGCGTCGTTCGGGTGCGGCGTCAGAACGCTCGGTAGTCGGCGAGCGGCAGCCGCGGCCCGCGCCGCGGCGCCCGGTGCCGCCCGTCGATCATCAGCAGGCGGACCACCCGTTGCCGGTGCGGCGCATACGGCGCCAGAAGCCGCAGCATCCCGTCGTCGTCCGTGCGCTCGCCGGCCAACGCCCAGCCGACAGCGGCCGCCAGGTGGAAGTCACCCACGGACACGGCATCCGGGTCCCCGAACGCACGCTGCGCTACCTCGGCCGACGTCCACACGCCCACGCCCGGCACCTTCTCCAGCCGGGTGCGCGCCTCGGCGGGCGCCATAGCGCACGCCTCCTCCAGCCGCGGTGCCACCTGTGCACACCGCACCACCGTGCGGGCGCGTCCCGGATCGACGCCGGCGCGGTGCCACTCCCACACCGGGATGCGGGCCCACGTTCGCGCGTCGGGCACGACCCGCATCCCGTCGGGAATCGGCCCGGGTGCCGGCGTGCCGTGCCGGGTGAGGAGCCACCGCCACGCCCGGTGCGCCGTCACCGTCTGCACACGCTGCTCCAGCACGGCAGGCACGAGCGCCTCCAGCACCCGGCCGCTGGCCGACATCCGCAGGCCCGCGGCCCGGCGACAGGCGTCCCGCACCTGCGGCGGCGGCACGAAGCCCGTGGAGTCGTCGTCCTCGCCGAGCAGCACCGGCAGCGCCTCGGCCGCCTCGCGGGCGCCGTCGCCCCACAGGTGTACCACCACCTCGTTCGGCCCGGCCGGCACGAACCGCTGCGTCACCGGGCCGGTACGCAGCAACGACGTGCGCCAGACCGACCCGTCGGCCGCGCGATGGAACGTGGGGTCCGCCGGGCCGTGTCCGAGCGGCCCGAGCGTGAGGGCGACGTCGAGCCGGCGCGGCGACGTGTGGCGGACCGTGAGCACACTCCAGTGGATCACGCCTCGGCCGACGATCGTGAGCGGGCGCCGGGTGCGTGCACCCCGCACCGGTGCCACCGTGGCTCCATGCGCGTCGTCGTCGTCGGAGCCACAGGGAACGTCGGGACCGCACTGCTGCGCGCCCTGCACGAGGAGCCGCAGGTCACGTCGGTGCTGGGGATCGCCCGGCGCCTGCCGGACCGGAGCGCCGAACCGTACCGGGGCGCCGAGTGGGCTCCCGTCGACATCGCGGCCGAGGACACCGACGTCGTCGCGCTGCTCGCCGAGCACTTCCGCGGCGCCGACGCCGTCGTCCACCTCGCCTGGCTCGTCCAGCCGAACCGCGAGCGCGACCTGCTCCGCCGCACCAACGTGGAGGGCACCCGCCGGGTGGCCCAGGCCGTCGTCCGCGCGGGCGTGCCGCACCTGGTCGTCGCCTCGTCGGTGGGGGCGTACTCGCCCGTCGACGACGACGTGCCGCGGCGGGAGGACTGGCCGACCCAGGGCATCCCGACGTCGCACTACAGCGTCGACAAGGCGGCGCAGGAGAGGGTGCTCGACGAGCTCGAGGCCGAGCATCCCGAGGTGACCGTGGCGCGGCTGCGGCCGGCGCTGACCTTCCAGGCCGACGCCGCCCAGTCGATCGTGCGGTACTTCCTCGGCCCTCTCGTGCCTGTGCGGCTCCTGCGGTACGGCCGGCTGCCCGCGGTGCCGCTGCCCACGGGGGTGCGCATGCAGGCCGCGCACGCCGACGACGTCGCGGACGCCTACCGACGCGTGATCGTGGAGCGGGCCCGCGGGGCGTTCAACGTCGGGGCGGACGACCTGCTCGACGGCAAGGACCTCGCGCGGATCGTCGACCACGGCAGGCTCGTCGAGGTGCCGCCCGCCGTCGTCCGCCTCGCGCTCACCGCGGCGTATCGCGGCCACGTGGTCCGTCCCGATCCCGGCTGGCTCGACATGGCGATGGGCGCGCCCGTGCTCGACACCACCCGGATCAGGACCGAGCTGGGCTGGGCGCCGCGCCGCACCGCCGAGGATGCGGTCGAGGAGCTGCTCGGGGGTATCGCCGTCGGGCAGGGGCTGCGCTCTGCTCCCCTGCACCCGGGGACGGCCCGGCCCGCGGGCGCGTCCGTCATGCCACTGCGGCACGACAGGGACGTGCGGATCCCGGACTCGATGGATCGCTTCCTGTTCGGGCTCTACCTCTCCGACCACTTCTCCGGCGCGACGGCGGGCCTCGAGCGCATGGAGCTCATGACCGGGACCCACCGGGACACGCCCTTCCACGCCGAGCTGGCCGAGGCCACCGAGCAGCTGCGCGGCGAGCGGGAGCTCTACCGCGAGCTGCTCGACCGCCTCGGGGTGCCGCGGCGTCGGTACCGGCAGGTGGCGGCGTGGCTCACCGAGAAGGCGGGGCGGCTCACGCTGAACGGCCGGATCGCGCAGCGGTCGCCGATGACGGCGGTGCTCGAGGCGGAGCTCATGCGGTCCGCGGTGCTGGGCAAGATCGGCGGTTGGCAGACGCTACGCGAGCACGCCGCCGAGATCGGGTTGGACCCCGGGCAGTTCGACGAGCTCATCGTCCTGGCACGCCGGCAGATCGAGATGCTCGACCGCTTCCACGCGTACGCGCGCGGGCGGGCGTTCCGCCGGGAGCTCTGACCGAGCGAGCCTGACTCCGTTCCACGACTTGCGTCACCGGCAAGAGTGAATGTACAGTCACTCACATGACAAGGACAGCCCTCTCCACCGCAGAGCTCCGCAAGCCGGTCGTCGCCGCGGCCGCCGTGCGGGAGTTCGCCGGCGGCGGCTTCCACGGCACGACGATCGCCGACGTCGCTCGCGCGGCGAAGATCTCGCCGGCCTACGTCATCAAGCTCTACCCCAGCAAGGAGCGGCTCTTCGTCACCGCTCTGGAGACCTGCTTCGCCCAGGTGGTCGAGTCGCTGGCCGCCGGCGCGGACCGCGCTCAGGACCCGTCGCCCGACGGCGTGCTGCACGCGATGGGCGGCGCGTACGCCGAGCTCATCGGCGACCGCACGCTGCTCATGCTGCAGGTGCACGCACAGTCGGTGGCGGACGTGCCGGAGATCGGCGCGGCGCTGCGCGCCGGGCTCCGGCAGGTGGTCGACTACGCCAAGAGCCGCTCCCGGGCCTCCGACGAGGCGGTCCAGCGGTTCATCGCCTTCGGCCAGCTGTGCCACCTGATCGTGACCGCGCAGATCGACGACGTGCCCGAGGACTGGGCCCGGCTCCTCACCGAGGGCATCCGGCACCCGGCCTGACGGCCACCCTCAGGGCTCCCCTGCCCGACACCTCCCGACCTGACCCTCTTCAGCCAATCAAGTGAGTGACTGTTCACTCTTACCCGAACGGAGACCGACATGACCCAGCACACGACCCAGACCACCGACCAGTCCGGGGCCCCCACCGGCATCGACGACGCCGCGACCGTCGTCGTTCGCCGCGAGATCCGCATCGCCGCGCCGATCGAGCAGGTGTGGCGGCTGCACACCGACGTCGACGCCTGGCCCACCTGGCAGACCGACGTCGACACCGCCCACACCGACGGCCCGCTCCAGCCCGGCGCGACGTTCCGCTGGAGCACGCACGGCCTCGACGTCACCTCCACGGTCTACGCCCTCGACGCGCCGCACCGGATCCTGTGGGGCGGGCCGGCCATGGGCATCACCGGCATCCACGAGTGGACCTTCACCGCCGACGGCGACGCCACCGTCGTGCGCACGGCCGAGTCCTGGGAGGGCGACCCCGTCCGGGCCGACACCGACAACCTGCGCGCCGCGCTCGACGCATCCCTCGGGAACTGGCTCGAGCTCCTGCGCCAGACCGCCGAGACCAGGGCCGCCGAGCAGACGAAGCGCACGAGGCGGCGCCGCTTCGCCAAGGGGCTGGCCTGGGGCGCAGTCCTGATCACGGCCGCCTTCGTCCTGGCCGAGCCGTGGCTGCTGGTCCCTGTGCTCATGTTCGGTGCAGCCCTGAGCCTGTGGGACTGAGCCCGCACACGACCGGGAAGGGCCACGACATGAGCCTGACCGCGAACGCCCGCGTCGCGACGGCGGCGGGTGCGACGACGGGGGCGGCGGCCACCGCCGTCGGCCCGAGCCGGGCCGCCCGCACGGCAGTGCTCTCCGCGGCGAGCCTGACGATCATGGCCGCGGCGGTCATCGCCCCCAGCCTGCCCGCCATGGCCGAGGTCTACCAGGACGACGTGCTCGTACGGCTCGCCCTCACGATCACGTCCCTGGCCATCGGGCTCAGCGCGCCGTTCGCCGGTCTCCTCACCGACCGGCTCGGCCGGCGGCCGGTCCTGCTCGGCGGGCTGGTGCTGTACGCGGCGGCCGGCACGGCCGGGCTCGTGGTCACCGACCTGAGCGTGCTCCTCGCCACCCGAGCTGCGCTCGGCCTGGCCGTGGGCGCCGTGACGACCGCGGTGACGGCGCAGCTCACCGACTGGTTCTCCGGGCCGGCGCGCGCCACCTACCTGGCGTTCCAGCAGGCCGCGGCCAGCCTCGGCGGAGTCGCGCTGCTGCCGCTGGCCGGGGTGCTGGCAAGCACGGGGTGGCGGGCACCGTTCTGGCTGTACGCGGCCGCAGTGCCCGTCGCGGTCCTGGTGCTCGTCACGGTCCGCGACGCAGCTCCCGGCGGTGCGGCCCCCGTGGCACGACCACCGGCCCCGGCCGACGGCGTGCCCGACTCCGGCCGGACGAGCCTGCTCCGCCGGCGGGTTCTCGGCCTGTACGCCCTGGCGTTCGCCGCGACGGCCGTGTTCTACATGGCGCCCACCCAGCTCCCGTTCCTGCTCGGCGAGCTCGGCGCCGGGCCGGCTCTGGTCGGCGTCGCGATCGCCGGGACCACGCTCACCGGCCTGCTCGGCTCGCTCGCGTTCCCCACCGTGCGTCGCCGGCTGTCCCCCGCGGCCATCACCCTCACCGGTGTGGTGGCGCTCGGGACCGGCTGGTTCCTGGTCGGGCGGGCCGACGGGGTCACGGTCGTCGTCGCGGGACTGCTCGTGGGCGGGCTCGGCGTCGGGCTCACGGTGCCCAACCTCAACCTCCGGCTCGGCGAACTGGCCCCGGCCGCCCGGCGCGGTCAGGTCCTCGCGGGTCTCGTGACCGGCGTCTTCCTGGGCCAGTTCGCCTCACCGATCGCCGTCGGGCCGCTCGTCGCCGCCGCCGGGCTGAGCGGTGCCTTCACCTGGGCCGGCCTCGTCACGGCCGTCGGGGCGGCCGTAGCCGCACCCCTCCTGCTCCGGCCCCGCCGGACCTGACCACACCCTCGAACCACCCTCAGCCCACACCCACCGAAGAACCCACCGCAAGGAACGAATCATGATCATCCACGGCAACCGCTTCACCCTCCGCCCCGACGCCGACGCCGCCCAGATCGAGGAGGCCCTCGAGAGCCTGCGCAACCAGGGCCGCGTCATCCCGTCCGTGAAGTCCTTCGTGGTCGGCCGCGACTTCGGCGGCGAGTACGAGTGGGGCGCGACGTTCATGATCGAGGACCTCCAGGGCTACTGGGAGTACCTCGTCCACCCCGCCCACCGGAACACCGACCAGGTCGGTCTGCCGCTCGTCGACAAGTTCGCGTCGTTCGACATCACGGACGACCCCGACCCGGAGATGGGCGCCAAGATCGCCGCGCTGCACCAGCGCCGCTACGACAGCGACGCGACGCTGACCCAGCTCGTGTCCGACCTCGGCGAGTACAAGGGCAGCGCCGCACCCGGCGCGCACGGGGAGCGGTGACCCGACCGTAGACCGGCGACCGCACCGAGGGTCCTCCGACCTGGAGGGCCCTCGGCCATGCCCGGGGGCGGGCGACCGGCGTCGGCTGTCGTGCCGGGTACTGCCCAGACCGACCAACCCCCGCCCGCCCGCCCAGATCCGATGGTTTCGTTTTGCCTTGTCTTCCCATTACCAGTGCTGGCGTTTGACGTAGGCGCCAGCCTGGCCTGCTGGCTCGACCCGCGGAAACGATGTCGAGAACGGACGAAGTAGACAGCCGCGCAATATCCCTCATATGCACGCAAACAGAGCGTCCCACCGCGGTGGAGACGGGCCCGAGCGGCGGGCCGTCGAAGACTTGACGATCTGTGCAGAAACCGTGCAGGGTCTGGCCTGAAGCCGAGGGCGGCGCGTCCTTCCGGCCTCCCTCTTTCGCCTCTCGAGAGGGAAGAGACCCCATGGCATCATTCGTGACCCGCCTGCGCCCCCGGTGGCTCCTGCCGGTCGTCGTCGGCGTCGCGGTCGTCCTCGGTGCCGCCGCCGCTCTCGCGCCGACCATCGCCGAGAACATGGCCGGAAACGACGGGTCGGTCGATCCCCGGTTTGACCGCCCCTTGATCACCTCGTCGCCGGACGCGAGCGCCAGGGCGTCCGCGACGGCCAGCCCGAGCCCCAGCCCGAGCCCCTCGGACACCGCCGCGGCCGAGGCAGCCGCTGCGGCCGAAGCGGCCGCTGCGGCGGAGGCGGCTGCAGCAGCCGAGGCCGCGGCGGCGGCGGAGGCGGAGGCGGCCGCGGTGTCCGTGGCCCCGCCGCCCAGCGCAGGTACGGCGGCGGGCTACGCGTCGATGAACGGCGGCACCCGCGGGGGCCAGGGCGCGGCCACCGTGCACGCGTACGTCCTGTCCGCCGTCGCGGGCCAGTACGGCGGCGCCGGGAACGCGCTGTACGCGCTGCTCGAAGAGCACCGGGACCGCGGCGCCGACCAGGGCCTGGTCATCTACGTCGACACCCCGATCTCCGAGGCCAACCTCTCGGAGAGCAGGATCGACGTGAAGGACGTCCAGCACGTCTCGATCCTCGGCGTCGGAACGAGCGGCGAGCTTGACGGAGTCGGCATCACCGTCACGCGCTCGCACGACGTCGTGATCCAGAACCTGGCGATCCACCACGTCGACACGGGCGACAAGGACGCCGTCAGCATCACCGACCACTCGACCAACGTCTGGATCGACCACAACGAGCTCTACAGCGACCTTGCGGCCGACCCGGACTACTACGACGGCCTCGTCGACATCAAGCAGAACTCCCAGTACGTGACGGTCTCGTGGAACTACATCCATGACCACCACAAGACGTCCCTGGTGGGGCACACCGACGACCCGTCGGTCGCACCCGACAACATCACCTACGCGTTCAACCACTTCCAGAACGTCAAAACGCGCGTCCCGCTGATCCGGTATGCGCACGTGCACATGCTGAACAACTACTTCGACAGCATCGGCACCTCGGCGATCAACGCCCGCGGCGGCGCCCAGGTCCTGGTCGAGGGGAACTACTTCTACCGCACGGGCAGCGGCAACGCCGACAGCCACGCGGGCCAGATCCAGGGCCCGGTCGGCTGGTGGTACGGCACCGACACGGGCGGCTCCTGGAACCTTCGGGACAACGCGTTCGAGGAGACGGCGCACGACCACCTGACCTCGACGACGGACTTCACCGTCCCCTACGGCTACGCCGCGATGCGGCCCGGGGACGCGCGGGCCGCCGTACTGTCCGGAGCCGGCACGGGGGTGCTGAGCATCCAGCCGTGAGCTGAGCCGGCCGTACCACCTCCGCCGAGGCCGACGCCGACGCCGACGCCGCCAAGCCTGCCGACGGCCCCCCCCCCCCCCCCCCCCGGGGGGGGGGGGGGGGGGGGGGGGGGGGGGGGGGGGGGGGGGGGCGGTCGTCGGTCGTCGGTGGGTCAGTGCGCGGTGACCAGCACCGGGACGCGGTGCTCCAGCCGCTCCACGAGCGCCGCGCACGCGGCCGCCAGCGGGACGAGCACGAGGTTGCCGAGCAGCATCGTCCGCAGGAACGGCAGGCCGGCCACATAGCTCGCGAGAAGGCCGTCGAGCCCCGGGGCGTAGTACGACTCGCGGCCCATGAGCCACACGCCGAAGTTGGTCCAGAGGAAGAACCACACCGACCCGGCGACGCCGAAGCCGGCCGCGACACCGAACCGGCGCAGGCCGGTCCCCCAGCGCCCGAGACGGCGCACCGGGAGGGCCGCCAGGCCGATGACGGCCCAGGCCGACCAGGTGAAGAGCAGGATCGACGTGTTGCCGAGCGCGAGGTCGCTCGCGACCACCACGACCAGCGGCACGAGCGCGGCGAGCCGGTGGCGCAGCAGGAGCGCCGCGAGGAACGTCGCCGCGGTCGTCAGCTCGAGGTTCGGCGGGGCGCCGAGATCCTCGCGCACGAGGCGCCACACCACGGCGGCGACCGCCACGAGGACGACCACGGCGGGGCGCCACCAGCGCGCGAGCAGGTCGCGCGCCGTCAGGCCGTCCGAGCGGCCATCCGGGGTCAGTACGTCTCGAGCTTCCATGTGATCTCCTGACCGGTCGTCGTCACGAGCGAGCCCGCGCCGACGGTCGCCATCGCGCCGTCGACGTAGAGCGCCCAGAACTCCTTCGCCGCATCGTCAGCGGCGCGGCCGCCGATGCTGGTCACGTACGCCATCTCGCCCTCGCCGCTGACCTCGGCCGAAGGGTCGGACTCCAGCAGCAGATCCAGGGCGGTGCGACCGTCCTGGCCTTCGTACGACCACTCGGTCACGTCGGCCGACGCGCTCGCGGACGGGCTCGCGGAGGTGGCCGAGGCGGCGGACAGGGTCGTGTCGGCGGCCGGCTCGGTACCGGCGCAGCCGGCCAGCAGGCCGGCGGCGAGGACGGTGGTCAGCGCGGTCGTCAGGACTCTCGTCCGCACAGCCGCCGACGTGTGGCCGCTCGTCGCACGGGCACGGCCCAGCGAGCGGAAGTTCTGGAGGATCATGGTCACGAGTCTACGGACGGCCCGTCGCCGCGTGCAGGGGCGTCCATCCCACGGGCGTGCGCGGTGCCGTCCGACGGCCTCGGCGCGACCGGCCTCATCCGTCCAGGACGGTGGTCAGGCGGGTGCCCGACAGCGCCATGGCGCCCCAGGCGGTGGCCCGGGGGTCCGCGACCTGGTCCACGGCGAGCGCCCCGGCGTCGTCGCCCCGCGTGACGGCCTGCGCCGCCAGCCACTCGCGCGCGGGCCGCAGCGTGCGGCACTCGATGTCCATGCCGGGGACGGCCGCCGTCGGCTCGAGCTCCGTGAGGGCGAGAACCGCGAGCGCCGTGCTCACGACGCTCAGCCCGGTGTCGTCCGCCGCCTGCCACGCCACCAGCTCGGCGCCGTCCACCTCCGTGGGCGTCGCCTGGGACAGCAGCCAGTCACGGGCGGCGGTGGCCTCGGGCGCCGAGGGCTCCCGGGTCTGCAGCGCGACGATCGCCAGCGACGTCGCCTCGACGTCGCCGACGCACTGCTCGTCGTCGGGCGACGCTGGGAACGACCCGTCGTCGCACTGCAGGTCCGTCAGCGCGCCGGTGACAGCGTCTGCCTCGGGCACGCCCGCACGGGTGAGGACGACGACCGACCAGGCCTGGCCGGCGGTCTGGGTGTGGCCGTGCACGCCGCGGTCGCCGACGCGCCCGTCCTTGCCGACGAGCGCACGTACCTCGGCGACGAGGTCCAGTCCGCCGACGGCGCGCGGGTCGTGGCCGGCCGCCGTCAGCGCGGCGGCGAGCTCTGCGGTGGAGCCGCCGAGCCGCAGGTGCTCACCGTCGCCGAGGTGGGCGTCGACGTGCGCCGGCTCGGCCAGCGCCGCGGCGAGCGGACCGACAGCGGCGTCCTGGCCGGTCGCGACCAGCGCGAGGAGCACGTCCCTCGTCGGCCCGTGGTCGCCGATCCCGCGGCCGTCCGGTGACCGGCCCGCCTCGAGACGGGCCGTCGCCTCCGCGGCGAACCCTGCGAGCCACGCTGTCGCGGCGTCGGCGGCCGCGGTCACGGGGTCCTGGGACGGGACGGGGGTCGGGTCCTCGGACGCGTCGCCCGTGCACCCAGCCAGCAGCACCCCGCAGGCAAGGAGGCCGGCGAGCACCGCGGCCGCGCCATCGCGCCACGGGGCGGACCGCACCGGCCTCCCGGCCGGCCGCCGCCCCGTGCGCCTGGTCACGCGTCGATGCGGTTCCGGTCGAGCTCGCTCGCGCCGGCGATGATGAACTCCTTGCGCGGCGCGACGTCGGACCCCATGAGCAGCTCGAACACGCGCTCCGCCGCCTCGACGTGCTCGGCGGTGACCCGGCGCAGCGTGCGGTGACGCGGGTCCATCGTGGTCTCCGCGAGCTGGTCGGCGTCCATCTCACCCAGACCCTTGTACCGCTGGATGTCGTCCTTGTAGCGGCGCCCCGCCTTGTCGAGCCGGCGCAGCGTGGCGTTGAGCTCGGCCTCCGAGTACGTGTAGATGTACTCGTTCTGCCGCCTCCCGTTGCCGATGACCTCGATGCGGTGCAGGGGCGGCACCGCGGCGTAGACGCGGCCGGCCTCCACGAGGGGCTTCATGTACCGGTAGAACAGCGTCAGGAGCAGCGTGCGGATGTGTGCACCGTCGACGTCGGCGTCGGTCATCAGCACGATCTTGCCGTAGCGCGCGGCGTCGATGTCGAACGAGCGGCCGGAGCCGGCGCCGATGACCTGGATGATCGCGGCGCACTCGGCGTTGCGCAGCATGTCGGTGACCGACGCCTTCTGCACATTGAGGATCTTGCCGCGGATGGGCAGCAGCGCCTGGAAGTCGCTGGAGCGCGCGAGCTTGGCGGTGCCGAGCGCCGAGTCGCCCTCCACGATGAAGAGCTCGGAGCGCTCGACGTCGTCGGACCGGCAGTCCGCGAGCTTGGCCGGCAGCGAGGACGTCTCGAGCGCGTTCTTGCGGCGCGAGATCTCCTTCTGCTTGCGGGCCGTGACGCGGGCGCGCATCTCGGCGACGATCTTGTCGAGCAGGAGCGACGCCTGCGTCTTCTCGTCCCGCTTGGTGGAGGTGAGCATGGCGTTCACCTCCCGCTCGACGACCCGGGTGACGATCTGCCGCACCGGCGCGGTGCCGAGGACCTCCTTCGTCTGGCCCTCGAACTGCGGCTCGGCGAGGCGGACGGTGACCACGGCGGTCAGGCCCGCGAGCACGTCGTCCTTCTCGATGCGGTCGGCGCCCTCCCTCGCGGAGACCTTGAGCCGGCGCGCGTTGGTCTCGACGCCCTTGCGCAGGACCTTGAGCAGCCCCTGCTCGAACCCGGCGAGGTGGGAGCCGCCCTTCGGCGTCGAGATGATGTTGACGAAGGACCGCACCTCGGTGTCGTAGCCCGTGCCCCAGCGGATCGCGATGTCCACCTCGCACTCGCGCTGGACGGCCTGCGGAGTCATGTGGCCCCGCTCGTCGAGCACCGGGACGGTCTCGGTGAAGCTGCCGGACCCGGTCAGGTGCCAGACGGCGGTGACGGGCGTGTCGGGCGCGAGGAACTCGACGAAGTCGACGGTGCCGCCGGTGTGCTTGAACACCTCCTCGTGCGGGCCGGCCTCGCCGGGGGTGCCCGGCAGGCCGCGCTCGTCGCGCACGAGGATCTCGAGGCCCGGCACCAGGAAGGTGGTCTGCCGGGCGCGCGTGACCAGCTCGTCGTAGCTGAAGACGGCGTTCTTCGGGAAGATCTGCCGGTCCGCCCAGTAGCGCACGCGCGTGCCGGTACGGCCGCGGGCCACCCTGCCGACGACCGCCAGCTCCGAGTGGTCGGTGAACGGCTGGAACGGCGAGTCGGGGGACGGGCCGCCCGCCGGGTCGGCGAACGTACCGGGCTCGCCTCGGTGGAAGGTCATGCGGTACGTCTTTCCGCCGCGGTCCACCTCGACGTCGAGCCGCGAGGAGAGGGCGTTGACCACCGAGGCGCCGACGCCGTGCAGGCCGCCCGAGGCCGCATAGGAGCCGCCGCCGAACTTTCCGCCCGCGTGCAGCTTCGTATAGACGACCTCGACGCCCGAGAGGCCCGTCTTGGGCTCGATGTCCACCGGCACTCCGCGCCCGTCGTCGGTCACCGTCACAGACGTGTCCGGGTGCAGCACCACCTCGATACGCGTCGCGTGCCCGCCCAGCGCCTCGTCGACCGAGTTGTCGATGATCTCCCACAGGCAGTGCATGAGACCGCGTGAGTCGGTGGACCCGATGTACATGCCGGGTCGCTTGCGCACCGCCTCGAGACCTTCGAGGACGGACAGGTGCCGCGCGGTGTAGCTCGACTCGGAAGTGGTGGTCACGGCGCCCAGCGTAGACGAGACCTCAGACATCCCAGGTGAGGCGCTCCACACGAACGGCCATCTCGCAACCGGGCGAGGGTGAGTAAGAAATTTCCCTCTCAGCGCAATTGTCCGTTACGTCGTACCTAAAGTGTGATCCACGCCGCTATGCTCGCAGCGAACCCGTGGAAGCGGCTGGCATGAATCGCAGTCGCCGATGGTTGGATGGAGGCGTGACAACCATGACGACCGAACCCCTCACCGCTGCCGATCGCTGCGACCGTTGCAGCGCCCAGGCCTATGTCCGCGTCGTTCTGCCCGTAGGCGAGCTCCTCTTCTGCGGTCACCACGCCCGCGCGCACGCGCCCGCGTACGCGGGCGTCGCCACCCACGTCCACGACGAGACCGACCGCCTGCACGCCGAGCACGGACAGGCCTGAGGCTCACACACACTCCCGGCGCCCGGCGCCGGTGGCCACCTCCCGCGGAGGTTCCCACCGGCGCCGGGCACCGTCGTGTCAGGGCCGGGCGAGCGTCTCGTCCAGCGCCTCGCAGAACCAGGCGATGTCCGCAGCCGTGAAGGGCAGGGGCGGACGGACCTTCAGGACGTTGTTGTGCGGGCCGCAGACCGACGTCAGGACGCGACGGTCGCGCAGGCCCTCGACGACGTCGAGGGCCCGTGCCGCGTCCGGCTCGCCCGACTCCCCCACGATCTCGACGCCCGTGTAGAGACCGACGCCTCGGACCTCGCCGACCTCGTCGTGCCCGGCGGCGACGCGCGAGAGCTCCGCGCGGAACGACGTCCCGAGCGTCAGCGCGTGCGCCTGGAGCCCTTCGTCACGGATCACGTCGAGCACCGCCTGCGCCGCCGCGATCGACACCGGGTTCCCACCGAACGTGTTGAAGTACGGCACGGTCGTCGCGAACGGCTCGAGCACCTCGGCCCTGGTCGCCATCGCGGACACGGGGATGCCGTTGCCCATCGGCTTGCCCGTCGTGACGACGTCGGCCTGCAGGCCGTGCCGCAGGTGGCCCCAGAACTCCTCGCCCGTGCGCGCGAAGCCGGGCTGCACCTCGTCCGCGACGAACAGGCCGCCCGCCGCCCGCACCGCCGCGACCGCCGGCCCGAGCACCCGCGCCGGGAAGATGCCGTCAGAGCTGAACACCGCGTCCACGAGCAGCGCGGCCACGCCGTCACCGGCCTCGTCGAGCGACGCGACCGCCGCCCGCACGTGCCCGGCGAACCACTCGGACGTGCCCTCGGGCGTCGCGGGGAAGCCGTCCGCTGCCGCGAGCGCCGGGTCCGGCGCGGGCACGACCCGCACCTCCGGGTGGACCGCCTGCCCGCCTCCCAGCGCGGGCGACATGCCCGACACGAGGTCCGTGTTGCCGTGGTACGCCTCCGAGGTGACGATCACGCCGCGGTGCCCGGTGGCGTACCGGGCGACCCGGATCGCGAGGTCGTTCGCCTCCGAGCCCGTGCACAGGTACATGACCCGGTCCATGCCGGGCAGCGTGGCGAGGAGCTCCTCGGAGTACCGCAGGATCGCCTCGTGCAGGTAGCGGGTGTGGGTGTTGAGGGCCGCCGCCTGCTCCGCGACCGCCGCGACGACGCGCGGGTGCGCGTGCCCCACGGACACCACGTTGTTGTAGGCGTCGAGGTACTCGAGACCGTCGGCGTCGAAGAGGTGGGCCTTCTCGCCGCGGACCAGGTGGACCGGGGTGCGGTAGAAGAGCCGGTAGGCGGGGCCGAGCATCTCGCGCCGCCCTGCCAGGGCGAGCGTGCGCTCGTCGAGCCCCGCAGCGTTCTCGGCGCGGAAGGAGTTGCCGTCCAGGATGGAGGAGCGTCGGGTCACCTGGTCATCATGGCGCACCCGGCGCGCCCTCGGCGGGCCCCCATGGTAAGCGCGCGGTAACACCTTCGGTCGCCGTGTGAACTCCGTGTTGCCCTGGCCCCGCGGCGCCCGGGCCGGCCGTAGTGTGCGGCCATGACGATACCTGACGTCACACCGGCGCCCGACGACGTCCCGCTCGCCGACGGCGGTGAGCCCGGCCCCGGGCTCTCCGCGTTCGACGCCCTCACGCGCGGCGCCCCCGCTCCGTACTGGCTGCACCGCGGGGTCAGCGCGGCGTGGGGTCTCGACCCGACCCGGGTCGTGCTGGAGCTGATCACGGTGAGCGAGAACGCCACCTTCCGGCTCGACCTCGACGGGCGAGCGGCCGGCGTGGTGCGGGTGTCGCAGCCCGGCTATGTGGGCGGGCCGGCGGCCGTGGCCTCCGAGCTCGCGTTCGTCGCGTCCCTGTGGCAGGTCCCGGACCTGCGGGTGCTGCAGGCCGTCCCCACCTACCGCGGGACATACACCGCGCAGGTGCGGGACGACGCCGGACAGACCTGGACCTGCGTCTCCACACGGTTCGTCACCGGCTCGGTCCTCGAGGACCTCGAGGACCCCGCCCCGTACTACCGGACGATCGGGCGCTGGAGCGCGCTGCTGCACGAGCACGCGCGAACCTGGACGCCGCCGCACGCCTTCACGCGGTTCACCTGGGACGTGCCCGACATGGTCGGCCCCTCGGCCCGCTGGGACCCGTGGGAGTCCGCCGGGCTGACGGACGCCGAGCGCGAGCTGCTGCTCGCGGCGCAGGACAAGGCGCTGGCGATCGTCGCAGACTTCCCCGCGGACGAGCAGACCTGGGGCCTCGTGCACGCCGACCTGCGGCCCTCGAACATCATCGCCGACGGCGGCACGCTGACCGTGATCGACTTCGACGACTGCGGGTGGTCCTACTACCTGTACGACTTCGCGGCGGCGCTCACCTTCGTCGAGCACGAGCCGTACGCCCCCGCGATGGCGCGCGCGTGGGTGACCGGGTACCAGGAGGTGGCGCCGCTGTCGGCGGGCGACCTCGAGGTCGCGTGCGCGCTGTCGATGCTGCGCCGGCTGCAGATGCTCGGCTGGACGCTCGGCCACCGCGAGGACGCGCTTCCGCCTGGCCTGCACGCCGCTCAGAAGCCCGGTTCGCTGGAGGTGGCCCGCCGGTTCCTCGACCGGACCACCTGGCTGCTCGCCTGAGCCGGAGGTGCAGCGCAGGGTGGGGGCCGAGGAACGAGGCACCCGCCCGGAGCGGAACCGCAGGCTCAGGCGAACAAGGAAGTCGCCTGAGCCGGAGGTGCAGCGCAGGGTGGGGGCCGAGGAACGAGGCACCCGCCCGCAGCGGAACCGCAGGCTCAGGCGAACAAGGAAGTCGCCTGAGCCGGAGGTGCAGCGCAGGGTGGGGGCCGAGGAACGAGGCACCCGCCCGCAGCGGAACCGCAGGCTCAGGCGACGAACAACACCGCCTGAACAAAGACCGACGGCCCCGTCCCTGCAGAGCAGGGGCGGGGCCGTCCGGCGTCGGACTCAGTCGAGATAGTCGCGCAGGACCTGCGAGCGCGACGGGTGCCGCAGCTTCGACATGGTCTTGGACTCGATCTGGCGGATGCGCTCGCGCGTCACGCCGTAGACCTTGCCGATCTCGTCGAGCGTCTTCGGCTGGCCGTCCTGCAGGCCGAACCGCATGGAGACCACGCCGGCCTCCCGCTCCGACAGGGTGTCGAGCACCTGGTGCAGCTGCTCCTGCAGGAGCGTGAAGCTCACCGCGTCGGCGGGCACCACGGCCTCGGAGTCTTCGATCAGGTCGCCGAACTCGCTGTCGCCGTCCTCACCGAGCGGGGTGTGCAGCGAGATGGGCTCGCGGCCGTACTTCTGGACCTCGACCACCTTTTCGGGGGTCATGTCCAGCTCCTTGGCCAGCTCCTCCGGCGTGGGCTCACGACCCAGGTCCTGGAGCATCTGGCGCTGCACGCGGGCGAGCTTGTTGATGACCTCGACCATGTGCACCGGGATGCGGATGGTGCGGGCCTGGTCAGCCATGGCGCGGGTGATCGCCTGACGGATCCACCACGTGGCGTACGTCGAGAACTTGTAGCCCTTGGTGTAGTCGAACTTCTCGACCGCACGGATCAGGCCCAGGTTGCCCTCCTGGATGAGGTCCAGGAACAGCATGCCGCGGCCCGTGTAGCGCTTGGCGAGCGACACGACCAGGCGGAGGTTCGCCTCGAGCAGGTGGTTCTTCGCGCGCTTGCCGTCGTGCGCGATCCACTTGAGGTCGCGCTCGTTGCGCCGCTGCTCGGAGTCGGCCTTGTCGAACACCTGCGTCGCGAGACGCTCCTCGGCGAACAGGCCGGCCTCGATGCGCTTGGCGAGCTCGACCTCCTGCTCGGCGTTCAGCAGCGCGACCTTGCCGATCTGCTTGAGGTAGTCCTTGACCGGGTCCGCCGTGGCGCCCGCGGTCACGACCTGCTGAGCCGGGGCGTCGTCGTCGTCCGCGTCGGACACCACGAAGCCGGTGTCCTCCTCGCCCTCGGCCTTGCGCGGGGGCGCAGCCTCGGTCTCTTCGGTCTCCTCGACGACGACCTCGGGCGTCGCCTCGACGTCCTCCGGCGGGTCGACCTCGACCTCGGTCTCGAGGTCGACGGCCTCGAGGTCGATCTCCTCCTCGGCGATCTCCTCGTCGTCGTCCTTACCCGTGGCGGGCGCGGCCTTCGACTTCGCCGGGGCCTTCACCGCCCGGGTGCCGGCAGTCTTCGCTGCCGTCGTGCGGCGACGAGTTGCGGGCTTCGCAGTGGCTTCGTCCGCGGCGTCCTCCGCCGCGTCCTCGGCCGTGCCCTTGGCGGGATTCGCGGCCTTCGCGGCCGCCGGACGGGTACGTGTCGTGCGCTTGGGGGCTGCCGAGGCCTCGGCCTCGGACGGCGCCTTGGCGGCGACCGTCGTCGAACGCGCCGCCGACGCGGCTGCGACCTTCGTCGCCGTGGGCAGCCCCACCTCGACACCGGCGTTCGCGAGCGCGCGCAGCACGGCCTTCAGCCGCTTCGCGTCGGCGACCGCCGCGGTCTCGCACGCGGTACGGAAGCTCTCGGCATCGACGCGGCCGGCAGCCGCTCCGCGGGCGAGCAGATCCTTGAGCGCGGGGTGCTCGAACTCGCGGGGCAGGTTGTTGTTGTCGCGCACGACGTCACGAACGGGGGCGATGTTCTGGGGGTCCTTCACGGGAGTGGGCGCCACAAACCGACCTTTCGGCATTCGAGGGGGCGGTGTACCGCCGTCGGGGCCTTCAGACCTTCTTCAGCCGCCGGCGGACACACGCTATTGTACCGTCGGCACCGGTCCATGGCCGCCGAAAAACGGCGGTAGGACGTGAATCGGGTGCGGAGGATCACCTCTGGCAGCAGTGCCTGCCTCACAATTCTGGGAATCAGGTCCTTGTACAACGTGCGGGCCCGTCCGGGAATTCCCGGGCGAGTCGGCTCCGTCACACCTGTCGGCGCGAGGCCGGCCCGCTCCTCAGACCTTGACGGCGAGGACCGGGCACGGCGCCTCGATGAGGATCCGCTGCGCACCCGCACCGAGGATCAGCTTGCCCACAGGGCTGCGCCGGCGCAGGCCGATCACGACGAGCTCCGCCGCCGTCTCGGTCGCCAGGCGGACCAGGTCATCGGCCAGGTCGCCGCCGCCCTGCTCGATACGGAAGTCCGCACCGGATGCTGCCAGGCGTTCCTGCAGCGCCGCGATCCCCGCCTCCCGCTCGTCCTCCGGAGCTTTCCCGGACGCCACGACCACGAGCGGTGTGCTGCGCTGCCGGGCTTCGTCCACAGCTGCGGCAAGTGCCGCCTGGCCCTCCGGCGTGGTCAGGTGGCCCACCACGATCGTCATGTCCACCGACGCTACCCGACTTCGGGGGGCTGCTCAGCCCGGCGCGCCCGCCCGTCCGGCTCCGGCCTGCGCGGACGGGTTGGCACGGTCGTCCTCCCGGTACCGCCGGCGCACCCAGCCGGGCGGGACTGCCGCGTTCAGCGCACCCGCCAGCACCTTCGCCAGGGGGTAGTCCGGCTCCGTCGCGAGCGCCTCCCGGACCCGCTCCGCCGCGCTCCCGCCGTCACCGTCCCACCACGCGAGCAGGGCGAGCAGCGTGCAGGCGGCCGCCCGGCGCCGGCGCGGCACGTGCGCGACGACCGCCTCCAGCACGGCGCGCGCCGGGCCGACGATCGCCGGGTCCGGCTCCTCGCCGACCCGCTGGTCGACGATGCGCGCGATCACCTCGCCCGTCGCGACGTCAGTACCCGCGGTCGCGAGCCGGCGCGCCGTCGCCGAGGCGAGCTCCTCCGACCCGGGCAGGAGGCTCACCAGGATCGCGTCGCGCACCCACCGGTCCGCGAGCGCCGCCGCGATGCGGCCGAGCGCCACGGGCGGGAGGACGACCGGACGACCGGGCTCCGCCGATGCCACCTGCCGGACAGCCCGGCGCCAGGTGTCCAGCCCCTCCGCGCCCCAGCGCGAGAAGGCGCGCAGCGCCCGGCCCGCCTCCGGGGCGCCCGACGCGCCCTCGGCGTCGGTGGTCAGCCGCGCGCGGTGCTGCTCCCACCGCAGGGCCGCCCGGCTCGCCTGCGTCCGGGCGGCCACGGGCGCCGACGGGATCGCGTACCGCGCCTCACGGCTCGTGGCGATCGTCCGGCCCTCCAGCACCATCGAGGCCACGACCCGGCTGCCCGCCACCTGGGTCAGCGGGCGGCCGCCGGCCGGGCAGCACGCGGGGTCCGGGCAGTCGACGGCGCGGTAGCCCGACGGGCCCACGACCCACGCCTCGGTGCCCGGCAGGGAGCGGTCGAGCCGCGCGCGCACCAGGTCGACGGCGCGCCGTTCGGGGCACGCGGGCACCGCCCCGACGTCGGCGGACGTGTACACGACGACCACCGCCCGGGTCGCACCGTCGGCGAGGGCGTGCTCGGCCAGCCAGCCCGCGAGCCCGGCACCGCCCGGTCCGCCGTCGTCGGCCGCCCCGGTGAGCTCGGCGAGGTCGACCCGGGACACGAGGCCGACGGTCTGCCGCCGGCCGCGCAGGCTCACGACGACGAGCGACTCGACCGGGCGGAACCCGAGCCGGTAGGGGATGTACGCGAGGAGGTCCTGGGGTCCGCTGACCCGCACCGTGGTGGTCGTCATGCGTCGATCCCACCCGGCCCGCGCCCGTGGCGGGGGCACCCGGACAAGGATGTGGACGACGGCGCCCCTGTGGTCGACGTCGGGGCCGCTCCCCGCCGTGAACAGGGTCGGTGACGCGAGCCCCGTCCGGGCCGGCAACCTGTCCGGCCGGGTTGCCCCGGACCCCGCCTGTCCGGCTACCGTGTCCGGGTGCCCGCCCGCCCCCGACGCTCCCCCGCCGCCCGCCACGGGCTGGCGGCCGTCGCGCTCGCCGCCGCCCTGGCGGCCGCGGGCTGCACCGCGACGGCCGCGGGAGGCGAACGACCGACGTCGGTCACGGGCGGGACGCCCGCCGCCGCGGACACGGTGACGCTGCCGAGCTTCGACCCGGCGTCGGCCGTGGGCGGGTACGCGCCCGGGTTCCCGGCCGAGCTGCTCCCCACACCCGAGGGCGCGACCCTCCTCGCGACGTCGGCGCAGCCGGTCCCGGACAGCACGCCCCCGACGACTCAGATCACCCTGAACCTGTCGTCGGCGCTCGGCGCGCAGGAGGTGCTCGACCAGGTGGGCGGCCTCCTCACCGGCCAGGGGTTCGCCCCCGTCAGCACCCCGGCGCTGACCGGCCTCACGGCGCAGACCGCCTGGACGCGGCAGACAGCCACGGACACGGGCACCGCGTCGGAGGCCCTCCTCGTGGGCGTCCTGGACGACGGGGAGCGACGCCTCGTGAGCATCAGCGGGACGGTGCTGGCCCCGGCAGGGTCCTAGGCTGGGGTCGTGCCCGCTCGCCTCTCCGCCACCGCGCCTGCCCCGACCTCGCCCGGCACTGCGCCCGACCCCTCCGCACTCGTCGACCGCGAGAACCTGCGCCGGGACGTCGACGCCGCGCTCCGCGCCCACATGGCTGAGCTGGCGGACGAGGTGGCGGGCCTCGGCGCGAGCGCCACGGCTCTGACCGACGAGGCGGGGGCCCTGCTCGAGGGCGGCAAGCGGCTGCGCGCGGCGTTCTGCTACTGGTCGTTCCGGGCGCACGGTGGCGCGGCCGACGGCCCGGCCCGCACGGCAGCGGTCCGCGTCGGGGCCGCGCTCGAGCTGTTCCAGGCGGCCGCCCTGCTGCACGACGACATCATCGACAGCTCGGACACCCGCCGCGGCCGCCCCACGGCCCACCGCGCCTTCGCAGCCCGGCACACGGGCTCGAGCTGGGCCGGCGAGGCGGGCCGGTTCGGCGAGTCGGTCGCGATCCTGCTGGGCGACCTCGTGCTCCTCGCCGCCCAGCGCGAGCTCACCGCAGCCGTCGCCGTTCTGCCCGCGCCGGTCGCCGCGGCCACGCGCGACACGTTCGACCGCATGCAGAGCGAGGTCGTCGTGGGCCAGTACCTCGACGTGCTCGTGCAGGCCGAGCCCTGGGGCGCCGACCCGGCCGCCGACGAGGAGCGCGCCCGCGCCGTGCTTCGCGCCAAGTCCGCCTCCTACTCCGTGGCCGCGCCCCTCGCGCTCGGCGCCGCCCTCGCGGGCGCCGGCCCCGAGCGGGTCGCGGCGATCCGCGCCGCCGGCCTGCCGCTCGGCGAGGCGTTCCAGCTCCGCGACGACGTCCTCGGCGTCTTCGGGGACCCGGGCATCACGGGCAAGCCCGCCGGGGACGACCTGCGTGAGGGCAAGCGCACCGTCCTCGTCGCCCGCACGCTCGCGGGCGCCGACGACGACCGGCGCGCCCTCGTGCTGCGTGCCCTCGGCGACCCCGACCTGGGGCCTGACGACGTCGCCGCGCTCCGCCAGGCCATTGTCGCCACCGGCGCGCTCGACGCGGTGGAGAAGCTCATCACGGACCTGGCGGGCCAGGCCGACGCCGCCCTCGACGCCGCGCGCCTGGCCGAGCCGGGCCGCGGCGTGATCGCCGACCTGGCACGCGCGGCGGTCGACCGGGCGGCGTAGCGCCCCCGGTCTCACCAGTTGCTGATCGTCACCTCGGACCCCTTGGCGACCTGCTCGCCGGCGGCCGGGCTCTGGGTGCTGACGGTGTCATCGAGGACGAAGTTGAGGCCCGGGTCGTCCACCTTGAAACCGCTGGCCTCCAAGGTCTCCTTCGCGTCCTTCCGGTCCATCCCCACCACGTCGGGCACTGCGACCAGCTCGGGCCCCTTCGACACCAGGAGCTGCACCGTGTCACCGCGGTGGGCCTCGTCGCCCTCCTCCGGGTTCTGTGCCACCACCTGGCCGGCCGGGATCTCGGGGTCGAACTCCTCGATCTTCTCGGCCTTCAGGCCGGCGGCCGTCAGCGCGGCCACCGCCTCGTCGAACGTCAGGTCCACCACGCTCGGGACCTCCGTCGGCGCGCCGCCCTCGGACACGACCAGGGCCACCTCGCTCCCGCGCAGCGCCTGGGTGCCGGGCTCCGGGCTGGACGCCATGACGCTCCCGGCAGGGACCGTGTCCGAGTAGTCGGTCGACAGGGGCTCCTTGACCGTGAACCCCGCGTCGGCGAGCGCCGCCCGGGCGTCGGCCTCCGTCAGGCCGACGAGGTTCCCCGGCAACGCGACCAGGTCGGGCCCCTTGGACTCCACGAGCTGCACGACGTCGCCACGCGCCACCACGGCACCGGCGCCCGGGTCGGTCGACACGACGGAGCCCACCGCCACGGTGTCGTCGAACTCCTGCGTGACCTGCCACTCCAGCCCCGCGGCCTCCAGCTCGGCCTGGGCCTCGGCGACCGGCAGGCCGACGAGCCCGCCGGGCACCTGCACCACGCGGTCGCCCCTCAGCCACCACAGCCCGCCGAGCACCAGGAGCACGAGGACGATCACCGCCGTCACGATCGTCCCGGTCGCACGCCGCTTGTCGAGGCGCGGCGGCTCGGCGTCCGCCATGGCCTGGCCGGGGTACCCGCCGTAGGCCGGGTACGGCTGCACGTACCCAGGCTGGGCGGGCAGCGCCGTCGTCGGCGTCGAGACCTGGTGCTGCGGGCCGGCCGGCACAACGGCGCCGCCCGGGACGCCCGGGACGCCCGGCATCAGCGCGGTCGAGCTCGGCGCAGGAGTCGCCGGCGCCTGCCCGCCGGGCGCCCGGGGCGCGGTGGAGGCCGTGGCCTCCAGGACGCCGTCGGGCAGGGTGCGCCGGACCGCGCGGAGCACCTCGAGAGCGGCGGCCGCGTCCCGCGGCCGCGCGTCCGGGTTGCGGGCCGCGAACGAGCGGACGAGGTCGTCGACGGCGCGCGGCAGGTGCGGCGCGAGGGACGACGGCGGCGCCACGTCTGCGTTGACGTGCGCGAACGCGATCTGGATCGGCGAGTCCCCCGGGTGCGGGAGGCGGCCGGTCAGCATCTCGAACGCGAGGACGCCCACCGCGTACACATCGGTGCGGGTGTCGGCCCGGCCGGTCGAGATCACCTCCGGCGCGAGGTACGCGACGGTGCCCATGACCGTCCCGGTCGACGTCGCGGTGACCTCGGTGACGGCGCGCGCCAGGCCGAAGTCCGCCACCTTGACCTGGTCGCTGTCGGCGACGAGCAGGACGTTCTCGGGCTTGATGTCGCGGTGCACCACGCCCTTGCGGTGCGCCGCCGCGAGCGCCGACAGCACCTGGTCCAGCACGTCGAACACGCGGCGTACCGTGACGCCGCCGTCCCGGACCGCGCGGCGCAGGTTCGTCCCCGCCACGTACTCCATGGTGAGGTAGCTCATGTCGCCGTCGATGCCCTGGTCGAACACGGCGACGACACCCGAGTGGGTCAGGCCGGCTGCGGCCCGCGCCTCGCGACGGAAGCGCGAGAGGAAGTCGCTCGCCTCCGCGCCCTCCGCGAGGTGCGGGTGCATGACCTTGAGCGCGACCTCACGGTCCAGGCGCCGGTCCAGCGCGCGATAGACGGTCGCCATGCCGCCTCGCGCGACACGCTCGAGCACCTCGTACCGCCCGTCGACCAGGCGGCCGAGGAGGGGATCCGTCGTCACCATGGCCACGGGGGCGAGTGTATGCGGCCGGGACGGACCCGCGGTGAAGGCCTGCCGGGGAGCGCGCCGCACCGTTGCACGATCGTTGCGCGCACGACCGCCGCGCCCACCGCCTAGGCTGACGGGGTGAACGATCTCGCTGCCCGCCTCGACGCCCTCGTCGGCGACTGGCTCACCCTCCCCGACCTCGCCGAGACCCTCGGCCTCGACCTCGGCAAGGTCCGGCGCCTCCTCCAGGACCGGCACCTCGTCGGCGTCAAGCGCGGTGAGCGCAGCGTCTTCCAGGTCCCGGCGGCCTTCGTCATCGACGCCGCCGACCAGCCCCCGGGCACCGGCCTCGCCGGTGCGAAGGCCTCGGGGGGTCAGACCGGCAAGGCGGTGCTCGGCACGCTGCGCGGCACCGTCGTCGTCCTGTCCGACGCCGGGTTCGGCGACGCCGAGATCCTCGAGTGGCTGTTCACCCCCGACGACTCGCTCGGGGGGACGCCGGTCGGCTCGCTGCTCGCGGGCCGCCGTGCGGAGGTCCGGCGCCTGGCCCAGGCACAGCTCTAGCCGCGACGGCGGAGCGCCGGCCCGGCCGGGCGGGGAGGCGGAGGCCTCGTCGCGAGGCTGGATGGGCCTGGCGGGAGGCCGCGAGGACCGAGCGGCCGGATGGTCGCCTCGCGACGGGGCCTCCGCCTCCCTGCCCGGCCCAGCCCCGTCAGTCCCGCAGCATCTTCGCGACCTGGAACGCCATCTCCAGCGACTGCTGGTGGTTCAGCCGCGGGTCCACGAGGGTCTCGTAGCGCAGCGCGAGGCCCTCGTCGGAGATCTCCTCGCTCCCGCCGAGCACCTCGGTGACGTCGTCACCGGTGAGCTCCATGTGCAGGCCGCCGGGCACCGTCCCGAGGGACCGGTGCACCTCGAAGAAGCCCGCGACCTCGTCGAGCACGTCCGTGAAGCGGCGCGTCTTGTAGCCCGACGCGGACGTGATCGTGTTGCCGTGCATCGGGTCGGTGACCCAGGTCACCGACGCGCCGGACCACGTCACGGCCTCCACCAGCGTGGGCAGCACGTCGCGCACGCGGGCGGCGCCCATACGGGTGATGAACGTGAGCCGGCCGGGCACGTTGTCCGGGTTGAGGCGCTCCACCAGCGCGAGGGCGTCGGCGGGCGTCGTCGTCGGCCCGAGCTTGACCCCGATCGGGTTCGCGACGCGCGACAGGAGGTCGACGTGCGCGCCGTCGAGCTGACGGGTGCGTTCCCCGATCCAGAGGAAGTGCGCCGAGGTGTCGTACGCGCGGCCCGTGCGCTGGTCGTGGCGCGTCAGGGCGCGCTCGTAGTCGAGGATCAGCGCCTCGTGGCTCAGGAAGAACTCGACGGTACGCAGCGCGTCGAAGTCCGCGCCGCACGCATGCATGAAGCGGATGGCGCGGTCGATCTCCTCCGCGGTCGCCTCGTAGCGGGCGTACGCCGGGTTGCGCATGAAGCCGCGGTTCCACTCGTGCACCTGCCGTAGGTCGGCGAACCCGCCCTTCGTGAACGCCCGCACCACGTTCGCCGTCGCCGCCGAGATCCGGTACGCCTGCTCCAGGCGCTCCGGGTTCGGCACGCGCGACTCGGGCGTGAAGTCGAAGCCGTTGACCATGTCGCCCCGGTACGCGGGCAGCGTCACGCCGTCGCGCTCCTCGTCGTCCGACGACCGCGGCTTCGCGTACTGCCCCGCCAGGCGCCCCATCTTCACCACGGGCGTGCTCGCGCCGTGCGTGAGGATGACCGCCATCTGCAGGATGGTGCGGATCTTGTTCCTGATGCGGGTCGCGTTCGCGTCGGCGAACGTCTCCGCGCAGTCCCCGCCCTGCAGCAGGAACGCCTCGCCGCGCCCCGCGGCCGCGAGCCGGTCGCGCAGCAGGTCGGCCTCCGCGGGCACGACGAGGGGCGCGGCCTGCTCCAGGCGCTCGGCGACGGCGGCGAGGGCCTCCCGGTCCGGCCAGACAGGCTGCTGACGCGCCTGGAGCGTTCGGAAGTGGTCGAGCCCGGCGGCCAGGGCCGGGTCGGCGACGGTGCTCATCGGGTGCTCACTCGGGTGCTCATCAGGTCGTTCGCCCGGTCTCTCGCGGTTCGCAGGGTCCGGGTGGCGCGGGATCGCCCGCGCCACCCGGGTGAGGCGTCAGTGCGCGGCAGACTTCGCCGGCACGAGCGGCTGGCCGATGGCGCCGAGGATCTCGCCGAACCAGTCCTGCGTCACGTCGAACGCCTTGCCGCCGGCGATCCGCGGGAACGCGATCGCCTTGAGCTTGTCGCCGTCCTCCTCGTCGTGGCCGATGACGCCCGCCTCGCCGCGCAGCGCGCACTCGACCGCGAGGTCGGTCATCGACTTGATGAGGCGCAGGTCCTCGGCGTTCGCGGCGGCGGCGCGCGAGTAGTAGCCGGACTTCTGGACCATGACCTTCTCGGCGCCGAGCTTCTCCGCGAACTGCTTCGCGAACCACTGGCCCGGGTTGATCGTGTCGAGCTTGACGTGCCCGAACGGGTCGCGCGGCACCTCCTCGCCGGCGGCCTCGAGCTGCGCGACGATCTCGTGCATGCCCGCACCCTCGGACAGGAAGATGTTGACGTTGCCGATCTCGTCCATCACGGCGCGCAGGCGCTTGGCCTCGGCCTCGATGTCGAGCTCGAGCTCCGGCAGGAACACGGCGTGGACGTCCCAGCGCTCCTTCGTGAGGCCCAGCGCGGGCGCCCACTCCTGCTGGTCGAGCCACTTGCGGTACTCCTTGGCGGCCGCGGCGGTGAGCCAGCCGCAGTGGCGTCCCATGACCTCGTGCACGATGAGCATGCGCGGGCCCGAGCGGTGCTCGCCGATGATGTTGACCGCGAAGCCGGCCGCCTCCTCGGCCGCGGTCCACGCCCCGAGCGACTGACGGATCGGCACGACGTCGTTGTCGATCGTCTTCGGCAGACCCACGACGGTGAGCTCGTACCCGTTCTCGTGCAGGTAGGCGGCCAGGTCGGCGGCCGTGGTGTTGGTGTCGTCGCCGCCGATCGTGTGGAGCACGTCGACGCCGTCGGCCTTGAGCTGCTCGGCCGCCACGTGCAGCGGGTCCTGGCCCTCCTGGACCAGGCCGCGCTTGACGGCGTCCTTGACGTTCGTGAGCTTGACGCGCGAGTTGCCGATGGGCGAGCCGCCGAACCGGTGCAGGATCCCGGCCTGCTTGCGTCCCTCCTCGTCGATGACGATCTTGGTGCCCGTCAGCAGGCCGTGGTAGCCGTACTGGTAGGCGATGATCTCGATCGTGGGGTCGAGCTCGTTGTAACGCTCGATAAGCCCACCCACGGCCGAAGACAGGCAGGGGGCGAAGCCGCCGGCGGTCAGCAGAGCCACGCGACGAACAGCCATCGGACTAGCACCTCTCGTTGGGGACTGGCAAGGGCGCGCGGATCGCTCCGGAGCCCTGCCGATCATCCTACTGACGCGCCACCCCGGTCCGCGGGGTCCGCTGCGTGGACTGCGTCAGACCACAGCGCCTTCTGTCGTCCGAACCTGCGGTTCCGCTCCGGCTCAGACCACGGCGCCCGGACCGTCGTCGTCCGGGTCGCGGTGGTGCGGCATACGCCACACGAGCACGGCGAGGCCGGCGAGGAACAGGCCGACGGCGATCTGCGCGGCCAGGCTCGGCACCCGGACCGACGGGATTGCCGCGGACACGATGACCGTGAGCAGCGCGATCACCGGGATGCCGACGACGAAGCCCCACGCCATGGTCAGCAGCGGGTCGCGGGACAGCAGCGGCGGCGGCTCGGGCGGCGTGAAGTGCGACTCCGCCTCCTCCAGCGCCTCGACCTCGTCGGACGCGGGCCAGTCGCGCGGCCCGCCGGGGCGCACGATCCGGGTCGGCAGCACGGGCTCCTCCGGCCCGACGACGTCCCGGCCGGCCCGATCACCGGCCTCGCCGTCGGGCTTCTCGCCGGCGTCGGCGCCGGCGGCCGTGTCGGCACCGGTCGCGCCGACGGCGTCGGTCGCACCGTCCTCTCCAGCGGCGCGGGGCGCGGGAGCGGCACCGCCGTCGGCCACCTCGCCGGGCGCCGTGGGCGACGTGCTGGAAGGCTCGGTCGAAGATGGGACAGAACCGGACGGGCGCAGGCCCGGGCCGGCGGCACGGTCCGCCGCGAGGTCGACGTCGCCGAGGGAGGCGACGATGGCGGCCCAGCGTGCCTCGACTGCGTCGTCGGGCATGTCGCCCGCTCCTCCGGGACGGTCGCCCGGGGGGACGTCGTCGTCGCGGTCGTCGGTGTTCGATGCGGCCATGCGCACACTCTAGAGTCGGAACCGTCCTCCGAGGGGAGGGTCACGGAGGAGGAAATCCTTGTTCTACTGGGTGATGAAGCACGTGCTGGTCGGCCCGGTGCTCCGGCTGGCGTACCGCCCGTGGATCCGTGGTGCCGAGAACGTGCCCGAGAACGGGCCGGCGATCCTGGCGAGCAACCACCTCGCGGTGATCGACTCCTTCATCCTGCCCCTGTTGCTGCCGCGGCAGGTCAAGTTCCTCGGCAAGTCCGACTACTTCACGGGCTCCGGCCTCAAGGGGCGGCTCGTCGCGGGCTTCATGCGCGGCGTCGGGACCATCCCCGTCGACCGGTCGGGCGGCAAGGCCAGCGAGGCCGCGCTGCGCACGGGGCTGCGCGTGCTCGCCGAGGGCGACCTGTTCGGCATCTACCCGGAGGGCACCCGCAGCCCCGACGGGCGGCTGTACCGGGCCAAGACCGGCGTGGCGCGCATGGCGCTCGAGTCCGGGGCGCCCGTGATCCCTGTCGCGATGGTCGGCACGAACGTCGCCCAGCCGGTCGGCCGCGTCGTCCCGAAGTTCATGCCGCTCGGCGCGATCGTGGGCGAGCCTCTCGACTTCTCCCGCTACAAGGGCATGGAGGAGGACCGGTTCGTCCTGCGCGCCGTCGCCGACGAGATCCAGTACGCGATCCTGCGCCTGTCCGGCCAGGAGTACGTCGACATGTACGCCGCGACCGCGAAGGCCCGCCTCGCCGCGGGGGGCGACGCCGCGCCTGCGGCAGGCTCCGCGCCGGGCGGCAAGCCGCTGCCGCCGCCCGCCGAGAGCTGACGACTCAGCGGCGGGCCAGGTCTGCCGCGCCCACGATGCCCGCCTCGTTGCCGTGCTCGGCCAGCTCGATCTTCGCGACCGGCCGGTGGCCGAGCGCGGAGAGCTGCGACTCGTAGCCGCGGCGCACCGGGCCGAGCAGCAGCTCCCCGGCCGCTCCGACGCCGCCGCCGATGACGATCAGCTCCGGGTCGAGCAGCGCCGCGACCGACGCGGCCCCCTCACCGATCCATCGGCCGAGGTTCGCGAGCAGCTCGACCGCGAGCTCGTCCCCTTCCTGGGCGGCCCGGGTCACCTGCGGGCCGTTGAGCTCCTCGGGGTCGCCGCCGGCGAGCTCCAGCAGGCGCACCGCCCGGCCGGGCTGGGCCACCGCCGCGTGCTGCGCGTCGCGTACCAGGGCGCTGCCGGAGGCGTACTGCTCCCAGCAACCCTCGTGGCCGCAGCCGCAGTAGTGCCCGCCAGGCACCATCCGCATGTGGCCCACCTCGGCCGCCACGCCCCACTTGCCGCGCACGAGCTCGCCGCCGACGATGACCGCCCCGCCGAGCCCGGTGCCGACGGTCAGCATGAGCATGTCCGTGGCGTCGCGGCCCGCGCCGAAGCGGAACTCCGCCCAGCCGGCCGCGTTCGCGTCGTTCTCAACGACGATCGGCACGTCGACGTCCACGAGCTCGCGCACCTTCTGCGCCAGCGGGTAGTCACGCCACGCGATGTTGGGGGCGAAGGTCACCGCGGTGCGGTCGGGGCTGACGAACCCGGCGGCAGCCAGGCCGATCGCCCCGACCTCGTGCTCCTTGACGAGCTCGGTGACCGCGTCGGCGATGGCCCGGTCGATGTTCGCCACGTCGTCGGCGTCGGTGTCTCGGCGGACCTGGGCGAGGATCGTGCCGCCCTCGTCGACCACGCCCACGGCGATCTTCGTGCCGCCGATGTCGACTCCGATGGCGTACATGCGTCCTCGCGTTCTCTCGTACGGGCCCTGCCAGAAAGCACACCCAGCCTAACGACCGCCAGGGGCCCGCGTGACCGCGCTCAGAGTCGCAGCGACGCACGGGTGGCGCGCGGGCAACGCCACTGGGTGGAACTGTGTAGTTGTTCACACCGTTACATTGATTGCCGGTATCTTTGCAGCCACGGTCAGCACTGCCACTGGAGTCAGCCATGGACGAGTACGTCGCACCTCAGCTCATCGAGCTGCCCCCCACCTCGAACGTGAACGACCTGCTCGCGAAGCGGGTTGCGGCCGGGCCGGACCTGCCGTTCGCAGAGAAGCCGGGGCGACCGGGCGAGCCGTGGACGGTGGTGTCCTCCGGCAAGTTCGACGCAGAGGTCGTCGCGGTGGCCAAGGGCCTCGTGGCTCGCGGGATCGAGCCGGGCGACGCAGTCGGCATCATGTGCCGCACCAGCTACGAGTGGACGGTGCTCGACTTCGCCATCTGGGCCGCCGGAGCCGTGCCCGTCCCGATCTACGAGACCTCGAGCGCCGAGCAGGTGCAGTGGATCGTCACGGACGCCGGGGTGAAGCTCATCGTGGCGGAGAGTGCGGCGAACGCCGGGACGATCGCTGAGATCCGCGACCGGGCCCCCGCCATCGAGGAGGTGCTCGTCATCGACGACGGCGCGATCGACGCGCTGAGGTCGGGCGGCACGGGCGTCGCCGACGAGGAGATCGCGCGACGCCGCGCGATCGCCGGCCTGGACGACCTCGCGACGATCATCTACACGTCGGGCACGACGGGCCGCCCGAAGGGCGCCGAGCTGACCCACGGCAACTTCGCGGCGCTCACGGTCAACGCCGTCGAGGCGGTCCCGGAGGTGTTCGCCGAGGGCGGCCGCACCCTGCTCTTCCTCCCTCTGGCGCACGTCTTCGCGCGCTTCATCGAGGTGCTCGCCGTGGCGGGCGGCGTCGTCCTGGGCCACACACCCGACACCAAGGACCTCGTGCGGGACCTGGGCGCCTTCAAGCCGACGTTCATCCTGGCCGTGCCGCGCGTGTTCGAGAAGGTCTACAACTCGGCCGAGCAGACGGCGGCCGCGGGCGGCAAGGTCAAGATCTTCCACTGGGCCACGGCGACGAGCATCGCCTGGTCGCGCGCCCTGGACAACCCGCGGGGCCCGGGCATGTGGCTCAACCTGCAGCACAAGGTCGCCTCGGCGCTCGTGTACTCCAAGCTCCGCGCCAAGCTGGGCGGGGCCGCGAAGTACGCGGTCTCCGGCGGCGGCCCGCTCGGCGAGCGTCTCGGCCACTTCTACCGCGGTCTCGGCCTGAAGGTCCTCGAGGGCTATGGCCTGACCGAGTCCACGGCCCCGACCTGCGTGAACCGCCCCGAAGCCACGAAGATCGGCTCGGTCGGCCTCCAGCTGCCGGGCTGCGGCGTCAAGATCGCCGAGGACGGCGAGATCCTGCTCAAGGGCATCCACATCTTCCGCGGGTACCACAACAACCCGGTCGCGACGGCGGAGTCGTTCACGGCGGACGGCTGGTTCCGCACCGGTGACCTGGGCGCCCTGGACGAGGACGGCTTCCTCAAGATCACGGGCCGCTTGAAGGAGATCATCGTGACGGCGGGCGGCAAGAACGTCGCTCCGTCCGTGCTCGAGGACCGCATCCGTGCGCACCCCCTGGTCAGCCAGTGCGTCGTCGTCGGCGACAACAAGCCGTACATCGGCGCGCTCGTCACGCTCGACGAGGAGGGCCTGCCCGGCTGGCTCTCCATGCACGGAAAGCCGGCGATGACCGTCGTCGAGGCCCGCAAGGACCCGGACGTGCTGGCCGCGCTCGACCAGGCCGTGATCCGCGCCAACAAGGCGGTCTCGAAGGCCGAGTCGATCCGCAAGTTCACCGTGCTGTCGGGCGACCTCACGATCGAGAACGGCTACCTCACGCCGAAGCAGAGCGTGCGCCGCGCCGCCTTCGTGAAGGACTTCTCGGACGACATCGAGGCCCTGTACGCGGACACGAACAAGGACTCGCTGCACCTCGTGTCGTGATCCCCCGGTAGTGCGCTGACGTCCGACGGGGCGACCACTTCGCGGGTTCGTCTCGCCGAGGTGGTCGCCCGTCGCACGTGCGCACCACCTCGCGGTGGCGTGGCGACCGGGAGTGTCGGTGGGTGCGGCTACCGTTCCGCGCATGAGCCCCACCCTCCCCGCGTACCAGGCGACGTTCGACGAGCTCGGGACGCCGCTGCGGGACGTCACGTTCGTCGTGGTGGACCTTGAGACGACGGGGACCAACGCCCGTGAGGGCGGCATCACGGAGATCGGCGCGGTGAAGGTCCGTGGCGGCGAGGTGCTGGGCGAGTTCCAGTCCCTGGTCAACCCGGGGCAGCCGGTGCCCGCCTTCGTCGCGAGGCTGACCGGGATCACGAACGCGATGGTGGCGACGGCGCCCGGCATCGAGCTGGTGCTGCCCAGCTTCCTGGAGTTCGCGCACGGGTCGGTCCTGGTGGCGCACAACGCGCCCTTCGACGTCGGCTTCCTGCGCGCGGCGGCCGAGCGCCTCGAGTACCCGTGGCCGGGCTTCCCCGTCGTGGACACGGTGCCGCTGGCGCGGCGCGTCGTCACGCGGGACGAGGCGCCCAACCACAAGCTGTCGACGCTTGCGACGCTCTTCCGTGCGGCGGTGTCGCCGGAGCACCGTGCGCTGGCCGACGCGAGGGCCACCGTGGACGTGCTGCACGCGCTGTTCGAGCGGCTCGCGCCGCTCGGCGTGACGCACCTGGAGGACCTCGCCACGGCGGCCGACCCCGTCCCGCCGGACGTGCGGCGCAAGCGTCACCTGGCGGACGGCCTGCCCGACGCCCCCGGCGTCTACCTGTTCAGGGGCCCGGGTGACGAGGTCCTCTACGTCGGCACCTCGACGAACATCCGCAAGCGCGTTCGCTCGTACTTCACGGCGGCGGAGAAGCGACGGCGCATCACGGAGATGGTGCGCGTCGCCCACGAGGTGACGCCGGTCGTGTGCGCCACGCCCCTGGAGGCGCAGGTACGCGAGCTGCGCCTCATCACCGAGCACGCCCCGCGCTACAACCGGCGCTCGAAGTTCCCCGAGCGGGCGTCGTGGGTGCGGCTCACCGACGAGGCGTACCCACGGCTGTCGGTGGTGCGGGACGTCAAGGCCGGCTCCCCGCACATCGGCCCGTTCGCGTCGGCCCGCACGGCTCAGGAGGCGATCGCCGCGCTGCACGACGCGCTCCCGCTGCGCCAGTGCTCGCCCCGGCTCCCCCTCGTGGCGCGGACGCCGGGCAGCCCGTGCGCCCTGGCCGGGATGGGGCGCTGCTCTGCGCCGTGCACGGCCGTGGAAGCGCCGGACACGGGGTACGCCGCCGCGGCCGAGGCCGCCCGCGAGGCGCTGCTCGGCGACGCCTCTCCCGTGGTGCGCGCCCTGGCCGACCGGATCGCACGGCTCGCCGCCGAGGAGCGCTTCGAGGAGGCGGGCGAGGTGACGCGCCGGCTGCGGGCGTACGTCGTCGGCGCGCACCGTGCGCAGCGGCTCACGCCCCTTGCCGGGTGCGCTGAGCTGGTCGCGGCCCGGCCCGCCCAGGGCACCGTCCCCGGAGGCGGAGAGACGTCGGGGGCGCGCGGCTGGGAGATCGTCGTGGTCCGGCACGGGCGGCTCGCTGCGACGGGCGTGTCGGGACCGGGCGAGGACCCGCTCCCGCTCGTCGACGCGCTGCGCGCGACCGCCGAGGTCGTCGAGCCGCCGGTCGCGCCGCAACCGGCGAGCCACCCCGAGGAGGCGGACCTCCTGCTCGCCTGGCTGGACTCCCCCGGCGTGCGCCTGGTCCACGTCACGGACGCGTGGGCCTGCCCCGTCCGCAGCGCCGCCGCGCACGCGGACCTCGCGTGGGCGAGGGAATCCGTGGCTACGATGACGGCATGCTGACCGCGATCGTGCTCATCGACGCCGAACCGTCCCGCATCCCCGAGGTCGCGCAGGAGGTGGCGAACATCGCGGGCGTGAGCGAGGTCTTCTCGGTCACGGGCAAGGTCGACCTCGTGGCCATCGTGCGCGTGCACGAGCACGACGAGCTCGCGGGCGTGGTGTCGGACGCCGTGAGCAAGATCGAGGGCGTGCGGCACACCGAGACCCTCATCGCGTTCCGGGCGTACTCGAACAAGGACCTGGAGCAGGCGTTCGCCCTCGGTCTCGACGACTGAGCCGGAGGTGCAGCGCAGGGTGGGTCCGCAGCGAAGCAAGGACCCCGCCCGGAGCGGAACCGCAGGCTCAGGCGTCCAAGAGCACGACTGAGCCGGAGGTGCAGCGCAGGGTGGGTCCGCAGCGAAGCAAGGACCCCGCCCGGAGCGGAACCGCAGGCTCAGGCGTCCAAGAGCACGACTGAGGTTTTACCTGGTCGGAGCCCTGACCTCGGAGTAGGGTCGGCCCGTGCCCCAGGACATCGACGAAGCCTTCCTGGCGTTGCCGCTGCGCCCGCTCGCGGACGCCGCGCTGCAGCGCGCCCGGGACCTCGGCGCCGAGCACGCCGCGTTCCGCCTCGAACGCATCCGGTCGCAGCACCTCACGCTGCGCGACGCCCGCCTGGAGGGCAGCAGCGACGGCGAGGTCGTCGGGCTGTCGGTGCGGGTGCTGCACCAGGGCACGTGGGGCTTCGCCGCGGGTGTCGAGCTGACGGCGGAGGCCGCCGCACGCGTCGCCGAGGAGGCCGTCGCCCTGGCCGGGATCGCGCGCCCGCTCGCGCGGACGAGGGTCGAGCTGGCCGACGAGCCGGTCCACGCCGACGTCACCTGGGTGTCCGAGTATGCGGTGAACCCGTTCGAGGTCCCCGACGCCGACAAGGTCGCTCTGCTCGCCGACTACTCCGCGCGCGTGCTGGGCCAGGACGCCGTCGAGCACGTGAGCGCGCGCCTCAGCCAGGTGCTGGAGTGCACCTTCTACGCCGACACGGCGGGCACGGTCACGACGCAGCAGCGGGTGCGCCTGGAGCCCGAGCTGGAGGCCGTCGCGGTCGACGCCGAAGCCGGCACCTTCGAGACGATGCGGACGCTGGCCGCCCCGGTCGCGCGCGGCTGGGAGTACGTCACGGGCGAGGACGGCACCGTCGGCTGGGCGGCGTCGCTCGACGAGCTCGGCCCGCTGCTCGCGGAGCGCCTCGCGGCGCCGTCGTTCGAGGCCGGCCGGTACGACCTGGTCATCGACCCGACGAACCTGTGGCTGACGATCCACGAGTCGGTCGGGCACGCCACCGAGCTCGACCGCGCGCTCGGCTACGAGGCGAACTACGCGGGCACGTCGTTCGCCACCCTGGACCGGCTGGGCACCCTGGAGTACGGGTCGGGCGTCATGCACGTGACCGGCGATCGCACGACGCCGCACGGCCTGGCGAGCGTCGGCTACGACCACGAGGGAGTCGCCGCCCAGTCGTGGGACATCGTGCGCGACGGGGTCCTGGTCGGCTATCAGCTCGACCGCGCCATGGCGCACGCGAACGCGGACGCCCTGGGCGTGACCCGGTCGAACGGCTGCGCCTTCGCCGACTCCCCCGGGCACGTCCCCGTCCAGCGCATGGCGAACGTGTCCCTGCAGCCCGCGCCCGACGGTCCGGACACGGCCGGGCTGATCGAGCGCGTCGAGGACGGCCTGTACATCGTGGGCGACAAGTCGTGGTCGATCGACATGCAGCGCTACAACTTCCAGTTCACCGGGCAGCGGGCGTACCGGATCCGGCACGGCCGGCTCGAGGGCCAGGTGAAGGACTTCGCCTACCAGGCCACCACGACCGACTTCTGGGGCTCGATGGAGGCCGTCGGCGGCCCGGCGACCTACGTCCTGGGCGGCACCTTCTTCTGCGGCAAGGCCGAGCCCGGCCAGGCCGCCCCCGTGTCGCACGGCGCCCCGAGTGCGCTGTTCCGCGGCATCAGTGTCCTCAACACCGCCGAGGAGGGTGGCCGGTGACCATCACCCCGCAGGAGATCGTCGAGCGCTGCCTCGAGCTGTCCCGCGCCGACGGGACGCTCGTGCTCGTCGAGGAGTCCTCGTCGGCGAACCTGCGCTGGGCAAACAACGGGCTGACCACGAACGGCCTGATGCGCGAGCGCTCCGTCACGGTCGTCGCCACCGTGGGCGCCGGCACCGGCGTCGCGGCGGGCGTCGTCGGGCGCAGCGCCGTCGGGCCCGACGACCTCGAGCCGCTCGTGCGCGCCGCGGAGCGCGCGGCCCGCGACAACGGCCCCGCCGAAGACGCCCAGCCCCTCGTCCCGGGGGCCGCCGCCGCCGACTTCGCCGACCCGCCGACCGAGACGTCCCCCTCGGTCTTCGGCGCCGCCGCGCCCGCGCTGGGCGATGCCTTCGGGCGCGCCGAGGCGGACGGCCGCCTCCTGTACGGCTACGTGGAGCACGAGGTGCGCACCACGTACCTCGGCAGCTCGACGGGCCTGCGGCTGCGCCACGAGCAGCCCGCCGGCTCGTTCGGGATGACGGGCAAGAGCGGCGGCGCGTCCGCCTGGGTGGGCCGCGCGGCGCGCGACCTCGCCGACGTCGACGTGACCGCCCTCGACGCCGAGCTCACCCAGCGCCTGCGCTGGGGGTCCCGCACCGTGGAGGTCCCCGCGGGCCGCTACGACACGGTGCTGCCGCCGACCTGCGTCGCCGACCTCATGATCTTCGCCTACTGGTCGATGGGCGCCCGCGACGCCCACGACGGCCGCTCGCCGTACTCGCGGCCGGGGCAGGGCACCCGCGTCGGAGAGACCCTGTCGACGCGGCCGGTGACCCTCTGGTCGGACCCGGGGGCGCCCGGCATCGAGTGCGCGCCGTTCGTGCTGGCCCGCTCGTCCGACGACGTCCAGAGCGTCTTCGACAACGGGCTGCCGGCCGGCCGCACCGAGTGGCTGCGCGACGGCCGGCTCGACGCCCTGATCCAGACCCGGCACACCGCGGGCCTGACGGACCTGGCCGCGACGCCCGTGGTCGGCAACGTCGGCCTCACCGTCGACGGCGCGCAGGGCACGACGCAGGATCTCGTCGCCGGGGTCGAGCGGGGCCTGCTCCTCACGTCGCTCTGGTACATCCGGCCCGTCGACCCCATGACGATGCTGCTCACGGGCCTCACCCGCGACGGCGTCTACCTCGTGGAGCACGGCGAGGTCGTCGGCGCGGTCACCAACTTCCGGTTCAACGAGAGCCCGCTCTCGCTCCTCGACCGGTTCACCGCCGCGGGCGCCACCGCCCCGGCCTACAGCCGCGAGTGGGGCGAGTACTTCCCGCGCGCGGCGATGCCGCCCTTGCGCGTGCCGGACTTCAACATGAGCACGGTGAGCCAGGCGTCGTAGCCGTCAGGCGACCGCCGTGCCGACCGCCCGCCGCAGCCACGCGCGGGCGCGGCCCAGGTAGCCGACGGTCAGCTCCGTGGCTGGCACGATGGACTCGAACCCGTGCGGCGCACCGGGGACGACGTCGAGGTCGCACGGCACCCCGGCCGCGCGCAGCCGCTCCGCGTAGCGGACGTCCTCGTCGTGGAACAGGTCGATGTCGCCCACGGCGACGTACGCCGGTGGCAGGCCGGCGAGGTCGTCGCGCCGGGCCGGGACGGCGTGCGGCGGGACCTCGCCGAGGCCCGGCTCCTGGCCGAGATAGGCCGCCCAGCCGGCGCGGTTCTTCCGGTTCGACCAGACCCAGTGGCCCACGGCGTCGAGCTCACGGCGGGCGGCGGTGCGGTCGTCGAGCATCGGGCACATCAGGAGCTGGGCGACCGGCTGCGTCCCGCCGGCGTCGTGGAGGCGCTGCACGAGCCCCGCGGCGAGCCCGCCGCCGGCGCTCTGCCCGCCGACGACGACGCGCGCCGGGTCGACGCCCAGCTCGGCCGCGTGCTCCTGGAACCAGGTCCAGCCCGCGAGGCAGTCGTCGAGGGGCAGCGGGAAGGGGTGCTCGGGCGAGCGCCGGTACTCCACGGACACCACGACGAGGCCCAGATCGCGGGCGGTGACCGAGCAGAACCGGTCGTCCATCACGGCCTGGCCGATGACGTAGCCCCCGCCGTGCACCCACAGCAGCCCGGCCCCCGAGAGCTCGCCCTCGGGCCGGTAGACGCGCACGGACGCGGCGCCGACCCGAACCGTGGACAGCGAGACGCCGTCGGCGACGTCGGGCCGCATCAGGCGCTGCACCGCGCGGATCACGGCGCGCCCCCACGGCGAGCCGACCGGCGGCCCCGAGCGCATCCTGCGCATCCCTCCACGCAGCTCGGCGTCCACCCGCTCGGCAGTGATGCGCTCGCCCATCTTGGGACCCTGGCCCTTCTCGCTCCGGAACCTCGGTGGATTCTGTCACAGTCGGACACGGTTGTCCGGTTGTGCCCGGCGGGCAGGACGCTCCAGAGACGGGCCCCCCCCCGGGGGGGGGCGCGCGGGGGGGGCCCCCCCCCGGCCGGGGGCCCCCCGCCGGC
>NZ_JAKGSG010000044.1 GCF_021568775.1 Antribacter soli | reverse complement strand
GGTGGTGGGGTTGGGCCGGGGGGGCCGGAGGCTCCAGAGACGGCCCGACGCCGGTGGGTCGCCTCGAGGAGGCGACCCACCGGCGTCGGGCGACAGCGAGCGTCAGACGGACGCGACGATCAGACCCGCGGTCTGCGACTTCGCACGGCCCAGACGCGCCTCGGCGTCGGCCCAGCTCACCAGGTTCCACCAGGCCGTGACGTAGTCGGCACGGACGTTCTGGTAGTCCAGGTAGTAGGCGTGCTCCCAGCAGTCCAGGAGGATGATCGGCACAAGGCCGAGCGCGATGTTGCCCTGCTGGTCGTAGAGCTGCACGATCACGAGCTTCGAGCCGACCGAGTCCCACGCGAGGATGGCCCAGCCGGAGCCCTGGACGCCCGCCGCGACGGCTGCGAAATGCGCCTTGAACTTCTCGAACGAGCCGAAGTGCTCGTCGATCGCGGCGCCGATCTCGCCGGTCGGCTCGCCACCGCCCTCGGGCGACAGGTTGGTCCAGAACGCGGAGTGGTTGACGTGACCGCCGAGGTTGAACGCGAGGTTCTTCTCGTGCAGGTTCACCGTCGCGAGGTCGCCCTTGTCCCGGGCCTCCTCGAGCTTCTCCAGCGCCGTGTTCGCACCGGCGACGTACGCCGCGTGGTGCTTGGAGTGGTGCAGCTCCATGATCCGGCCCGAGATGTGCGGCTCGAGTGCCCCGTAGTCGTACGAAAGGTCAGGGAGCGTGTAGACAGCCATTGCTGAGGTACCTCCTGGATCGGGCCGCTCACCGTAGGTGGTGGGCGGCGGGTCGCCCCGGACTCCTCCCGGGGACGACGACGACCCGGCCCCACCGGCCCGTGGAGGGACGGTGGAGACGGGTCGTCGCATAGGGACGCAGGGTCAGTGCCCCTGCGTGGTTCCGTGACCGGCGCCGACGCCGGCACCGATGGCCGGGTGCTCGGCGGGAGCGAGCTCGTCGTGCTCTCCGTGCGCGTGCGCGGCCGCCAGCTCGGCGGGCGTCACCGGCTCGACGCGGTCCTCGAAGAAGAACCGCGACAGGCGCTGCCAGCGCCGGTCCGCGCCGTAGCCCTTGCGCTTGACGCCCCGCGCGTCCGACTTCGGCTCGATGCGCAGCGGCTCGTACGCGTGGTAGTTGACGCGCAGCCAGCGCTCCTGCTCGTCGAGCGGGCGGTGCACCTCGATGTACTCGCCGTTCGCGAACCGCACGATCCGGCCGGACTCGTGGCCGTGCAGCACGAGCTCACGATCCTTGCGCTGCAGGCCGAGGCAGACGCGCTTGGTCACCCAGAACGCGAACACGGGGCCGACGAAGATCAGCACGCGGAACACCCAGGTGATCGAGTTGATCGAGAGGTGGAAGTGCGTCGCGATGAGGTCGTTCGACCCGGCCAGGGCCAGGATGATGAACGCGGTCAGGAATGCGACACCCAGGGCGGTGCGGGTGGGCACGTTGCGCGGGCGGTCGAGCACGTGGTGCTCGCGCTCGTCGCCCCGGACCTTTGCCTCGACGAACGGGTAGACGAACAGGAACGTGAACAGCAGGCCCGGGACCACCATGGCGGGCACGAGGATGTTGAGCGGCAGCGTGAACCCGGCGATCACCCACTCCGTGCCCTGGCCTGGCATGAGGCGCAGCGATCCCTCGAGGAACAGCATGTACCAGTCCGGCTGGGCGCCCGCCGAGACCGGCGACGGGTCGAACGGCCCGTAGTTCCAGACGTTGTTGATCGCCATGGTGGCACCCATGAGGGCCAGCACGCCGAAGATGATGAAGAAGTTGCCGGTCATCTTCGCGACGTACACCGGCAGGGCCGGGAAGCCCACGACGTTGTCGTCCGTGCGACCGCCGCCCGGGTACTGCGTGTGCTTGTTCAGCACCATGAGGAACAGGTGCAGCGCGATGAGGGCGAGGAGCAGACCCGGCACGATCAGGATGTGGATGGTGAACAGGCGCGGGACGATGTGAGCGCCCGGGAACTCGCCGCCGAAGACCAGGTACGACGTGTACGAACCGATGACCGGGATCGACTTGATCACGCCGTCGGTGATGCGCAGGCCGTTGCCCGAGAGCACGTCGTCCGGGAGCGAGTAGCCGGAGAAGCCGGCCGCCAGGCCCAGGATCAGCATGGTCATGCCGACGAGCCAGTTGAGCTCGCGCGGCTTGCGGAACGCGCCGGTGAAGAAGATGCGCATCATGTGCGTGACGATCGCGGCCATGAAGATCAGCGCGGACCAGTGGTGGATCTGCCGCATCAGCAGGCCGCCGCGCACCTCGAACGACATCTCGAGGGTGGACGCGAACGCGACGGACATGAGCTGCCCGTGCATGTTCGCCGGGTGCTGGCCCTCGTAGTGGGTGAGCGCCATCGACGGCTCGAAGAACATCGTCAGGAAGACGCCCGAGATCAGCAGCACGACGAACGAGAACAGCGCGATCTCGCCGAGCATGAACGACCAGTGGTCGGGGAAGACCTTGCGGGCGAACTCCTTGACGAGGACACCGATGCTGGTGCGCTGGTCGAGGTAGTCGGCGGCCTTGCCGGCGGGCGTCGTCGGCTTCGCCGGGGCCTCGCGGTGCTGGTTGGAGGCGGTGGTGCTCACTTCAGACGCTCCCAGTAGCTCGGGCCGATGGGCTCGGCGAAGTCGTCCTGCGCGACCAGGTAACCCTCGTCGTCGACCGTGATGGGCAGCTGCGGCAGCGGGCGGTTGGCCGGGCCGAACACCACCTTCGCGCCGTTCGCGACGTCGAAGGTCGACTGGTGGCACGGGCACAGCAGGTGGTGCGTCTGCTGCTCGTAGAGGGCGACGGGGCACCCGACGTGCGTGCAGATCTTGGAGAAGGCGATGATGCCGTCGTACGACCAGCCCTCGCCCTGCTCCGACGTGATGTCCTCCGGCTTGAGCCGGACGAGCAGGACCACGGCCTTGGACTTTTCCGTGATCCACTCGTGAGACTCACGGTACTCCTGCGTCACGTCGGGAATCACGTGGAACACCGAGCCGACCGTGACGTCGGCTGCCTTGATGAGCCGGCCCGACGGGTCGATCGCCAGGCGCATGCCGGTCTTCCACAGCGTGTGCTTGAACTTCGAGATGTTCCAGTCGCCGCCGACGCTGCCGATCAGCGGCACCGCGATCGTCAGCGGGAACAGCGCGAGCGCCGAGATGAAGGCGCCCTTGAGCAGGCCACGACGGCCGATCCCGGACTCGGCGATGCCCACGTTGAGGTCGGCGACCGCGCCGTCGCGCGTCTCGTCCGAGCTCCGCATGGGGTGGCGCTCCTGGACCATCTCGTGGTCCGACATGAGGGTCTTCGCCCAGTGGATGCCGGCGATGCCGATGCCGAGGAGGGACACCGCGAGGCCGAGGCCCAGCAGCAGGGTCGACAGGCGCACGCTCGACGTCGGACCCTCCGGCGGCACCGCGACGTACGCGACCAGCGTGCCGATGGTCCCCAGGACCGACAGCACGAAGAGGAGGGTCACGATGCGCTCGGTGCGCTTGGCCGCCTGGGGATCCGTGTCCGCGAGGCGGAGCTTGTGAGGGTGCAGCCCCGGGTCGGTGAAGCGCTCGGCGTGGACGACGTCGGTGTTCCGCTCGGTCGCCGTCACCTCGTGCGACGTTCCGGCGGGGGTGTTCTTGTTCTCGCTCACGACGACTTCGCTCCGATCCAGACAGCAGCACCGATCAGCACGCCCATGCCGACGGCCCAGCCCCACAGGCCCTCGCTGACGGGGCCGAGGCCGCCGAGGGCGTTGCCGCCCGCCGAGCCCTCACGCTGGTCCACGAGGAACGCGATGATGTCCTGCTTCTCCTCCGGAGTGACGTTCGCGTCGTTGAAGACGGGCATCGACTGCGGGCCGGTGAGCATGGCCTGGTAGATGTTGCGCGGCGTGGTCTCCCACAGTGCCGGGGCGAACTTGCCCTCGGACAGCGCGCCGCCGGCGCCCACCGCGTTGTGGCACATGGCGCAGTTGGTCCGGAACAGGGCCATGCCGTTGGCGATGTCACCGTCGGCAGGGTCGACCTGCGCATCGGTCGGGATGGCCGGGCCGGCACCGAGCGACGAGACGTAGGCGGCGAGCGCGGCCGTCTGCTCCTCGTCCATCTGCCGGGGCTTCGAGATGGCCTGCGGGCCACTCATCTGCATCGGCATGCGGCCGGACGACACCTGGAAGTCGACCGCGGCCGCACCGACGCCTACCAGCGACGGGACGCCGGGGCTGCCCTCGGCGTTCGCACCGTGGCAGGTGGCGCAGTTGGCCTGGAAGAGCTTCTTCCCGGTCTCGATGTCCGCGGTGCTGGCGGTGTCGGCCGAAGCCGGGCTCGGTGCCAGGGCGGCATAGACGCCGCCCGTGACCAGCAGCGCCAGCAGCAGGAGCACGGCCGGCGCGAACCGGTGGTGCCTGCGGGCGGCGAGTGCCTTCACGAATAGATCCTCGTCTCGCTGAATCGGGGGGTTCTTGAGTGTGGGGTGCCGCAGGCGCGGGGCGCCGTCGGCGTACAGCTCAGCGCAGCAGGTAGATCACGGCGAACAGCGCGATCCAGACGACGTCGACGAAGTGCCAGTAGTACGACACGACGATGCCCGTGGTGGCCTCGTGGTGACCGAACTTCTTCGCGGCGAACGAGCGGCCGAGCAGGAAGAGGAAGGCGATCAGGCCGCCGAGGACGTGGAGGCCGTGGAAGCCGGTGGTGATGTAGAAGACCGAGCCGTAGGGGCTGGAGGAGATCGACAGGCCCTGGTGGACCAGCTCGGTGTACTCGAAGATCTGGCCGCCGATGAAGAACGCGCCCATCAGGTACGTCAGCGTCATCCACTCGTTCATCCCCCAGCGCCAGAACGCGAAGATGCTGCCCGTCCGGTTCGGCTGGAACCGCTCGGCGGCGAAGACGCCTGCCTGGCAGGTGAACGACGACAGCACCAGCACCGTGGTGTTGATCGTCGAGAAGCCGAGGTCGAGCTTGCCCGCCTGGGCGGCCCACTCCTCGACGGGCATGGTCTGCCGCACCGTGAAGTACATCGCGAAGAGCGCGGCGAAGAACATGAGCTCGCTCGCGAGCCAGACGATCGTCCCGACCTGCACGGGGTTCGGGCGATTGACGCTCACGTGCTGGTGGGTGTGGGTGGCAGCAGCCGTTGCGGTCGACACGTGAGCCATTATGGCCGACGTTCGACCTGTTCACGCCACGAACCCTTTCAGTCCCTGGCGTCGAATGTCACAAACCCTTCACTTGCTGACGGAGTGTGGGACAGTGCCATGAAAAGGCCGTGAGACACGCCTGCCGCCGAGCCCGGCGGTGTGCCACGATCAGTCAGGCGACGACGCTGTCGGCCCACGAGGAGGAGCGAGCATGACCACGGACGTGACCAGCACGGGGACCTCGACGACCACCACCGTCGCCGCCCCCCGGATCCTGCTGTACAGCGACGACCGGACGGTGCGCGAGCGGGTGCGCCTCGCCGTCGGGCCACGGCTCGCGGCCGGCGGCCCGGCGATCGTCTGGCACGAGGTGGCGACGGCCGCCGCAGTCATCGACGCGGCCGACCACCAGTCCTGGGACCTCCTCGTCCTGGACGGCGAGGCGGACAAGGCCGGCGGCATGGGAATGTGCCGCCAGCTCAAGAACGAGGTCTACAACTGCCCGCCCGTCCTCGTCCTGACGGGCCGCCCGCAGGACGCGTGGCTGGCCACCTGGTCGCTCGCCGACGGCGTGGTCGCCCGCCCGCTCGACGCCATCACGCTGCAGCAGGCTGTGGCTCGTCTCGTCGCATAGTTCACTCACCGCACCACCTACCCGGAGGACCCCGCGTGACCACCGACCCCACCCGTACCTGGCCCGGGATGCTGGGCGACGTCGTCGCCGGCACCGACCTGACGCGCGAGCAAGCCTGGTGGGCCATGGACCAGGTCATGTCGGGCGAGGTCTCGCCCCTGCGACTCGCCGCGTTCCTGACGGCGCTGCGGGCCAAGGGCGAGACGGTGGACGAGCTCGCGGGCCTCGTCGAGGCCATGCTGGCGCACGCCACACGGATCGAGGTGCCCGGTCCGTCGGTGGACGTCGTCGGCACCGGCGGCGATCGCGCACACACCGTGAACGTGTCCACCATGGCGGCCGTCGTGGTGGCCGGCACCGGCGTGCGCGTCGTGAAGCACGGCAACCGGGCGGCGACGTCGTCGTCCGGCTCGGCCGACGTGCTCGAGGCGCTCGGCATCCGCCTCGACCACACGCCCCAGCGCGTAGCCGAGATCGCGATCGAGGCGGGCATCACGTTCTGCTTCGCGACCGTGTTCCACCCGTCGATGCGGCACGCGGGCGTGGCCCGCAAGGAGCTCGGCATCCCGACGGTGTTCAACTTCCTGGGCCCGCTCACGAACCCCGCGCAGCCGCGCGCCGCCGCGGTGGGCTGCGCCGACGCGCGCATGGCGCCCCTCATGGCGGGCGTCTTCGCCGCCCGCGGCACGTCCGCGCTGGTCTTCCGGGGTGACGACGGCCTCGACGAGCTCGCGGCCACCGGCCCGGCGACCGTCTGGGAGGTGTCGGGCGGCGCCGTCACGGAGCACCGCCTCGACCCGGTGGTCGACCTCGGCCTCGCACCCATCACGGTCGAGGACCTGCGGGGGGCCGACGCCGCGTACAACGCCGACGTCGCGCGCGACATCCTGGCCGGCAAGGAGGGGCCGGTGCGCCACACCGTGCTGCTCAACGCGGCGGCGGCCCTGGTCGCCGACGGCAGCCTGCCCGGCACGGCCGAGGGCACCCTCACCGAACGGCTCTTCGCCGGTCTGGGCCACGCGGCCCGCAGCATCGACGACGGCGCCGCCGAGGCCGCGCTCGCCCGCTGGGCACTCGCCGCCTCGCACTGATCCGCCCGGTGGGACAGGGCGCCCGACGCCGATGGGCCACCTTCCGTAGGGAAGGTGGCCCATCGAGGTCTGCGCCGAGGTCAGTGCGCGTGCTGTCCGCGCGAGAACTCGAAGACCCAGCCGGTGAGACCGACGACGCCGATCGCCAGGCCGAAGTAGAGCACCCACCAGCCGACGGCGAGGCCGAGGAACGCGATCGCCGCGGCAGCCCCGATGGCCAGGGGCCACCAGCTCCACGGGGCGTACACGCCCTGGTCGCCGGCGCCGTCCTCGATGTTGCCGTTCGGGTCGTCCTCGGGACGGTCGTCGATACGCCGGGCCGTGAGGGCGAGGTAGGCGCCGATCATCGCCACCAGCGCGCCGACGAGCGGCATGCCCAGGTAGCCGACCGGCTCCTGCCACTCCGTCATGTACCCGTAGACGACACCGGCCAGGACGAACAACGGCGCACCCGCCAGGAAGAGCCTCGTCTCGTTCTTCACTTGGTGGTCCCCTCTTCCTGGTCGTCGACGATCACCGTCGTGCTCTGCTCGCTCGCCTCGGCGTGCGCCGTGGTGCGCTCGACCACGACCTCCTTCTGCCCGCGACGGTCGGCCTCACCATAGATCTTGTCGAGGACGCCGGGGTGCAGGTCCGGGTGCTCCATCGCCGCGACCTCGGGGTGGTGCAGGTCGAAGGCCGGCGACTCGGAGCGGATGCGGGGCAGCGACGTGAAGTTGTGCCGCGGCGGCGGGCAGGACGTGGCCCACTCGAGGGAGCGGCCGTAGCCCCACGGGTCGTCCACCGTGACCTTGGGCGCGTTGCGCCACGTCGTGTAGACGTTCCAGAGGAACGGCAGCGTGGAGGCGCCGAGCAGGAAGGCGCCCACCGTCGACACCTGGTTCTCCCAGGTGAAGCCCTCCTCCGGCATGTAGTCCGCGTAGCGGCGGGGCATGCCCTCGACGCCCAGCCAGTGCTGGATGAGGAAGGTCGTGTGGAAGCCCACGAACAGCATCCAGAAGTGCACCTTGCCCAGGCGCTCCGACAGCATGCGGCCCGTCATCTTCGGCCACCAGAAGTAGAAGCCCGCGAACATCGCGAACACCACGGTGCCGAACACGACGTAGTGGAAGTGCGCCACCACGAAGTAGGAGTCGGACAGGTGGAAGTCGAGGGCCGGGCTGGACAGGATGATGCCCGTCAGGCCGCCGAAGAGGAAGGTCACGAGGAAGCCGATGCTCCACAGCATCGGCGTCTCGAACGTGAGCTTGCCGCGCCACAGCGTGCCGATCCAGTTGAAGAACTTCACGCCGGTCGGGACCGCGATGAGCATGGTCATGAACGCGAAGAACGGCAGCATGACCGCGCCCGTCACGTACATGTGGTGCGCCCACACCGTCACCGACAGCGCGGCGATGGCGATCGTTGCGTAGACCAGGCCCGTGTAGCCGAAGATCGGCTTGCGCGAGAAGACCGGGAAGACCTCGGTGACGATGCCGAAGAACGGCAGCGCGATGATGTAGACCTCGGGGTGCCCGAAGAACCAGAACAGGTGCTGCCACAGGATGGCCCCACCATTCTCCGGGTCGAAGATCTGCGCGCCGAGCCGGCGGTCGGCACCCGCCGCGAACAGCGCGGCGGCCAGCGGGGGGAAGGCCATCAGCACCAGGAGGCTCGTCACGAGCGTGTTCCAGGTGAAGATCGGCATGCGGAACATCGTCATGCCGGGCGCACGCATCGTGATGACCGTGGTGATGAAGTTGACCGCACCGAGGATCGTGCCGAAGCCGGCGAGCGCGAGGCCGAAGACCCACAGATCGCCGCCCAGCCCCGGACTGAAGGTCGTCGACGACAGAGGCTGGTACGCGAACCAGCCGAACGAGGCCGCGCCCTGCGGCGTGAGGAAGCCCGCCGTGGTGATGATGGCGCCGAACAGGTACAGCCAGTAGGCGAACATGTTGAGGCGCGGGAACGCCACGTCGGGGGCGCCGATCTGCAGCGGCATGATCACGTTGGCGAAGCCCGCGAACAGCGGGGTCGCGAACAGCAGCAGCATGATCGTGCCGTGCATCGTGAAGAGCTGGTTGTACTGCTCCTTGCTCTGCACGAGCTGGATGCCGGGCTCGAAGAGCTCCGCACGGATCACGAGCGCCATCAGGCCGCCGATGGCGAAGAAGATGAACGACGTGATCAGGTACATGTACCCGATCGTCTTGTGGTCGGTGGAGGTGATCCACTTGATGATGGTACGACCGAGGGTCTGCCGCTCCGGCCGCAGGCCGGGGATCAGCTCGGTCGTATATGCGGCCGTCACTCGTCCGCCTCCTCGTTGTTCAGGGTGCCCGCGCCGTCCGAGTGGCGGTCGAGGTCGGAGTTCTCCGCACCCTCGCCCGACTCCAGCGAACCGGTCTGGCCCATGGCCCGCAGCTCGTCCATGTGGGCGTCGTACTCCTCCTGGGAGACGACCTTCACGTTGAAGAGCATGCCCGAGTGGAACTCGCCGCAGAGCTCGGCGCACTTGCCGGCGTACGTGCCCTCACGCGTGGGGGTCACGACGAACTCGTTGGTGCGGTCCGGGATCATGTCGCGCTTGTAGAGGAACGCGGGGATCCAGAACGAGTGGATCACGTCGCGCGAGTCCAGCGTGAAGTGCACCGACTGGTTCACCGGCAGGTACAGCGTCGGGAACTCGGTCGAGGTGCCCGGCACGCCGTCCACCTGCTCCTCGGCGGTGACACTGCCCGGGTCGCCCTCGTGCTCGCCGAAGTCGTAGACGTCCTCGTCCAGGTAGTTGAAGTCCCAGCTCCACTGCTTGCCGACGACCTGGATGTTCACGTCGGCCGTGTCGGCGCCGCTCAGGTCCTGGACCGCGGACATGTCCTTGTCCGTCCAGTAGAAGAGCACGAGCACCATGATGACCGGCACAGCCGTGTACATGAGCTCGAGCGGCAGGTGGTACCGCGTCTGGACCGGCAGCTGGTGGTCGTCACGACGCTTGCGGTAGGCGGCGACGCACCAGAGGATCAGACCCCACGTGATGACGCCGACGGCGAGGGCGGCGATCCACGAGCCCACCCACAGGGTGGTCATGCGCTCGGTCTGATTCGTCACCTGCCCGTCGGTGAATCCGGGTAGGTACCCGCGCTGGACGGTGTCGCTGGCGCAGCCGGAGGCCAGCACGGCGATCGCGACGGCAATGGCCGACGCGCGCAGGATGGCCCGCCGGGTGCGGGTCGGTGGCTTCGAGTGCAAGGGGGGCCTTTCACGTCTCGTCCGGCTGGTCCCCGTCACCGGTGCCGTGGGGCACTCACACGGGTTCCACGCAGAACCTTCGTCCTCGATACACCGCAGCCTAGCGCGCCGTCCGGGCCCGCGACGCCGGAACCGGCCACCGCCGACGTGACGATGACGGCACATCGGCGCTGTTCAGGACACCGATGATGCGAGTGTCAGAACGATCGGCCCGCACGGGTGCGACGATCGGAGGACGACGGCTGTTCACCGCCCGGACGAACGCCCTTCCCGGCCGCGCACCGCGGCCGGGCCGCACCTCGGAGGAGTCCTGTGACGCTCACCACGCAGCGCGTGCACCTCGACAACGGCGGGCGCGCCCCGTGGCACCCGCTCGCCCGTCAGGCCCTGGTCCAGGCCCTCGACGACGGCTGGGCCGACCCCCGCCGGCTCCACGCGGAGGGGCGCCGCGCCGCCCGTCTCCTCGACGGCGCACGCGAGGCCGTCGCCGCCGTGCTCGGGGCCCGGACGGACGAGGTGCGGTTCACGCCGTCCCACACGGCCGCCCTGCACGCTGCGGTCGCCGCAGCAGCCGCGGGCCGCCGTCGTGCCGGCTCCGGCGTCGTGGTGAGCGCCGTGGAGCGGGCGGCGGTGCTCCACGCGGCCGACGCCGCTGCGGGCTCCTCCGGCTCGCCGGGTCGCACCGTGGTCCCCGTCGACCGGCTCGGCCGGGTCGATGCCTCCGCCATGGTCGAGGCCGTCGGCCGCCGCGGCGTGGCGCTGGCCGCCCTGCAGCACGCCAACGGCGAGGTGGGCACCATGCAGCCCGTCGAGGAGGTGCACGCCGCCGCCCGCGCCGCCGGCGTGCCGCTGCTCGTCGACGCGGGCGCGAGCCTCGGGCACGTGGCCGTCCCGGACGCGTGGGACCTGCTCGCCGCCGACCCGGCCGACTGGGGCGGTCCCGCGGGCGTCGGCCTGCTGGCGGTGCGGCAGCGGGTCCGAGCCGTGCCGCCCGGGCCGGAGGACGAGGACCCCTGGGCGCCCGGCGGGGTCAGCGTCCCGCTGGCGTTCGCCGCCGCCGTCGCGCTCGAGGCCGTGGAGGCGGACCGTGTCACGCAGGAGCTGCGTCGCCGCGCGCTCGTGGACCGGGTGCGGGCCGCGGTCGCCGCCATCCCGGACGTCGAGGTCGTGGGCGACCCCGATGCCCGGCTCCCCCACGTCGTGACGTTCTCGTTCCTCTACGTGGACGGCGAGGCGCTCGTGACGGAGCTCGACCGGGCGGGTTTCGCCGTCGGCTCCGGGTCGGCGTGCACGTCGAGCACGCTGGAGCCGTCGCACGTGCTCGCCGCGATGGGCGTGCTCACGCACGGCAACGTGCGGGTCGCGCTCGACCGTTCCACCACCGCCGACGACGTCGAGCGGTTTCTCGCAGTGCTGCCCGGGGCCGTCGCGCGCGTGCGGGAGCTGCTGGGGGTGCAGGGCCTGTGAGCAGGCCGGAGGTGGACGCCGAGGTGGTGGACGCGCGCGGGCTGCGGTGCCCGCTGCCCGTCATCCGGCTCGCCGCCCGGGCGAAGGGCCTCGGGCCGGGCACGCTCGTCACCGTCCTGTCGACCGACCCGGCGGTCCGGTACGACGTCCCCGCATGGGCGCGGATGCGCGGCCACGAGATGGTGTCGGACGAGGAGACGGACGGCACCTGGTCCCTGACCGTCCGGCTCCGTTGAGCGGGCGAGGACAGCGCGACGGCCCGGTCACCTCGTGAGGTGACCGGGCCGTCGTCGGGCAGAACTTGGCGCGTCAGGAGAACGCGTCAGGAGAAGGAGCCGCCACAGGCGCAGGCGGAGCCCGCGTTCGGGTTGTCGATCGTGAAGCCCTGCTTCTCGATGGTGTCGGCGAAGTCGATCGTCGCGCCCTCGAGGTACGGCACGCTCATCTTGTCCACGACGACCTCGACACCGTCGTAGTCGCGCAGCGCGTCACCCTCGAGAACGCGCTCGTCGAAGTAGAGCTGGTAGATCAAGCCCGAGCAGCCGCCAGGCTGCACCGCCACGCGGAGGCGCAGGTCGTCCCTGCCTTCCTGCTCGAGGAGGCTGCGCACCTTGTTCGCGGCGAAGTCGGTGAGGACGACGCCGTGCGTGGTGACGTCGGAAGTGGTCTCGGTCATGTCATCTCCTGATCTGGCACGTGTCCGGCGCTGCGGCCGGGACGGTCGTCTCGCAGACCTTGCAAACACCGCCGCCCAGCGCTCTGTTCCCGATAGTACGCCGGGCGCGGGCGCAGGTCCGTGACCCACGTCACGCCTGCCACCCCGGGGTCCACGTGCGCGCCACGCGCGCCACCCGTGCGGGCCGGCCGAGGTCGCCGTCACCGATCTCGTGGACGCCGCTCAGCCCCGCCGCGGACCACTCGCGGCGACCCACCTCGCTGCGCCCGGCCAGCACGACGACGGGCACCGCGTGCGGTGCGGCGGCACGCGCCGCCTCGGGCACCGGTCCCTCGTGCAGGGTGGTCACGTCCAGCACGTCGACGGCGACCACCACGAGGTCGGCACGTGCGGCCGCGGCCGCGAGGCCAGGCTCCGCCGGAACGGGTCCGGCAGCGGCCGGTCCGCCGACGGGGAGCCTCGCGCCGGCGACCAGGACGCCGCCGCCCGACGCGCCGGCCGGACCGGGTGCCGGCGCCGCCGGGACGCCCGGCACGGGCCCGCCGACGGCGCGCACCTCGCAGGTCGTGTGCGGGGCCGCGTCCGCCCACGCTGCCGCGAGAGACCTCGCCGCGGTCTCGTCGGTGGCCAGGAGCAGCACGTGCACGAACCGACCCTAGACCCGGGGATCATGTGGGCGCCGTGTGTCACCATGGTGCCGTGAGCACGCTTCTGGCCAACTTCACCGAGCCGTCGCCGTCGTCGTTGCTGCTCCTCGGGCAAGGGCGGGACCTCGCGTCCGAGCGTGGCGTCGAGTGCGCGGGCGAGCTGCCCGCGCCCAGCGACCCGGATCTCGTGGAACGGGCTCGCGCGGCTCGCGCCGCCCTGGGCGACCGGGCGTTCGTGCTGGGCCACCACTACCAGCGCGACGAGGTCATCGACTTCGCCGACGTGACGGGCGACTCGTTCAAGCTCGCCCGCGAGGCGGCCGCCCGCCCCGAGGCGGAGTTCATCCTGTTCTGCGGCGTGCACTTCATGGCCGAGAGCGCGGACATCCTCACCTCGGACGCGCAGCAGGTCGTGCTGCCGGACCTCGCGGCCGGCTGCTCGATGGCCGACATGGCGGCGATCCACCAGGTCGACGAGGCCTGGGCGGTCCTGGAGGACCTGGGCATCGCCGGCGACACGATCCCGGTCACGTACATGAACTCGTCCGCCGCGATCAAGGCGTTCACCGGCCGCCACGGCGGCACCGTGTGCACGTCCTCCAACGCGGAGGTCGCGCTGCGCTGGGCGTTCGACCAGGTGGGCGGGGTGGACGGCACCGGCAAGGTGCTCTTCATGCCCGACCAGCACCTCGGCCGCAACACGGCCGTGCTGAAGCTCGGGCTGCCCCTGGAGGCGTGCGTCGTCTTCGACCCGCGCAAGCCGAACGGCGGCCTCACGGACGCCGAGCTGCGCGACGCCCGCGTGATCCTGTGGCGTGGCCACTGCTCGGTGCACGGCAGGTTCTCCGTCCAGAACGTCCACGACATCCGCGCCGCCGTCCCGGACGTCAACGTGCTGGTGCACCCCGAGTGCAAGCACGAGGTCGTCACGGCCGCCGACTACGTGGGCTCCACGGAGTACATCATCAAGATGCTCGACGCGGCCGAGCCCGGCTCATCGTGGGCCATCGGCACGGAGCTCAACCTCGTCCGCCGGGTCGCGCGCGAGCACCCGGACCAGAACGTGCACTACCTCGACTCGACGGTGTGCTTCTGCTCCACCATGAACCGCATCGACCTGCCGCACCTGGTGTGGGCGATGGAGTCGCTCGTCGCCGGTCGAGTGGTGAACCGGATCGTCGTGGATCCCGACGACGCGCACTGGGCGCGCGTCGCACTCGACCAGATGCTGGCCCTCCCGGGAATCTGACCGGCGCGCGATGACCGGCAACGGCGGCCTGCGGATCGGCATCTTCGTCTTCGACGGCGCGGAGGAGCTGGACGTCGTCGGCCCGTTCGAGGTGCTCGCCGCCTGGAGCGAGCACTCCGAGCTGCGCCCGCAGGTGGACACCTTCTCCTGGGACGGGTCCGGCGTGCGGCTCGCCAGGGGCATGCGGCTCGTGCCCGCGCGCTCGGCGGACGACGTCGGGCCGCTGCACCTGCTCGTCTACCCGGGCGGGATCGGTACGCGGACCCTCATCACCGAACCCGGGCATCTCGAGTGGCTGCGCGCGATGCGCGCGCAGACGCCCCTCCTGGCCAGCGTGTGCACCGGCGCGCTGGTGCTCGCGGCCGCGGGGCTCCTCGCGGGCCGGCCGGCCACGACGCACCACGACCACTACGACGAGCTCGCCGAGCTCGACCCCAGCATCCTCGTCGACACCGAGGCGCGGTTCGTGGACGACGGCGACGTCCTGACCTCCGCCGGCGTGTCGGCAGGGATCGACATGGCGCTCCACCTCGTCGGGCGCCTGGAGTCGCCCGGGGTGGCCAAGTCCGTCGCGCGCTCGATCGCGTACGGGACCTAGCCCGCCTACGCGGGAAGCGAGGTATCCGATACCGCCCGTGCGCGGTATAACCTGCGTCACATGACTCGCATGCTGCAGCTCACGTGGGCCGCGCTCGTGCCGCGCCGGCGCGTCCCCGGCCGGGGGATCCTCGAGCCGTCCGTCACCCGCATGCGGGTATGGCCCCAGGACCTGGACCTCTACGGGCACGTCAACAACGGCTCGTACCTGCAGATGATGGACGTCGCACGGAGCAACCTCATGGCGGACGCCGGCGCGTTCGAGGCCGCGAAGAAGCACGACTGGTATCCCGTGGTCGCCGCGTCGACCATGAAGTACCGCCGCTCGCTGCAGCCGTTCGAGCGGTTCGAGATCACGTCGCGGATGCTCGGCTGGGACGAGCGGTGCGTCTACATCGAGCAGGTCTTCACGTGCAAGGGAGCGCTCTGCGCGCGCGGTGTCGTCGCCGGCCGGTTCCTGGACCGGAACGGCAATCGCATCCCGGCACCGGACGTCATCGCGGCGTACGACCCGGCTCTCACGAGCCCCGAGCTGCCCGAGGACGTCGCGTCCTGGGCCCGGGTGCTCGACGTCGCCCCGCGTCCGGAGGAGCGGGCGGACGCGTGACGACCGCCTGAAGCTCTACGCGCGATTCCCGCCGAGGTAGTAGGTCCGTCCGACGGACCTACTACCTCGGCCAGGGATCTCCGCGGAGGTAGTTGTTGCGTCCGACGGACCTACTACCTCGGCCGGCGATTCTTGTCGGGAGGGTCAGAGGCCCTGGGCGACCCTGCTCAGCAGCAGCGCCTCCGCCAGGACCACCTTCTGCAGCTCACCCAGGTGCACCGACTCGTTGGCACCGTGCGCCCGTGAGTCCGGGTCTTCGACGCCCGTGACCAGGATCGCCGCGTCGGGGAAGACCTCGAGCAGGTCCGCGATGAAGGGGATGGACCCGCCCACACCGATGTCGACCGGGTCGGTGCCCCATGCCGTCGCGAAGGCCCAGCGGGCCGCCGCCATCGCGGCCGAGTCGCCGGGCGCGAGGAACGCCTTGCCCGTCTCCTTGGTGGTCCAGGTGACGCGGGCACCGAACGGCGCGTTCTTCACCAGGTGCTCCCCGAGCGCCTCGGCGGCAGCCGCTGGGTCCTGACCCGGCGCGAGGCGCATCGACAGCTTCGCCTTCGCTCGGGGAGTGATCGTGTTCGACGCCTGCGCCGTCGGCGTCGCGTCGATCCCGATCACGGCCAGCGCCGGCTTCGACCACAGGCGGCCGGCGATCGATCCGGTACCGACCAGGGCCACGCCGTCGAGCAGCGACGAGTCCGCCCGGAGCGCGTCCTCCGCGTAGTCGACGAGCGGCTCGGGCGCCGTGACCAGGCCCGCCACCGCGACGTCCCCGCCATCGTCGTGCAGCGTGGCGACCAGCCGCGCGAGCACCGTGTACGCGTCCAGCACAGCGCCGCCGAACATGCCCGAGTGCACCGCGTGCTCCAGGACCTCCACCTCGACGTACCCGTCGACGAGGCCACGCAGCGACGTCGTCAGCGCGGGCACGCCGATCTTCCAGTTGGTGGAGTCGGCCACGACGATGACGTCGGCGGCGAGCAGGTCGCGGTACTCCTCGAGGAACGCGCGGAACGACGGCGAACCGTCCTCCTCCTCCCCCTCCACGAAGACGGTCACGCCGCAGCCGAGCTCGTCACCGAGCACGCGCAGCGCGCCGAGGTGCGCGACGATGCCGGCCTTGTCGTCCGCCGCGCCGCGACCGTAGAGCCGCTCCCCCACCTGCGTCGGGGTGAACGGGTCGGTGTTCCACGCCGCCGGGTCGCCCGGCGGCTGCACGTCGAGGTGCGCGTACAGCAGCACGGTCGGGGCGCCCTCAGGGGCGGGCCGGCGTGCCACGACGGCGGGCGCACCCGGCGTGCCGTCCGGCTTGTTCGCGCGCAGCACCTGCACCTCGGGCAGGCCCGCGCCCGCGAGGAGCTCGGCCACAGCTTGCGCGCCGGCGGCCACGTGCGCCTGGTCGAACGCCGCCGCCGACACGCTCGGGATGCGCACGAGCGCCTCGAGGTCGGACTGCAGCGCGGGGAAGATCTGGGCTACGCGCTCCCGGAGCACGCCCACCTGGGTTTCGTTGGTCACCCGCTCAACGCTACCTCCGCGCTCCGACGGCGGAGGTCCGCCGGCGTGCGACTAGAATCGAGTGGTGTTCTCCCGTAGCAAGACGGACTCCCCGGCCGGTGTGACCTCCCCCGGCGTGACCCCCGACCAGGTGACCTCTTCGTCCGAGACGGCCGGTGCGGCGTCGGGCAAGGGACGGCCCACGCCGAAGCGCAAGGAGGCCGAGGCCGCGAACAAGCGACCCCTGGTGCCGACCGACCGCAAGGCCGCCGCGAAGGCCGCACGGGAGCAGCGCCGCATCGACCGCGAGCGGACCTACCAGGCCATGCAGACCGGTGACGAGAAGCACATGCCCGTGAAGGACAAAGGTCCGCTGCGCCGGTACGTGCGCGACTACGTGGACGCACGCTGGAACCTCGGCGAGTTCTTCCTGCCGATCGCGTTCGTGTTCCTGTTCGCGACGTTCTTCACGCAGTCGCGGCCCGAGATCGGCGTCCTCGTGCTGCTCGGCCTGTACGGCTACCTGGGCCTCACGCTCATCGACGCCGTGCTGCTGTGGCGGACGCTGAAGAAGCGCCTGCTCGCGAAGTTCGGCGAGGTGCCCGGCGGCACGATGATGTACGCCGTGACGCGCGCCTACCAGATCCGCCGGTCGCGCCTGCCGCGCGCGATGAGCAAGAAGCACGGCGAGTACCCCGTCTGAGAACCGCGCGAGTAGTACCGCAGCACCGCGGTGGATATGGAGAGGGCGGGAATCCGAGCTCGGATTCCCGCCCTTTCCATACCTCGAGCGGCCGGGGCCGCTGCGGAGTGGTCCGTCAGCTCGGGCGCGTGGCCGGCGAGTTCTCGGCCGTCTTGGCCGGGTCGCGCACGACGACGTCGCCGAGGGCGTCGTCGATCTGCTTCATGAGGTGGACCGGGATGACCACGCCCGCTGCCTTGACGTTCTCCGCGACCTGCTCCGGGCGCGAGGCGCCGACGAGCGCGGCGGCGACGTTGTCGTTCTGCAGGACCCACGCGACGGAGAGCTGGGCCATGGTGAGCTCCAGCTCGTCGGCCACCGGCTTGAGCTTCTGCACCGCGGTGAGGACCTCGTCGGTCATGAAGCGGCCGATCATGCGGGCGCCCGTGGGGTCGGTCGCGCGCGAGCCCTCCGGCACCGGCTGACCCGGCAGGTACTTGCCGGACAGCACGCCCTGCGCCATCGGCGACCAGACGATCTGCGAGACGCCGAGCTCCTCCGAGGCCGGGACGACCTCGTCCTCGATCACGCGCCACAGCATCGAATACTGCGGCTGAGACGAGATGAGCTGGAAGCCGAGCTGCTTGGCGAGCGCGTGGCCCTGGCGGATCTGGTCCGCGGTCCACTCGCTGACGCCGATGTAGAGGGCCTTGCCCTGGCGGACGACGTCGGCGAACGCCTGCATCGTCTCCTCGAGCGGGGTCTCGGTGTCGAACCGGTGGGCCTGGTAGAGGTCCACGTAGTCGGTGCCGAGGCGGGTGAGCGAGCCGTTGATCGACTCCATGATGTGCTTGCGCGACAGGCCCGAGTCGTTGGGGCCGGCCGGACCCGTGGGCCAGTAGACCTTCGTGAAGATCTCGAGCGACTCACGGCGCTCGCCCTTCAGCGCGTCGCCGAGCACCTGCTCGGCCTTGGTGTTCGCGTAGACGTCCGCGGTGTCGAACGAGGTGATGCCGGCGTCGAGGGCGGCACGGACGCACGCCGTCGCGACGTCGTTCTCCACCTGCGAGCCGTGCGTGAGCCAGTTGCCGTACGTGATCTCGGAGATCTTGAGGCCGCTGTTGCCGAGGTATCGGTAGTTGGGCATAAGCCACACCCTATGACATACGTTCGAATCGAATCGACCGGGGGTCAGCGGCGCGCCGCCAGGCCCGACGGAGCCAGCCACCGGGCGGCGAGCTGCACCACCGGGCCGACACCGAGCGCGTAGGCGACGGTGGCCCAGCCCAGCGTGCCGCCGAGGAGGGCGCCCGAGACCACCACGGACACCTCGATCCCCGTCTTGACGAGCCGCACGGACCACCCGGTGCGCGCCACGAGACCGGTCATCAGGCCGTCCCGCGGCCCCGGCCCGAGGCGCACGCCGATGTACGCAGCGGTGGCCACGCCGTTGAGCACCACGCCGCCGACCGCGAGCGCCACGGACGCCGCGACGCCCGGGTCCGGCACGAGCCGCCCGAGGACGAGGAGCGCCGGGTCGATCGCGAGGCTGATCACCACGACGTTCGCGAGGGTGCCGATGCCCGGCCGCTGGCGCAGCGGGATCCAGACGGCCAGCACGAGGACCGACACCGCCGCGATCACCGTGCCGAACGACAGGCCCGACGAGCGCACCAGGCCCTGGTGCAGCACGTCCCACGGCATGCCGCCGTAGCCCGAGTGCAGGAGCATCGCGGTGGACACGGCGTACCCCAGCAGGCCGAGCGGGAGCTGGACCCCGCGGCGAGCCGGTGACATCGCGACGGCCGGCGCGGCGGGCCCGCGTCCGTCCAGGAGCCCGCGCCCAGCGGCCGGGGGCACCATGCCTGCGAGCCCGCGCTCGATCGCGGCGGCACGGCCGGCGAACGGGTCCGCGGGCGCTGCCGGGCGCGGGGCCGACGCCGGCACGGTCACAGCGGGCTCGGCGGCTGGAGCAGCGACGGGAGCGAGGGTCTCGGTCATGCCGCCTACCATCACCCAGCATTGGCCTTGCCATCTATAGCCAATTCGCGCACAGTGGCCCCATGGCCTCCTCCGTGTCCGTCGCCCCCCAGGTGCTGCGCCACCTCTCCCCGGCCGGAGCGGCCCGCCTGCTCGGCGAGTGGCACGCCGGTGGGCCCGCCTACCTCGCGCTGGCCGACGCGCTGCGCGCCGCCGTCCTGGCGGGCACGCTCGCGCCGCTCACGCGTCTGCCGAGCGAGCGCGAGCTCGCGGCGGCGCTCGACGTCTCGCGCACCACGACCGCCGCCGCGTACGGGCGGCTGCGCGAGCTCGGCTTCGCGGTGAGCCGGGTCGGCTCCGGCACCGTCGCGGTCCTCCCGCGCAGCGGCGGGCGCCCGCCGCTCGCCCGCCCCGTCGCAGGCGACGCGCCCGCCCTCGACCCGTTCGGACCCGGTCCGGGCCCGCACCTGCCGGGCATGGCGGACCCGCTGCCCGACGCCGGTCGCTCGCCCCTGCAGAGCGCGTCGCCGGACGAGCACCCCGGCCTGGGCCGGGCGGAGCCCCCCGAGGGGCGGGCCGGTGCACCCGGGCGAGCGTCCGCCGTCGGACCGCGGGAAGACGTTCTGCTGGACCTGGCGCAGGCCACCCCGGCGGCACCGCCCGCGCTGTACGACGCGTTCGCGAGGGCGCTCGAGGCCCTGCCCGCGTACCTGGGCACCGGTGGGTACGCGCACCACGGGATCGAGCCGCTGCGCGAGGCGGTCGCCGCGCGGTACCGCGAGCGAGGCATGCCGACCACGGCCGACCAGATCCTCGTCACCACCGGCGCGCAGCAGGCCATCACGCTGCTGGCCCAGACGTTCGTGGGGCCGCGTGGCCCGGCGGTGGTGGAGTCGCCCACGTATTACCACGCGATGGAGTCGCTGCGGCAGGCAGGTGCCCGGCTCGTGGGCTTCCGGGCGGGCGACGTCGAGCAGCTCGAGTCGGCGGTGCGGCAGACCCGGCCGCGGCTCGTCTACCTGGTGCCCGACTTCCACAACCCGACCGGCAGCTCCCTCGACGGCGAGGCGCGCGCCGCCGTGCGCGCGCTCGCCGACCGCTACGGCGTGACGGTGGTGGGCGACGAGACGCTGACCGAGCTCGCTCTCGACCCGGGCTCAGCCGTGACCGGGCCGTTCGCGGGCGACGGGACGTCGCCGCACCTCGTGAGCGTGGGGTCGGCGTCCAAGACCTTCTGGGGCGGGCTGCGGATCGGCTGGGTCCGCGCCGACCCGCAGGTCGTGGAACGGCTCGCCCGCACACGGCAGTCGATGGACATCTCGACGGCCGTGCTGGACCAGCTCGCCGTCGTCGAGCTCCTCGGCCGCCGCGCCGAGGTGCTGCCCGGCCGGCTCGCCGGACTGCGAGAGCGGCGGGACCTGATCGTCGGCCTCCTGCGCGAGGCGGTGCCCGTCTGGCAGGTCGAGGCGCCCCCGGGCGGGCTGTGCCTGTGGGTCGGCCTCCGCCGGCCCGTTGCCCAGGCGTTCGCCGCTGCCGCCGCCGCGGAAGGCGTGCTCGTCAACGCTGGTCCCGTCTTTACCCCCGACGGCTCCGCGCGCGACCGGTTCCGCCTCACCTACACGCGCACGCCCGACGAGCTGGCGCTCGCGGTGCCGCGGCTCGCGCGGGCGTGGGAGCGGGTCGGCGGCTGAGCGGGGCCGCCGGGCCGGCGCCCTGGCGCGTCCGCGTCAGGGCTGCTCGATCCAGTACCGCCGCACCCTGCCCACCGCCGTGCGCCGCACGTCCTCCAGGACGCCCCCGTTGTGCTCGATCGCACGCGCCGAACCGGTGTTGCGGGCCGCGCAGGTCACGAGCACCCGGTGCATGCCACGGGACCTCGCCTCGTCGAGCACGGCGCCGAGCGCCCAGGTCGCGACGCCGCGGCGTCGGGCAGACGGACGCACGCTGTACCCGACGTGCCCTCCCGCGTCGAGGAGGAACGCGTCCAGGTGGTGGCGCAGCTCGACCGCGCCGAGGTATGTGCTGCCCTCCGCGACCCACCAGTAGGTGACGGGCGAGTCGTCGCCGGCGGCGCCCGAGGGTCCGGCGGCGCCCCGCAGGCGGTCCACCCAGGCCGCGAAACCGGGCTCCGTCAGGACGTCGTCACCTGCCCGCAGCCCGGCACCGTCCAGGTGCGCGCCGGGCTCCCACTCCGCGAACGCCTCGAGCCAGGAGCCGCGCAGCCGGACGGTCGGGTAGACGAGCTCGGGCACCTTGCGACGGTAACACCGGCGCGCGCTCCCGCCGCCGTCGGTAGGGTGACCTTCATGGGCAGCCCCGCCGACGACGTCACCGCGACCGCCCGGATGATCCCCATGCTGCCCTGCGGCGACGTCGACGAGCTGGTGGCCTTCTGGACCGATCTCGGGCTCGAGGTCGTGTACCGGCAGACGCGTCCCAACCCGTACGTGGCCCTCAAGCGCGGCGGCGTCGAGCTGCACTACTACGGCATGCCGGGCTGGGACCGGGACCAGAACCACTCGACGTGCGCGATCGCCGTCGCGGACACCGCGCCGCTGCACGAGCTCTTCGCGGACGGCCTGCGGGCGCGGTACGGACGCCTGCCGCTGTCGGGCGTCCCGCGCATCACGCGGCCCCGGCGCCGCTCCGACAACGCCGGGCTGTCCGGGTTCAGCCTGGTGGACCCGGCGGGCAACTGGGTGCGGGTCAGCCGCGCCCCCGACCTGGCCGACGACGTCCCGGTCGCCGCCGGCGAGGGCGCCACCACGTCGTGGGCGCCGTCGGGCGAGGGGCGCGTGATCCGCGCGCTCGACAGCGCGGTGGTCCTCGCCGACTCGCACGGCGACGAGACGCAGGCCCGCAAGATCCTGGCGGGAGCGCTCGACCGCGCGCCCGACGCGCCGCTCGCGGAGCGGGCCCCCGCGCTCGCGTACCTGGCGGAGCTGGCGGTGCGGCTCGAGGACGCGGCCGCCGCCCGAGCCGCGCAGGACGCGCTGGCCGCGGCCGTGGCGGAACCCGGTGCGCTCGACGCGCTGGACCCGGACGACCGCCAGGCGGTCGACGCCGCCGTCGCCGCGAGCGCTTCCCTCGACATCTGACCCGTCACCGGCTCGGCGTAGGGTGCGGCGCATGAGCCTGCTGATCCGGCCCGCCGTCGCGGGCGACGTCGACGCGGTGTGGCCGCTCGCCCGTGACTTCGCCACCAGCTTCCGCCCGGAGCGGCCCGCCTTCGAGGCCACCTTCGCGACCCTCCTGCCCGACGCCGGAGCTCACCTCCTCGTCGCGGGCGACGGCCCCCAGATGGTCGGCTACCTGCTGGCACACGTGCACGGGACGTTCCTCGCGAACGGGCCGGTGTGCTGGGTGGAGGAGGTGATGGTCGCCGAGAGCCACCGGCGCCGCGGCGCCGGCGCCGCGCTCATGGCGGGCGCGGAGGCCTGGGCGGCGGAGCGCGGCGCGGCCTACGTCTCGCTGGCGAGCCGCCGCGCCGGCGACTTCTACCGAGCGCTGGGCTACGAGGACTCGGCGACGTTCTTCAAGAGGACGCTCCGCGACTGAGCGGCACCGGCCTACGGCGTCCGGAGCTCCACCGAGGGGGTCGCCTGGTTGCCGTCGTGCAGGAGGCTGGCCACCACCGCTCCGGCGCCTGCGAGCGAGCGCCAGTGCTCGCCGAGCCACAGCTCGGCGTCGTACTGGGTGGTGAACACCGGGGTGACGGGCTCGGTCAGGCGGCGCCCCTCGGCGTCGTCCAAGGCCCACTCCCACTGCGGCCGGATCACTCGTGCCTCCCGCTGGCTGCGGAGCCCGCCGAGCGGGTGAGCGCACGGTTGATGCGCGACGCCCAGAGCGGCCCCTCGTAGACGAACGACGTGTACCCCTGGGTGAGGTCGGCTCCGGCGCGCAGGTAGGCGCGGACGTCGTCGGCGGTCGTGATGCCGCCGACACCGATGATGACCGGACCCTCGCCGAGGCGCTTGCGCAGGCGGGAGACGACCTGCAGGCCGCGCGTGCGCAGCGCCGGGCCGGACAGGCCGCCGGGCCCGCGGTCGTGCCCGATGGTGGTGTTGACGGCGACGACGCCGTCGAGGCGCAGCTCACGGGCGAGGTCGGCGACGGCGTCGACGTCGTCGTCCGCGAGGTCGGGCGCGATCTTGACCAGGAGCGGGACGCGGCGCCCGCCGGAGCCGACGCGCGTGGCCTCGTCCGCCGCGGCGCGCACGGCCTCGAGGATGGGCCGCAGCGACTCGGTGGCCTGCAGGTCGCGCAGGCCGGGCGTGTTCGGGGACGAGACGTTGACGACGAGGTAGTCGGCCCAGGGGGCGAGGAGCCGGGCGGACGTGGCGTAGTCAACGGCCGCCTCGGCGGCGGGCGTGACCTTCGTCTTGCCGATGTTCGCGCCGACAACGATTGCGCGCCCGGCCTTCGTGGACCGCAGCGCTCGCAGGCGCTCCGCAGCCGCGGCAGCACCCTCGTTGTTGAAGCCCATGCGGTTACGGATGCCGCGCAGGTCGAGCTCGCGCCACATGCGCGGCATGTCGTTGCCCGGCTGCGAGTGCGCCGTGACGGTGCCGATCTCGACGAAGCCGAAGCCGAGCATCGTCAGCCCCCGCACGGCGCGGGCGTTCTTGTCGAAGCCACCCGCCAGGCCGAACGGCGCCGGCACGACCCGCCCGAACACCCGCACGCTCCCCGGTCCGCCGATGCCGCGGCCCAGGTACGGCGCGAGCCCGCCCTGGACCACGTCCCGGAGCACGGGCACCGAACCCGCGCGCTCGATCAGGCCGAAGGCCAGCTCGTGCGCGCGCTCGGGATCCATGCGCCGGAAGACGCCGTTGAACAGCAGCGAGTAGAGCAGGCTCATGCAGGGACCTCCGTCGCATCGGGGAGCCGGGGCGTGCTCGGGGGGCGCGTGTGCCACAGCCACCACAGGCCAACGAAGGGTAGGACGAGGGGGACGTAGCCGTACCCCTGACCGTACCCGGACCACACGGTGGACTCGCCGAACACACCTGTGTCCAGCAGGGAGAGGGTGCCGACGGTCAGCACGCCGGCCGCCTCGACCCCGACGGCCGCCCAGGCGATGCCGCGCCAGCCGGGGCGGCGCCCGCCGAGGGCGAGCGCCACGGTGGCGAGGATGTAGACGAGCGCGGCGAGCGTCGACAGCGAGTAGGCGACGGGCGCCTCGGTGAACTTGGTCGCGAGCTCGTACGTGGACCGGCCCGTCGCGGCGAACGCGAGTATCCCGTACACCGAGACGAGCACGCGCCCGAAGCCGCGCCCCGTCCGTCCAGCCGTTCCTGCCATCGCCAACACCGTCACGCTCCCGCCCAGATCTGCCAGAGCCGCCACTCCAGGAAGGCGACGGTCAGTGCCGCGACGAGGAGCACGACCGAGCTCCATCGCGTCCGCTCGGCGAACGCCCACGCAGCCGCGAACGGCAGGATCACCAGCGCCGTCGCGAAGTAGCCCCAGAACAGCAGGGGGTCGGCCGGGCCGTCACCGCTGGCGCCGATCACGCCCTGCACCACGCCCTGCACGATCAGCAGGCCCTCGATCACGGCCCCGCCCCAGAGCTGGCGGAGGATCACGGCGCGGTCCCGCGCCACGAACCAGCCGGCCCACCCGGCGAGGACCACGCAGAGCGCGACCACGAGCAGGAGGAGGGGAAGGACCACGCAGGCAGACTACCGGCACGGCCGGTCGGGCCCTGAATCGGGGGGCGCGACGGGTGCTGCGGGATAGCATCGGCCTCGTGACGGAAGTGACCCTCTCCAGCAAGAATCCCACCAGCGTCCGGGCCGACGTGCTCGTGGTCGCGACGGCCCAGACGTCCGACGGCGTGGCCGTCGTCGCCGATCAGCTGCCCGCCGACCTGGCGACGGAGCTCGAGACCCTGGCGCCCCAGCTCGGTATCTCCGGCGCGCGCGACGAGGTGCGCAAGCTGCCCGCCGGCCCGCGCCTCAAGGCCGACGTGCTGGTCCTGACCGGTCTGGGCGAGCGCGGCCAGGACGGGACGTTCGCGCCCGAGACGCTGCGCCGCGCGGCCGGCGCCGCCGCCCGCGAGCTCGCCGGCCTGGACTCGGCAGTCGTCGCGCTGCCGGCGTCGGACGAGGACGAGCTGGCCGCCGTCGTGGAGGGCGCGCTGCTCGGCGCCTACGCGTACAACCGGTACCGCAGCGCCAAGAACGGCGACGCGACGAAGGGCCCGAAGGCGCCGGTCGCGGCGCTCGAGGTGGTGACCCCCCTGACGAAGTCCGCGCGCGCGAAGGCCGCCGTGGACCGTGCCGCCGTGATCGCCGGCGCCGTGCACGGCGTGCGCGACCTGGTGAACACCGCCCCGAACGACCTCTTCCCGGCGGCGTTCGCCGACCTGGCGAAGGCCGCGGCCAAGGACGTCAAAGGCGTGAAGGTGACCGTCCTGGACGAGAAGCAGCTTGCCTCGGGCGGCTACGGCGGCCTGACCGCCGTCGGCCAGGGCTCGGTCCGCGGCCCGCGCCTCGTGAAGGTGGCCTACACCCCGTCGAAGCCGGTCTCGAAGATCGCGCTGGTCGGCAAGGGCATCACGTTCGACACCGGCGGCATCTCGATCAAGCCGGCCGCCGGCATGGACGCGATGAAGTCCGACATGGCGGGCGCCGCGGCCGTGCTGCACACGGTCCTTGCCGCCGCGCGCCTCGGCCTGCCCGTCGCCGTGACCGGCTACCTGTGCATCGCTGAGAACATGCCGGGCGGCAACGCGCAGCGCCCGGGCGACGTCATCACGATCTACGGCGGCAAGACGGTCGAGGTGCTCAACACCGACGCCGAGGGCCGCCTCGTCATGGCCGACGGCCTCGTCGCAGCGGTCGAGGACGGGCACGACGTCGTGCTCGACATCGCCACCCTGACCGGCGCGCAGATGGTCGCGCTCGGCAACCGCGTCTCGGCCGTCATGGGCACCGAGGACGTGCGCGACGCCGTCAAGGCCGCCGCCGACGCGACGGGCGAGCTGTTCTGGCCGATGCCGCTCCCCGAGGAGCTGGCCGCGGGCCTGAAGTCCAAGGTGGCCGACATCGCGAACGTGGGCGAGCGCTGGGGCGGCATGCTGGCCGCGGGCGTGTTCCTGCGGTCGTTCGTCGGCTCGACGCCCTGGGCGCACCTGGACGTCGCCGGCCCGGCGTACAACGAGAAGGGTGCGCACGGCTACACGCCGCAGGGCGGCACCGGCGTGGGCGTGCGCACGATGCTGGGCTTCCTCGAGGCGAAGGCCACCGCGGCCACGGCCGCGAAGTAGTCGCGCCGTCCGGACGGACCGACTACCTCGGCGGATCGTCGCTGCCGAGATAGTCGGTCCGTCCGACGGTCCGACCATCTCGGCGGGAAGACGCTGCTGCGACTGTCTCGGCAGGATGACGCGGCCGAGACTCAGCCCTTCTTGCGCTGGGCGCTGGTCCAGTCCCGCATCCGCTGCGGGTAGCCGGTGAACCGCACGTTGTAGACCGGCACGCCGAGCGCAGCGCCGAGGTCGTACGCGCTGCGCTCGTCCGGCACGCGGCGCCGCGTCCACTCCCCCGTGGACGCGATGAGCAGCAGCGTCGTCGAGATCTGCGCGTTGGGCGGCTCGACGTACGCCTCGACACCCACCCGCGTCATGACGAAGTCGCGCAGGTGAGCCTCGGTCTCGCGGCGCGCGTCGGCCGGCTGGGGTTCCCGGCGCGACGCCGCGTCGACGGGGCGGCGCTGGAAGAAGCGCGCGAGCGAGTACCTGGACGGGCGAGACATGACCCAGAGGGTACCCAAGGCTCCTGGACGAATCCGGCAGGCCGTGACGTTCGTCACTCCGCGTCGCCGCTGTCCTGTTCCTCACACCGCAACGAGCCCCCGTGCGATTGGGGCGAGGGCGTACGAAGTGTCAAGATGTCGTGTGGTCTGCGCGGCGACGGCTGCCGTGCGGCACCGACAGATGCGCTGACGAGGACGAGGAGCTGCGCAAGTGCCTACGACGGCAACGGCCGGTACAACGACGTTCGACGTCGTGGTGCTCGGCGGCGGGAGCGGCGGCTATGCCACGGCGCTGCGTGCGGGCCAGCTCGGCCTGAGCGTGGCCCTCGTCGAGGAGGGCAAGCTCGGTGGCACCTGCCTGCACCGCGGCTGCATCCCGACGAAGGCCCTGCTGCACGCGGCGGAGATCGCGGACGCGGCTCGCGAGGGTTCGCGCTTCGGCGTGCGCGCCCAGCTCACCGGCATCGACATGGTCGGGGTGAACGCCTACAAGGACTCGGTGGTCGACGGCCTGTACAAGGGGCTGCAGAGTCTTGTCGCCTCGCGCAACGTCACGATGATCGAGGGTCACGGCAGGCTCGTCGCGCCCGACGCCGTCGAGGTCGCGGGCACCCGGTACACCGGTAAGCACGTCGTGCTGGCGACCGGCTCGTACGCCCGGTCGCTGCCCGGCCTCGAGATCGGCGGCCGCGTCATCACGTCCGACCAGGCCCTGCACCTGGACCGCGTGCCGCGCTCCGTCGTCGTGCTCGGCGGCGGCGTGATCGGCGTCGAGTTCGCGAGCGTGTGGAAGTCGTTCGGCGCGGACGTGCAGATCGTCGAGGCGTTGCCCCACCTCGTCCCGAACGAGGACGTCGCCCTGTCGAAGGCCCTGGAGCGCGCGTTCCGCAAGCGCGGCATCGGGTTCTCGCTGGGCGACCGCTTCGCACAGGTGAAGCAGGACGACTCGGGCGTCCACGTGACCCTCGAGTCCGGCAAGACGTTCGACGCCGACCTCATGCTCGTCGCCGTCGGGCGCGGCCCCCGCACCGCCGGCCTCGGCTTCGAGGCACAGGGCGTCACCGTGGACCGCGGCTTCGTCATCGCCGACGAGCACCTGCGGACCGGCGTCGCCACCCCCGGCGGCGGCAACCTGTGGGCCGTCGGCGACATCGTCCCCGGCCTGCAGCTCGCCCACCGCGGCTTCGCCCAGGGCATCTTCGTCGCGGAGTCGATCGCCGGGCTCGCGCCCACCCCGCTCGACGAGAACACGATCCCGCGCGTCACGTACTGCGAGCCCGAGGTCGCCTCCGTCGGCGTCACCGAGGCGCGCGCTGCCGAGCTGTACGGCGCGGACGCCGTGGAGACCCTCGAGTACAACCTCGCCGGCAACGGCAAGAGCAAGATCCTGGGCACCCAGGGCTTCGCCAAGCTCGTCCGTCGCAAGGACGGCCCCGTCGTCGGCATGCACCTGATCGGCTCGCGCGTGGGCGAGCTCATCGGCGAAGCCCAGCTGATCGTGGGCTGGGAGGCGTTCCCTGAGGACGTCGCCTCGCTCGTCCACGCACACCCCACCCAGAACGAGGCACTCGGAGAGGCGCACATGGCTCTGGCCGGCAAGCCTCTGCACGCCCACAACTGACCACGAACCACAAAGGAGACCCCACAGGTCATGTCTGAGAACGTGCAGCTGCCGGCCCTCGGCGAGTCCGTCACCGAGGGCACTGTCACCCGTTGGCTCAAGCAGGTCGGAGACACCGTCGCCGTCGACGAGCCGCTGCTCGAGGTGTCGACCGACAAGGTCGACACCGAGATTCCTTCGCCCTTCGCGGGCGTGCTCGAGCAGATTCTCGTCGGTGAGGACGAGACCGTCGAGGTCGGCGCGACCCTGGCCGTGATCGGCAGCGGCGCTGCCGCCCCGGCCGAGCCCGCCGCCCCCGCCCAGCCGGAGCCCGCGGCCGCCGTCGCGGAGGCCGACCCCACCCCGGCCCCGGCCGAGGAGCCCGCCGCCGAGACGGCGCCCACCCCCGAGGCCCCCGCTGCCGAGGCCCCTGCTGCCGCGCCGTCCGGCGGCTCCGGTACCGAGGTCAAGCTCCCCGCGCTCGGCGAGTCCGTCACCGAGGGCACCGTCACACGCTGGCTCAAGTCCGTCGGCGACGACGTCGCCGTGGACGAGCCGCTGCTCGAGGTCTCCACCGACAAGGTCGACACCGAGATCCCGTCGCCGGTCGCCGGCACCCTGCAGGAGATCCGTGTCGGCGAGGACGAGACCGTCGCCGTCGGCGCGGTCCTCGCCGTCATCGGCTCCGGTGCCGCCGCTCCGGCCCCGGCCGCTCCGGCTCCGGCGGTCCAGGAGGCCCCGGCGCCCGCCCCGGCCCCCGAGCCCGTCGCCACTGCGCCTGCGCCCGTAGCGGCTCCGGCTCCCGCACCTGCCCGGGCCCCCGCACCGGCCCCGGCCGCCGCCCCGGCACCCGCTCCCGCCGCCCCCGCCCCCGCCCACGTGGCGGAGCGCGTCTCCGGCTCGTACCTGACCCCGCTGGTCCGCAAGCTGGCGGCGGAGAAGGGCATCGACGTCGCGACCCTCACGGGCACGGGCGTCGGCGGCCGCATCCGCAAGGAGGACGTCCTCGCGGCGGCCGAGGCGAAGGCGGCCCCCGCCCCCGCCGCGAGCGGTGCACCCGCCCCGGCGTCGGCCCCCGCGACGAAGCTCGAGGTCTCGCCGCTGCGCGGCACGACCGAGAAGATGTCGCGCCTGCGCAAGATCGTCGCGGAGCGCATGGTCGAGGCGCTGCACACGCAGGCACAGCTCACCACGGTGGTCGAGGTCGACGTCACGAAGGTGGCGAAGCTGCGCGCCAGGGCGAAGGACGCATTCAAGGCGCGCGAGGGCGCAAACCTCACGTTCCTGCCGTTCTACACGCTGGCCGCCGTCGAGGCGCTCAAGGCGTACCCGAAGGTCAACGCGAGCATCGACCCCGAGAAGGGCGAGATCACCTACCACGGCTTTGAGAACGTCGGCATCGCGGTCGACACCGAGCGCGGCCTCGTGGTCCCGGTCATCAAGAACGCGGGCGACCTGAACCTGGCGGGCATCGCGCGCCAGATCCAGGACCTCGCCGGCCGCACGCGGGCCAACAAGGTAGGCCCGGACGAGCTGTCGGGCGGCACGTTCACCATCACGAACACCGGCTCCGGCGGCGCGCTCATCGACACGCCGATCGTCCCGGGCGGCCAGGTCGCGATCCTCGGCACCGGCACTATCACGAAGAAGCCGGTCGTGGTGACGAGCGCGGACGGTGAGGAGACCATCGCGATCCACTCGATGGCGTACCTGTTCCTCTCGTACGACCACCGCCTCGTCGACGGCGCCGACGCCGCCCGCTTCCTCACGGCCATCAAGGCCCGCATCGAGGAGGGCGCTTTCGAGTCCGAGGTCGGCGTCTGACAGCCGCCTCACGACGCACGGAGGCTCCCCGGTCACGGACCGGGGAGCCTCCGGCATTAGGGTCGACCGCATGGACGTGGTCGTGGCGGGTTCGCATGGTTTCATCGGGTCCGCGCTGGTCGCGGACCTGGTCGCGCGGGGGTACCGGGTGCGCCGCCTGGTCCGCCCGGGTGGCCGACGCCGGGGCGCCCCTCCCGCGTCCACCGCGCCCCTCCAGGGATCGCGCGGGGCGGAGCCTGCCGGCTCGACGGTCGACGTGCCCTGGGACCCGTCCGTCGGCGAGCTCTCCCCCGCTGCCCTCGAGGGGGCTGCCGCCGTGGTGAACCTCGCGGGCGCCGGGATCGGTGACCGCAGGTGGACGTCCGCGTACCGGCGGGAGATCCTGCGCTCGCGCGTCACGACGGCGGGCCTGCTCGCGACCACTCTCGCGACCCTCGACGCGCCGGGCGTGCTGGTGCAGCCCACGGGCATCGGCGCCTACGGCGACCGCGGCGACGAGCTCCTCACGGAGGCGTCCTCACGCGGCGACGACTTCCTCGCGGGCGTGGTGCGCGCCTGGGAGGAGGCGACCGCGCCGGCAGCCGAGGCGGGGATCCGGGTCGTGCACCTGCGCAGCGGGACCGTGCTCGCCCCGCGCGGCGGCGCGTTCGGGCGGCTCCTCCCCCTGATCCGGCTGGGACTCGGCGGCCCGCTCGGCTCCGGGCGCCAGTGGTGGCCGTGGATCACGCTGCACGACGAGCTCGCCGCGATCCGGTTCGCGATCGAGCGGCCGATCGCGGGGCCGGTGAACGCGGTCGCCCCGGACCTCGCGACGAACGCCCAGGTGATCCGGGCGCTGGCCCGCGCCATGCACCGGCCCGCAGTGCTCCAGGTGCCGCGGATCGCTCTGCGGGTGGCGATCGGCCAGTTCACCGAAGGTCTGCTCTCGTCCCAGCGCGCCGAGCCCACCGCACTGCGCGACGCCGGGTTCCGCTGGCAGCACCCGACGCTGGACGAGGCGGCCCGCAGGATCGCGGCGGGCTGAGGCACCATCGGCTCAGCCGGTGTTGCTGGTCGGCTGGGCCTGCGGTTCCGCTGCGGGCGGGTGCCTCGTTCCTCGGCCCCCACCCTGCGCTGCACCTCCGGCTCAGCCGACGGCGATCACCCGCCAGCCCGCGTCGGTCCAGGCGAGCGTCAGCGTCGCCGTCAGCGGGCCCGACGCCGGCACCCGGGTCTCCCGGCCGTCCGCGCCGACCTGCGTGTGCGCGGCGACCTCGTACCCCACGACGACGTCGACCTCGCCGGGCGTCTCAGCGCCGTCCCGGCTGCGCGACGCGGTACCGTCCCGCTCGGAGTGACCGACGCCCTGGGCGGACATGACCTCGGCCGTCGCTCCGACGATCGTTGTGCCGGAAGCGGTCATGTCCGCCAGGAGCGCCGCGTCGGCCGCCAGTGCGGCCGAGCCCGGTGCGTCGACGGCGGTCAGGTCGCTCGTCGCACCGGCCAGGAGCGCCATCCGCCGTGCGGTCAGGACTGCCGCTGCGGTCTCGGGGTCGGCCGGGTCGAGCACCGGGTCGGTCGACGCCCCGCCCTGCCGTGCTGCGTCGGGCGCGGGCCCCGCCTGGGCCGGCCCGGCCGCGCCGGCCAGGGTCATCGAGCCGATCGCCCCCGCACCCAGCCCTGACACGACGCCCACCACCACTGCGACGAGCATGTGGCCGACCTGCGGCGGCCGCCCGCCCCCGGCCCGCCGGGGCCCCGCCGGCCGGGCCGGGCCTGCCAATCCGGCCGGGCCTGCCAAACCGGCTGGCCCTTCCGCGCCGACCGACCCCGCCGTGCGGGCGAGGGCTGTCCGAACCCGTCCCCCGCGGCCCTCCCGCGCACCAGCCACGCCACGCGGGTGCGCGAACGGCAGGGTGGCCCGCCGCCGCCCGGGCGGACCGGGCGCGACGACGGGCTGCTGTCCGGTGAGCGCCGCCGACACCAGCGCGGCGGGCTCCGGCACCCGGACGGGCTCGGGTGGCACCGCCGCGTGCACGCGGGCCGCGAGAGTGCCGGCCTCGGGCCGGTCACGCAGGTCGGCGGCGAGAGCCCGCGCGAGCTCCGCCTCGAGGGCGGGCGCCGTGCCGCGCGGCAGGAGCGCCGCGACCATGGCCGCCAGCGAGCGCACGTCATCGGCGGCCTGGGCCGCGAACGTCCCCGGGTCGGTGGGCACGGGGCCGGACAGATCGAGGCGGGGACGCAGGAACGGCGTGCCGTCGGGCCGCAGCAGCACGTCGCCTGCGTCGACGGAGCCTTGCGTCAGGCCGGCGCTGTGCAGGACCGCGAGCGCCTGCGCGACCGTGACCACCACGCACGACGCCTCTGCCGGCGTGAGCGACGCGCGGGCGACGAGCGCCGTCGGCAGGTCGGCGGCGTCGGGCCGGGCGATGCGGACCTCGAGCGCGCCCGCACCGTGCGAGGTGAGCCCCAGGACCCTCGCGACGTGCGGGTGGTCGAGGGCCGCGAGCGCGTCCAGCCGCTGCACGAGGGCGTCGCGCGCGAGGGCCTCGGCGGGGATCAGGACGCGCACGACCTCCGCGGTGACGGCCGGGGCGCGGGGCACGGCCGGGGCCGCGGGGTCGGTCTGCTGCACGGATCAATACCACCCCGCCGCAGCGGTTCTCGCTCGGGATGATCCACAGGCCCGGTCCGCCGTCGCGCTGCGTCCGGATCGCCGCGCCGGTCCGCCGGGCACCTCCCCGGTGCTGCCTCCGGGTCCGCTTCGAGAAGGCGATCACGTTCCGTCTCGGCGGCGATGCCGATACCTGATCGCCTTCTCGAAGCGGACTTCCGGCCTCACACCCGGGCCCAGCCTCACACCAGCATGGTGCGTCCCTCGCGGGCCGAGACGCGGGCCGCGTCGAGCACCTCGGCGGTGCGGACGGCGTCGGCGGGGTCGACGGGGACGGGACCCTCCCCGGTGAGCCACTCCTCGACCGCGCGGTAGAAGTCGGCGTGCTCGCCGGGTGCGGCGGGCACGGGCGTGCGCTCGCGCCCCCGGGTGAGCCAGCCGAGGGTGCCGTCGGGGGCGTCCTCGTCGAACACCTCGAACGACGAGGCGTCGCCCTCGAACGTGGTGACCACGTATGCACCGCCGGAGCCGAGGACCCGCGTGCGCGGTCCGGGCGCCCCGACCAGGGAACCCGCCCAGAGCCGCGACACCACGCCGTGCCGGGACGACGCCCCACCCCAGCCGGGGACGTGGTGCAGCACGATGAAGACGTCGTCCTCGGTGGGCGTCGACAGGGACCGCAGCTCCGCGGACACGGACTCCACCGGGCCGAACAGCTGCGTCGCGGAGTCGACGAGGTGCGGGCCGAGGTCGAGCAGGAGGCCGCCGGCTGCCAGGTCGTTCTCCTTCCAGCGCTGCTGCGGGCGCGGCCGCCAGCGTTCCCAGTGCCGCTCGAAGGTGTGCACGTCGCCCAGCTCGCCGCTCTTCAGCAGCGCGGCCAGCGTGAGCTGCTCGGGGTCCCAGCGCCGGTTGTGGAACACCGTGAACGGCGTGCCGGCCGACGACGCCACGGCGACGACGCGGCGCGCGTCCGCGGCCGTGGTGGCGATCGGCTTGTCGAGCACGAACGGCACCCCGGCGGCCGCCACCTGGGCGGCATGCTCGGCGTGGCTGCCGGTCGGGCTGGCGACGACGACGACGTCGTACGCGCCGGGGTCGGCGAGCAGGCTCGTGAGGTCGTTGTGCAACCGCGCGCCGGGCCAGTCGCCGGCGGCCTGCACGCGCCGCCCCGGGTCGCGCGTCACGACCGCGGTCACGGTCATGCCCGCCTCCCGCGCGAGGCGCGCGTGGATCTGCCGTCCTGCTCCGCCGTACCCGACGATGCCTATCCGCAATGTCATCTGCCCATCGTGCCCGACGCCGGAGCGCACCACCCTGCGGGGGCCCTCGACCGCCGTCGGACGTGCTGTCCGACCGGTCCGGATCCCTGTCCGGCTGTGCCAGGATGTGCCCGGTATGTGGAGGCTTTGACGCTTCCCGCCACGCTGGCACAATTGCGCCGCAACACCGCGTTTGTCACCTTGAGACGGGACGAGAAGGTCTTGACGATCACATCGGACAGCAGGGACCGCACGGCCGGCAAGCGCCGGAAGCCGGCGGGGAGCCGGGCCCGTACCCGCGTCGGCAAGCGCAAGCTCTTGCAGTTCGTCCTCGTCCTCGTCGCGGTCCTGATCGTTGGCGGCAACATCTTTGCGCGCTCGCTCGGCAGCGAGGCGCCGCCCGCCACCGGCGCGGAGGGCACCGCCCTCGCCGCGCTCGACACCCTGCCCGTGCAGGAGCCGGTGACAGAGGACGGCTACGACCGGGAGCGCGACTTCGGCAGCGCCTGGCAGGACGCGGACGACAACGGCTGCGACACCCGCAACGACATCCTCGCCCGCGACCTGCAGGACATCACGTACTCGTCCGGTTCGTCGTGCGAGGTCGCGTCCGGCACGCTTCAGGACCCGTACACAGGCGAGACGATCGACTTCCGCCGCGGCAAGGAGTCCGGTGACGTGCAGATCGACCACATCGTCGCTCTCATGAACTCCTGGACGACCGGCGCCCAGGACTGGGAGCGCGACAAGCGCGTGCAGTTCGCGAACGACCCGCTCAATCTCCTCGCGTCCGACGGCCCGGCCAACATGGGCAAGGGCGCCAAGGACGCGTCCGAGTGGCTCCCCGACAACCAGGCCTACCGGTGCCAGTACGTCGCCCGGCAGGTCGCGGTGAAGGCCGAGTACGGCCTGTGGGTCACGCAGCCGGAGCACGACGCCATGGAGGACGTCCTCCTGAGCTGCCCGGCGGAGCCTCTCCCGACGCGCTGACCCTGCGGGGCAGGCCGCCGCGCCACGTCACAGGCGGTCGCGCCACCAGGCGATCGTTGCCGCGAGGGCGTCGTCGAGCGGCGTGGGCGTGAGGCCGAGGGCCGCCTCCGAGCGGGCCGAGTCCAGGACGAAGGGCCGGTCGAACTGGTACCGGACGTGCCGCAGCTCGCGCATCATCGGCGAGGCGAGGCCCCCGAGCTCGACGAGCCAGCCCGGGATCGACCCCACACGCGGGGTGGGCGCCCCTGCGATCTCGCACAGCCGCTCCGCCATGGCCCGGTAGGTGACGGCGGGACCGGTCGGGATGTGCCAGGCCCGGCCCCAGGCGTCGTCGCCGGTGCCCGCCGCGACGAGGGCGGCGGCGACGTCGGGCACGTAGGACCACGAGTGCGGCTGGTCGGGATCGCCTGCGAGGCGGGTCGGACGCCCCGCGAGCAGCGGCGGCACGAAACGGTCGCCCAGGTGGGACTGGTCCCGGCAGCCGGGCCCGAAGTAGTCGGACGGGCGCAGCTCGGTGACGCGGACGCGTCCGGCCTCGTGGGCCGCGAGCGCCTCCTCCCACAGCCGGGCCCGCACGGCGGCCTTGGCGCTCGACGGCGCGATCGCGTGGTCCTCGCCCATGGGGCCCGACGGCGGCCCGTACACGTACAGGTTCCCGAGGATCACGTAGCCGGCGCCCGTGGTCTGCGCCGCGCCGAGCAGCCCGGCCGCGACGGGGGGCCAGTCGGTGAGCCAGCGGTGGTAGGCCGGGTTGACGCAGTTGTAGAGGGTGTCCGCGTCCCGCGCGAGGGCCGCGACTGCCGCGCCGTCGGACGCGTCGGCGCGCTCGCGCCGCACCCCCGGGTGGTCCGGCCCGGAGCCCGAGCGGCTGACGAGGACCACCTCGTGCCCCTGCTCCGCGAGCCGCAGCGCGACGTGCGCCCCGACCTGCCCTGCTCCGACGACGACGTGCTTGCTCATGGCCGACCTCTCTCGCGTGACTGGTGCTTCCTTTCGAGAGCAATGCTCTCTCCTCGTGGCGCGCCATGTCAAGAGCACTGCTCTCGCATCTGGGCACCGCTCTTGTAGGCTGACGCGATGAGCTCGAGCCAGACCGCCCGCAGGCGTGCCCGCGCGGAGCTGACGCAGGAGATCGTCGACATCGCCCGGGGGCAGCTCGCGACGTCGGGCGCGGCCGGCTTGTCGCTGCGCGCCGTGGCGCGGGAGATGGGCATGGTGTCGTCAGCGGTGTACCGCTACTTCCCCAGCCGGGACGACCTGCTGACCCGGCTGATCATCGACGGGTACGACGCGGTCGGCGAGGCCGTGGAGCAGGCCGACGCCGCCGTCGACCCGGACGACGTCACGGGCCGCTGGGTCGCCGTGTGCCACGCCGTCCGGACGTGGGCCCTGGCCCACCCGCACGAATACGCGCTCCTGCACGGCTCCCCGGTGCCGGGGTACCGCGCCCCGGACGACACCGTCGGCCCGGCGGCCCGCGACGCGGTGGTGTACGGCCGCATCCTCTCGGACGCGTGGGCGTCCGGCAGGCTCGTCCTGCCCGACGGCGGCCCGCCCGCCCCCGCGCCGCTCGCCGATGACCTCGAGGCGGTCCGGGCCATGATGCCCGGGGTCCCGGACGCCGTCGTCGTCCGCGCCGTCGCGCTCTGGGCGACGCTCTACGGGATGGTGAGCTTCGAGGTCTTCGGCACGTTCGACACGGTGGTCCGTCTGCGTGACGTGCTGTTCGACCACACCGTCCGCAGCCTCGCGGCCTGGATCGGGCTGCCGGGCACCTGACCCGCCACTGACCCCGCCGCTGGCCCGCCACCCGGCGGCGTAGGGTGGCGTCCGTGGACATCGAGCACCTGACCGGCCACGTGGACTACCACGAGGGCTGGGACCTGCAGCGGCGCACCCACGAGGAGGTGCGCACCGGCGAGCGCGGGAGCACGGTCTTCCTGCTGGAGCACGCGTCCGTCTACACGGCGGGCCGGCGCACGCGCCGCGACGAGTACCCGACGGACGGCACCGAGGTGGTCGACGTCGACCGCGGCGGCAAGATCACGTGGCACGGGCCCGGGCAGGTGGTCGCGTACCCGATCGTCTCGCTGGCCAGCCCGATCGACGTCGTCGCGTACATCCGGACCCTCGAGGAGGCCGTGATGGACGTGTGCACGCAGCTCGGCGTGGAGACGATCCGCGTCGAGGGCCGCTCCGGGGTGTGGGTCGCCGCCGACGCGACCGCCGTCGGGCGGCACTCCGCGCCGCGCCGCGAACGGAAGATCTGCGCGATCGGCGCCCGCGTCGCGAAGGGCGTCACCATGCACGGGCTCGCCCTCAACTGCGATGCCGACCTGGCCGCGTTCGAGCAGATCGTGCCCTGCGGGATCGACGACGCCGACGTCACGTCGCTCAGCGCGGAGCTCGACCGCCAGGTGACGGTCGACGAGGTCAGGCCGCTGCTGGCGAACGCCCTCGAGCGCCGCCTTGTTCCCCTGCTCACGGTGACGAACCCCACGCCGGAGCCGGTCCGGGCGCCCTCGACGGCCACGGCCGCTGCCGTACTCTGAACCGCATGACGCTCGCACCCGAAGGCCGTCGCATGCTGCGTATCGAGGCGCGCAACTCGGCCACCCCGATCGAGAAGAAGCCCGAGTGGATCAAGACCCGGGCGACGATGGGCCCGGAGTACCGGGACATGAAGGGCCTCGTCAAGAGCGAGGGACTGCACACCGTCTGCGAGGAAGCGGGCTGTCCCAACATCTTCGAGTGCTGGGAGGACCGCGAGGCGACCTTCCTCATCGGCGGCGACCAGTGCACCCGGCGGTGCGACTTCTGCCAGATCGACACCGGCAAGCCCGCCGACTTCGACGCCGACGAGCCGCGCCGCGTCGCGGAGTCCGTCAAGACCATGGGCCTGCGGTACAGCACCATCACCGGCGTCGCGCGTGACGACCTGGCCGACGGCGGCGCGTGGCTCTACGCCGAGACCGTGCGCCAGATCCACGCGATGAACCCGGGCACCGGCGTCGAGCTGCTCATCCCGGACTTCAACGCGATCCCCGAGCTGCTGGACCAGGTCAACGACTCCCGGCCCGAGGTCCTCGCGCACAACGTCGAGACCGTGCCGCGCATCTTCAAGCAGATCCGCCCGGCGTTCCGGTACGACCGCTCCCTGTCGGTCCTCACCCGCGCCCGCGACGCCGGCCTCGTCACGAAGTCGAACCTCATCCTCGGCATGGGCGAGACCATCGACGAGGTGCTCGTCGCCCTCCAGGACCTGCACGACGCCGGCTGCGACATCATCACGATCACCCAGTACCTACGCCCGTCGCTGCGCCACCACCCGGTCGACCGGTGGGTGCGCCCCGAGGAGTTCGTGGAGCTCTCGCAGGCGGCCGAGGAGATCGGCTTCCTCGGCGTCATGGCCGGCCCGCTCGTGCGCTCGTCGTACCGCGCCGGCCGCCTGTGGGGCCAGGCGATGACCAAGCACGGCCGCGCCATCCCCGCCGAGCTCGCCCACCTCGCCGAGCCGACGACCTCCCGCCAGGAGGCGGCGAGCCTGCTCGCCCGCTGACCCGGCATCGCCCGGGGCGTACCGCGCCCCGGGCGGTCCCACCTCCACAGCCCGATCCGGCCGCAGCGCTCGTGCGAGGCGTGCCGGTCACCCAACGTAGGATTGACGTCATGGCCCGAACCCCGTCCGGAGCCGGCGCGCGCACCGACGCGTCCGCAGGCACCAAGAAGCCCCGCAAGCAGCGCTGGTACCACCAGGTGTGGGCCGTCTACCAGATGACGCGCAAGCAGGACCCGTCCGTCACCTGGCTGTTGCTGGGCGCCTTCGTCGGGGTCGTCGCGGTCGCGCTGGCCATCGGCCTGGTTTTCGGCCAGCCCTGGTACGCGCTGATCGTGGGTGTGCCGTTCGCCGCGCTCGCCGCGATGTTCGTGCTGTCGCGCAAGGCCGAGAAGGCCGCCTACACGCAGATCGCGGGGCAGCCTGGCGCCACCCGCGCCGCGCTGGGCACCGTGCGCGGCGGCTGGGCGTTCGAGGACGAGCCGGTCGCCCTCAACAAGAACCAGGACTTCGTCTTCCGCGGCGTCGGCCGCGCGGGCGTCGTGCTCGTCTCGGAGGGCCCGGCGCACCGCGTCGCCAAGCTGCTCGACGACGAACGCCGTCGCGTCGCCCGCGTCCTGCCGAACGTCCCCGTGACGATCGTGCAGTGCGGCGAGGGCGAGGGGCAGGTGACGCTGACGAAGGTGGCGCGCACCGTGCAGAAGCTCAAGCCCACGCTGACGAAGCCGGAGGCGGCCGAGATCGGCAAGCGCCTCCGCGCCCTCGGCGGCGCCAGGCTGCCCATCCCGAAGGGCGTCGACCCGCTCCGCGCCCGTCCCGACCGCCGCGGGATGCGCGGACGCTGAGCACGCTGACACAGGGGCGCCTCCCTCCGGGGATGCGCCCCTTCGGCTTGTGATCTTCGTCGTGTCGGCGCCGGTGGGGGGCCACGGGGCTTCCCGTCCGGCCCTCGGACGCCGTCGGGCCACCGCGGCCCCCATCTGGCAGTCTGGGAAACGCTGCCGAGCGCCGTACCCCACGCTCCCCGAGCGGTTACACCGGCGTGAGTTCCGTGTAACGCGGGGGAAACATTCGGTAACGCCAGAGAAACCCCTGGCCCCTAGGTTCGGGACGACCCGAACCCGGGCATCGAGCGAGCAAGGAGCGCATTGATGTTCAAGAACGCCGAGGAGGCGATCGCCTTCACCCGCGACGAGGGGGTGGAGTTCGTCGATGTCCGGTTCATTGACCTGCCGGGCATCATGCAGCACTTCAACATCCCGACCGAGCAGTTCTCTGCGTCGTCCTTCACGGACGGCCTGATGTTCGATGGCTCGTCGATCCGTGGTTTCCAGGCGATCCACGAGTCCGACATGAAGCTCGTGCCGGACGTCACCACGGCGTTCGTGGACCCGTTCCGCAAGCGCAAGACGCTCGTCATGAACTTCTCGATCGTGGACCCGTTCACGGACGAGCCGTACTCCCGCGACCCGCGCAACATCGCCGCCAAGGCTGAGGCCTACCTCGCCTCCACCGGCATCGCGGACACCGCGTTCTTCGCCCCCGAGGCCGAGTTCTACATCTTCGACGACGTGCGCTACTCCACGTCGGCGAGCGAGAGCTTCTACAGCATCGACTCCGTCGAGGCCGTGTGGAACACCGGGCGCGAGGAGGAGGGCGGCAACCTCGGCTACAAGACCCGCTACAAGGGCGGCTACTTCCCCGTCTCCCCGTCCGACCGGTTCGCCGACCTGCGTGACGACATGGTCGCCTCGCTGGGTGCCGTGGGCCTGGACGTCGAGCGCGCGCACCACGAGGTGGGCACCGCCGGCCAGCAGGAGATCAACTACCGCTTCAGCACGCTGCTCGCGGCCGCCGACGACCTGATGAAGTTCAAGTACGTCATCAAGAACGTCGCCTTCGAGGCCGGCAAGTCGGTCACGTTCATGCCGAAGCCGATCTTCGGCGACAACGGCTCGGGCATGCACTCGCACCAGTCGCTCTGGGCGAACGGCGACCCGCTGTTCTACGACGAGAAGGGCTACGGCGGCCTGTCCGACATGGCCCGCTGGTACATCGGTGGCCTGCTCAAGCACGCCCCGTCGCTGCTGGCCTTCACGAACCCGTCGGTGAACTCGTACCACCGACTGGTCCCCGGCTTCGAGGCCCCGGTCAACCTGGTCTACTCGGCCCGTAACCGCTCCGCCTGCATCCGCATCCCGGTCACGGGCACCTCGCCCAAGGCGAAGCGCATCGAGTTCCGCGTGCCGGACCCGTCGTCGAACCCGTACCTCGCGTTCTCCGCGATGCTGATGGCCGGCCTGGACGGCATCAAGAACCGCATCGAGCCGCCGGCGCCGGTCGACAAGGACCTCTACGAGCTGCCGCCCGAGGAGCACGCGAACATCGCGCAGGTCCCCGGCTCGCTGGGCGAGGTGCTCGACAACCTCGAGGCCGACCACGAGTACCTCACGCAGGGTGACGTGTTCACCGAGGACCTCATCGAGACGTGGATCGACTACAAGCGGACCAACGAGATCGACCCGATCCGTCTGCGCCCGCACCCCCACGAGTTCGAGCTGTACTACGACATCTGATCGGTCGGTCCCAGCGACCCGCTGAGATGCCGCGAAACGGCGGCTGACCTGCACTTGCGTCTCGCGACGTTGTGCAACGTCAGCCGCCGTTTCTCATGCTCCCGTGTAACTCGTGTGTAATTCCACAGGTGGCTCCCCGGTCCCTGGCGGGTTCATGCTGGCAGAGCCACGCGAGTTGGTGGCCCTGCCACAGGTGGGGACCTCGGGGTCCCTGATCCTCCGTCATCCGTCGGCGCGGGGCTCGTCTTGGACATCGGTTCTGCCGGCAGTGCAACAGGTCGATCCTCGACGCAAGCAGCCACTTGGCCCCCGAACTTCTCAAGGGAGCCTTGCCGCCCGGTGGCTGAGCTGCCACGGCCGTCTGCCAACAAGGCTGGTCTGGATGCGTGTCCGGTCTTGCCGGCGGTGGGGTGCGACGGGGGTGCGGCCGAGGGCGCCCCAGCGCCCGAGGTCGCGGGGGACCCTGTCGCGGGGCCCCGCCGACGAGCGGGACCGGCGCCGCGAACCCGCGCCCTCGATCTGGTAGAGGTCAATTCGGCAGTCCGCCCCGCTCGGGGCGCACCCGACTCACGTTCCCGAACCGTTCGCGTCCGAACACCGTCATGGACCGGCTCCGCGACCTCGGCGTGAACCTCCTCGGTGCCCGCAACCGAGCCATCGGCGAACTCGTCATCGAGTGCCCTCCGTCGCTGGTTGCCGACGCCCTCGGGTACAGCCACCAAGTCGCGTTCCTCCATGCTGAGAAGGCCGCAGAACCCTGGGCGCGCTACGCGGGCCGCCGTGTCCGCTCGCCGAAACGCACGCAGCAGGACTCCTCGTCCGAGGCGTTGCGTTGCCTTGACCGCCTGAACGCACCGATGAGAGGGCGCAAGCGTTCTGCGAGCAACCGCGCGGTCCGGCCAGGGGCTGAGAGCCCGGTGTCATACCTTGCTCGCGACCACCATGTAGTTCTCGGCCTCAAGATCGAACGTACTCACTTCCGTCCGGAGTCCGACCCGGTGCAGCTCGACTTCGAGTTCCTCGTACCGGTAGGGCCAGCAGGACAGCAGTTCCGAGCGGACAAGAACCAACCCAGTCGCATCAACTTGCGCGATCGCAATCTCGATGTGGTGCTCCTCCTCCCAATGCGGCGCAATCTCCCAGCGGTAGACCACGACGGCATCGCGACCGTTCCGGCGGACGAGTCGGTCACTGATGTCGAGCCGGGAACCTCTGGCCCTCACGAGTTCCCAAGTGCGGGATGTGAGTACCAAGCGCCCGCCAGGGCGCAGAAGCCGCGACATCGACTCCAGAGCAGCACCCCTGCCTGTCGCGCCCGCGGCATGGTGAAGCGAGTTGCCAACGCAGAACACCATGTCGAACGTGTCGTCCTCGAAATGGTCGGGCAACTCTTCCCAGCTCGCCCGCACGGCCCGGACGGATGCCCCGAACTCCTCAGACAACTCCGCAGTCCGACGAACCATCGCTTCGCTGGCGTCAGTTGCGACAACCTGCATGCCACGACCGGCGAGGCCAACCGCCAACTGTCCGGTTCCGCACGAACAGTCGAGGACGTGAGCGTTCGACGGCAGGAGACTGAGGACGTCATCGAACGACGCTGCGAACTCGGCTGGAGGCAACTTTGCATCCGAGATCAGCCATTCGTACACCTCGGCAAGCACGTCATAATCCGTCACAACCACTACCTCCGTCACGCGGCAGACTCACGGTGGGACGTCAGTCCATCGGCGGAGCGAGCCGGGCACCAATGGTTTTTCGCAAGGACAACCCGTCCGCATGCCCGCGGGGCCCGATCTGCCCATGCGGAAGGATGGCATCTATGTGGGAATCGGATCGGGCACCGGAGGTCGCGCGGCGGTGGCTGGCGGACCTCGGGCAGCGCTGGCTGCGCGTGCAGAGCGTCGGTCGGCTCGCGGATCAGCTCGCCGCCGATGCTGGGCTTCCGGATGACGTCAGGGCGGCCGCGTGGCTGCAATGACGTGGGCAATGCCCCTGACTTGGCCCGGACCGGGTTCCACCCGCTCGACGGGGCTGTCTACCTGACCGAGTGCGGGGCTCCTACGGAGGTCGTCGGGCTCGTCGCGTGGCACACGGGTGCGGTGTGGGAAGCCGCCGAGCGCGGACTGTCCGACCAACTGGCCCGGATGCCTGAACCGTCTGCGAAGTGGCTCGATGTGGTCACGTCGATCGACCTGGTCACTGGGCCTGATGGCGTCGCGACGACGCCGGAGAAGCGCGTCGCGGAAATCCTGAGCCGCTACGACTCGCCGCATCCTGTGCACCGTGCCGTGAAGTTCTCGGGGCCGGAACTCCTCGCGGCTTCCGCTCGTGCCCGGGCGACGCTGGGGGTACCCGATGAATGGCCGCTCGGCTCCGCTGAGCGCGTGTGAGAGTCGGAGGCGCATCGATGGGTGGCGCTCGTCACGGTCAAGGTGCCGCTCGCTCGCGAGAACGGCTGTCACATGCTCCGGCACGTCTACGCGTCGACGCTGCTCCACGCCGGCGAGCCGATCAAGGCGGTATCGGCCTACCTCGGACACGCTGACGCCGGGTTCACTCTGCGCACCTATACGCACCTCCTGCCGGGTAGCGATGACCGCACCCGGAATGCGGTGGACGCGATGCTTGGTGTAACCGATGTGGAACCCGCCGCCGAGACGGGGGTATCGGCCCAGGTCAGCGACGGTTCATCCGGCTGACCTACGACATCTGATCGGTCGGTCCCAGCGACCCGCTGAGATGCCGCGAAACGGCGGCTGACCTGCACTTGCGTCTCGCGACGTTGTGCAGCGTCAGCCGCCGTTCCTCATGCTCCACCCTTGATGAGGCGTTGGTACCCTTTGCGCGGCCTGTGGTCACTGACGCACCGCCGACTCGATCCTCCGAACGGACAAACATGAAGATAGTGAGGCACGCCACGCAGCAGAGCGGGCGCAGGTACCGGCTCATGTGGGGCGCCGCGGTCGCGCTGACCGTCGTGGGCGTTCTCTCGTACCCGGTCATGGCGTCGCTCTCCGACGGCGCGGCCGACACCGCGCGAACCGCGGCCGACACCGCCGCCACCCCGCAGGTGAGCACCCCGACCCCCACAGATACCCCGACTCCGACAGATATCCCCACTCCGTCGGCCAGTGCATCCGCCCCGGCGGCGTCGCCGTCGCCCGCCACGACCCCGGAGGCGACGTCGACCACGGCCCAGTCTGCAGGACGGATTCGCCCCCAGACCACGTACGAGGGAGACGCCACCCACTACGAGGCCGCGGACGGCAACGGAGCCTGCCTCTTCGGCCCGAGCGACGACATGATGATCGCGGCGATGAACGAGACCGACTACGAGACCTCCAGGGCGTGTGGCGCATACGTGCTCGTCCAAGCGGCGAACGGCGCTTCCGTCACGGTGCGCATCACCAACCTGTGCCCCCTTCCCTGCGCACCCGGGCAGATCGACCTCAGCAAGCAGGCATTCGCCGAGCTCGCCGATCCAGTTCTCGGCCGGATCCCGATCACCTGGAGCCTGCTGAGCCCCGGTACGACCGACACGATCTCCATCCGGTACAAGGACGGATCGAGCCAGTGGTGGTGCGGCATCCAGGTGATCGACCACCGGAACCCGGTCGCGCAGCTGGAGGTCAGCACCGGGGGCGGCTGGCGGCCGTTGCCCCGTACCGGCTACAACTACTTCCTCTCCGAGAACGGCAGCGGGTGCGGCGGCGACATCAGGATCACGGACATCTACGGCGAACAGCTGACCGTCAGCGGGCTCGCCGTGCGGGCGGACGTCGTACAGCCGACCGGGGTCCAGTTCGCTCAGCACTGAGGATCGCCATCGGCCGGGAACGTTGGAGCTCCAACGTTCCCGGCCGATCTCGCGTCTCGCCGAACCGCCGCGTTTCCGCAGGAACGCAGACCCGGCGGACAGACCGACTCGCCCGCTTTCAAGCAGCCATGGATCAGTGAGCTTGGTCGCGTCGTCGGGCGGCCGTGAGGCCCGCGACCGTGGGGTCCGGGGGCCTCACGGGCAGGCTCACACGAAGCGCCAGAGATGGTCGTTCGTGCCGTTGTCGTCCCAGACGAGCACCTGCGCGCCCTGAGCGGTCGACATGTTCTGGACGCCAAGGACCCGTCCGCCTGCGGCCTGGATGCGGAACGTGTCACCGGACGTGTACCGGAGCCGCCACTGCTGGCTCGTGGCCCCGGTGTCGGTCATCTGCACGGCGCGGGTGCCGTTGGCCGTGCCGCCCGACTCGACCGCAAGGACCTTGCCCGTGTGCTGGTTGCGCAGCCGGAAGTACCCGTTGGTGCCGACCACGGCGGTCCACAGGTGGTCGGCGGTGCCGTTGTCGCCCCACTGGATCACGAGCGCGCCGTCGGCGGTGGACATGCCGGTCACCCCGAGCACCTGGCCGCTGTTGACGTTCTGGATCCGCCGCGCGCCCGTCGGGACGAACCGCCACCGGTTGTCCGCCGAGCCGTTGTCCGGGTCCATCACGACCTGGGCGCCCCGGGCCGTCGAGCCGCTTGCGGTGCCGAGCAGCTTGCCCGTGTGGTTGTTGCGCACCCGGTGCGTGCCGTCGCCGTCGTCGAGGATCGTCCAGAGGTGGTCGGCGGTGCCCGTGTCGCCCCACTGCAGGACGCGCGCGCCGTCGGCCGTGGACATGTTCTCCACGCCGAGCACCTTGCCGCCGTTCATGCAGCGCAGCTTGACAGCCGTGCCCGAGACGACGGGCACCCAGTCGTGGTCCGTCGTGCCGTTGTCGTCCCACTGCAGCGCAAGGGCGCCATCCGCGGTCGACGCGTTCAGGATGCCGAGCACCATGCCGCTCGCGACGTTGAACAGCCGGAACGGGGAGCCCGCGCCGGTCGCGCCACCGACGGACCAGTACACCGTGTAGTTGAAGCCGTGCGCGTCGTAGAACGGCGCGAGGTTGACGGTGGCGCCGTTCGCGGTCGCGGTGAACGCGAGCGAGCTGCTGCTGGTGCGGGTCACCGAGGAGGTTGTCAGGGCCGGAGGGCTCGACAGGGTGGTGCTGCCGTAGTTGCCGGCCAGGACGACCGGCCCGTAGAAGATCGCGGCGACGTTCGCGTTGTCGTTCGACGACTCGACCCGCACCGTCATGGGCAGCCGCACCGTGACGGTGTCACCCGAGGTCCAGGACCGAGTCAGGGTCGCGTACGTGCCGGGTGTGGTGGCGACGGACTGCGCCACGCCGTTCACGGCGATCGTCGCGCCGGTCGCCCACGCCGGGATGCGCACACGCATGGCCCACGAGCCGCTGACCGAGCCTGTCACGGTGAGCGTGGTGGTGTCGCTGACCGGGTACGACGTCGTCTGGGTGACCGTGATACCCCGCTCGGTCCACGTCAGGACCGACGGCATGAACAGGTTCACCGTGAGCGTGGTGCCCGAGCGGAAGTAGATCGAGTCCATGAGCTTCGTGTTGGTCTCGAGGCCAGTGCCCTGGCAGCACCAGAAGGTGGAGTAGTCGGTGCTCCACGTGCCACCGCCCCACTTCGGGCCGACGCCGCGCCGGCCGCCGGGCTGCAGCGGGGTGAAGTACGTGACGTGACCGTGCGCGTCGGCGGCGTTCTGCGCCCCGATGAGGTGGTTGAGCAGGGCGCGCTCGTAGAAGTCGAAGTACCCCGCGTTCTCCGCATCGAGCAACCACAGCTCGCGCGTGAGCTTGAGCATGTTGTACGTGTTGCACTGCTCGCAGGCGTCGTTGCTCAGGTACGTGGAGATCGCGTTCGGTGCCCGGAAGTGCTCGTCCTGGCTGTTGCCCCCGATGGCGTACGTGTGCGCGCCGACCGTGATCGCCCAGGCGTTGCGGGCGATGTCCCGGTACCGCGTGGTGCCCGTGGCCTTGTACTCGCGCGCGGCGCCGATCCACTTGGGCACCTGGGTGTTGGCGTGCAGCCCCGCGAGCTGATCAGAGTTGTTCGCGAGCGGGTCGAACACGGCGGCGTGGTCGAACCGCTGAGCGACGGTCAGCCAGCGGGCGTCGTTCGTCATGAAGTGCAGGTCCGCCAGCACCGCGTTCATGCCGCCGAACTCGATCTTCAGTGTGGTCTGCATCTGCGCGGTCGTCAGCCGGGCCGTGCGGGTGTCGACCCAGTCGGCCATCCGCAGGAGTACGTCGCGTGCCTGCGTGTTCTCCATGTACCGCCACACGTCGAGCAGGCCCGCGAGCGTCTTGTGCAGCGAGTAGTACGGGACGTTGCCGTTGCCTGTGCCGGTCTCCGCGACGCCGATGTCCGACTCGGGGAAGCCGGCCAGGTAGCCCGCGGCGAAGCCGCGGGCGGCGTCGTTCGCCTGACACTTGGCCAGCTCGGCAACCATGTAGGCGGCCTTGTCGCGGCACACCGTGTCCCCGAGCACTGCCCACGCCTGCGCCCACGCCGACAGGAAGTGGCCCTGGCTGTGCGTGCGGAAGGGGAAGTCCGGCGCCTCCCAACCGCCCAGCGCCGCGGCGCCGCCGGTCGACAGCCCGTGGTTGGCGCGGAAGTTGTACAGCAGCCGGTCGACGTCCACGAAGCGCAGGTAGGACAGCGTGCGGTTCTGGTTGTCCATCCAGCGGCTGTCCGTGAGCCGGACCTGGCCCAGGGTGAACTCCGACGCCGCGGCACCGACCTCGCCGCGCGCAGGTGGGACGACCGCAGACGCCATGGGGGCCGACAGGAGTGCCGGGCCGACGGCGGCTGCGGCCCCGGCGACGGCGGCCCCGCGGAGCACGGTGCGCCGGCGCACGTCCAGGGACGCGATGGCGGACAAGGGTGTGTTGAACTGCTGATTCTTCATCGAACCTCCAGATGAGCGGCAGGACAGGAACCTCATACGCCGCTGGCGTCCCGAGACGGACGCTGGAGCGCTGCGTCGAGCTCCAATGGCGGATGTTAGCGCTCACACGGCAACTGGGCCATACCCGGCGGGCCGTGCGATATCCCCCTCAGCCCCCCGCCCCCGGCGCGGTCGCCGCCGCCGTCGGCTCGGCCGGGCAGTCGTAGCTGGGTGAGGTCAGCGTCTTGGCCTCCCTGCTCGGCAGGTCAGCCGCGCCGCCCGGGCTGCCGAAGTTGCCGAACACGGCGAGCAGGACGTCCTCGATGTTCTCCTGGTCGGTCGACGCGCCGTAGAACTTCGCGTCGGTGCGCGCCGCGATCTCCCCGAGCAGGCACTCGTCGGTCTCGTTCCCGTACGGCACCGTGTAGATGCGGACCTCGCGCTCGGGCTCGTCGATGGTGCCGATCAGCGCGTCGACCTGCTCCTGGGTCGCGGGCGGGTTGTTCACGCCGTCGGTGAGCAGCACGACGGCCTGGACCCTCTCGTCGTCGCTGCTCGTCGGGAACTTCGCCTCCAGTGCCTCGTGTGCGGCGATGGTCGCGTTCACGAGCGCCGTCCCCGACCCCGACGACTGCAGCCCGTCGATCACGGCGTGCAACGACACCCCGTCGCCCACGGGCTGGAAGTCCGCGACGGGGACGGGCCCGTCCGCGAACGTCCAGATCGCCACCTCGTCGCTCGGGTCGAGGAGGTCGAGAGCACGGTGGGACGCGGCCCTGACGTCTTCGAGCGGCCCGCCGGCCATCGACAGGGACGTGTCGAGGAGGAGCAGCACCTGCGCCTTCTTCCGCACCCCGTCCCACTGCGCGCGCATCGCCTCCAGCACGGTCGCGTCGGGGACCGTGATGCGCGTGGACTGCTCCGCCGCCGTCGTCGTCCGGAGCTGGTCGGTGCGTGTCAGCGGGTCGCTCGGCCGGCGGAAGCCGACGTCGAGGAACCGGTCCTGCTGCGCGTCGTCGGTGAGGTACGCATAGAACGCCTCGGCCACCGCCCGCTGGTCGTCGTCGATCCAGGGCATCAGCAGGTAGGGGTGGTCGAGCACCACGGTGCCCTCGAGCGGCTGCAGCGCGTCGAGGCTCGCGACGGGCTCGTACTCCTCGTCTGCCGGCGGGGCGTCGCAGTCCGCCTCGGCACCGTCGGGCTTGCCCTGGTTGTAGGAGTGGATCATCTGCTCCTGGAGCACGAGCGCGTCCACCGGCGCCGTCTGGCCGCAGTAGAGGTTCTCGAGGTACTGCGTCGCCTCCTGGCCGTAGCTCGCGACCGAGGACTCCACGTCCCGCACCCAGCCCACGACGTCGGGGTTCTCGACCAGGTCGACCGTCACCCCCTCGCTGTCGCCCGGGAGAGCCTTGACGGCCGCGTCGTAGACCGCGACGGTCGTGGCGAGCCCGGACGTCGAGTAGAGCGGGACGTCGCGCCCGAGCACGAAGTCCTCGCTCTCGGCGTCCTTCTTCAGCGCAGCCCACGACATCGTGGCAGCGTTGCCGGGCGCGCTGGGTACCGCAATCGCCATGACGCTCGCCGTCACCGAGCCGAGGTTCTCCCCCTCCAGCCCCTTCGCGGAGACGAGCAGGTCCGACCACATCGTCGAGGTCGGCATCCACACCGCGGGTGGCGGCGGCTGCGGGGTCTCGTCGATCTCGATCGTCTTGGCGACGATCTCCTGGTCCCAGCGCTCGGCGCCCGCGAGGGCCTCCATGGCCCCGCCGGAGGTCAGCCCGGCAGCCTGCACGTCCACGCACCGGCCGTCGACGGTCTCCTCGGCGTTGAACTGCTGGGCGAGCTCTTTCACGAGGTCGTCCTTCTCCGTCGAGATGCTCACGGGCACGACGACGCACGGGCCGGGAGCCACCGGGGGCCGCAGGATGCCCAGGGCGCTCAGCAGGAGAAGGGTCGCCCCGACGGACGCCGCCACGGTGCCACCGACCACGACGGTCGGCCGGTGCCGCCTGCCCCACCCGACGACCTGGGCGGGCGCCTCCCGCACCTGGTCACGCGCCTTGCCGGCCCAGCGCAGGACGGCTTCGACGACCACGCGCGAGATCCGTTGCGGCCGCCTCGCGGGGATGTTCAGCCCTTCGAACACCGCGGAGGACAGGGCGCGCGCCTCGAACCGGCCGTCCCGGGACGCGGCCTCGACCATGAGCCCGACGACGCGGCCCGTCGTCACCTCGACCACCGGACCACCGCAGAACCCGGGCCGAGGGCCGGCGACCCCGCCGTGGTCGCCGTCGATCTGGAGCCATCGGCCGTCGACCGTCCCCCGCACGTGCCCCGCGACCCAGGTCTCCCCCGCCGGCCCCGCGCCGGTGTCGGTGTAGCCGAACAACGAGACGTCCGTGCCCGCCGCGGGTCGCCCGAACCGGAACGGCAGCACGCTGCGCGGGACCCGGTCCGCCTCGTGGACCTCGAGGGCGACGACGTCGTTGCCCGCGTCCTGGGTGCGGTACCGCACCTGCCGCTGTACGACGCCGTCCCCCTCGCCGAGGTGCGGGAACGTCACGGTGAACCACAGGGACAGCGGGTTCTTGTCCCGCGCGACCCGTTCCAGCACGTCCCAGGACGTGAGGACCCGGCGGGGCGAGACGACGAAACCCAGGCCGACCGGGACGCCGTCGTCCACGAACGCGACAACGGCCTTGCTCCAGCGTTCCTGACGCGACCGGGCCCTGGCGCCCGGGCTGGAGTACTCCTGGAGCTGTGCCACCAGCTCGCCGGCCAGCGTGCAGGCGAGGGCGAGCCACAGAAGCGGGGACGCGAACGCCTCGCCGAGGTCCCCGTCGACGCGTTCCACGGCGACGGAGCCGAGCACAGCAGTCAGCGCGAGTCCGACGGCCCTCGCGATCTGCTTGCCCATGCATCCGCCTTCGTCCGGATCCGTCCCTGACCTGGGGAGACTATCGGGTGCGGTCCGACCCTGCCCGGATGAAGTGTGGTGCGAGGTCGCGGGAGAGAGCGCCGCCCGGCGCTGACCCCGGCAGCCGGCGGAGTCCGCTTCGAGAAGGCGATCAGGTATCGCGGCCGAGGGCGAAGCGATACCTGATCGCCTTCTCGAACCGGACTGATCAAGAGGCCGGCAGGCCCCGCCACACGGACCTCACTCCGCGCCGTAGAACACCCGCTCCACCACCGCCCGGGCGCGACGGGCCGTGCGCAGGTACAGCTCTTCCAGCTCGGCGCCCGTGCCGACGTCACCGAGCAGCCGCGCGATCCCGGACAGCGCCATGCGGTCGTGGGGCAGCACGTCCACTCCTGCCCCCGTCGTCCGCCCGGACCACAGCACGATCGCGGACCGCAGCCGCGAGGCCAGGACCCACGCGTCCCGCAAGGCTGCGGCGTCGGCCGCGTCGACCAGGCCCGCCTCCCGGGCGGCGGACAGCGCCGCGATCGTGCCGGGCGTCCTCAGCGCGGGCACGTCCGCACCGTGCTGGAGCTGGAGGAGCTGCACCGTCCATTCGACGTCGGACACCCCGCCGCGACCCAGCTTGAGGTGCCGCGCCGGCTCCACGCCGCGCGGCAGCCGCTCCGACTCCACCCGCGCCTTGATCCGGCGCACCTCGCGCACGGTCGCGGGGTCGAGCCCGCCGGACGGGTACCGGAGCGGGTCGACGAGCTCGGTGAACCGTTCCGCGAGCGACAGGCCACCCGCGACACCCGGCCCGAAGCCCTCGGCGACGGCGCCGCCCGGGGCGACCGGTCCGGCGTCGGGCACCGGCGCCGTGACGGAGCCCGGCCGCAGCGTCCCCGCAAGGGGACGCGCCCGCAGGAGCGCCTGCGCCTCCCACGGCGACGACCACCGCTCGTAGTACTCCACGTAGGACGCGAAGGACCGCACGAGCGGCCCGGACCGCCCCTCGGGCCGCAGGTCGGCGTCGACGGGCAGGGCGGGCTCCGGTCCGACGTCGGACAGCAGCCGCCGCAGGTTCATCGCCACGGCCAGCGCGTAGTCCGACGCCGCACGCTCGGTGGCCCCGGGGACGGCCTCGTACACGAACATGACGTCGGCGTCTGAGCCGTACCCCATCTCCTGACCGCCGAGGCGCCCCATCGCGACGACGAGCAGCCGTGCCGGTTCCTGCCCGCGCGCGATCCCGGCGGGCTCGCGGGCGAGGTGCTCGGCGACCCGCAGAGCGCCGGCGAGGAGCACATCGGCGGCATCGGAGATCGCCCGGGTCGCCCGCACCGGGTCGAGGAGCCCGAGCACCTCCCCCACGCCGGTGCGGGCGAGCTCACGCCGGCGCAGGGCGCGCAGAGACACGGTGGCGGCTGCGGCGTCGGTCGCGCGGGTGAGCATGGCGTCGGCCTCGGCGCCGAGCCGGGCGGCGCCGCGCGGCTCGAGCGACGCGGTCTCGGCCAGCCACTGCACGGACTCGGGCGAGCGCGCGAGGGCCTCGGCGAGGTACCGGGACGACGCCAGGACCTGCGCGAGCCGGGCGGCGGCGGCCTCGGAGTCGCGCAGGAGCCGCAGGTACCAGGGCGTGGAGCCGAGCTCGTCGGACAGACGGCGGAAGGCGAGCAGACCTGCGTCGGGGTCGGCGCCCTGCGCGAACCAGCCGAGCAGCACCGGCAGAAGCTGCCGCTGGATCGCGGCGCGCCGGGTCACGCCCTCCGTGAGCGCGGTGACGTGCCGCATCGCCCCGGCCGGGTCCCGGTAGCCGGCGGCGGCGAAGCGCGCCACGGCCGCCTCGGGCGCCAGCGAGAGCTCGTCCTCGGACAGCTGTGCCGTGGCGGGCAGCAGCGGCCGGTAGAACACGGCCTCGTGCAGGGTGCGCACCTCGCGCCGCACGGCACGCCACCGCTTGTCGAGGGCGTTCGCGTCCGGCAGGCCGAGCCCGCGGGCGAGGCGGCGCAGGTCGGCCTCCGTGGTCGGCATGAGGTGCGTCCGGCGCAGCCGGAAGAGCTGGATCCGGTGCTCCAGCGAGCGAAGGAACCGGTAGTACTCGGCCATCCGCGCGGCGTGCTCGCGCCCCACGTACCCGCCGCCCGCGAGCGCCGCGAGCGCGTTGAGCGTGGTGCGTGAGCGGATGGCGGGGTCGGTGCGTCCGTGCACGAGCTGGAGGAGCTGGACGGTGAACTCGACGTCCCGCAGGCCGCCCGTGCCGAGCTTGATCTGCCGGTCGGCCTCGGCGGACGGCACGTTGTCCTCGACGCGCTTGCGCATGGCGCGGGCGTCCTCGACGAAGTTCTCGCGCGTCACGGCCTGCCACACGAACGGCTCGACCGCCTCGCGGTAGGCGCGGCCCAGATCGGGGTCGCCCGCGACGTGACGCGACTTGAGCAGCGCCTGGAACTCCCAGGTGCTGGCCCAGCGCTCGTAGTACGCCACGTGGCTCGCGAGAGTCCGCACGAGCGGTCCCTGCTTGCCCTCGGGTCGTAGCGCCGCGTCGACCTGCCACAGCGCGGGCTCGGCGGACGTCCCCGAGCAGACGCGGGCCAGCGCCGTCGCGAGCCGCGCCCCGGCCCGCAGAGCGTGGCCCTCGTGGACTCCCTCCTCCGGCTCGACGACGTAGATCACGTCCACGTCCGAGATGTAGTTCAGCTCGCGCCCCCCGGTCTTGCCCATGCCGACGACGGCGAGGCGCACCCCGGCCGCGTGGTCCGGCTGCTCCGCGCGGGCGATCGCGAGGGCGCCCTCCAGGGCGGCGCCCGCGAGGTCTGCGAGCGCCGCCGCGACGGCCGGCAGCACCACCTGCGGCTCGGGGGCGGTCACGTCCGTGGCGGCGATGCGCAGCAGCCGCGCCCGGTAGGCCCGGCGCAGGCGGTCCGTGTACGACGGCGGACGCTCGGCCGGGTGCACCGGCCGGCGTCCCGCTTCGGAGGGTGGGGTGGGGTCGGTGCCCGCGACCGGGGTCCGGGAGGCCGGGTCCGCGTCGACGGCGCGTAGCAGCTCCGCCCGGACATCCGCCGGGTCGACGGCCGTGCCGGGGGTCTCGTCGTCCAGGACGTCGAGGAGCTCCGGGCGTCGGACCAGCTCGTCCCCGAGCGCCGAGGACGCTCCGAGCACCCCGAGGAGGCGGGAGACGGCCGCCCGGGGTGAGCGGCCCATGCCCCAGGGATCGGGCAACGACTCCGCCTGCTCTGACGGCACCGCCGAAGCGCCGAGGAACGCGCGGAGTCGTCCGGGCGCGGCCGCCGCGATGCGGACGAGCTGGAGGAGGGCGAGGTCGGGGTCGGCGGTGTCGCCGAGGGCGCGCAGCAGGCCGGCGGACGCATCCTCGAGGGCGACGGAGTCGCCGTCTGGCCCGCCCGCGGGCGTCACGCGCGCGTGCCCGTCACGGACCTCGGTGAGCGCCGGGTCTTCCCACAGGGCGGCGGAGCGGGCGAGGTCCGCGAAGCCCGCCCTGATCAGATGGGTGGGTGGGGGGGGGGGGGGGCCGGCCCCCCCCCCCCCCCCCCCCGGCGGGGGGGGGGGGGGGCGCCCCCCGCCCCCCCCGGCGACGTCGTCGAGAAGTCAGAGGAACTGCAGGAAGCGCTCCAGCTCGTAGGGCGTGACCTGCGCGGAGTACGCGTCCCACTCCTGGCGCTTGTTGCGCAGGAAGTACTGGAAGACGTGCTCGCCGAGGGTCTCGGCCACGAGCTCGGACTTCTCCATGAGGCCGATCGCCTCGTCGAGGTTGTGCGGCAGGGGCGTGATGCCCAGGGCGCGCCGCTCGGCGTCGGTCAGCTCCCACACGGAGTCCTCGGTGGACTCGGGCAGCTCGTAGCCGGCCTCGATGCCCTTGAGACCCGCGGCGAGGATGACGGCGAAGGCCAGGTACGGGTTGGCGGCAGAGTCCAGCGCGCGGTATTCCACCCGCGACGAGTTGCCCTTGCCCGGCTTGTACATCGGCACGCGCACGAGTGCGGAGCGGTTGTTGTGGCCCCACGAGACGTACGACGGCGCCTCCTGGCCGCCCCACAGGCGCTTGTACGAGTTCACGTACTGGTTCGTGATGGCCGTGATCTCGCCCGCATGGACCAGCAGGCCGGCGATGAACTGGCGCGCCGTCTTGGACAGCTCGAACTGGGCGCCCGGCTCGTGGAAGGCGTTGCGGTCGTCCTCGAAGAGCGACATGTGCGTGTGCATGCCGGACCCCGGCTCCTGGGGCAGCGGCTTGGGCATGAACGACGCGAACACGCCCTGCTCGAGCGCCACCTCCTTGACCACGGTGCGGAACGTCATGAGGTTGTCCGCGGTGGTCAGGGCGTCGGCGTAGCGCAGGTCGATCTCGTTCTGGCCGGGCCCGGCCTCGTGGTGCGAGAACTCGACCGAGATGCCCATGGACTCGAGCATCGTGATCGCGGCTCGGCGGAAGTCGTGTGTGGACCCGCGTGCCAGGTGGTCGAAGTAGCCGCCGCGGTCCACCGGGACCAGCTTCTCGTCCGGCGAGGTGAGCTGGTTGAACAGGTAGAACTCGACCTCGGGGTGCGTGTAGAAGGTGAAGCCCTTGTCGCTCGCCTTGGCCAGCGCGCGCTTGAGGACGTTCCGGGAGTCCGCCAGCGACGGCTCGCCGTCGGGCGTGAGGATGTCGCAGAACATGCGTCCCGTGCCGTGCCGGTCGCCGCGCCACGGCAGCACCTGGAACGTGGTCGGGTCCGGCTTGGCGATCATGTCGGCCTCGTACACGCGGGTGAGGCCCTCGATGGCGCTGCCGTCGAAGCCGATGCCCTCCGAGAACGCCGACTCGAGCTCCGCGGGCGCGACCGCGACCGACTTGAGCACGCCGAGCACATCGGTGAACCAGAGGCGGATGAAGCGGATGTCGCGCTCCTCGACCGTGCGGAGCACGAACTCCTGCTGCCTGTCCATGGTGCCTATCCTGCCTCACTCCCGTTACGGATGGGTTTACCTCCGGGTGTCACGCGCGTGACACCCCGAGGACGGTTCCGGCCCGCCTCGCCAGGCTTAGGCTGGGCAGGGCACCGCCGCCCACCGCTCGACACCGCAGGAGGACCATGTCCGCGCACACCTCGCCCGCTCCCGGCGCCCCCAAGAGGGTGCGGGTGCACCATCTCGCCGAGGCCAAGGCACGCGGCGAGAAGATCACGATGCTGACGGCGTACGACGGCGTCACGGCCACGATCCTCGACGCCGCCGGCGTGGACACGCTGCTCGTGGGCGACTCGATCGGCAACGTGATGCACGGGCACACCTCGACCATCCCGGTCACGGTGGACGACATGATCCCGGCCGCGCGGGCCGTCGCCCGGGCGGCGAAGCGCGCCCTCGTGATCGTCGACCTGCCGTTCGGCTCGTACGAGGCAGGCCCGGCGCAGGCCCTCGAGACGTCGGTGCGGATCTTCAAGGAGACCGGCGCCGCCGCCGTGAAGCTCGAGGGCGGGCGACGCTCGGCCGCGCAGATCCGTGCCCTGACCGACGCCGGCATCCCCGTCGTGGGCCACCTCGGCTTCACGCCGCAGTCGGAGAACCTCCTCGGCGGGCCGCGCGTGCAGGGCCGTGGCGACGCGGCGGCCGAGGCGCTGTGCGCGGACGCGAAGGCGGTGGAGGAGGCGGGCGCGATCGCCGTCGTGCTCGAGATGGTGCCTGTCGAGGTCGCCGCCCGGGTCACGGAGATCCTGCGCATCCCCACGATCGGGATCGGTGCCGGCCCGGAGTGCGACGGCCAGGTGCTCGTGTGGACGGACATGGCCGGCATGACCGACTGGTCGCCGCGCTTCGCCAAGCGCTTCGCCGAGCTCGGGCGGGCGCTGCAGCAGGCCGCCGTCGACTACGTGGCCGACGTCAAGGGCGGCACGTTCCCGGACGAGGCGCACTCCTTCGAGAAGTGACGGGCCGACGGCGGAGCCCGGTTCCGCGCGGCGTGGCAGAGCCGCTCAGGAGCGGGACCGCCAGTCGTCCTCCTGGTCCTCCCACGCCTCGTTGCGGGACTTCGCCCGGTCGAGCGCATGCTCCGCCTCGGCGCGGGTGGCGTAGGGGCCCATGAGGTGGGTCCAGGAGGACCGGTGGCCTTCCTCGACCTCGCCCGTCTTCGTGTTGAACCAGAACTGGGGCTCGTCGCTCATGAGACGATCCTTGCACCAGGCACGACGAACGTGCCCGACGGCACGCGCGACCGAAATGAGGCTTTGCCCGGCATGCGTCAGCAGACCACTCAGACAGCGTTCGGCATCGACATCGGGGGGTCGGGCATCAAGGGTGCGCCCGTCGACCTCGCGACGGGCCAGTTCGCACGCGAACGCACCCGCATCCCGACGCCGGAGCACTCCACGCCCCAGGCCGTGGCCGAGGTGCTCGCCGAGCTGATCGAGGGGTACGACCTGCCCGAGGACGTCCCGGTGGGCGTCGCGTTCCCTGCGCCCATGCAGCGGGGCGTCGTGCGGTTCATCGCCAACCTCGACAAGTCGTGGACGGGCGTGGACCTGCCGGCGCTCGTGCACCGCGCGACGGGGCGCCACGTGGTGGCCGTCAACGACGCCGACGCGGCCGGCGTCGGCGAGCTCCGGTACGGCGCCGCCCGCGACGCCGACGGCGTGGTCCTCGTCGCGACGCTCGGCACCGGCATCGGGAGCGCCCTGTTCGTCGGGGGCGAGCTCCTGCCCAACACCGAGCTGGGGCACCTGGAGATCGACGGGCACGACGCCGAGTCGCGCGCCGCGGACTCCGCTCGTGAGCGCGAGGACCTGTCGTGGGAGGCGTGGGCACAGCGGCTCCAGCGCTACTTCGGCGTTGTCGAGAACCTGTTCTCGCCCGACCTGATCGTCGTGGGCGGCGGCGTCAGCAAGCACCACGCGAAGTACCTGCCGCTGCTGCACCTGCGCGCGCCGATCGTGCCCGCCCAGCTGCGCAACGCCGCCGGGATCGTCGGCGCGGCGAGCCTCGCGGCAGACGCGTAGGCCTCGGCCCGGCAACTCCCGGCACAGCGCCGCCGGCCGCTCGGGGCGAGCGGCCGGCGTCGCGCGATAGGAAAGGTCTCTGAGAGGCGGGTCAGCCGGCACGGCGCGCGACGCCGGCTCCTGCCTGGTAGGGCGGCCGGTGACCCTCGGCGAAGACCTCGTCCACGCCCAGCATCTCCAGCACGTCCCCGACCACGGTCGGCGGGTCGAGGAGGCGGACCTTGAGCCCCTCCTGCGTGCCGAACGTGTACAGCTGTACAAGGAACGCGATGCCCGTCGAGTCGATGAACGTCACTCTGGACGTGTCGATCACCACGGGCACGTTGCGCTCCAACGCGGTGGCGAGGGCGGCACCAGCCTCGCCTCGTAGGGCGACATCGATCTCGCCCCACATCGTCACTACGCTCGCGTCGAGTCTTTCCTCGAGCGCGATGCCCCCGGTGTGCCCCCCGGCAAGGTAGTTATAGCTCACTGCACATCGCCCCTGTCTCACGTGCTCCCCGGTAACGGCCCGCTGGAACTACAGGCCCCCCGACCCTCCAGCAGCTTTGGGAGATGCGACACCATCGTCGATCACGGGAAGCGTACAACGGGAAAGAACGCAAGCGGAACAGGCTTCCGGGGGTTTCTTTGCAGGAAATTCCCTGGTATGGGGAGGCAAATACCAGGACTCATACCTGTCCGATCTTTATCGCCTTTCGGGCAATCCGACATTTGTTAACGCTCACGTGACCGGCCGCTCTCGTTCTCCCACGCGTCCAGCTGCATCGTGAGCGCCTTCGCCAGCTCGAAAACCTGCTGCGGCGGGATCCGAACGCGCGACACAACCCTGCCCGGAACCACCACGTTGGTCACTTCACCGGTGTCCGGGTCCGTCGTGGGGCTCGGCGGCTGCTTCACCGCGATGAAGTCGAGCACGAACGACGTGGGGGTGTGCCACACCGACGCGAAGTCGGCGGGAACCCCCGTCTCCATGTCGTCGGGGACGTCGATCTGGAACTCCTGCGGGATCTCGTCCGGCACGACGCCTCCTCGAGGTGTGGCCACGGGCGGGTCCGTCCACGCAGCCTGTAGAGATTCCTGCGACGCTAGCGTGCCGAGGCGGTCCGGCGCCACGCGCAGGAGCGATCAACTGCGCGGAGTCGACGCGAACGCCCTGGCCAGAGGCAGCAGGGCGAGCACGAGCACCGCGGGCAGGGCGAACCCCACCCGCAGGCTGTCGGCGCCGACCAGACCGGTCACGACGGACCCCACCAGCGCGCCCGCGTAGTTGAACTGGTTGAACCGGGCGATCACCGCGTCGACGCGGTCGCGCCCCCCGCCCGCGATGCGCGCCGCCGCCGAGAAGCTCAGCGGCGCGACCACGGCCATGCCCGCGCCGAGCGCGGTGAAACCTGCGACCGCGACGGGCCAGGAGGGCGCCGCCACGACCGTGACGAGCGCGGCGAACGCCACCACGGCGCCCGCCCGCAGCACCGGCACCACGCCGAACCGCATGACGAGCCGGTCGCCCGACAGCCGCGCGATCATCGTCGCGACCAGGTACGGGAACGTCGCCAGGGCGACCAGCCCGAGCGGCAGGTCGAACGACCGCACCAGGTACGTGGGCCCCCACGACGTCGCCGCCGTGTCGACCGTGTAGAAGACCATGAGACCCAGCCCCACCAGGAGGATGGGCCGCCAGGGCACGCCGGCCGACGCCGGACCGGTCGCGTCGTCGGTCGTCGTCGCGATGGCGGTGGCCGGCTTCGCGTCGGTGGCCGGGGCGGCGTCGGTGGCCGGGTGGGCGGCGCCGGGGCGCATGGCGGCGTCCGCCGTCGTGCCGTCCGGGACCACCCGGGCCAGGAACGGCGCGAACGCGACCGCGAGCGGCACGACCGCGGCGATCGCCCCCGTGCCCGGCGGGAGCCCGCCGGTGAGCAGGGCCACCGCAGCGGCCAGCACGCCGCCGAGCGTCCAGTAGCCGTGGGTCGATGGCAGGACCGGCCGGCCGTAGCGGTGCTCGATGGCGACGGCCTGCATGTTCGAGGCGGCGTCGATCACGCCGAGGGCGATGCCGTACGTCGCAAGAGCGCCGACGAACACGCCCGCCGTCGGCGCGAGCACCACGACGGGCATCGCCACGCCGGCCAGGACCAGTCCCACGCGCAGCGTGGTCGCGCTCCCGAGGCGCCGGGCGGCCGGTTCCGTCACCACCGAACCGAGCCCGGCCAGCAGAACCATCATGAGCAGCAGGAGCGACAGGGTGACCTCGTCCAGGTCCCAGAGCTTCTGGAACCGGGGCAGCCGCGTCGTCAGGGTGATGTAGACGAAGCCCTGCGCGAAGAAGGCCGCGGCGACAGCGGCGCGCGCGGGGCGCAGGGTCGTCAGGTCCATCCGCGCATCCAACCAGTCCGCGGGCCCGCCGACCAGGACCTGGGTGCCGGAATGACGGCTGATTTCGACACCCAGGTCCTGGTCGGCGCGCTATGACGCCCAGGCGGTGTTGTTCGTCGCCTGCACCTTCGGCTCAAGGCGTTGTTGATCGCCTGAGCCTGCGGTTCCGCTTCGGGTGAGGGCCTCGTTCCTCGGCCCTCACCCTCCACTGCACCTTCGGCTCAGGCGAGCACGAGCTCCAGCGTCCTCGGACCGCGGCCGCGGGCGTCGAGGAGCGACGCCTCGACCAGCGTCTGGTCCCGGCCCGTCGAGACCTCCGTGAGCACCACCGTGCCGACCAGGTCCTGCGCCGACTTGAGCACGTCCTCGCCGGTCGTGGGCTCGGTCGTGGCCCGCAGGAGGCGGCCGGCCAGGACGCCGCGGGTGTGCTTCGCGTTGTGCGACACGACGGACCGCTTCCCGTCCACCTCCCGCAGCACGCGGACCTCCACCCAGTCCGCGCCGCGGGGCGGTCGCCAGGCGGCGACGTAGGTGGCGGACCGGCAGTCGACGACGACGTCACCGGCCGACCGCTCGTCGAGGGCCGACGCCAGGGCGGGCTTCCACGCCCGGGCGAGGGGTCCGACGTCGGGCAGCGTGACGCCCATGCTCAGGCGGTACGCCGGGATGCGGTCCCCAGGTGCGACCGTGCCCCACAGGCCCGAGAAGATGCGGACGGACGCCTGCGCGCGGGCTGCCGCTGCCGGGCCGAGCGACGCGAGGCCGGCGGCGGCGTACAGGACGCCCGTGTAGACCTGCGCCGCGGGCGCGGCGGGGGCCAGCGCGAGGCCGGTGTTCCGGGCGACCTCGGCGGCGAGGCCGTCGCTCACGCCGAGGACCGCGGTCGCGTCGGGCCGGGTGCTCACCGCCGCGAGCTCGGCGAGGATCGCGCGGCGCTGCTTCGTCAGCTCCGGGTGCGAGAGGGCCGCGAGATCCAGCGGCGAGGAGCCGTCGGGCGCGGGCGTCTTGCCCTCGGAGGGCGGCAGGAGCAGGAGCACGCGCCAACTTTACGGTGGCCGACGGCGGTCCCCCGCCCGGACCCTCCCCGCTCCTGGTCCGGCCTGACCCGACTCTCGGACCCCCTGTCCGAACCGGTAGGCTGGTGGGGCGGACGAGTCGGTCGGACGGTCGCGTCGCTGGTAGCAGCGCCGAGGAACGTCCGGGCTCCTCAGGGCAAGGTGGTGGCCAACAGCCACCCGGGGTGACCCGCGGGACAGTGCCACAGAGAGCAGACCGCCTCTCCCGGGAAACCGGGAGCGGTAAGGGTGAAAGGGTGGTGTAAGAGACCACCAGCGGGCCGGGTGACCGGTCCGGCTAGGTAAACCCCACCTGGAGCAAGGTCAGACAGGGAGCGTTCGAGGGCTGCCCGCCCGAGCTCCCGGGTAGACCGCTCGAGACGTGCGGCAACGCACGTCCTAGATGGATGACCGTCACCCGCGCGTGGGCAACCGCGCGCGGGGACAGAACCCGGCGTACAGACCGACTCGTCCGCTTCACACGGTCTGACCCCATGAACGCTCGCACGGTCTCGTGTGGGCGGCCAGGCCGCTCCAGGCGCTGAGTGCGCGGTGTGGTGGCGGTCAGCTCGATGGCCTTCTTCGCTGCGGGCACCGGGCCGAGGTGGGTGAAGTAGTGGTCGGCGTCTTCAAGAACGCCGTGGGTGACCGGGGCACCCGTCCTTGTGCACGGGGGAAATCACGCCACCGAGCGGCAGCTGAATTCCTCGGGCCCGGAGTCCGGGACTGATTGGTATCCCTTGGTCCACCACCCATCGCCGCACCATTTGAAATAACAGGTTTCCTGATGATGCAGGAATAACAGACTTCCTGATGATTCCGGCGCGTCCTGCAGCACAATGGTGGACGCACGTCAGACCGATGCCGGACAGGTCGCCCAGCCGGGTCCAGGTGCCGAGGATCGAGTTGCTGCCCTCGATCGTGATCTGTCCGTCGCCGGAGGCGCGGACGTACTTGTACCCGCCGACACTGCCCTCGACCTCGAGGATCTGGGTGTCGATGATGCCCTGAGTGCCGGGCCGGTCGATGTACAGCTCCGGGGCGGAGAACGTCCGGAAGTCAGTGGTGCGCGAGTAGTAGATGCGCGCCTTGTCGACGCCGTTGCGCGGGGAGATCGTTGCCCAGTAGACGATGTACTGGCCGGTCGCCGGGTCCCAGATCACCTCGGGCGCCCAGGCGCAGCCGGCGTCGGGGATGGCCCCGGCCACGTCGACGAGGCGGGGTGCGGACCAGTTCACCAGGTCGGTGGACTCCCAGATCACGAGCGAGGTGCTCCCCGCGTGCTGGGCGACGTTCCAGCCCTTGCCGTTGGCGATCCGCAGGTCGGTGGCAATCAGGAAGAACTTGTCACGGGAACTTCGGCGATCGGCGTCCTGCCGGTCACCGAGCACAGCGGCTGCAACCGGAAACGAGTGTGAGCGTTAACATCCGCCACCGTCAAGAGTTGCGACAAGACGGTCCGGAAGTCGATGCGTTTCGATCCAGCCCAGCGGACTAGACGGACAAAGCGACTCTTGACAAGGTCGATCCGTCCTCAACAGACTGTGCGCGTCGGCGAGTTGTTAGCGTTCACATCCCCGCCGTCGTGCACCGCACTTCGCCATCGCAGCCGAAGGACCGCGGGTACGCACAGTGCCGAGATCGGGTTGGAGCGTCTGCCCGATGCGTCGCGCGCTCGCGGCCCGCCCGACCCCAGAGGGAACCACAATGTCTCTGCGCCACCGCCTTGTCGCGGCGCTCACCGCACTGGCCACGGCCGCCACCGGCGCGCTCGTCGCCGTGAGCCTCACCGCGCCGCCGGCAGCCGCCGCCACCTACTCCGCCTACGTCATGGGCTACTTCAAGGAGTCGCCCGACCAGTCCGGCGACAGCTACGCCCTGCACCTGGCGGTCAGTTCCGACGGCCTGGACTGGATGCCGCTCAACCAGAACAACCCCGTCGTCACCCCGACCGCCGGGACACAGGGCCTGCGCGACCCGTACATCCTGCGCAAGCAGGACGGCACCTTCGTCGCTCTCGCCACCGACCTCACGGGGCGGGTCTTCAACCAGGACAACCAGTACATCCACGTCTGGGACTCGACGAACCTGACCAGCTTCACCGGCTACCGGCGGGTCAAGCTGCACTCGATGGCGACGCACTCGTGGGCGCCGGAGGCGTTCTGGGTGCCGTCCCGGAACCAGTACGCGGTGATCTACTCCGCGAACAACGGCACCCGCGACGTGCTGATGGTCAACTACACGACCGACTTCGTGAACATGGGCACCCCGCAGGTCTTCTTCGACCCGGGGTTCAACGTCCTGGACGGCGACGTCCTGGTCGACGGCTCGACGTTCTACCTGTCCTACAAGAACCTCAACGACAATCGTCTGTACGTCGCGCGCTCGACCACCGGGGCCTCGAACAGCTTCACCACGATCAGCAGCGGCCTGAGGCAGGGCGACGCGATCGAGGCTCCGGTGCTGGTCAGGTCGAACACGAGCAGCACGGTCTGGCTGTGGGGCGACTCGTTCGCGCCGGCCAACGCCGTGGTCTACGGCTGGCAGACCACGAACGTCGACGGCAACTCGTGGTCGGTGATGAACCAGCGGGCGTTCACCCCGCCGATCAACGCCAAGCACGTGACGATCACCCCGATCACGTCGGCCGAGCGTGATGCACTGGTCGACCGCTGGGGCGCCCCGGAGTGGAACCGGCTGAAGTCGTACAACTTCCCCGGTCGCTACGTGCGGCACGCGGGCAACGTCGCGCGGATCGACCCGTTCCCCATGGACCCGACCGCCGACCAGCAGTGGCGCATCGTCCCCGGACTGGCCGACCCCGCCGGGGTGTCCTTCGAGTCCGTCAACTTCCCGGGCAGGTACCTGCGGCACTACGCGTACAACCTGCGGCTCGACCCGAACGACGGCACCTCGGCCTTCCGCGCCGACGCGACGTTCTACCCCACCGCGGGACTGGCGGACAGCTCCTGGACCTCGTTCCGGTCGTACAACTTCCCGGACCGGTACATCCGCCACTACGAGTACGCGCTGCGCATCGACGTCCTGGGCTCCGGCTCGTCCACCACCGCCAAGCAGGACGCGACCTTCGACATCACGTACTAGGAGGGGACGACGATGACCAGCACCCTGCGCCGGCGCCTGGTGCGCGCGGCCGCCGCGCTGCTCGCCCTGATCCTGCTCCCGCTGACCGCCATCACCGGGAGCGCCGCCACGGCGACGTTCACCAACCCGCTGAACAGCTCCGGCCCCGACCCGTGGATGACGTACCACGACGGCTACTACTACCTCATGACCACGCCGTGGAGCGGGCCCATCACGATGCGCAAGGCCCCGACCATCGAGGCGCTCAAGGGCGCCGCGGCGGTCCCGGTGTACGACGACTTCCCGGCGAGCCGCGGCAGCAACGTGTGGGCACCGGAGTTCCACCTGATCGACGGGCCGAACGGCCCCCGTTGGTACATCTACTACTCGGCAGGTTCCGGCTCGATCGAGGCCCAGCGGGTGCACGTCGCCGAGAGCGCAGGGACCGACCCCATGGGCCCGTACACCTACAAGGGCATGGTGTTCGGCGCCAACGACTGGTGGGGCATCGACGGCAGCCCCGTCACGATCAACGGCCAGCTGTACTTCCTGTGGTCCGGGGTGCCGGCCCAGTGGACCGGTGCGGACCCGAGCATCTACATCGTGGCGATGGGCAACCCCTGGACCGTCACCGGCGCTCGCACCGCCATCTCGACCCCGACGCACGCCTGGGAGCGGCAGGGCACTCCGATGAACGAGGGCCCCGTGGCGCTGCAGCACGACGGACGCACGTTCGTCACCTACTCGGCCAGCGCCTGCCAGGGCCCCGACTACAAGCTCGGGCTGCTCACCCTGACCGGGAGCAACCCGCTGTCGGCGTCGTCGTGGACGAAGAACGCGACCCCGGTGTTCCAGCGCAACGACGCCAACGGCGTCTACGGACCGGGGCACAACGGGTTCTTCACCTCACCGGACGGCACGGAGAGCTGGATCGTCTACCACGCGAACGCCTCGTCCACGCAGGGGTGCGGAAGCACCCGCACGCCGCGGATCCAGAAGTTCACGTGGAACGCGGACGGTACGCCGAACTTCGGTGTGCCGGTGGCTGCGAGCACGGTGCTGAACGTGCCGTCCGGCGAGCCGGTCGTGACCTACCAGCGGATCCAGTCGTACAACGCGCAGGACCGGTACGTGCGCCATGCGAACTTCGAGGCGCGGATCGACGCGAACGTCAGCCCGGTCGCCGACTCGCGGTTCCGCGTGGTCCAGGGCCTGGCGGACAACGGGACCGGGTACGTGTCCTTCGAGTCGGCCAACTACCCCGGCTACTTCCTGCGGCATCAGGACTACCAGCTCGTCCTGGCACGCGACGACGGCACCGAGCTCTTCGAGGCCGACGCGACGTTCAAGCAGGTGCCGGGCCTGGCGAGCTCCTCCTGGGTCTCGTTCCAGTCGTACAACTTCCCGGACCGGTACCTCCGCCACTACAACTACCGGCTCCGGATCGACACCATCTCGACCGACCAGGGCCGCGCGGACGCGACCTTCCGCTTCGCCGGCTGACCCGCGTGCGCCGGGCCGCTCGCCGGCCCGGCGCACCCTCCCCCCACAGATCGATCGAGAGGAAGTGGCTCGTCAGTCCTGGCTGCCCACCGGGACGGGTTCCCAGGCGAACCCGTCCGGGTCTGTGAGCGCTCCGATGTCGCCGCTCACCGTGAGCCGGTGCGACCCCGAACCTTCCGACGGCACACCGGCGTCCTTGGCCAGGGCGCGCCGCTTGTACAGCCCGAGCCCGATCCGGCTGGAGGGCGTGTCGAACTCGACGTAAGAGCCGAAGCTCTTGCCCACGGTCAGTCCGCGCTCGGCGTAGAACCGCTTGCTCGCCGACACGTCGGCGGCGCCGAGCAGGAGCACGATCTGGTCGACCTCCCGAGAGGCCGGGCCGGAGTCCTTCTTGGCGGAGGTGGCGATCTTCCAGATGCTCCCGTCGGGCGCCTGGACCACGCCGCCGTAGCCCCACAGGGACTTGGTGACCGGCTTGATCGGGGTGGCCCCGGCGGCGACGGCGGCGTCGAACAGGGCGCTGACGTTCGCCGGCTGGGACGCGATGAGGGACACGGTGTATCCGCGGAAACCGGTGGTGGGTGCGTCGGTGGTGCGGAAGCGGAGTGAGTCGCCCAGACCGAAGGCGGCGTCGTAGAAGGAACGTGCGGTGGTGGGGTCGGTCACCTCGAGGGTGACGGAGTCGATGTGTGCCATGCCCTCCACGCTAGGGACTGCGCGGTATGGGGTGCTTCTCGATTCCTGACCGACTCGTCTCACCTCGACGGGCGTCGCGACGGCGCAGGCGCCGCCTGTGCCCATATCTCGACGGCCACTAGTCTGTGACGGATGAGTCCGGATATGGTCGATTACACCCCATTGCAGGCGACCCCTACCGACGCCGATTCGGCCAGGGTGCTCGAGGCCGCGCGTCGTGGTGACTTCGGCCCGGAGACCGCGCGGTACGTCGCCGGATCCCGAGCCGGGAGCGCGGCGGCCGGCTGCCTCGTGGGCGGCTTCGTGACCGTCATCGTGCTGATCACCATCGTGGTGCTGCTCGTGGAGGGCGACTCCGACGCGCTGGTCGTGGGCGGGTTCTTCGTGGGCGGCTCGGTGCTCCTGGGGGCGATGGTCGCGGGGCTCGTCGCCCTGGGCGAGCGCCGGAGCGTTCGGCGGCTGGTCCGCTTGGTCGCGTTCGCCCAGGCCAACGACCTAGCGGTCGAGCCGGAGGCGCAGGTGCAGCTGTTGCCGGGCTCGATCTTCGTCTCGGAGGCCCACGCCCGCACGATGCACCGGGTGCAGTGGCCGGCCGGTGGCCTGTCCTTCGAGCTGGCCACCCACACCCGATGGCGGGGGCGTCAGGCGACGGTCCAGGTGCGTTTCCTCGCCGCCCACCTGGACGTGGAGCCTCCGCGGCTCACCTTCCACCACGGCCGCTCGGGTGGGATGCGGCCTGCAGAGGTCCTTGGCACCGACGCCTTCGAGGACGAGAAGTTCGCGCTGATCGCGCGTACCCACGAGCACGCCGGCGCCCGCGCGTTCATGACTGACGAGCTGGTCGCGCTGCTCACCGATCCCGATCGGCCTGTGAGCGCCGAGGTCGCCGACGGCTGGTTCTTCGCCTACTTCCGGCACTACGACGAGCTCGACGAGCGAGGGTGGCGGCAGGCCTTCTCGGTGGCGGAGGCGGCCGTGCGTGCCCGCGACGCGTTCAAGGCGTGGGAGGAGTCCCGCCGATCCGGCGAGTGAAGGTTCGGCACCGGGTGTGATGTGGTCATGGGGTGTCACCGGACGTCCTGGCATGAGGCGCTCAGGGCCGACTCGGTACAGTTCAGTGATGGCTGGAACTGGGAAGCCAGGGCGGGCAGCGTCTGCCGATGAACCTGCTGGGCGGCGCGTTGATGGAGCGCGGCGGCTCGGCCGGCGCGCACGGGGGCGGCCCGGTGCCGGGCTCCGGCTCCCGGAAGCTTCGGAGGACAGCGTCCGCGAGCGTGGCATCGAGGCCGTGATCGGCGACTGCGGCGTCTACGTGGACGGGCGTCGCCGTCCGGGACGGGTTCCGCTGGACCAGGCCGCCGAGGCGGCGCGCACAGCCTCGGGATTCGTCTGGATCGGGCTGCAACAGCCTACTTCCGAGGAAATTGCCGTGGTCGCCGAGGAGTTCGGGCTGCCGGCGCTGGCGGTCGAGGACGCGGTGAAGGCGCATCAGCGGCCGAAGCTCGAGGTGTACGGCTCCGTGGTGTTCATGGTGCTCAAGCCGGTCCGCTACGTCGATCACGAGGAGGTGATCGACGTCAGCGAGATCGCGCTCTTCCTCGGGCGGGACTTCGTCGTGACGGTCCGGCACGGTGACAGCGACGTGCTGGGCCGGGTACGAGCCGAGCTCGACAGCGGCGATTCGAAGCCGGTGGTCGACGGCCCTACCGCGGTTGTCTATCGAGCCGCTGACCTGGTGGTCGACGGCTACGAGGAAGCCATCGTCTCCATCACAGAGGACATCGACGAGATCGAGAGCCAGGTGTTCGGCGGTGACGGCGGCGAGGACCATGCGGAACGGATCTACAAGCTCAAGCGCGAGGTGGCGGAGTTCCGCCGTGCGGTGCTTCCGCTGAACGCTCCCCTGCGTCAACTGGCGGAGGGATCGATACCGGTCGTGGACAAGGCTGCGGCGCCCTACTTCCGCGATGTGCACGACCACGCCCTGCGGGCCTCGGACGGCATCGAGGGTCACGACCGGCTGCTCTCGGACGTGCTGCAGGCCGACCTGGCCCGGGTCGGGGTGCGGCACAGCAAGATCGCCGTCAGGCAGAACGCGGACATGCGCCGCATCTCCGCGTGGGCGGCGATCGCGCTGGTGCCGACCGCCATCGCCGGGATCTACGGGATGAACTTCGAGTACATGCCCGAGCTGACGTGGCGGTTCGGCTACTTCGCGGTCGTGGGCGTCGTCGTCAGTCTCTGCGCCGGTCTCTACTGGCTCTTCCGCCGCAGCGGCTGGCTCTAGGTGTACCGCCGCATCTCCCTCACGACGGCGAGTGTGCCGGACGCGCTGTCGCAAGGTCCGGTCCGTGTTGACGCCGGCGCGGGAAGGGCTTCTGATCGTCAGGAGCCTGCTCGACCGGGCGACCCAGAGCATTGCGAGCGAGAAGAGATGCACTCACCATGATCGACGCCCAGGTGATCGTCGAAGCGGGCCGCCGCGCCCGGCACTCCACGGACCGCCCCCAGACCGCGACAGGGAGCCTGCGGTGACCGTGCGGGACGTCGTCGTCACACGGACGATAGACGCTCCGGTCGGCCGTGTGTGGGACGCCTGGACCCAGCCGGCAGAGGTCGTGCGGTGGTGGGGCCCCGCCGGCTGGACGTCGCCTGAGGCGCACATGGACGTGCGGGCGGGCGCCAGCTCGCACGTGTGCATGCGGTCCCCCGACGGCGTCGAGCTGCACAACCTGTGGACCTACCAGCAGGTGGAGCCCGAGGTCCGGCTCGAGTTCACGATGGAGTTCTGCGACCCGTCCGGTCGTATCGTCGATCCCGCCGACCTCGGCCTGCCACCGGGGATCCCCGTCCCCGTTCGGCACGTCGTGACCCTCGCCCCCGGAGTCGGGGAGAGCACCGAGCTGACCGTCACGGAGTACGGCTACACCTCCGAGATGACGTACCAGATGTCGCTCGCCGGCCTCGAGCAGACCCTGGACAAGATGGCGACGAGCCTGACGGGGGGATGACCGCGCGCGCCGGCCCGGCCCGAGAGGCGTCCTGACCCCCGGCCACGAGTCCTCATCCGAGCACGAGCGCTGCGACCTCCTCGGCCACCTCGTCTGCGCTCCGGCCGGTGGTGTCCACCACATGCCCAGGGCCGAGGCGCGTGGACGCCGCCTCCGCGGCGACGGCGAGCAGGTGTTCGACGCTGCGATCCCGGAGCGGATCGCCGGGCTGGGCCCAGCTGCCGCCGTCGCGGCGACTGAGGATCCGTGCGGTGAGCTCGTCCGGTCGGACGTGCAGCCGCACCAGGGTGCGCCGGTGAGGCGCGAACGCAGCGTCGTACGCGCCGAGGGCGTCGTCGTCCACCTGACCGACGACGACGAGGCGCCACGCGCCGACCGCCGCGAACCCGGCAGCGATCGCGGCGGCGATGCGGGCCCTGTTCTCGTGTCCGCCCGGGTCACCCGGGAGCCGCGGGCAGAAAGCGACCTGGTCGAGGTCGAGGTACGCGACACGTGCGCCGGAGCCGAGCAGGCGCAGGTAGGCCGGGAACCCGACGGTGGACTTGCCGACGCCGGTCGGTCCGCACAGCCACAGCACGTCGAGGTCCGCCGGCGTCGGCGCGACCGGGGCCGGGCCAGGAGCCGAGGCGCCCGGCCAGCTGGGCACGGCGCTACGAATGTCGGCGACGACGGCGGGAACGGCCGCGGTCGTCGTGTCGACGACGTGCGCGGCCCAGGAGGTCCGCTCCACGCCGGCGGCCTCGGCGAGGGCCGACTCGACCAGGTCAGCCGAGCCGCGCCGTTCGAGCCGGGCGGCGAGCACCGTGCCGTCTGCGCGCAGCCGGACCACGCTGAGGTCGGCACCCGGCAGAAGGTCCGCGTCGGGTCCGCGCACGGGATCCACCACGCCGGAGACAACCACGGCGCTCGCCCCCGCGGCACGGTACCCGTCGACCACGGCGGCCAGGTTGCGGGCCTGGAGCCGGTGCCGGCCGGGGTCGTCGGGCGGCTCGGGGTAGCAGATGCCGAGCTGATCGATGTCGACGTACGCAACGTGCGGGCCGAGCTCCTCGCACAGCGCCCATGCGACGGTCGACTTGCCGACCCCGGGCGGGCCGCAGATCCATAGGACGGGAAGCGTCATGGCCGGAACGTACTGGGCCGGAACGCACCGGGAAAGCCATTTCCCGTCAAGCCGCCGGTGGAGAACGGCTCCCGGTTGGGTGAACTCGCGCCTCGTGGGCACCGATCCCGGTCCGGGCCTACCACCGGACAGGGCAGGAGTTCACGATGGAGAGGACCGCGCAACGGCGCGCGGCCGGACCTTTGTTCGGAGGGAAGATCCCATGAAGCGATTACTGAAGATCTCGGCGGCCGCAGCAGCAGTGGTGATGGTGCTGGCCGCGCCGGCGGCCGCCGAACCAGCGGTGTTCGTCGAGCACTGGACCGAGCACGACGAGTTCCTCGCGCAGGAGCGATTCAGCACACCGGAAGAGGAGTGGTGCCCGCAGGTCGACTTCCCGGTGTGGGTCGAGGAGGACGCCTCGGGGACGTTCCGCCTGCTCAGCCACGGCGACTCGCCGCTCTACGGGGCGAGCACCTTCAGCAGCGAGGGCTCGTTCACGAACCTCGACAACGGCCTGACCTTCTCCTTCATCTCCAGCGGTCAGGAGAAGGATGTGCACGTCACCGACCTCGGCGGCGGCCTGCTCTCGATCGAGGTGCAGATCACGTCCAGGACGACGTTCTATGGACCCGACGGCGAAAAGCTGTTCCTCGACGCAGGGCGGGTGTCGTTCACGCTCGTGATCGACACGAAGGGGACCCCGTCGAACGAGGACGACGTGGAGGTCAGCTTCGAGTTCGGTGGCGCCACCGGGCACTTCCAGACCGCGGGCCGGAACTTCTGCGACGACCTCATCGAGTTCATCGGCGACGAGAGCTGACGTTCGAACGTCTGCTCACAGCGTGTACTCGACTGGTGGTCGCTGGCCGAGTGCACGCGACCGACCCACACCATGGACAGCGCCCCCGCCGCGGGAGCGGTCGGGAGCGCCGTCGGTTGCGTCTGCGGGGTGATCAGGCGGCGGTTCCCAGCCGGGTGAACTCCCGCCCCGTGGGCACCGATCCCCGGTCCGCCCTCCATCATGGAGAGGACCGCGCAGCGGCGCGCGGCCGGAACCACGTACGGGGACGAGTCCCATGAAGCGATCACTGACGATCTCGGCGGCCGCCGCAGCGGTGGTGATGTGGCTGGCCGCGCCCGCGGCAGCCGCACCAGCCGTGTTCGTCGAGCGATGGACCCAGCACGACGAGTTCCTCGCGCACGAGCGGTGGGACACACCGGACGAGGAGTGGTGTCCGCAGGTCGAGTTCCCGGTGCGGGTCGAGGAGGACCGCTCCGGGATGGTCCGCCTGCACACCCGCGGCAGCTCGCCGCACGACGGGGCGAGCACCTTCCGCCGCGAGGGCACGTTCACCAACCTCGACAACGGCCAGACCTTCTCCTTCACCACTCGCGGTATGGACAAGGACGCGCGCGTCAGAGAGCTGGGAGGCGGCGTGCTTTCGATCGAGGGGCAGACCACGGCAAGAACGTCGTACCGCGGCCCCGACGGCAAGAGACTGTTCCGCGACGCGGAGCAGCTGTCGTTCACGGTCGAGATCAACGCGGAGGGGACCCCGTCGGACGAGGACGACGACGTGAAGGTGGACTTCGAGCTCGGCGGCACCGACGAGAACGGGCAGACCACCGGCCGGAACCTCTGCGAAGACCTCGTCGGTTTCATCGGCTGACGGGAGAGGTCCACCCTCTGACCGACCGACCGTGATCGGCAGTTCGTCGGGGGGGGGGGGGGGCGGGGTGGCCCGCACCCCCCCGAATGGCCGGGCCCGGGCCGGCCCGGGGCGGG
>NZ_JAKGSG010000043.1 GCF_021568775.1 Antribacter soli | reverse complement strand
GCGTTGGCGCGGGTGGGGGCTGCCGCGGCCCGGCGGGCCCCCCCCCCCCCCCCCCAACTGCCGATCACGGGACGGCACGGGCGCTGGACCCGAGCAGTTGCAACCCACAACATGGACGGCGCCCCCGCCGCGGGAGCGGTCGGGAGCGCCGTCGGTTGCGCCGCTGAGGTGATCAGGCGGCGGTGGTGACCTCGATGCGCTGCGGCGTCGTGCCGGCGAAGGTGCCGGAGACGGTCACCGTCAGGACACCCGCGTCGTAGGACGCGTGGACGGCGTCGCCGTCCACGGCCTTCGGCAGCGTGACGACGCGGCGGAACGAGCCGAAGCGGACCTCCCTGAGGCGGCGGCCGTCGGACTGCTCCGCGCGCTGGTCCTTGCGCTCGCCGCGCACGACGAGCTTGCGGCCCTCGACCTCGACGGTCACGTCGGCGGCCGGGTCGATGCCCGGCAGGTCGAGGCGGGCGATGAGGTCCTCGCCCTCCCGGTACACGTCGGCTGCCGGGGAGACGCTCTCGGCGCTGGCGTTCCGCGGGTTCCACACGTAGTGGAGCCGGGCGTCGGTGAACGGGGAACGGGTCAGGATGGTGGTCATGGTGTCCTCCTCTGGAAAGTGGGGCTGATCGGTCCAACTTGAGTCGGGCCGGCTCAATTTCCGGGTTCGCCGACGGCGGACGAACGCGTCGGGCCCGAGGCGCACGTGCGGACGCCTGTCCGTCGCCACGGAGGCGCTCTCGCTAGCCTGGTCTGCATGGCCCGGACCGGGAGCTCGGCTGACACGGACGTGCTCGTCGTCGGCGCGGGCCCGACCGGTCTGGGCCTCGCGCTCGAGCTCGCCGCCCACGGCACACCGTTCCGGATCGTCGACGCGGCGCCCGACGCCGTCCACGAGTCGCGCGCTCTGGCGATCCAGGCGCGGACCCTGGAGGTGCTCGACCGGCACGGCGTCGCCCCGCGCCTCGTCGCCGCCGGCGACCCCGCGACGACCGTGGTGATGCACGCCGGGCCGAGGACTACGCGGGTCGCGCTGTTCGACGAGGGGTTCACCGAGACCGCCTACCCGTTCGTGCTGTTCGTCTCCCAGGCCACGACCGAGCGGATCCTGATCGAGACACTTGCCGGGCGCGGGGTCACGGTCGAACGAGGCACGTCGCTGGTCGGCCTGGTCCAGGACGCCACCGGCGTGACGTGCGAGCTGACCGCGCCCGACGGCGGCACGGTGCCGGTCCGGGCGCGCTACGTCGTCGGCTGCGACGGCGCGCACAGCGTGGTCCGCAAGGCGTCCGGGATCTCGTTCGCCGGTACGGCGTTCTCCCAGACCTTCGTGCTGGCCGACCTCGAGGCCGACGGCCTCGAGGCTCGGCGTATCCACGCCTTCCTCGACCGCCGCGGCCTGCTGTTCTTCTTTCCGCTCGGCGCACCGGCGACGTGGCGCCTGCTCGTCATGCGCCCGCCCGAGGTCACCGGGCCGACGACGACGGCCACCCTGCAGCGCATCGCTACCGCGTACACCGGCGGGCGGGTCGGCGTGCACGACCCGGTGTGGCTGACGGACTTCTCGATCCACAACCGCCGCGCGGACCGGTTCCGGTCGGGTCGCGTCCTGCTGGCCGGGGACGCCGCCCACATCCACAGCCCGGCCGGCGCCCAGGGCATGAACACCGGGATCCAGGACGCCGTCAACCTCGGCTGGAAGCTTGCCCTCGTCTGCGCGGACCGGGCGGACGACGGCCTGCTGGACAGCTACGAGGCGGAGCGGCTGCCCGTCGCCCGGACGGTCCTGCGGATGACCGGCCGGGTGTTCCGGATCGCGACCTCCACCAACCGCGCGCTGATGTGGGCCCGCCCGCGGGTCGGCGCCGTCGTCGCGCCGATCGCGCTGCGGATCCCGGCAGTGCGGCGGGCGGGCTTCCGCGTGATCTCCGAGCTCGCCGTGCGGTACCGCCGCGGCCCGCTCGCCGTCGGCGGGCTGTCGCGACCGTGGTCCGGTCCCCGAGCGGGCGACCGGTTCCCCGATGCGGCGATCAGCGCGGACGGCCAGGCGACGACCCTGCACCGTCGCCTGAACCCCACCGGGTTCCAGCTCGTCCTGTGCGGACCGCGCGAGAGCTGGGCCGACGCCGGCGTCGACGGACTCCTCTCCCCGTGGCCGGGACTCGTGCAGGTCGCGCTGCTCACGACCGCCGTCGGCCCCGGTGTGTGGACGGACACCGGCGACGCGCTGCGCCGCCTACGCCTCGACAAGCAGACTCCGGCCCACTACCTCGTGCGTCCCGACGGCTACATCGCCCACCGCGCGCGAGGGGCCACGCTCGACGGCCTCGAGGCCTACCTCGGCCGCATGCTCGGTCGCGCGCAGCTGGTGTAGTGGCGGCTGCTCACACGTCCGTCGGGAAGCCCGCCACGGTCACCTCGGCGACGCCGTCCTGCCACAACCGCAGGACCGTCAGCGAAGCGGGCGGCACGCGCAGCCGCGCCCAGTGCGACGGGGGCGCGCCGAGCGCCCGCCCCACCGCGGCACGGATCTGCACGGCGTGCCCCACGACCGCGACGGTGCGGCCCACCCCGCCCGCGACCAGGTCCCGCAGCCCGGCGTCCACCCGCATCCCGACCTGGGCGTACGACTCGCCGCCGGGTGCGGGCACCTCGCCGAGGTGCCACGCCCGGAAGACGTCCGGCCAGCGGGCCTCGATCTCGGGCCGGGTCAGACCCTCCCACTCGCCGAACCGGCACTCCGCGAACCGCTCGTCGGTGGCGACGTGCAGGCCCAGCCGGCGGCCCACCGCGGTCGCGGTCTCCTGCGTGCGCACGGTTGGCGAGGCGACCAGCGTGGACACCCGCGGCACGTCCGGCCACAGACTGCGGCCGACCCGGAACGCGGCGTCGGCCGCCTGCGCGGCCTGCGTTCGCCCGCGGGTCGACAACGACGGCCCCGGCACGTCGGAGCCGGAGTACCCGCCGGCCTCCGTCACGGGCGTGACCCCGTGCCGCACGAGCACGACGGTGAGGGGCTGCAGACCGTCGAGGCGCGTCATCGCTCCCGAGGGCAGGACGTGCGTGTCGAGCCCGGGGTCCTCGGCGGCACCTTCGGGCATGCTCACTGCCCCACGCGCACGAGGATGCGGCCGCACTCCTCGCAGCGCACCACCTGCTCCGGCGGGGCGGCCTTCGCGACGCCCAGGTCCGCGGGGTTGAGGTCGAGCCGGCAGCCCTCGCAGCGGCCGCCGCGCAGGGCAGCCGCAGCGAGCCCGCCGAGCTGTCCCCGCAGCTTGTCGTAGAGGGAGACGAGCCCGGAGTCGAGCCCGTCGGCCGTGCGCAGGCGTTCCGTCGCCAGGGCCGCGACCTGCACGTCGAGGTCCGCCCAGCCGGCGTCGCGCTCGGCCTCGACCGCCGCCTTCTCGGCGAGCAGCTCGTCGTTCGCGGCCTCGACCTTCGCCAGCGCGTCCTCGTGCGCCTCCAGGCGCTCCATGACGTCGAGCTCGACCTCTTCGAGAGCGTCGCGTCGCTTCGCGAGGGATGCCAGCTCGTCGGTCAGGGCCACCGCGTCGCGCGCGCTCACACCACCGCCCTCGAGGCGCGACTGGTCGCGGGCGGCGCGGGTGCGGACCTGCTCCACGTCCGCCTCGGCCTTGGCGAGCTCGCGCCGCAGGTCCGCCAACCGCGTGCGCGACTCCACCAGCGACCCGTGCAGGTCCGAGATCCGGCCCTCGAGCTCGGCGAGCTTCGCCAGGGCGGGCAGCGTGCGGCGCTGGTGGGCGAGCTGCTGCGCCCGTGTGTCGAGCGCCTGGACCTCCAGAAGCCTGAGCTGGTCGGCGGGGGGTGCAGTGGTCACCGGAGGTTCCTCTCGCTGGATGCAGTTCTTGGTGTCCGACGCCGGAACGTCGCCCGGGTGCACCGGGTCGCCCAGGCGGAGTGCCCGCTCAGGTGCGGCCGGGCGACGCCACCCGGGCCGACCACGGGTCCGTGGTCAGGGTGCTCACGCGCGTGGTCACCGTGGCCACGGTACCTCCTGCCGCGGACAGCGCCGCGACCAGGTCCCCGGCGGCGTAGCCGAGCCACGGCCACTCGCTGGCGAAGTGGGCGACGTCGACGAGGAACGGGGTCCCGGAGGTGCCGCCCGCTGCCTCGAACAGGGCGCGCTCACGCAGCTCGGACGCGGGGTGGTGGCGCAGGTCGGCTGTGACGTAGACGTCGGCGGCCGCGGCCCGGACGGCGTCGAACAGGGAGTCCCCGGACCCGCCGACGACGGCCGCGGTGCGCACCGTCGCCTCCGGGTCGCCGGCGACCCGCACACCCTGCGCGGTGGCGGGCAGCGCCGCGGCGACGCGTTCGGCGAACGCCCGGAGCGTGACGGGTTCGGCGAGCCGGCCGACGCGGCCGATGCCCGTCTCGGCGGCGCCCGCGGCGTCCGGCGCGGTGCCCGGGCCGTCGGTGCGCGGGCCGGTGGTGGGGCCGGCGGTGGGGGCGGCGCCCGGGCCGGTGGTGGGGCCGGCGGGCAGGACGAGCGGGCGGCGGTCGACGATCCCGGCGAGGTCGGCGAGGGCGTCCGCGACGCCGCGCGGGGCCGCGTCCGCGTTGGTGTGCGCGACGTACAGGCCGCACCCGCCGGTCACGAGCCGGTGCACCACGGTGCCCTTGAACGTGGTGGCCGCGACGGAGTGCACGCCCTTGAGGAACAGCGGGTGGTGCGTGACCAGGAGGTCGGCTCCCCACTCGAGCGCCTCGTCGACGACGGCGGACACCGGGTCCACGGCGAACAGGACCTTGCGCACCGGGTGCGCCGGTTCACCCACGACGAGTCCGACGGCGTCCCAGCCCTCGGCGGTCGACGGCGGGTACAGGGACTCGAGGGCCTCGACCACGCGGCCGAGAGTGGGTGCTTCGCTCACGCGGTCAAACCTAGTTGCTCGTGCGGACGGACCGACTACTTCGGCAACTTGTCCCCCGCGAAGTAGTCGGGCCGTCCGACAAGCCGACTACCTCGCCAGGTTCGCTCACGCGAAGTAGGCGGGCCGTCCCGACGGCCGAGGAGTCGCGGCAGGGCGTGTCGTCGGTGACACGCCGACCTAAACGTTGTGCCCCGTGGCTTCGACAACGTTTTCTGTGGACCCTCGCCTCATCATCGTGACCGGGCCTGCCCCGCGCCGCGATGCGTCCCGTCCCTGCACGCCTCAGCTGCACGACTCGACCGCCCGCCTCGACGAGGAGACGACATGGCACACAGCACCACCCGCCCGACCCGGCCACGGGCCGACGACGGCGGTCCCGCCGGGACCGACCCCCGGCGTCGGGCACGATTCCCCTGGCGCGGCGCCGCCGCGACCGCCGGCGTCCTCGCCCTCACCGCGGGCCTCGCCCTCACCGCGACGACGTCGGCGCAGGCCGCAGACCCGACCCTCAAGGAGCTGGCCACGCCGCTCGGCTTCGACATCGGCTTCGCGCTGACGTCGAGCTATCTCAACGAGAGCGCGTACAAGAACATCGCGGACACGGAGTTCAACTACGTCGTCGCCGAGAACGCCATGAAGTGGGACGCCACCGAGCCGCAGCAGAATCAGTTCACCTACACCGCCGGCGACCAGGTCGCGACCTACGCGCAGACGACCGGCAAGGGCCTGTACGGGCACACCCTCGTGTGGCACTCGCAGGCGCCCGGCTGGGCGCAGAGCCTGACCGGCACCACGCTGCAGAGCGCCATGTCGAACCACATCACGAACGTCGTCGACCACTATGAGGGCAAGGTCGAGGCCTGGGACGTCGTGAACGAGGCCTTCAACGACGACGGCTCCCGCCGGTCGAGCTTTCTGCAGAACGGCATGGGCAACGGCTGGATCGAGACCGCGTTCCGCGCCGCGCGCGCCGCCGACCCCACCGTCAAGCTCTGCATCAACGACTACAGCATCGAGGCCGTCAACTCGAAGTCGACGGCGATCTACAACCTCGTGTCCGACTTCAAGGCGCGCGGCGTCCCGATCGACTGCGTCGGGTTCCAGGCGCACCTCATCGTCGGCCAGGTGCCGTCGACGCTCCAGCAGAACCTCCAGCGCTTCGCCGCCCTCGGCGTCGACGTCCGCATCACCGAGCTCGACATCCGCACCTCCACGCCGGCCTCGACCTCCGCACTGGCGCAGCAGGCGAGCGACTACCGCAACATCTTCACGACCTGCCGCGCCGTCGCGCGCTGCCAGGGCGTGACGATCTGGGGCATCACCGACAAGTACTCGTGGATCCCCGGCGTCTTCTCCGGCCAGGGCGACGCTCTCGTCTGGGACAGCAACTACGCCAAGAAGCCGGCCTACGCGGCGATCTACGCGGCGCTCGGCGGCGGCACGACGACACCGACGCCCACTCCGACGCCGACCCCCACGCCGACCCCCACGCCGACGCCGACTCCGACGCCGCAGCCGGGGGCGTGCACCGCGACGTTCGCGGTCACCAACGCCTGGGGCAGCGGCTACAACGCCCAGGTCACCGTCACCGCAGGATCGGCACGCACCGCCTGGACCACCACCTTCACCCTGCCCACCGGCAACACCATCGCCAACCTCTGGAACGGCGTCCGCGTCGGCACCACCAACCCCGTCACCGTCACCAACGCCACCTGGAACGGCACCCTGGCCACCGGACAGAGCACCTCCTACGGCTTCACCGCCAACGGCACCCCACCCACCGGAACCATCCCCGTCACCTGCTCCTGACCCCCCTGACCAGCACTGTGGGTACGGCTACGGTGTGAATTCAGGCCCGAGTTCACACCGTAGCCATACCCACAACGCGGTCTCCGGGGCGGAGGCGAGACCGGCCGCCGGCCGCACTCGTGGATTGATGTTTTGCTAAACTCCTCAAACCATGGACACCCAGCCGCTCTACCGGATCAAGGCGGAGCTCTTCAAGGCGCTCGCGCACCCGATGCGCATCCAGGTGCTCGAGGTCCTCGCCGCCGCAGACGAGTTCACCGCCCCGGTCACCCGGCTCGCTGAGGTGACGGGCGCAGAGCCCTCTCAGCTCTCCCAGCACCTCGCGGTGCTCAAGCGAGCCGGCGTCGTCACCTCCGCGCGGTCCGGCAACGCCGTCGACTACCGCCTCGCCGAGCCGCTCGTCGCCGAGCTGCTCGTCGTGGCGCGCGCCTTCCTGCTTTCCCGGCTCTCGGGGGCCCACGCGGACGCGGGCGACCAGCTCGCCGCCGCACGTCGGCTGCCCGCCGTCCCGGGCGCCAGCGCTGTGACGCTCCTCGGGCACGTCACCGGCCACCGCATCGACACCACTGGCGACGGCACCTCCGACGTCGAGAAGGCCGCTCGGTGACCACCCGGGCGCTCCTGTCACGCTTCGACGTGCGCGACCTCCTGCCCGCTCGCACTGACTACGACCTACGTCCGCGCACCCTGCGCAGCGACGTGTTCGCGGGCCTGACGGTCGGCGTCGTCGCGCTGCCGCTCGCGCTGGCGTTCGGCGTCAGCTCGGGCGTGGGACCCGCGGCCGGGCTCGTGACGGCCGTCGTCGCAGGTATCTTCGCTGCGGTCCTCGGCGGGTCGAACGTGCAGGTCAGCGGCCCCACCGGCGCCATGGCCGTAGTCCTCGCGCCCATCGTGGCGCAGCACGGCCTGGGCTCGGTCGCGGTCGTCACGCTGCTCGGCGGCGCTCTCGTGCTGGCGTGCGGCCTGCTGCGCCTCGGCCGCGTGGTCACGTACATCCCGTGGCCGGTGGTCGAGGGCTTCACCCTCGGCATCGCGTGCATCATCTTCCTCCAGCAGGTGCCCGCAGCCGTCGGCCTCCGTGCGGAGGCCGGCGTCAACCCGCTGGTCGGCGGGCTCCACGCCGTCACCGAGGCGATCGGCAACGCGGTGCCCGACGGCGCCCCCGTCGCCTGGGCCTGGACCCTCGCCTTCGTCGCGGTGGTCGCCGCGGTCATGGTGCTCCTCCCCCGCCTGGCCCCCGCCGTCCCGGCGTCGCTGGTCGCCGTCGCGCTCGTGACCGTCCTCGCGGAAGTGCTGCACGCGCCGGTGCCGCGGATCGGCGACCTGCCGGACTCCCTGCCGCTGCCCCTGGTGCCCGGCGTGAGTCCGGGCGCCCTGCGCGACCTCGTCGGCGCTGCCGTGGCGATCGCGGCGCTGGCCGCGATCGAGTCGCTGCTGTCGGCCCGGGTAGCCGCGACCATGGCGGACACCGGCCCGTACCACCCCGACCGAGAGCTCGTCGGGCAGGGTCTGGCGTCGATCGCGAGCGGGCTGTTCGGCGGCATGCCCGCCACCGGGGCGATCGCCCGCACCGCTGTCAACGTCCGTGCTGGCGCCCGGACCCGGCTCTCGGCCGTTGTGCACGCCCTCGTCATCCTCGCGGTCATCTACCTCGCGACCGGCCCGGTGGGTCAGATCCCGATGGCGGCGCTGTCCGGTGTGCTCATGGTGACGTCGTTCCGGATGATCTCCGCCGCGACCATCCGGGCCGTGCTCACGTCCACCAGGGGCGACGCCGTCGTCTTCGTGGTCACCGCCGTCATCACCGTGGCGTTCGACCTCATCGAGGCGGTGCAGATCGGGCTCCTCGTCGCCGCCTTCTTCGCACTGCGGTCCGTAGCCCGGGCGACGTCGGTGCACCGCGAGCCGCTGCCTGGCATCGCGCAGCCAGGCGATGAGCGGATCGCCCTGTTCCGGCTCGACGGCGCCCTCTTCTTCGGCGCCTCCGACCGGATCCTCGGCGAGGTGAGCGGCGTGGCGCACGACGGGCTCGGCCGCGCATCCATCGACCTCCCCGACGCGCCTGTCGAGGTGGTGATCCTGCGCCTTTCCCACCTGCGCGTCGTGGACGCGACGGGAGCCCGCGCGCTCGCCGAGCTCGTGACCGAGCTCGAACGGCGCGGCGTCACCGTGCTGGTCAAGGGAATCCGGCCACAGGACCGCAAGCTCATGACGGCCGTCGGCGTGCTCGCAGAGCTGCGCCACGAGAGCCACCAGTTCGCGGAGCTGGAGCCCGCGATCGAGCACGCCCGGTCCCACGTCGCGCGGGCGGCTGCGGCGCGCACGGGCGGCGCGACCGACGTCGGGCATCCGGCCGTGACCGGGCCCGTCGGGCCGTCGTCCGATCAGCCCTTCGCGTCCGCGTAGCTGTCGACGACGGCGACGCTCAGCGGGAACTGGACCGGGAAGCTGCCGAAGAGCAGGCGGCCCGCCTCGGTCGCGGCCGCCCGCACCTCGTCGGCGACGACGTCCGCGAGCGCAGCAGGCGCGTGCACCACCACCTCGTCGTGCAAGAAGTAGACGAGGTGCGGGCGCCGGGCGAACGGCTCGGGCGCCTGACCGGGGTCCGCGGTCTCGCCGAGCTCCCACAGACGCCGCCGGATCGACGCGAGCCAGCACAGCGCCCACTCGGCGGCCGTGCCCTGGACGACGAAGTTGCGGGTGAAGCGGCCCCAGGCGCGGGTCTGGGACCGGGCGCGCGAGGCGGCGTCGGCCCCGGAGCCCTCCTCGAAGGCGAGTCCCTGCACCTGTGCCCAGGCCTCGCCGGGCGGGGGCGAGCTGCGGCCGAGCCAGGTCGTGACGACCTCGCCGCGCTCGCCCGCGCGGGCGGCGCGTTCCACGAGGTCGATCGCCGCGGGGAACGCCTTCGCGAGGCGGGGCAGCACCTGGGCAGAGGCGCCGGTGGTGCCGCCGTACATGGCGCCGAGCATCCCGACCTTGGCGTGCTCGCGGGTCTCGACGGCTCCGCTCGCGACGATGCCGGCGTACAGGTCCGTGCCCTGTCCGTCCGCGGACCGGCCGGCCGCGGCCATCCGCTCGTCGCGCGCGAGCCCCGCGAGGACGCGCGGCTCGAGCTGGGCGGCGTCGGCCACGACGAGCCGCCAGCCCGGGTCGGCGACCACCGCCCGGCGCACGTTCTTCGGGAGCTGTAGCGCCCCGCCGCCCGAGGAGGCCCACCGCCCCGTCACGACGCCGCCCACCACGTACTCCATGCGGAAGCGCCCGTCGCGCACCCACGTGTCCAGCCACGCCCAGCCGTTGGCGGTGTAGAGGCGGTAGAGCGACTTGTACTCGAGCAGCGGCGCGATCACCGGGTGATCGAGCTTCTCGAGCTCCCACTTGCGCAGGCTCCGGGCGCCCACCCCGGCGTACTCCATCGCCTTGAGCAGGTCCGGGTGGGAGTCGGGGTTGAGCGTGGGCGGGGCATCGAGCGCCTCGCGGATGCGGCGCACGAGCTCCTCCAGCCGCTCCGGTCTCGCGCCCGGCCGGGGGCGCGGGCCGAGCGCCTCGGTGAGGATCGCGTCGTGGACGTCGGTTCGCCACGGCAGGCCGGCGTGGTGGATCTCGGCCGCGACCAGCGCCCCCGCCGACTCCGCCGCGAGCAGCAGGCGCAGCCGCCCGGGTTCGGTGCTGCCCGAGACGGCGTCGAGCTGGGCGCGCAGCTCGCTCACGGGTTCCAGCTCCTCGCCGCCCGACGCCGGTCGCTCACCGTCCGCCGTCATCTCGCCGAGGTCGAACAGCGCCTCGGGCCGCGCGCCGGCGTGCGCCAGCAGGGCCGGCGAGGGGCCGGGCGGCGTCGGCGCGAGGCCGTCCCACGGTCCCCGCGGGGCGCGCGCCAGGTCCGTCCCCACCGCGAAGGCCGAGGACCGGAGGATCGCGTGGGCGAGCCGCAGGTCGTGCGCCCGCTCGACGCGCACGCCGTCGGTCAGGAGCGCCGGGTACCAGCGGTTCGTGTCGTCCCACACCCACCGGACGCTGCCGTCCTCCCGGCGCCCGACCTCCCCGGCGAGGCGCGCCGCGGGGAGGCTCTCGGCCGGGCCGGGGGGCGCGCCGTCGTCGGGCACCGTCGTGAGACCGACGGCGCCGGCGGTGCCGCGGGCCAGGACGAGGTGCATGCGGCAAGTCTGCCCCGAGCCACTGACACGCCCGGGACCCGCTGCGGCACGACCCCGCGCCCGGGCGGGGGCCGCCGCGGTCAGTCGCCGGTCGCGCCGTCGATCGACTGACGGATCAGGTCCGCGTGGCCGTTGTGCCGGGCGTACTCCCCGATCATGTGGCACAGGACCGAGCGCAGGGACCAGCGCCGGCCGTCGTCACCGGCGTCCGCGGACAGCGTGTCCAGGCCGTCAGCGGCCGCCGCGATGATCTGCGCGGAGTGCTCCTGGGTCTCGGCGAGCCACGCGAACAGGTCCTCAGGGTCGTCGGCGGCGGCGCTCTTGAAGCTCCAGTCCGGGTCGTCCCAGGCGACCTGCTCGAGCCACGACGGCCGGGCGAACCCGCCGGCGAACGACAGGTTGAGCCAGCCGGCCTCGACCACCGTCAGGTGCTTGAGGAGGCCGCCCAGGGTGAGCGTGCTGGGGGCGAGCGACCGCGCGAGCTCCTCGCGCGAGAGGCCCGAGCACTTCCAGCGGAGCGTGTCCCGCTGGTAGTCCAGGAACCCGGTAAGGGTGCTGAGCTCGTCTGCGGCGATCGGCGGGTCGACCCGGCTCTCTGCGGTGGTCATGCCCTCGACCGTAGGCACGACCTCGGTCCGCGGCCAGTCCGCCACGCCGCCGGGATGATGCGGGCTCAGAACGTCCACCGCGTCGCCCCTCCGGGCTCCACGGTCCCCACGCCCGTCGCCGACGTCGCGACCAGCCGGTAGACGTGCCACGGCGGCGGTCCCGCCGACGGAGCGCTGTACTCCGCGGTGAGCGCCTCACCCGACTCGTCCGGACGGGCCGGCCAGCCGCCCTCGGCGGCCCGTGCGGCCGTCGCGGCGACCTCCTCGCGGTCGGTGACGAGATCCGCCCGACCCTCGACGACGAGGTCGAACTCGTGCACCGCGAGCGCGAGCGCGCACCGGGGGTCCCGTGCCAGGTTGGTGCCCTTGCGGCTGGCGCGGCTCGCCGTGAACCAGAACGCGCCGTCGTGATACCAGACGCCGACGCCCGTCACGTGCGGGGTGCCGTCCGGGTTGATCGTCGTGAGCCAGCACGTGTGCCGGTCGGGCCCGCCGGACCCGGGCGCCTGTTCGAAGCCCCGCTCGAGCCGCTCGTGCACGGCGTCCCACTCCATGACCGGCAGGTCGTAGAGGCCGGCCAGGTTCTTGGTTTCCATGCAGTACCGACCGCCCTGCGCGCCGGGACTCATCGCTCCGCGGCCGTAGTCTGTCCTGGCCAGCAGCGTGCGTTGCGGGTGGACCTACAACGACAACCGCAGTCCCCTTGCCGAGCCAGGAGCGCCCCGTGAGAGCAGTCGTCCAGGACTCCTACGGGTCACCCGACCTGCTGCGCGTCGCCGAGGTGGCCGAGCCGGTGCCCGCCGACGACGAGGTGCTCGTCCGGGTCCGTGCGGCGTCGGTGCATCCCGACGTGTGGCACGTCGTGACGGGCCGGCCGTACGCCCTGCGGCTCATGGGATCGGGCATTCGACGACCGCGCGAGCGCGTGCCCGGGACCGACGTCGCGGGCGTCGTGGAGGCGGTGGGCGCGGGTGTCACGCGGTTCCGGCCGGGTGACGCCGTGTTCGGCGAGACCCTGCGGGTCAACCAGTGGCGCAACGGCGGCGCGTATGCCGAGCTCGTCGTCGCCCCCGAGGACGGACTCGCGCAGATGCCCGCGAACGTGTCGTTCGAGGAGGCGGCGTCGGTGCCCACGTCCGGCCTCATCGCGCTGAACAACGTCCCGGCCGGGCACGCGGGACCGGGCGCATCGGTGCTCGTCAACGGCGCGGGCGGCGGGGTCGGCACCCTCGCGGTGCAGATCGCAAAGGCATACGGCGCGACCGTCACCGGGGTGGACCTGCCCGCCCGGCTCGACCTCGCACGCGTGACCGGGGCTGACCGCGTCGTCGACGCGTCGGTCACCGATGTCACGCGGGCGGGCGAGCGGTACGACCTGGTCGTCGACGTCCCCGGGAACCACCCGTACCGGGCCTGGCGCCGGATCCTGCGGCCCGACGGCCGTTACGCCCTCGTCGGCCACGACCACTACGGGGCGGCCGGGCACGGCCTGCTCGGCTCGCTCCCCCGGTTCGCCGGGCTCCTGGCGCGGGCCGTCGTCGACCGGCACCTGTCGGCGTCGGTGACGCTGCCGCCGCGGCAGGAGTCCCTGAAGACGCTGCGGACGCTGCTCGCGTCGGGGGCGCTGACGCCCGTCGTGGACCGCACGTTCGCGCTCGACGAGGTGCGGGAGGCGATCCGCTGTCTCGCGTCGGGCGCGAACCGGGGCAAGGTGCTGATCGCCCCTTGACCCCGCTGCGACGACGACGGGAAGCCACGTCGGCCCGGGCGCTTCAGGCCGCTGTCTCCACGGCGTAGTCCGGCAGGTCGATCGCGCTGACCGCCTTGTCCATGCCGCCCATCATCGCCGGCCCCAACGGGGTGCGCAGCAGCCACCGCATCATCGTCTGCCCCGTGCGGATCGCCCGCGGGGTCGACGGCAGGAAGCCCTTCACCCCGCCCGGCAGGGGCCGCACGTTCGCGGCGACGTACGGCCGCATCAACGTCTCGTACGCGGGGAAGGCCGCGAGCGGGTCGCCGCCCGCCTCGGCGAGCTCCCCGGCCAGGACGTATGCCCCGACCAGCGCGATCGTGGTGCCCATCCCGACGGACCCCGCCGCGCACGCGTCGCCGAGCAGCGCCACCCGCCCGTCGTGCCACGGCGTCTCGACGCGGCCGTGCCGGTCGAAGTAGAAGTCGTCCGCCCGCCACATGGCGTCGAGCATGCGTGGCAGGTACCAGCCCTCGCCCTCGAAGACGGAGGCGACGATCCGCTTCTGCTGATCGATGTCCCGCCGGTCGTACGGCACCGGGTCGCCGGCGAAGTGCACCATGCCGCGCGCCCCGCCGTGCGCGGGATACAGCAGGGCGTTGCGCCCGCCGGTGGTCCCGTTCCCCGCCGGCATCGTGTACATGAGCTCCCAGCCGTCGAGCGCGGGCGCGTCGTCCATGGTGAACACTGCCCGGTGGTACCCGCCGTCGACGAGGCGTGCGGCGGGGAACGCCAGGCGCCGCGTCGCGGAGAACACGCCGTCGGCGCCGACGACGGCGTCGAACCGGCGGCGACCCGTCCGCCCGAAGGTGACCAGGACGCCGTCGGCCTCCTGCTCCGTGGCGGTGATCGTGTCGTCGAAGACGTACTCGACGCCGTCGCCGGCCTCGCTGAGGATGCGGACGAGGTCGCTGCGCAGGATCTCGAGGTCGGCGATGATGCCGCCCGAGTGGCCGAACGCGTCCGCCCCCATCTCGACGCGCACGCGCCCGGCGACGTCGACCTGCCGGATGCCCTGCACGCCCGTGTGGGCGGCGCGCACCTGGTCGGTCAGGCCCATCCGCTCGATCACGTCGCGGGCCGCGCCGCGCACGTCGATGCCCTGGCCGCCCTGGCGCGGGCCTGGTGCCCGCTCCACGACGGTCACGTCGATCCCGTACCGCCGCAGCCAGTACGCGAGCGCCGTCCCGGCGACGCCCGCGCCGGAGATCAGGATGTGGGTCATGTCGGTCTCCCCTCGTTGCCGGGCCCCCGCGGCCCGGCTGCTGCGTACACCGTACGAAGTGCACGTCCAGCAGAGCCAGGTGCAGGCAGTACGGTGGTAGTGCACCGGCTCGGCAAGCGCGGCTCAGCGAGCAGGTGCACCAGTGCACCGGGCGGAGGAGGACGTGTGACGACCACGTACGAGCGCATCGCCGACCTGATCGCGGCACGGATCGAGGACGGCGACCTCTCCACCGGGGACCTCGTCCCGTCCACGCGGCGCATCGTCGCGGAGCACGGCGTCGCCATGGCGACGGCCACGCGCGTGCTCGACGAGCTGCGCCGGCGCGGCCTCGTCGAGGCCCGGCGCGGGGTGGGCACGGTGGTGGCGGCACGCCTGAGCGGTGTGCCCGCGGCCCGGATCACGACGGCGGACGTGGTGCGGGCGGCCGTCGCCCTCGCCGACTCCGACGGCCTCGGCGGCCTCTCGATGCGCCGCATCGCGACCGACCTCGGCATGCCCACCATGTCGCTGTACCGCCACGTGACGAGCCGCGAGGACCTGGTGGCCCGGATGCTCGACGCCGTCTACGGCGAGTCTCCGCTGCCCGACCCGCTGCCCGACGGCTGGCGCGCCCGCGCCGAGACGGTCGCCCGGACGCTGTGGGCGGCGTTCACTGCGCACCCCTGGGCCGCGCACGCCATGTCGATGACCCGCCCGCAGCCGGCAGCCAACGGGATCGCCCACACCGAGGCGCTGCTCGCCGCCTTCGACATCACACCTGGCCGGCTCGACGTGGACGTGCGCATGCACCTGGCCGTGACGGTGTTCCAGTTCGTGCGCGGCGTCGCGGTGAACGTCGAGCCGGCCGAGCAGGCCCGCCAGGACACCGGTCTGTCCGACGAGGACTGGATGGACCGCGCCCTTCCCTCGCTGCAGGCCGTCACCGACGTGCGTCGCCACCCGCACCTCGCCGAGGCGATGTCGACGGGCATCGACCTGACGCTCGACTCGCTGTTCGAGTTCGGCCTCGCTCGGTTGCTGGACGGGTACGCGGTGTTCCTGCGGGCGTGAGCCGGGCCCGCGGGAAGGCCCGGCTCGCGTCAGGCGCCGGCCACCTCCGCCACCTGGCGCGCCCGCCCCACGAGGAAGGCCGCGCGGAGCAGGTCGTCCGGGGTAAGGCCGTCGGTGCCGCTCGCCAGGCCTGCGGTTGTGCGCTCGAGCGTGGCGAGCCCGAGGTCACGTGCCAGGTCGCGGGCGCGCTCGACGTCCGCCCGCTGACGCGCCGTCAGATGAGCGCGGCCGGTCGCTGCGACGGCGACCAGCACGTCCTGCGTCAGGTTGCACACGAGCCGCACCGGCGTGGGCGGCGCCGTGGCGGTCGCCACGACGGCGGCACTCGCGCGGAGCCGCGACACACGTGCCAGCCGCTTGCGCCACGTCTCCCACCACCGGCCGCGCTCCAGCGACCAGGCGGGCGTGAGCGTGGGGCTGACCAGCACGACGCGACCGTCCGCCTCCCGGACGAACAACCCGACCGGCTCGTCGCGTCCCTCACGCCGCTCCACGGTCACGGCCACGACCGTGCGTCCGCCTGCGACGACCGACAGCAGCGTCTCGCACGCCGTGCCCTCCGCGACCGGCAGCCGCAGCACGATCTCCCCGCCGTCCGCGCCGGTCACGGTCCAGGTGACGTCCTGCCGTACCTCGTCGACGCCGACCGTCCCCGTGTCGCGCACCATGACGACCCGCACCTGCGCCGGCCTGCGGCCGAAGCCGACCGACTCGCGCGCCGGGCGGCCCGGGGCCGTCCCGGCCGCGATCTGGCGCAGCTCTTCCACGTCGAGCCCCGGGGCGAGGACCGTCACGCGGGGGCTGCCGCCCGCGCCGAGCGCGCCGTCCGGCATGACCCGCACGCCACTCAGCGCGAGCGGGCCCGAGCTCAAGCGGGCCGCCGACACGCCCCACAGCAGCGGCATGTCCCAGCTCCGCCGGAACGACGGGTCCGTGCCCGACGCCCGACCGGTCACCGCCCTGCGCACACGCCCATCGGCCGGGTCCCATCCGAGGAGCTCCACGCCGCGCGAGCCGCTCGGCGCCGTCCACCACCGCACCCCGAGGGGCACCAGCCGGCCGAGGTCCGTCTCGTCGTGGTCCGCCGTCGTCGCGCTCCGGCTCGCCACGGCGCCGGTGGTCGTGGCGCCGGTGGTCGCGGCGCGGGCGGTCGCGGCGCCGGAGGTCGCGGCCTCACCCGGGTCACTGTCCGCGGACAGCGCCTCGCACAGGCCCCAGGTCTCGGCGAGGGCATCCAGGAGGTCCTCCTCGTCGACCTGGTCGTCCCGGCCGGCGAGGTCGTCGACCAGGCCGGCCGCCGTCCGGACCAGGGCGTCCAGCCGGACGCCGTGCACCCGGTCCAGACCCGCGACGCGCACGCGGCCGGCGAGCGCGCGCAGCTCCTCGGCGTCGCCCGGACCGACGTGCGACAGGCCCGTGGCGACGAGATGGGCAACCGTGGACCGCACCTCCTCGAGCGCCGCGGCTCGGGCCCCGGCGCGGCGTCGCTCCGCCGCGGCCCGCGCCGGGGACGGGCGAGCTGGTGGCGGGGCGGACGCCGGCACGATCGCGGCGCGCGCGCCTGCGGGCCGTTCTCGTCCGGCGCCTTCTCCCTCGGCAGGTTCTCCCTCGGCACGTTGTACCTCGGCAGGTTCTCCTTCGGCAGGGACGTCGGCGGGTGCGCTCTCCGCTGCCTGGGCGACCGCCAGGTCCCGGCCCCAGAGGCAGGCCGCGACGATGTGCTGGCACACGCCCGCCGTCGGGCAGTCGCACCGCACCGCCGTCGGGCCGCGCCGGTCGAGGCGGACGCGGAAGCCGCTCACGGTGAGCTCCGCCCCCTTCGCGTCCTCGGCGGCCACCTCGACCGTGTCCTTGCGCGCACGGCGCAGCAGCCCCGCGCTGGCGAGCGCGGCAAGTGCGGCATCGTCGACCGCGTACACGCCGAGCCAGGGCCGGGCACCGGCGCTCATGCGAGCACCTCCCCGAGCCACTCGGCGAACCGCTCGGGAGTGAGCGCCGCCACCTCCATGCCCGCCTCGGCGAGCCGCTGCGCGGTGCCGCGGTCATAGGCGGGCTCGGCTGCCTCGTCGAGCGCGGCGAGGCCCAGCAGCCGCACGCCGGACGACGCGAGCCGCCGCACGGCCGCGAGCAGCTCCGACACAGACCCGCCCTCCTCGAAGTCGCTGACGAGGGCCACCACCGTGCGCGACGGGTTGCGCACCTGCTGCTCCGCGAACCGGACGGCGCGCGCGATGTCGGTACCGCCGCCGAGCTGCGCGGTGAGCAGCACGGACACCGGGTCGTGCGCCAGGTGCGTCATGTCCACGACGCTCGTGTCGAACAGCACAAGCCGCACGTCGATCCCCGGCAGGCCGGTCAGGATCCCGGCGCACACGGCGGAGTAGAGCAGGGACGACGCCATGGACCCGGACTGGTCGACGAGCACGATGACGTCCCACGTCAGGGCGCGCTTCGACCGGGAGGAGAACCGGACGTCCTGGACGACGACGCGGCCCTGCGCGTCCAGGCGACCGAGGTTGGCGCGCACGGTGCGCTTCCAGTCGAAGTTCCGGGCGACCCGGTGCATCGAGCGTCGCGAGCGGTCCACGCGACCACCCACCGCCGTCATGAACCGCGGCCGGAGGCGGCGCACCACGTCCTCCACGACCTTGCTGATCACGCGGCGCAGACCGACGGCTGCCCGCTCGTCGAGCCGACCCCGGACCTGCAGCAGCGCGGTCGCCAGCTCGCGGCTCGGTTCGAGCGCCTCGACCGCCGCCTCGTCGGCGAGCAGCTCGGTCAGCCCGTACCGGCCCACGGCGTCGACCTGCATCCGCTCGAACGTCTCGCGCGGGAACAGCTTCTGGGCCTCGCCGAGCCAGGTCATGGCGGTCCAGTCGACGCCCTGTACGGCCGACGGGTCGAGCGTCCCGCCGCCCCGCCCGGGCCGCTGGTCGTGCTCGCCGCGGCCTGCGCGGTGCCCGCGCGCCGCGTACTCGCGGTCGTAGAGGTAGCGCAGGGAACGCTCCAGGCCAGCGTCCTGACCGGGCACCGACAGGTGCTCGGCGGCGTACCGGCCCAGCACGAGCCGCCACCGCCGGGCGGCCTCCTCGTCGGCCGCACCCGGGGCCGACGCCGGCGCCACCGGCGCCACCGTGCCTACCCCTGGGCCGGGCGACCCTGTCATGTCCGTCATGCCTCTCCTCCGCTCCAGTGCGCGAGCCCGTCCCGCCCGAGGACGGCCGCGAGCTCGCGCTCCACCGCCAGGCCGGCAGCCAGGTCGCTCTCGTCCAGGGCCACGCGCGCGTTCACCATGTCGGCCCGCACGCCGGCGCGGGCCGCGGCCCGCTCGGCCAGCCGGTGCGTCTCGGTCGGGCGCAGCCAGGTGAACGCCCTCCGCAGGTCCGGCAGCACGGCGAGGAACGCCTCGCCCGAAAGCGCGCGCAGCGCGCCGTCGACCGCGTCGAACAGCTCGGGCGTGTGCAGCAGCAGGTCGGGCGCCGCCCGCAGGATCCCGCCGAGGAACCGCACGGCGGCGCCCGGGTCCGCCCCCGCCAGCAGGGCGCCGCGCACCTGGGTGAGCAGGACGTCGTCGGGCACCTCGCCGTCGACGTAGCCGAGGGCGAGGAGCCCGCCCCGCACCGCGGGCGCAGTAGCGGGGTCCTCGCGCAGGCGCGCCAGCTCTCGCTGCACGCCCGGCCCGACGCCCGCGCCTCGCGGGTCCGGCATGCCCGCGCCTCGCGGGTCCGGCTCGGCACCGTCGAGGCCGGGGGCGGACGACGCCGCCTCGTCCGCCGCTCGCTCGGCCGCCCGGACGAGCGCCCGGAGCGCGACTGCCGTGCCGACCGCGGCGTCCTCGTCCTCGGGGGCGGCGCGGCCAAGGTCGGCCACCAGGTAGGCCGCGGTGGCGAGCGCCTGGTCGACGAGGCCGAGGAGGTCGTCGCCGTGGTCCTGCGCGTCCAGCTCTGCCCGCGCGCGCCACAGGTGCAGCAGCCGCTGCCCGCCGGCCACGATCGACGCGAGGTCGCGGTCAACGTCGAGCGTGGACCGCAGCAGCGCCACCAGTCGCGGCAGGTGCTCGCCGAGCCCGACGACGAGCGCCTGCGCCAGCAGCCGCGCCACGCCGTCGGCGGAGCGCTGCTGCTCGGACGCCAGCCGCTCCTCCTCCTCGCGCAGGCGGGCGACCGCCGCGGCGTCGAGCGTCGCGCCCAGGTGCGACAGCTCCACGAGCCGCGCCTCGACGAGCGGCGTCCACGCGTACTCCCACTCCTCCAGAAGCAGGCCGAGGCCTCGGCCCGCGACGTGGTCGGGGCCGGACAGCCGACGCCCGAAGTCCGCCCCGAGCAGCTCGAGGAGCGCCAGGACCTGCCGCCGCGCACGGTGCGAGGGCGTACGCCGGGCGTCGAGCCGAGCCTTGCGGGGCACCGAGTCGTCGACCGTCAGGCCCGCACGCACGACGCGCTCCCGCGCGTCGCGCACCAGCGGCGGCTGCGCGCTGCCGGCAGGCACGTCGCCCAGGGCACGTCCGCCGAACACCTCCGCGACGGCCAGCCCGAGCGGCCGGTCTCCCTCGCCGGGGCCGCCCAGCCCGCCGTCGTCCTGGAGGTAGCACGAGGTGATCGCGTCCAGCACGTCGCTACGTGCCGGGTGCGGGCGCTCGCGCAGGTCGGCGAGGCGGACCGCCTGCTCGGCAGCGGCGGACACCTGCGGCAGGCTCACGGCGTGCCCGCGTCCGGCGGCGCCGCGTGCGACGTCGACGAGCACCTCGCGCGCGAGCGCCTCGGCGGGTGCGGCGCGGTGCGACATCGCGTTGTCCGGCGTCACACCGTCGCCCGCGGTCGTGCCCAGGACCCCGGCCGCGAGCGCCGACTCGTGCGCCGCGAACAGTCGCTGGTACCAGCCGGGCGACGGCATCCCGGCGCCGTACCCGCGCAGGCCGTCGAGGCGCTGGTGGTCGTAGCGGATCAGCCACGCGTCCGGCCAGGCGGGGTCGCCGACCTCGACCGGCCCGTAGCCTCCGGCCGGGCGGCGGTCCCGCACCGGGGCGCCCTCGGGCGCGCCGGCCAGGGCCTCGACGAGCGCGAGCGTGTGGAACGCGCCCGTCACCACGAGGACCGGCCCGGCGCCGGCGAGGCGCTCGGCATGCTCCGTGACCCGCGCGGACATGCGCGCCTCGCGGTCCAGCGAGCCGTCCGCAGCGAGCACCGTGTCCTCGTAGTCGAGGCGGGCGAGCGCCGCCCAGGCCAGCACGTCGTCGAAGACGGTGCGCCAGTCGGCGAGGTCCGCCGTCGGGCGCGCCTCGAACAGGTGGTCCCAGACCTCGTCGTGATCACGGCAGCCGAGCCGCTGCGCCACGTCGGCGACGGAGCGCGAGTGGGCCAGGTACCGCTCGGACATGAGGGTGCGCGCGAACGGGTCACCCTGTCCGACGGCGGAGGGGTCGCCTCCGCCGTCCGCCTCGCCGCCGCCCTGCACACCCTCGTCCCGCCCGCCGGCGTCGCCCTCCCCCGTCCGCTCGCCCCACGGCCGGTCCACGAAGGCGAGCTCTGCGCCCGCCGCGCGGCCGGCCCGCAGGGCGACCCACTCCGGCGAGAACGACGCGAGCGGGTAGAACCCGGCGCCGAGCCCGTCCGCGCCGAGGCTGAGGACAGCGATGGGCGGTCGCGTCGCCTCGTCGAGCAGGTCGGGGATCAGCCGCGTGTACTCCTCCGGGCCCTCGATCAGCACGGCGGCGGGGCGCAGCTCCTCGATCGCTGCCCGGACGGCCACGGCGCAGGCGGGGCTGTGGTGCCGCACGGGCGCGAGGACGATGCCCTCCTCTCGAAGCCGCACGACGGCGTCCGCCGCACGCTGCAGCCGCTCGGGCGCCGCGCCCCAGGCGGCACGAGCGGGCGCGGTGCTCGTGACCGTCACGTCGGTCACCGCCACAGCGGCTCGGCGGCGGCGAAGAACTCCTTCCACCGCCGGTCGTGCCGGGCGCGCTCCCGCACCACGTTGTCCACGTAGTGCCGCAGCCGCCGCGCGTCCTCCTCCTCGCCCTTGAGCGCCACGCCCGCCACCTGACGTGCCACCTCCGCCGCCGTCACGACGCCGTCACCGAGGTATCGCGCCTCCAGGCTCGCCGCGACGGCCACGTTGACCGCCTCGGCCGTGGACATGACTGTCTCCGGCCGCTTGACGGGCGCACCCTCCCTGGTCGTGCCCGAGCGCAGGTCCTGGAACACCGTGACCAGCACCTCGAGGACGTCCCGGGAGAACGGGGGCCGCTGCCCGGCGGGACCGAGCTCGGCCTCGACCTGCCGCTCCACCAGCTCGATCTCGAACTCGCGGTCCCGCACCGGCGCGACCGTCTCGAAGCTGAACCGGCGCTTGAGCGCGGCCGACATCTCATGGACGCCTCGGTCCTTGAGGTTGGCCGTCCCGATCACGTTGAACCCCGGACGGGCGGCCACGCGAGCCTCGCTGCCGAGCTCGGGAACCATGAGCTGCTTCTCGGAGAGGATCGAGACGAGGGTGTCCTGGATCTCGGGCGCGCAGCGGGTGATCTCCTCGAACCGCACCACCTTGCCCTCGCGCATCCCCGTGTGGACCGCCGACGGCACGAGCGACCGCTCGCTCGGCCCCTCCGCGACGAGGAGGGCGTAGTTCCACGAGTAGCGCACGTGGTCCTCGGTGGTCCCGGCGGTGCCCTGGATCGTCAGCGTGGACGTGCCCGACACCGCGGCGGCCAGCAGCTCCGACAGCATCGACTTCGCCGTGCCGGGCTCGCCCACGAGCATCAGGCCCTGCCGGCCCATCAGCGAGACCACGGCCCGGTCGACCAGCGGGTCGTCGCCGTAGAACTTCCGGGACACCCCCAGCTCGGGGTGGCCCACCACGAACGCCCGCACCGCGCGGGGGCTCAGGCGCCAGCCGGGCGGCAGCTCGGCGCCGCGCTCGGCGTCCCAGCGAGCCAGCACCGCCAGCTCGTCCGCGTGGCGGACCTCGGCGGGCGGGCGCAGCTCCGCGGGGGCGGTCGGGGCCGTGGTCATGTCGTTCCTCTCGGTGGTCATGCGTTCGTCGGGTGGGCGGTCGCGTGTGCGGTGGACATCAGTACTGGCTCCGCCGTTCCCAGTCGGGGTCGAACGCCCCGGCCTCGGCCACGGTCACGTAGTCGCGGTAGCTCTCGGCGACGAGGACCGGCGGCAGGTCGGCGAGCGGCACGAGGCCCTTGTCGCCCCAGGTCCCGGTCCGCCGGAACTCGAGGTCCGTGACGGCGGCGGCGATGTTCTCCTCGGGCAGGAAGGCCCCGGTGAACTGGATCTCGGCGGTGACGCCGACCGACGGGTAGGTCTTCGTGTACGCGGTGAACCAGCCGGCGTCCTCGGCCGCGGAACGGCTCCAGCCGAGCTTGGTCGCCCGGCCGCGGATCGAGAAGCTGTCCGTCAGCCAGCCCTTGTGATCGCTGATCCGGACGGCCCCGGCGGGGAGGTCCGGCAACGACACGCCGAGCTGGTCGAACAGCGGGACGATCTCGTAGTCCGCGAGGTGCTCCCGCCAGGCGGCCACGTCGTCGCCCGCCGCACCGGCGCTCAAGGTGACGGCGTGCGCGAGGGCGACCTTCGCGTCGTCGGGCAGCGTGACGTCCTCGTCGTCGACGGCGACGAGCGCGCCACCGTCACCCGGCCGGAACGCGCGCTGCGCGGGCGTGCCCGGCTCGGCCAGCCAGACCAGCCGCGCCGCGAGCCGCGACATCACGGGGTGGTCCAGGACGAACTCGCGCCACTCGGCGGCGGTCCAGCTGCGGCCGGTGCACATCGCCTCGTGGAGCCGCTGCGTCTGCAGCGCCGCCACGGCCTTGAGCTCCTTGCGGCTCGCCGAGAGCTGGGCCTTCGCCTCCCGGTAGGGCTCCGCGTCCTCGCCGGCGCGGGCGCCCGGCAGCGCCTTGACGACCGCCCCGGACGGGCTGCGCAGCTCGATCGTGAACGACGGCGTGATCCGGCCGGTGACCTCGCGGTCGCCGAGGCCGAACCGCAGGATGCCGTCGTCGTCGAAGCCGGCCGTCTGCACGGTACGGTCCGCGAGCTGGTCGGCGCTCCAGCCGCGCCGCTCCGCGAGCTCGGTCGCCAGGCCGGTCGCGACGTCCTGGACGGTCTTCTGCTTGAACCGGCGGGAGACCGCCAGGAGCTGCTGGACGGCCGGGCGGTCCCCGTTCGCGGCGAGCGCCCGCACCAGCGCCTCGGCCTGGGCGCGGCGGCCCTGGTGCGCGCGCAGGTACTGCTGGGTCGCTGTCGCGAGCTCGCTGCCGGGCATGCCGACCGTCAGTGCGAGCAGGCCCTTGTCCTTCACGGCGGATCCGAGATAGGCGGCCTGGTGCTCGCGGTAGGCCTCGCGGTAGTGGTCGTCCAGGGTCTTGGCCGCCTGCTCGGCGTACCACTCGACCTCGGGATGCTGCTTGGCCCACTGCTGAGCATTGTCGAAGGCGGTGCGGGCGCGCCGCTCCGCGTAGTCGCGGCTCTCGTCGGCCGACGCCGTGCGGGTGTCCTGCGCGATCCACGCACGCAGCACGAACGAGCCCAGGGCGGCACGAGACCCCTCGTCGAGGAGCGAGACATAGCGGGCGAGCAGGCCCCCGCCGCTCGGTTCCTTCAGCTTGCACGCCAGCACCACCCACCACCGCACGACCTCGCGGGGCACGTCGCCGCCCGAGGTCCAGCGAGCGGCCGGGAGCTGGCCGAACGGGAACCAGGTCAGGCTGGCGGGGACCTTCGCGCGCAGGCCCTTGGTCGCCTCCGCGAGCAGCACCTGCGGCGCCAGGTCGGCCGAGATGTCGTCGCCGAGCGCCTCCAGCGCCGTGAGGAACGCTGCACGGACCGGCTCCCGCCTCTCCTTCGCGAGCGCGCCGCGCAGGGACGGCACGGCTGCCGGGTCGCCCAGGCGGGCGATCCACCGGGCCGCCGCCGTGCGCACCTCGGCCTTGCCGTCGCCGAGCCCCTGCTCCGCCAGGTTCCGCGCGCCGGGGTGCGCTGCCAGGGCGTTCTGCGCCGCGAGCCGGTGCGTCTTGCCCTCGCCGAGCGCGAGCGCGGTGACGCGCGGCAGCACCTCCGCGGGCACGGCAGGGAAGGCTCGCAGGATCTCGAGGACGCGCGCCGGCGCGTCGCCCCACTCGTAGCCGGTCTGCGGCTGCAGGTAGCGCTCGAGCAGCGCCGGCCGCTCCGCGAAGAACGGCCAGGCGTCGGTCGCCCGCACGTAGGGCTGGCTCCACGTGCGCTGGAGCGCCAGGCGTATGACGACAGCGTCCGGGTCCTCGACCTTGCAGCGGCGCAGCACGTCGGCGACCGCCCGCAGGTCCGTCCCTGGCTCGACGTGCTCGCGCAGGCGCCACGACAGGTTCTGCGCCCCACCCCGGCTGGTGAGCCGGTCCTGGCCGATGTGCTCCAGGAGCACGAGACGGGTGCGGTGGAGGAGGGTCAGCGGCCCGAGCGCCGCAATCTCGTGACCCGGGTTGCGGCCGACCAGTCGCTCGACGACCCCCGTCGCCGGGCGCTTCACGGCGCTCCCCGAGAGGAAGGCGGCGAGGTCGCGCAGCTCGTCGTCCCCGGTCTCACGCAGGTTGGCGAGCCTCTTGCGCGCGCTCTTCAGCCAGTTCTCGTTGCGTCCCGACCCTGCGGCCTCGGCTGCCGCCAGCTCGCCGGTCAGCCGCGCGAGCTGCTTGTCGAGCACGCCGCGCGCGGCGCTGACGAAGTCCTCCCCCAGCTCGGTCTCCGGCAGCGGCTCGAACGGCGGGAGATCGACCGGCGCGGGCGGCGCCTCGGCATCACCGTCGAGCGCACGTGCCCGCTCGACGGCCTTGCCGAGGAGCGTCGCCCGGGTCCCGGTGGCCCCGTCGAGCGCCGCCTCGATCGCGGCGAGCCCGCCGTCCGCAGCCGCGAGCCGGGTGACGACGCCCTCCAGGCGGGCGGGTGCGGCCGAGCGCAGCAGAGGCCCGAGCAGCCGTAGCTGCTCGTCCTCGGGCAGGCCGGCCAGCAGCGCGAGGGCCTCCTGCCGCACCGTCTTGGCGGAGTCGGCCGCGAGGGTCGCGACGACAGCCGCGTGCGCGGCCGAGGTGCCGGCCGCGGCGACATGGTCGAGGAACGCAGAGCGCCCGTGAGCGCTCAGCGACGGCACGACGGCGGCGACCGCGTCGCACTGCCCGGCGAGGTACTCGGCGACCGACCGGTGCTGGAGCAACGCGTCGAGCGGGCTGGGGCGCCACGAGCGCTTCGGCTCGACGCGGTGCAGCAGCGCCCGCACGACGGTCGTCGCGACCTCCGTGTCGGGCACGCCACCCTCACGCACCACCTCGGCCAGCGCGTCGGGCGTCCACTGCCCCCGTAGGGCCTTCTGCGTCCCCGCGTCGCCCTGCTTGCCGTGCCCGCGACCGTAGAGCGCCGTCGCGACGTCGTTGGCCAGCAGCGCCACCCACGCCGGCAGCCCCGCTGTCTCACCGTCGACCGTGCCGGCGATCGTGGTCAGGAGGCGGGCGAGGCGGGACAGCTGGACCGCCGTCGCCCCGTCCTGGACGCGGTAGGCCCGGTCGCGGGCCGTGGTGCTCTGCGGCACCGACCACTTCGCGTCCGCCTCGCGCAACCGGGCAGTGACCTGGTCCGGAACCCAGGACGAGTACGGGTTCACCCGGCCCGGTCGCTCCAGGAGCTGATCCACGACGTCCAGGTCTCGCCCCGCGAGGTCCGACAGGATCTCCGGCCCCGTCCCGTCCTGCACGTAGGCCGCGGCGCGCTCGTACACGTCCGGTCCCTCGACCTTGAGCACCCGCAGCGCGTCGCTCAGCGCCTTCGCCGCCGCACCCCGCCCGCTCACCCGGTCGATCACGTCCTGCAGCATCCCTAGTACCCCTCGTCGTCCCTCGTTCCCGCACGTCGGAGCGGCAACCCGCCGCGTCACGCGGCATGCGGCACAACGTAGCGAAGGTCACTGACACATCCGCAGAAGGGGAACGGGGTCCCCGCCGTGACGGCGGGGACCCCGTGGTGAGGCGGTCGGTCTCAGGCCTGCTCGGCCGACCCGGGCCCGTGCGCGGAGGTCTCCTCCGGCTCGTCGGTGTACTCGGGCTCGTCCTCGTCCAGGTAGGCGCCGTCCGACGTCGGCCCGTCCCACTCCCACGACCCGTCGTCCCCGGGCAGGTCCGTTCCGCCGCCCCAGCCCTCGGACGACCCGAACTCGGTCGACTCGTCGGCGGGCTCGGCAGGGGCGAAAGGCGGCTCGTGCTCGTATCCCTGGGTGCCGGTCCGAGCCGGCTCCTCGAACAGCGGCTCCGCCTGCTCGGAGAGCTCCTCGGCCTCGGTCGGCCCGCCGTAGCTGTTCTCGCTCATGTCGACTCCTCGATGGTCGCGCCGAGGCATGCCGAAGAGTCGCCGCCCCCTGCGGGACGCGGAGTGGTTCCGCATCCGCCCGCAACGTACCGACGGAGCAGGGGTCTCGCCAGAGATACGGAGGTCCCCCGCTCAGCCCCGTGGGCGCGACGCCGCAGCGCGGGCGAGCGCCGCGGCGTCGCCCAGCAGCGCGAGCTCGCGGGCGGTGAGGTTGGGGTCGAGCGCGCGCCGTGCTGCCGCCTCCTCGAGGTGGTCCTTCCACGGCGTGGTCACCGCGGTGGCGAACGCGGGCAGGAAGGCACCGAGGTCGTGTCGCAGGGCCGCTTCGAGCTCGGGCTGGTCCGGCAGCATCCCGGGCGTCACAACCACCTGCGCGACGATGAGCGCGGTGGTCGCCACGTCCAGCGCGGCGGGGCCCGGGCGCGCGTTCGACCAGTCGATCACCACCGGGCCCTCCGACGGCATCATCACGTTGAGCGGGTGCAGATCGAGGTGCAGCAGCGGTGCGCCGCCAGGCCAGGGCAGGTCGTGGAGGTCGTCATGCAGGCGCGCAAGCAGGCCGGCGGCACCGGCCACGCTGACGCTGCCGGTGGCCATCGCCTCGGCGAGGGTCGGGCCGTGGATGCGGCTGAGGACGAGGTCGGGGCCGTCGACGCCCCACACCCGTGGTGCCGAATACCCGGCTGCGACCAGCGCCCGCATGACCTCCGCCTCACGGGCGGCCGGCCGGCCGTCACGGTAGCGGCGCAGCACGCGGCCGCCGCCGAGCAGGTGGACGTCGGCGTCGCGGCCGGAGGCGAGCAGCTCCATGGCGAGCAAGGCTAACCAGCCCTGAGCCCGACCGGCCGACGGCCTGCCGTCACGGGCCACGACACCGGCCCGGGACGGGGAGAGGTCGTCCCGGGCCGGTGCCCGTCTCAGCGGCGCGGCAGGAGGTCGCCCACCGCGGTCCGGAAGACCCCGCCGTTCCTGGTACCCGCGAACACGTGGGTCCCGTCCGGGCTCACGTCGAGCGAGAAGACCCCGAGCGCCGTCAGACCGTTCGACGCAGGCTTCCACGAACGCCCGTCGTCGAAGCTGACGAACACGCCCGCCGCGGACGCCAGGACGCCGTCGGCGACGACGTCGTTCGTGCCGGCGACGAGAACGCGGTCGGCGTGCGCCCGCTGACGAAGGTCGCCGGTGAGGTGCACGGACACCGCCGCGCTGATCGTGGACCGGAGGTTCGGGATGCCGGAGTCCCGGAACCGACGGCCACCGTCGGTGCTCACGAGGAGCCCGCCGTCGGTCCCCACCACCACGAGCCGAGGGTCCTCGGGATCGACGTGCACCGTGCGGGCCGGTGCCCGGGTCACGCGCGTGATCGTGCGGCCCAGGTCGTCGGAGCGGTACAGCCCCTCGTCAGCGGCGATCCAGAGGCGCTCCGGCCGCGCGGGGTCGAACCGGATCTCGCGGACCCCGAGGTCGTAGGGGTGCGAGGTCCAGGTGGCGAACCCGTCGGTGGAGACCAGGATCCCGGCCTCCGGCGAGGCGGCGTAGACCACGGCGACCGTGTCCTGGCGCAGCGGGGAGACCGCGACGTCACGCAGGCTCAGCCACGTCGGCCCCACGGCCCGGTCGGTGCCGTCGAGCGAGCGGCGGTGCAGCCCGTTCGAGTAGAAGGCGTCCTGCCGCGTCCACCAGACGTCGCGCGCGCCGAGCGGGGACTGCTCGGTGTCGAGCGCGGTGAGGCCGATCGAGCCCTCAGCTCCGGTGATCCCCCAGTCGAGCGCCCCGCCGGTGCCGAGGCCCGTGAGCGTGCGCTCCTTGAGCCCCTCGATGTCGGCCGTGCGGAGCACGTCGGCCCCGGCGGCATCCACGCCCACGTCGACGGTCCAGGTGGCCCCGCCGGCGATCGGGTACCGCCGCCAGCCCCCGGCGGCGCTCTCGAACACGCCCGTGGTCGTGGTCAGGACCAGTCCGCCGTCCGCCCCGGGCCACCGGTCGACGTCGAAGACCTCGCGGCTCCCAGGCGGCACCGAGATCGGTCCGGACACGGTCCGGCCGTGGTCAGCGCTCGTGTACACGCGGTCGAAGTACGCAAGATAGGTGGTGCCGTCGACGATCGTGACGTCGAGCTGGAAGGCGTCCGCCAGCACGTCCGACCGCTCCCACGTCGCCCCGGCGTCCGAGGAGCGCCACACCGCGGCGCCCGCGAGGCTGCCGCCCGTCACGACGACGGTGCCGCCGTCGGACGCGAGGTCGGTCACGTTGCCGAGCTCGTCGGGTGCGAGCACCTGCTCGACGTTGCCGCCGGCGAGCGCCGCGCGCCAGACGCCGTGCAGGCCCTGGACGAAGACGTGGTCCCCGGACAGCGCCAGGTTCGCGACCGGGCCCGCCCAAGCGGTGGGTACGAGGTCCCAGGACTGCCCGCGGTCGCGGCTGAACCGGACGCCCGAGGCGGTCGCGACCGCCACCGTGCGCTCGTCGGCGACCAGAGCCTCGATCGCCTCGTCGGGCAAGGGAAGCACGTCCCAGGTCTCGCCGGCGTCCGGCGTGCGCAGGAGCTGTCCCTGGTACGTCGCGTCGAGGACGTCACGGCCCGCGCGGCCGTTCACGGCCAGCCAGAATCCGCCGGGTACCGTGGGGTCTGCCGCAGCCAGGGCCCAGCCGCGGGCGACCGGCATGGCCGTTATCCGGGTCCACGTCGTGCCGCCGTCGGTGGTGACGAACGGGTTCACGCTGTCCTGCAGCACGTGGAGCGCCGTGCCGGCCGCGCCGGGCGACGTCACGGTGCGCCCGCCCGTGAAGACCGGGCCCACCTGCTCCCAGCCGCCGGGACGCTCGGGTCCGAGGCCCACGAGGGATCCGGTGCCGCCGAGCAGGCGGTCGCCCGCCGAACCTGCCGCCTCGAGCGAGTGCACCCCACCCTCGCGGACGTCCAGGTTCGCGATGTACCAGCTCGCGCGTCCGGCCATGGGCTCGAGCCCCACCGTGCTACGCCGCCCGGACGGCGCGACCACCGTCAGCACCGGGTCCTGCAGCGGCGCGGCCGCCTGGACGACGACGCGGGTCGGTCCCTCCGTGACGTCGGGAGTGGCCCGCACGACGAGCGGGCGCACCAGCAGGGCGTACGGGACGCGCAGCGTGCTGCCACCCTGGTCCGTGGCCACCAGCACGCCGGAGACCTCGCCGGCGGCGGCACGGTCGCCGGCCGTCACCGTGATCTCGACATCGGCCCGTCCGCCGGGCTCCAGGGTGACGCTCCGCGCCGAGAGCTGGACGCGGCCGTCGCTCACGCCCGACTCGACGACGTCCAGCCCGAGCCGCCGGCTGGTCGGCCCGTGGTTGGTCAGGGTGACCGTCGCGGTGCGGGACCGAGTGGTCCCCACCGTGTCGGCCAGGCCGAGCCCGATCACGTCCGGGGAGGCCGTGACGTCCTGGCCGATGGCGCGGTCCACCGCGAGCGCCCCGGCGCCCTGCACGAACGGGCTCACGCCGGCGTCCGAGCTGTCGAGCGGGCGGGAACCTCCGATGATCCTGGCCCGGATGTCGAGCGCGGACTCGTCCGGGTGGGCCTGGCGCACGAGCGCGGCGGCACCGGCCACGTGCGGCGCGGCCATCGACGTGCCGGACAGGCGATAAGCATTCCCCTCGATGCCCTGCCAGGCCGGGATCGTCGAGCGGATCTCGACGCCGGGAGCGACGATCTCGGGCTTGACGTCCACGCCGCTGGGACCGCGCGAGCTGAAGGAGGCGACGAGGTCGGTCGCGTCGGTGCCACCGATCGAGGCGCGTACCGTGCCCGCGAGCACCTGCGCCCGGATGCCGAGGTAGTCGCCGGAGTACATGGTGAACATGACGAGCGACTCGCGCCGCGTGTCCCAGCCCTGGGCGGTGAGGTCGCGGGTGCCGTCGGCGCTCGCCTCGAAACCCTGAGGGTCGGACGCGACGACACCGGCCGGTGAGACAGGATCGGCGGCCGTCGGCTGGTAGACGATCGCACCGACGGCGCCGCGGGCCTCGGCGAGCTCGGCGAGGTACAGGTCGTAACCACTGACCGGCCCGGACGTGTAGCCCTGGTAGACCACGACCGCACCCGTCACGTCGCCCGCCCGGTCGTAGTCCTCCGGGGTACCGGCGCCGACGTCGACCAGGCGCGCCGTGACGGGGTCGGGCGGCGGGTTGGCGGACAGCGAGTAGCGGCGGACGGACCCGGCGGGCACGGACGCCCCCTCGAACGCGATCGTCGGCGTCACGATGCCCGTGGTCGACGCACCGACGGCGAGCACGCCGGGTGCGGCGGCGGGTGTGCCCACGGTCTGGGCGCCCGGACCGGCGTTGCCGGCGGCCGCGACGACGACGGTGCCCGCCTCGACGGCCGCCGCGGCGGCGCGGGCGAGCGGGTCGTCGGCGCCGCCGTCGCTGCCGAGGCTCATGTTGACGACGTCGGCCGGGTGGTCACCGGCGGGGTCGGCGGCTGCCTGGAAGCCGAGCAGCACGTCCGAGAGATATCCCTCCCCGTTCTCGTCGAGGACCCGGTACGCGGTGAGCGTGACGTCGGGGGCCACCCCCGTCACGGACTCCGCGCCCGAGCCGGCGATGATGCCCGCCACGTGGGTGCCGTGGTGGTGCTCGTCCATCGGGTCGGCGTCGTCGGCCACGAAGTCGTAGCCGTCGACGACGCGGTGCCCCTCCCCGAACCCGCCGCCCAGGTCGGCGAGGGTGTAGTCCACGCCGGTGTCGATGACGGCGACCGTGACGCCGGTGCCGCGCAGGCTGCCCGACGCATCCGTGCCGTCCCGGACGGCGGGGCCTCCAGTCGAGGGGACGCTGCCGTCGGTGAGCGCGCGGACCGGCCGGTCGGCCGTGACGTGAGCGACGCCTTCGGCGGCGGCCAGCTCGTCCACCCGGTCGGCGGGCACCTCGCCCACGACCGCGTTGATCAGGCCCGTGATCCGGGACCGCTCCTCGACCGGGATGCCGGACGCCTGCAGCGCGTCGAGCGCGGCGTCCTGCTCGGCAGCGACGTCGTCTGCGGCAGCGGCGTACGTGGCGACGAGCGCGTCGAGCGCGCCCACCTCGCCCGGGCCCGCCACCCTGGCTTCGGCGAGGCGCTCGAGACCGACGCGCCCGGCGGCGCCCGGCCCATCGAGCTCGATGATGACGACGACGGGCTCGCCGGTGCCGGCCGCGGCGCCGAGCGGCGCCAGGGCGGATCCGGCCAGCGCGACCGGCACCGTGAACGCGGCGGCCAGGCCGCTGCGGCGGGGGACGTGAGGCATGGTGACCTTCCGGTGGACGTTGTGCGACCCGCGCATGGCGGTCGACGACCAGACAAGCCCCGCCATGTTTCGTCGACAAGCGTCCGGAGGTCCTCCCCCGGACAGGTGGCCGCAAGAGGCCACTCTTCGTGCGCCGCTAGATCCAGCCGCGTCGCACGGCCTGCGCCCCCGCCTGGAAGCGGTTCGCGGCACCGAGCCGGCGCAGGAGTAGCTGGCCGCGCCGCCGCACGGTGCGCGGCGAGATGTGCAGCTCACGCGCGATGACCTCGTCCTTCGCCCCGGCCGCGAAGAAGGCGAGCAGGGTCCGCTCCTCCCCCGACGGCCCGCGCGAGCCCGCCGTCACGGCGACGCGCCCGGACGACCAGGTGCGGGGGATGTCGGCCGCCTGCTGCCAGCGCTCCTCGAACACGTCGCAGAGGAGACTGACCAGCGGCGCGGAGTCGGTCAGGATCGCCTCGGGCCGTTCCGCGTCGAGCCGCGTGGACACGATGGCCGAGCGCCGGTCGGCGATCGCCAGCTTGACCGGCAGCTCGGCCGTGATCCGCGCCTGCTCTCCGAAGCCGATCGCCCGCCCGATCTCGTCCCACGCACCCGGCCGGTCCAGCGAGGCCGCTGCGTACACCGCACGCCACCGCACGCCCCGCGCGATGACAGCTGGCTCGAGGGGGTTCAGCGGCGCGAGGACGTACGGGGGCCGGTCGAACGCCAGGAACTCCTCCACGGCCTCGTGCTCCAGGCGGTTGTACGCGGCGCCCACCGCATCCGCGCCGACGAGGACCCGGACGCTCGCCCCCGGCCGGTCGGCGCCGTCCCTGGACTCGAAGACCTCCGCGAGCACCGGGATCGCGGCCCGCAGCCGGGTCAGGCCGGCCTCCGCGCGCTCCGCGACGGCCCGCAGCGAGACGCGAGGGTCCACGGCCGCGAACCGGCCGTCGCTGGCGCCACGGTTGATCAGCCCGGCCGCCCGCAGCTCCTCGAGCCGGGCGCCGGCTTCGTGCTCGTCGAGGCCGAGGGCCTCCGCCACGCGCCCGACGCTCACCGTCCCCTCACCGAGGACGAGGCGATAGACGGCTTCCGCGGGACCGTCGACCCCGGCCGTCGACAGGCCGCCCGTGGCGGGCTCGGCGGGGCTCACCACGACACCCCATTGCTCAGCCGGGCTCCCGGCCCCAGTTCGGCGGCGGTGTGGAGATCGTTTGACATGGTGCAAACCATGCCACCTCACCCGAGGGTTGTGGGTATGGGTACGGCCCGAGTTCACGCCGTACCCATACCCACAGCGCTGGCGTCACGCCAGGTGAGCGGCCTCTTCGCGCAGCGTGTCGGCGAGCGGGGTGGTGGGCCGGCCGATCAGGTCGGACAGGACGGACGTCGGCGCGTCGAGCAGACCGTCGCGGATGTTGGCGTCCAGGGCGACGAGGAAGCCGACCAGCCCGGCGTCGAGCCCGACGGAGGCGAGGATCGCCCCGTGCTCCTCCGAGCTGACCGACTGGTGGGCCACCGGCACGCCCAGCGCGGCCGTCGCCGCGGCCGCGAAGTGGTCGCCGTCCCAGGACGTGTCGCCGGCGAGCTCGTACACGACGTCGTCGTGTCCCGGCGTGGTGAGGACCGCCGCGATGGCCTCCGCGAAGTCGTTCCGCGAGGCGCTGGACACCTTCCCGGAGCCAGTGCTCGCGAGGTAGGCGCCGGTCTGCTTGGCCTGGGCCAGCGCGGCCGAGTAGTTCTCGTTGTACCAGTTGTTGCGCAGGATCGTGTACGTCAGACCCGAGGCGGTGATGATCTCCTCGGTGGCCTTGTGCTCCGGTGCCAGGATCAGCGCCGACGTCGTGGCGCCCGGGGCGCTCGTGTAGACGACGCGCGCGATGCCCGCGCGCTGCGCTGCCTCGACCGCGTTGGCGTGCTGCGCCGCCCGCTGCCCGATCTCGCTGCTGGACACCAGCACCAGCGTGTCGGCACCGGCGAACGCCGCGTCCAGCGTGGCGGGGTCGGTGTAGTCGATCACCGCGGTGGCCACGCCGGTCTCGGCGACCTTCGCGAGCCGGTCCTTGTCGCGACCCGCCGCGACGATGCTCGTGGGGGCCACGCCCCGGGCGATCAGATGATCGACGACGAGCCGGCCGAGGTGCCCGGTGGCGCCCGTGACGATGATGCTCATGTGGTTCTCCTGTCGGTGTCCACGCGAACCTTCGTCCGCGCGCACTCCGCCCAACGAGCCGCCCAACCCTTTACTTCCCAGATCGCCGTACGCACTTCTTGGTAAGGTACTTACGTGAGCGATACCAACCCCGGCCGTGTGGCGGTGCTGACGCCCGACAAGGCGACCCCCTTCGACGCCAACTGCCCGAGCCGCGTCGTCCTCGACCACATCACGAGCAAGTGGGGGGTCCTCGTCATCGTCGCGCTCTCCCACGGCTCCATGCGCTGGGGCGAGCTGCACCGCAACATCGGGGGCATCAGCGAGAAGATGCTCGCCCAGACGCTGCGGCTGCTCGAGGCCGACGGGTTCATCGACCGGAAGTCCCAGGGAACCGTGCCGCCCCGCGTCGACTACGCGCTCACGCCGACCGGCCACGAGCTTGCCGGGATGCTCGTCCCCCTCGTCAGCTGGGTCGGCGAGCACGTCGGGATGCCCCCTCTCGTGCCGTCCGCGCGGCCAAGCTAGCGCCGCCCGGCCGCGGCCGGGCTAGCGCCGCCACTCCTCCCGGGGGAGCACCCGCATCGTCCACGCGGAGAAGTCCGCGGTGAAGGCACCGTCGACGAGGTCGACGACGCTGATGCCCGCGAACGCTCCCGTGAACCGCAGCCGGCCGCCGAAGTCGTCGGACAGCTCGCTGAGGTCGAGGTCGGGCTCGACGCTCCCGAGATCACCCCGCGCCGCCCCAGCAAACATCCGGGCGACCGCGCCGTCGGTCTCGGCCCGCAGCAGGACCGGGCCGTCGGGAGCCTCGACGGTCGCGAGGACCCGGCTACCGTCGGGATGCCCGTGCTCGAGGACGAGCACGCGACGCCCCTCGCCCCGCCACTGCTGCCCCGCCTGACGTTCCCCGGCGGGCTCGGCCCAGGTGACGTGGAGCCGGTAGTACGAGGCGGTGTCGTACCACAGCACCAGGCCCGCGGACTGGGTGTGCGTCGTCGGGCTCGCGTCGACGGCGACCTCGATCTCTGCCCTGTGCTCGGTGAGGCGCTGCGCCAGCAACGACTGCTCCCACAGCGACTCCGGGCCCATCCGCCCCCGCAGGCGGACCCATCCCGGCCGCGAGGTCGTGTCGATCCAGTCCCCCGCCGGCTCGCGCAGGGTCGACCACGGCCACGCGGGAGCCACGTCGAGCCCGGCCGGGCTGTCGCCCAGGAGGGCGGGCGGCGGAGCCGCGACGTCGGGTACCGTCACGGCGGTCTGCGGGTGCCAGCCGCCCTGCGCGAGCCGCGGCCAGCCGTCCACCCACGCGATCTCCTGCACCGCGGTCTCGCGCCCCAGGGGGTTTCGCGGCCCGCCGGGTGTGGCCACGGGCCGGGCGGCCAGGTGGGTCAGGTACCACTCGCCCGTGGGCGCCCGGACCAGCTCGCCGTGGCCGGCCTTCTGCAGCGGCACCGCCGGGTCGTCCCGCGACGTGAGCAGCGGGACCTCGTCCACCTCGTACGGCCCGGTCAGCGACCGCGACCGGGCGACCAGCACACCGTGCTCCACCCCGGTGCCGCCCTGGGCGAGGAGCAGGTAGAACCAGCCGTCCTTGACGGTGATCTTCGGCCCCTCGACCAGCTCCTCACGCTGGAGCAGCAGGTGCGTCGGGCCTGCGGCGCGCACTCCGGCGACGTCCGGCACGCCCTCGACGACCGGCACGCCGAGCTCGGTGAGCACGATGCCGTCGAAGCGCCGCCCGCCGACCCGCGAGTCGTTCTGCAGGTTGAGCAGGTAGTGCCGGCCGTCGTGGTGCAGCAGGGACGGGTCGAAGCCGTGGCCCGGCACCCGGGCGGGCTCGGACCACGGGCCCGAGACCTCCGGCGCCGTGCAGACGTACGTCTCCAGGTCGAAGTACCGTCGCCCGATCGAGCGGACGATCGAGTACACGACCCAGAACAGCCCGTCCGCGTGGCTGAGCGCCGGCGCCCAGATCCCGGCCGAGTCCGGCACGCCCAGCAGGGAGCTGCCGGGAACGGCCGAGCCGACCGAGCCGGCGTGCTCCCAGTCGGCGAGGTTGCGCGACCGGAACAGCGGGATCGAAGGGAACCACTCGAACGAGCTGGTGGCGAGGTAGTACCACTCCCCCACGCGGATCACCGAGGGGTCGGGCGCGAAGCCGCGCACGACAGGGTTCACGAGATGCACGGGTCCTCCTCAGCGGTCGGTGACGGAGACGCGCAGCAGGCGCGCCGTCGTCGGGGCGGGCAGCTTGATCTCGAGCGAGCAGCCGTCGTCGGCCACGGCGATCGAGTCGTCGTGCCAGGTGGGGTACAGCACCTGGGCCTCTCCGACCGCGCGCAGCCCCGGCAGGGGCAGCCGGACGACGTCGGCGCCGCCCGGCTCGGTCCCGCGCCGGCTGACGGCGAGGTAGAGGTCGGAGCCGTCGCGGGCGCCCAGGACGACCCACTGGTCGCGCCAGCCGGGCAGCCCGAGCGGCCAGACCGGCACCGATCGCGCGATCGCGGGCCGGACCGTCCGGTACACCGAGAGGGCGTCACGGACGACGGCGCGCTGCGGCTCGTCGAGCGTGTCGATGCGTCCCGCGAGGTGGACGCGCGACAAGAGGGCCGTGACGAGGGAGAAGGACAGCTCCTCCTCGCTCATCGACCCCTCCACCGAGGCCCACACCCCCGACTGCTCCGGCGTGATGGCGAGCGGCGCCGCCGCCGCGACGGGCGGCACGAGCCGGTAGTCCTGCTGGTCGGTGAGCGACTGGACCGGGAACACCGACCCGCTCGCCGCATCCATTCGCGATCCGCCCGCGGCGCAGCCCTCGACCACGAGGCCGGGATGACGGTCCATCACGTCGGTCACCCAGGCCAGGAAGGCGCGGCCGTGCCCGAGGAGCCCGGCTCCGGGCGGTTCGCCCACACCGCCGTCGGTCCCCGGGCCGGTGTCGACGTTGTAGTCGAGCTTGAGGTACTCGAGCCCGAACCGGTCGACGAGGCGGTCCACGACGGTGTCGACGTGGGCGCGGGCGGCGGGGTGGCGCAGGTCGAGCTGGTAGCGGCCCCACTCGGCGACGCGCCGGCCGTCGCGCTGGAAGAAGGCCTCGGCAGGCAGCTCGTCCGCGATCGGGCTGCGCACGCCGACGACCTCGGGCTCGAGCCAGAGCCCCGGCTTCATGCCGAGCTCGCGGATGCGGTCGACGACGGCGTCGAGCCCGCCGCCGGGGAACCGGTTCGTGGACGGCTCCCACGCTCCGACGGAGTCCCACCAGCCGCCCGACTCGTCGTCGTACCAGCCGGCGTCGATCACGAAGTACTCGGCCCCGAGGTCGGCGGCGGCCTCGATGAGCGGCAGCTCGCGCTCGGTCGTGGGGTCGGACATCAGCGCGTTGAGGAAGTCGTTGTAGATCACCGGGAGCCCGGTGTGGTCCGGGTGCGGCCGCCGGGTACGACGGCGGTGCGCGGTCAGCGCCGCCCCGACCGCACCGAGGGTCGTGTCGGTGTCGTCCGAGCCCGGCACGACCGCGAGCGCGACAGGGACGGTGGAGAACGTCTCGCCGGGCGACAGCTCGACGGCCCACTGGTGCTCGTGCGACGTCGGGCCGAGGACCGCGAGGTACACGTCCCCGTACCGGTCCCCGAGCTCGGCGTGCCACGCGGAGCTCGACTCGATCTGCCAGGCCAGCATGCGTCCGGTCCGCGCGTCCTCGACGATACCGAGCGGGAGGTGTTCCGACGTCGACCACGCCCCCGTCGACGTGAGGCTCACGCGGTTCTTGGACCCGACCTGGTTGAACCGGACCATGCCCACGTCGTACAGGCCGCGCTCCGACAGGGTCGAGCGGCGCCACCGGAACTCGCCGCTCCAGGGGTTGGCCGCCTCCCAGACGGCGAGCTCGCTCTCCCACCGGGCACCGTGGCCCAGGCCGGACACGACTCCGGTCGTGGCGTAGTCGACCGCGACCTCGCGGTCGGAGGTGAGCTCCGCCCACGAGCGCAGCACGGGGATCCCGTCGGCCAGCTCGAGGTGGACCACCGCGCGCAGGCCGGTCACCTCGTCACCGAGCTGCAGGCGCAGGTGATGCAGACCGATCTCGCGATCCTGCGCGAGGCCCAGGAGCCGCATCCGCTGCGCGGCGGCGCCGTCGACGTGCCGCTTGCCCGAGGTGCCGACCCGTCCGTCGCCGGCGAGCGCGACCTCCAGCACGGGCAGCGCCGACCGGCGCAGACCGAGCTGGTCCGGGCCGTCCTCGGCGGTGTGCCACAGCGCCACGAGGCGCGGGGTCGTGTGCGGGCCGTGCGCGATCAGGAGCCGCAGGACGTCGTTGCCCCACTCGAAGCTGCTCTCGGTGTCGTCCGCCAGGCCGGGGAGGGTGACACTCATGCGATCACCCCGGTGACGGCGTCGATCGTCCACGCGTCGCGCCACTCGAGCCGGGCCGTCCCGCCGCCCACCTGGATCGGCTGCCAGACGGGCGCCGAGCGGTAGAGGTCGTCCTGGAGCCAGCGGTCGCCGACGTAGACGTGGCTGGTGGTCTCCGTGCCGCGCACCTGCACGATCACGGAGGTCTGCGAGTCGAAGGTGGCCGAGCCGGCCGGTGCGAAGTCCTCCCACTCGCTCCACGGACCGGCGGGCGAGGGCGCCGTGGCGACCTTGTTGTCGTTCGTGGACCAGCCCGTCAGGTCCGACCCGAACAGGTAGTAGAGGCCGTCCACCTTCACCATCGAGGGCGACTCGTAGCCGTGCGGCCCGGCGGGGTGGTCGCTGTCCGGGGCGAGCGTGGTCGAGACGATCTCCTCGACAGCGAGGTAGTCGTGCGAGAGCCGGTAGACGTGCAGGCCGTGCTCCCGGTCCTCCGACAGGAGGTACCCGGTGCCGTCGTCGTCCTGGAAGACGCCGATGTCCCGGCTGATGTTGCCCAGCGGGCGCTCGCTGCGGACGTACGTGTAGGGGCCTTCCGGCCGGTCGGAGACCGCCCAGCCGAGCCTCGCGTACTGGTAATCGGCAGTCTCGACGTGCAGGAACATCACGTACGCACCGTCCGGGTTGCGCAGCACCTTGGGCCGCTCGACGACGCGGTCGGGCCCCAGGTCCCCCACGTCCGGCGTCACCGGCAGGGCGTGGCCGTGGGACGTCCAGGTCGCGAGGTCCGGCGACGAGTAGCAGGCGACCCCGCCGAACAGCCCGCCCGTGGACTTGTCCTCGCCCCAGGCGTAGAACACCCCGTCGAAGGCCTGGATCCCGACCCCGTGGAGCTGGGCCGGACGACCGTCCTGGTCCGTGAAGAGGGTCCCGGGGGCGATGGTTCCGCGTGTCGCGGCAGCACTGGTGTACATGCAACCTCCTTGTCGGCAATGCGGGAAAACGTTATCACGGTGATCGTCCCTGCGACATCGCCCGACGACACTGCCCAGAGTGCTCACGAAAGGGCCTGGTGCCTTCTATCCTCGACACCATGGCCGCGCCGAAGTCGTACCGCGCCCCCGTCCTCGCCGACGTCGCGAAGGCAGCAGGGGTGTCCGTCCCGACCGTGTCGCGGGTGCTGACCGGCACGAAGTACGTCGCCCCCGAGCTCGCACGGCGGGTGCACGACGCCGTCCAGGCGATCGGCTACCGGCCCAACAGCGCGGCACGGTCCATGCGGTCCGGACGGCGCACGCTCGTCTCCGTCCTCGCGGGCTCGACGGCGAACTACGGCTACTCGCGCACGCTCCAAGGGATCGAGACCGCCGCCCGGCACGCCGGGATGTCCGTGACGATCACCGTGCTGGAGTCCAGCGACGACGAGCACGTCAACCGGTCGATCGACCTGGCGCTGGCCCAGCCGACCGCCGGGGTGATCGTGCTCGAGTTCGACCGCGCCGGGATCAACGCGGGCCGCGCGCTGCCGGAGAGCCTGCCGCTCGTCGTCGCAGGTGGCGGCTCGCGCCGGGCGGGCGGGCCGGCGGCCGCACTGATCGACGAGCGCGCCGGGGGCCGCCAGGCCACCGAGTACCTGCTCCGGCTCGGTCATCGCACCGTGCACCACGTCGCCGGGCCGACCGAGGGCAAGCACTCCGGCCGCACGGACGGCTGGCGGGCAGCCCTGCAGGCCGCCGGCGCCCCCGTCCCCGCCGTGATGAACGCCGACTGGGACGCCATGGCGGGCTACCGCTGGGGCGAGAAGGTCGCCGGGCGGGACGACGTCACGGCGGTCTTCTGCGGCAACGACGAGATCGCCCTCGGGCTGATGCGGGCACTGTCGGACCGGGGCGTGAGCGTCCCGGAGGACATCTCCGTCGTCGGCTTCGACGACCAGCCGCTCGTCGGCCTGTGGCGCCCGTCGCTGACGACGGTCGACCAGGACTTCGAGGATCTCGGCGCGCGCGCCTTCGGGATGCTGTCCCAGCTGATCGAAGGCGTTCAGAACGTGACGACGTCGGTCGCGACGCCTCAGCTCGTCGTGCGCGAGTCCACGGCCCCGCCGCGCTCCTGACGGAGGCTCCGGGCGGACCGGGAGCGTCCTCCGGTGGCTGAGAACGTTATCTCGCACGCTCGCTCTCCGCGTCCGCCCGGTCCCCCGGCACCGGCCCTGCCGGTACCCGCGGGGACGGCGCCGGAAAGCCCCAGGCGCGGTTGACCACGTCGACCGCGCCGGCCCACCCCGCGGGCGCGAAGAGCACCAGGCTCGGCCCGACGACCGGCAGCCGGGTGAGCAGCACCGCGCCCACGAGCAGGGCGAGCCAGGCGAGCGGGACCAGGGGGCGCCGCAGGAACGAGGACAGCGTGGCGTGCGCCGCGCTCCGGAGCCCGGCGGTCCCGCCGGCCGCGGCGTCGGCGTCGGCGTCGGCGACGGTCCCGGCGTCGGCACCGGCGTCGCCCCCCGCGACCACGGTCACGCCCACGAGGAGCACCGTGATCAGGACGCCCACGACGGCGACGAATGCCGGCGCCGACGGCACAGCATCCCGGTAGAGCACCGCGTCGTACCCGAGGAAGAGCGCAGCCGCCGGCACCGCCCACCACCACGGTCGCAGCCTCCGCGCGCCGGCGCGGACCGCACCGACGAACTGACGCACGGGGCGGCCGGGGTACTCCCGGTCGCCCACCAGGACGCGCATCGCGCCCAGCAGGCCGCAGGTCGCCGGCCCGGCCGGGGCGAGGCTCACGGCCCCGAGCCAGATCGCGAGGTGGCTGGGCTGCCACCCGACGAGGCGCTCGAACAGGAGGTAGGGGGCGAACGCGAGCAGGAAGCACACGGAGACCACGAAGGCGTACCAGCACAGGAGTGCGGTCCGCGCGACCGGCCCGTCGAGGGCGACCCAGCCGGACAGGACCTGCGACGGGCCGCTCATCCCTTCACGGCCCCGATCGACATCCCCTTGATGAAGTAGCGCTGGAACGCCGCGAAGATGATGATCGACGGCACGAGCGCGAGGATCGCCCCGGTGTAGATGAGCTCCCACTGCGAGGTGAGCAGACCCACCATCCGGTTGATGGCGACGTTGATCGTCCCCGCCGAGGTCGAGTCGAGGAACACCAGCGGGATGAAGAAGTCGTTCCAGAGACCCAGCGCCTGGATGATCACGAACGCCGACGTCACGGGCAGCAGCATCGGGAAGACGATCGACCAGAACGTCCGCAGGCGGCCGGCGCCGTCCATGTGCGCGGCCTCCTCGACCTCGACCGGAACGCTCTTGATGAAGCTGCAGTACAGCAGGATGCCGAAGGACGCGGCGCCGCCGAGGTGGACCAGGATCACGCTGGTCAGCGTGCTGTAGAGCCCGACCTCGTTCATCGCCTTGACCAGCGGGATCATGCGCACCTGGAACGGGATCATGAGACCGGCGACGAAGAGCAGGTAGACCCAGCGCGACGTCCGCCCGCCGATCCGCTCGATCCCGTAGGCCGCCATCGGCACGACCGCGATCAGCAGGACGATCGTTCCGACCGTGATGATCAGCGTGTTCAGGACGGCCTCGCCGTACGCGGTCTCCTGGAACAGCCGGGCGTAGTTGTCGAGCTTGAACGACGTCGGCAGACCCATCGGGTCGATGGTGATCTCGGCGTAGGTCCGGAACGAGTTGAGCAGCGCGTACAGCACCGGGAACGACACGACCAGGACCAGGACCGCGAGGACCGCCATCGAGACGACCTCGCCGACCGTGTAGCGCACGTGGTCGGTGCCACGTCGCGTCCGGTGGCGAAGGGGCCCCGTGGTGCTCCTGCCCGGATCTCCCTGCTGCGCCTCTGCCGGTTCGCGGCGAACGGGAACGGTGGTGCTCATGCCTGGATCTCCCTGCTGCGCATGTACCGGTTCGCGACGACGGTGCTCACCAGGACGACGATGAACAGCACGACCGCGGCGGCGCTGCCGTACCCGGCCCGGTACTCGCCGAAACCGACCTTGTAGATGAAGAAGGCCATCGTCTCGCTGATGAAGCCGGGCCCTCCGGAGGTGAGGACCATGATCTGGTCGAAGATCGTCCACCCTGCGATCATCGCGAGGGTGAGGTTCACGGTCACCGCGCCGGCCAGCATCGGCCACGTCACGAACCGGAACACCTGGCGCCCCGAGGCCCCGTCGATGCGCGCGGCCTCGACCAGCTCCTGCGGGACCGACTGCAGGTTGGCGAGGTAGATCAGCGTGGTGTTTCCGCCGAGCGTGAAGCACAGCAGGAACAACAGGACCGACACGACGATGTCGCTGTCGCCGAGCCAGTCGTGCGCCCAGGTCGGGACGCCGAGGTCGCGCAGCGAGGTGTTCACCGCGCCGAAGTTGAAGTTGAGGATGTACTTCCAGATCGTCGCGGCGATGAAGCCGCTCACCAGCGCCGGCAGGTACACGATCGTCCGGAAGAACCCCTGCCAGTGGTGCAGGCGATCGAGGAGGAGCGCGACCGCGAGCGAGATCACGTTGACGATCACCGCCGACCCGAGGCCCAGCAGCAGCGTGTTCTTCACCGCGTTCCAGAACCGTTCGCTGCCGAGGATGTCCTCGTAGTTGCTCAGGCCGACGTAGTTGTACGCGTCGTTGACGCCGTCCCAGTCCGTGAGGCTGATCTGGATCGACTGCAGGGACGGCGCGATCACCATCACCAGGTACACCAGCAGGGCCGGGGCGATGAAACCGAACATCGCCGCCCGCTGGCGCCGGAACCGCTGCGAGCCGCCGCGCACCGGGTCGCTCTGCGCCGTCGGCGTCCCACTGATGCGCACCGGGGCCTTCTCGACCGTGTGCGTTTCACTCATGTGCGTACTGACCTTCCGTCTCTTCCCGATGGCACCGCTCCGGGGCCGGGCCGGCGTGCACCCGGCCCCGGAGCGTTCGACCGACGGCTCAGCCCGCGGTGATGGTGTTGTCGAACTCGGCCTGGCTCTTGGCGATCGCCTCGTCGATGGACGTCTGGCCGTCCTGCATCTCGATGCGGGTCTGCCGGAAGAACGTGTTGAAGGCGCTGAAGTTGGGCGACAGCGTCTCGTTCTGGTACCAGACGAGCTCGGGGCTCTCGAGCAGGGCGAAGTAGTCCTCCGCGCCGGGGATCGCGGTGTTGCGCGTGATCTCGTCGGCCAGCTTGATGTTCGGCGCGATCACACCGGCCTGCTCGATGATGTCCGCGGCCTCCACCGAGTAGAAGTACGTGAGGAAGTCGACGGCGGCGTCGTACTCGGCGCCGTTCTCCTTGGCCTGGGCGGAGATCGACAGCCCGGACAGCGTGTCACCGTTGACCGAGTTCTTGAGCACGTTGATGTGGCCCTCGTCGTCCGGGACGATGAACAGCCCCGCCTCGAAGTCCGGCGCCACCTTGTGGATGTCGTTGAGTCGCCCGATGCCGGCCGACGACGTCGCCATCACGGCCTGGTGGTTGACCAGCAGCGTCGTGGTCTGCGCGTCCTGCGTCGACTGCCAGCCCTCGAGCACGAAGTTGTCGGTGATGTACTTCAGCCGGTCGAGCGGCTCACGCAGGTCCTCGACGGACGCCTTGCCCTCCTCGACAGCAGCCCAGAACCCGCCCTTGTCGCTCCACTCCGCGAACACGGGCGAGGCGAGGGGCTTCCAGAGCTGGTCACTCGGCCAGATCTCCCCGGCGGCGGTCGCCAGCGGCACGTCACCGTTGGCCTTGATCTCCTCCAGCAGCTCGATGAACTCGTCGTACGTGGCCGGCACCTCGAGGTCGTTCTCGGCGAAGTAGGCCTTGTCGTAGATGATGTTCAGGCCGATCTCGCCGTTCAGGGCCGTGGACGGGGCCACGTACACGTTGCCGTCCGAGGCCGGGCTGTAGACCGCGTCGTCGAGCAGGGCGGTGACCTCCTCGGGGATCGGCGCGAGCTTGCCGGCCTCGATGTACGTCCGCGTGTCACGCATGTCGATGACGGCCGGCCAGTTGCCCGTGGCGTCCATCGTCTTGACGGCCGTCGCGTAGTCGGTGCCCCCGGTCAGCGGGTCGAGCTGGACCGTGGCGATCTCGCTCTGCGCGTTGTACGCCTCGACCACGGACTTGACCGCACCGTTCCACGACTCGTCACCGGTGGCATAGGTGAACCGGATCTCTGTCTTGTCCGGCGCCGCGGCGCCTTCCTCCTCGCCACCACTGGCGCAGGCCGTCAGCCCGACGGCGCCGAGCACGGTCATCACCGCAGCCACCGTCCGCCGGCGCGTCCCGGTAATCCGCATCGTTGCGTCGCTCATGTCTTCTCCTTCGAATGACCATCGAACCCTCGGGAGGGGCCGCATGCGGGAGAACGTTATCCCGGCGGCGGCGCGCGGTCAACGGCGTGTTCGAAGGGCAAAATGGGCGAACCACTCAAAGCAGGATGCGGGCGGTCACCCGCCCGAGGTCAGCAGCGCGTCCGGCGCCTCCCGTCGAAGGATCTCGGCATCCTCCTGGCTCGCGTGGACGACCAGCAACGCGCCACCGTTCTCGGCCAGGCGTCGCGCAGCCTCTTCCAGAGCTGCCACCACGGCGCTCCCGCGCAGCGAGGCCGCCTCGAGGTCCAGGCACACCACGCTCGCCACCCCGCTCAGCGCCTCGAGCAGGACGCCGATGCGGCGAGCGTGCCCACGATGGAGCAGTCCCACGGGACGCAACGAGGCGGTGCACCACGGCACCTCGACGCCCGGCGAACCACCGTCGATGGTGGCAACCGGATCCAGCACCTCGGTCATCGAGGCCACCTCCCCACGAGGAATCTTGTTCCTCCAGCATCCGGCCCGAACCGGGGGTGCCCCTGCGGGGAGTCTCAGAAGTACCTGAGAATGCGGGCCGGCCTCAGCCGGGCCGCGACCTACCCCTCGACCAGGTCCAGCCGGGCCAGTGACAGCGTCGTCGTCGTGGGCGAGCTGCCGAGGCGGGAGCCGTAGTCAGGAGCGGCCGTGACGAATGCCCAGGCCAGGTCGCCGTCGGGGAGGACGGCGATGTCGCCCGACACGTGCGCCTCGACCACCTCCTCGGTGAGCACGCGACCGGACGTGTCCACGAGGGCCAGGTGGGTTCCGGTGAAGCGACCGGTGCACGTCCCGGCCGCGCAGGCGGCGTCGGCCACCGTCTCCCAGGTGACCAGGAAGCGGTCACCGCCGTAGGGGGCGATGCGCACGTTCACGTGGTCGGTACCGGGGTCGCTTGTCAGGCGCACGGGGTCGCCGGCGGGGGTGGAGCCGTCACTCAGGAACGCCACCACGACCTGGTGGGTGTCCCCGCCCGGGGCCACCGTCCAGCCGCGCCCGCTCGTGTCCTGCGCATTCTTGCCCGCCGACGTCGCACCCCGGGAGGCGAAGGCCGTCGCGTACACGCCGGTCCCGGAGCGGACCAGCGAGCCGCTCCTGCTCGGGAAGGTGCCGCCGCAGTAGCCCGCCCAGCACTCCTCGCGCTGGACGACCGGGGCGTCGTCCGGGGCGGAGATGCCGGTGCTGACGAACAGGCCCGAGCGCCAGTCGTCGAAGCACAAGGAGGTGAACGCGCCCGACTCCTCCGCGTGGAGCGCGATGCCCTCGTTGTGGCTGCACCCCCAGTCCCAGCCGCCGGACAGCCGCGCCCCCGCGGGGTCCACGTAGACGAGCTTGTCGCCGTAGTGCCCGTCCGCCCAGCCGTCTGCGCCGTGAACCACGAAGTACGCGCCGTAACGGCTGCCGTTCCACGCCAGCTGGCCGTCCAGGACCGGGCTCGTGTCGGTGGAGGAGTCGCCGGTGAGCCGCTCGGCGAAGGCCTCGGCACCGCCCTGGTACCGGACGAGCACCGCGGCGGTGTCCCCCCACTTGTTGTCGTCCGGTACCCGGGTGAGCAGGGCGAAGCCGTCGTCGTGCGCGACCAGGCCGCCCACCTCGGCCGAGCCGCCGACCACGATGTCCGTGCCGCTGCGCTCCAGCGCGCCGGTCAGCGGCGTGACGTGCACGCCGTCCTGCGCGGGCCAGGCCGCGCGCGCCGTGCCGTCGGGTGCGACGGCGACGGACACGCGGGTCCACTCGGGCACGTTGTTGTAGCCCGCCTCGAGGTAGGTCAGGGCCGTGGGCAGCTCGACCTGGGAGACCGCCAGCCGTTCCGCCAGCGTGGCCGGAATCGTCGCGGGTGACGGGCTCGGCTCGGTGCTCGGCTCCATCGACGGATCGGCCGACGCCGACGGGCTCGCCGACACCGCCTCGGCGACCGGAGCGCTCGGCGAGGCGACGGCCGTCGCGGCGTCGTCGGGGAGCGCCACGCCCTGTGCATAGGCGACCACGCCGCCGACGGCGACCAGCAGCCCGCCGGCGACGGCGAGAGCGACCGGCTTGCCGACCAGGGCCCGAAGAGCGGCCGAGCCCTCGGGCCGGCCCTGGGCGAGGTGCCCGGCGGAACGCCCGGCCTCTTCCACCACGCCCGCCGGGAGCTGCGGCGGCACCAGGTGGCCCAGCGCGGCCGGCAGCGGCACCAGGCCCACGCCCGCCAGCAGCCCCTCGACGGGAACAAGGTCCGCCGCGGCCGAGTGGCAGAAGGTGCAGTTGCGCACGTGCCGGACCAGCCGCTTGCGCCACAGCACGCTGGGCCGGCCGTCCCAGCCGACGGCGGACTCCGCGAGCCCCGGGCAGCGCGGCTCGGTGTGCAGTGCGCGGACCACCGTACGGGACGTCTCGAGCTGCTCCTTGACGCGCTGCACCCGGACCGCGGCATGGGACGGACTCAGCCCGACGGCGTCGGCCAGCTCGTCGCGACGAAGCCGGCCCCCGGCCTCGAGCCACCACAGCGAGAGGATCTCCTGGTCCTCGGGTCCGAGCCAGCGCGTGGCCTCCGCCGTCTCCCGGCGCTGACCGGACAGGCCCAGCCGGAGGATGGTCAGTCCGACGAAGTCGGCGCCCGGGTCGGGGACCTCGGCCAGCTCGTCGCCGGTGCCCGCCACGGCACCCGCCCTGCGGTGGCCGGCCGCGCGCACCTGGTTCACCGCGACCGCCACCAGCCACGACCGGAACCGCTCCGGCTCGCGGACCCCGGGTAGGCCGCGCACCATCGCGACCATCGTCTCCTGGACCACGTCGTCGACGTCGGCGTGCCCGTCCAGGGCGCGGCCCACGATGTTGTACACGAGCGGGAGGTACGCCTCGACCAGCAGGTCGCGGGCCCGCTCGTCCCCGGCCTGCGCCGCCGCCACCGTCATGCCGTCCACGTCGCCGTGCGTCCGCACTCGCCGCTCCCGTCCGCTTGATCCCGAAACAGTGCTTCCGAACAGGAGATCCTGCCGGGGGCCGCGGATAACAGAAAGTCGGTCAGCAGATTTCGGCATCACCGGGCGCCCAGCCTTTGAATCGTTTCTCGTCTACCGTGGAAGCGAAATGCTTCTGGAGGAGACCCCATGAGTCCGATCCGATCCAGTGGCCCACCTGGTGCCCGAGCCGCCGCACCTCCCCGGGATGTCCACCCGCACCGGGCGCTGGGAACCGCGGTCTCGGTCGAGCCCGGGAGCGACCTGGCCGGCTGGGCATACCTGCTCGGCGCGCCCCGGCCGGAGTCTGCCCGTCGCCGCTGGCTCGCCAGGATCGGCGGCCTCGTCGCGATCGGGGCTCTCGTGGCCTACCTGTGGTGGCGCATCGGCTTCACCATGCCCCCGGGAGGCTGGGACAGGACGGCGGCATGGGTGCTGGTGAGCTTCGAGGCGCTTCCCCTGCTGGGCCTGATGATCCGTATCGTGACGCTGTGGAACATCGACTGCCGCGCCCCGAAACCGGTCAGCGAGCTTCCCGCCGGGATGAGGGTTGCGGTCCTCATCCCCACCTACAACGAGCCGGCGGAGGTCATCGCGCCCACGATCGCGGCAGCCTGCGCGCTGAGACCTGCCCATGAGACATGGGTGCTCGACGACGGCGACCGGGACTGGGTCGAACAGATGTGCCGGGAGTACGGGGCCCGCTACGTCCGTCGGCCGGTCCACGACCACGCCAAGGCCGGCAACCTCAACCACACTCTCGACCTCATGGCGCGGGAGGCCGCGGACGGAGGCGACGACGTCGACATCATCGCCGTGCTGGACTGCGACCACGTGCCGCTGCCGACGTTTCTCACCGCCACTCTGGGCTGGTTCGACGATCCCGGCATCGCGCTGGTGCAGGGCCCCCAGACGTTCTACAACTCCGGGGCGTTCGACGACGACGGGGTCACCGGTGAGCAGGGCATCTTCTTCCACGTCCTGATGGCGGCCCGCAACCACGACAACGCCGGACCGTTCTGGTGCGGCTCCACCTCCCTGCTCCGCCTGCGCGCGCTTCGCGAGGTGGGCGGGATCGCCACCGACACGATCGTGGAGGACATGCACACGACCCTGGGCCTCATCCGCGCGGGCTGGAAGACCGTCTACCACAGTCAGACTCTGGCCGTCGGACTGGCGCCCCAGACCCCGGAGCAGTACCTCCTGCAGCGGACCCGGTGGGGCCTGGGCTCCATGCAGGTTCTCGCCAAGGAACGGTTGTGGGCCGCCAAGAGATGGATGTCGTGGCGCAACTACTTCGAGTACCTCAGCGGGACCGTGTGGTGGCTGGAGGGGGTGATCACGGTCGCGATGTTTCTCCTCCCAGCGGTGATCCTGCTCAGTGGTGCGCAGACGTCGACCGCGGGTCCAGGAGCCTTCGCCGCAGTCTTCGTCGCGATGTTCGTGGTTCGGATGTGGGGCGTGCGGCGACTGTTCCGGCACCACCTGCACCTTCCGACGTCGTTCGCGCTGCGGATCTTCCGCATCCCGGTGGGCTTCTCGTGCCTGTGGTGGCTGGTGACCCGGCGGACGCTCAAGTTCGCGGTCACCCCCAAGGCGGGAGCCGACGAGCGAGTCCGGGCGCGCCCGCCGCGCATCGTGACCGTGCCGATCGTCGCCGTCTTCGCGGTGCTGATCTACGCGCTCGCCGGCGCTCTGGGCTGGGTTCCCTGGCGGGCGACCGCCGGCGCGACGGTGGCGTCCGCCGTCTGGCTGCTGCTGGCCGGCATCGGCCTCGTGCTCGGTGCGTTGCGGGTCATGGCGCCCGCCTACGCGACGTCGCGCCGCAACTCGCACCGCATCGCGGTGCGCGCCAGGGTGCAGCTCGACGGCGTCGACGGTGAGCTCGTGGACATCTCGGTCGGCGGGGCGGCCGTCCGGCTTCCAGAGGGTTCCGCACCGGCCGGCCGCGTGGTCGAGCTCCACCTTCCCGGAGCCGCACCGGTGCGGCTGACCGTGGTCCGGAGCACCACCGCGGGTTCGAGCGGCGACGAGATCGTGTCGATGCGGGTGACGGACGGCGACTGGGCCGCATTCCGCGCGATGTCGATGTGGCTGTTCCACACTCCGCGGGGCGTGCTCGACGGCATTCCTCCGGGAGTACCGGCCGTCGCTGCCGTGCGGCGGCGCCGCATCTCACGCTCGCTCGGTGTGCTCATTGCGGACCATGCCGTCAACGATGGTTGATCCAGCGCTTCCGACCCGAGATCTCGCTGAAATCGCCCAGTTCTGTGGAGCGGAAGAATTGCCTGAGCAATAGTCGACGAGCGCTGACCTGGCGGGGAGTTCATGAGCATCTCTGACTTCGAGGCTGCGATTTCGCAAGCCATCGACCGCGACGAGCTCGTGCTGCACTACCAGCCGATCGTCAGCGTGCGGACAGGAGTCCTCGAAGGGTTCGAAGCACTCGTGCGGTGGGATCGGCCGGGTGTGGGGCTGCTTCCTCCGGCCGAGTTCATCCCCGTGGCCGAGAAGTCCGGCCTGATCTGCGAGATCGGTGTGTGGGCCTTGAACAACGCCACGGAACAGCTTGCCGCCTGGAACCGCGCGGTCGGAGCTCGCGACCTGACGGTCGCCGTCAACGTCTCCGGCCGCCACCTCAACGCGTCGCGCATCCGGGACGACGTCGCGACCGCGCTGCGTCGCAGCGGTATCGATCCTGGCCGGCTCGTCCTCGAGATCACGGAGACCACGCTGGTCGGCGGCGTCCTCGCCATGAAGAACCTGCGTGAGCTCCGGCACATGGGGGTCGCACTCAGCCTGGACGACTTCGGTGCGGGATACAACACCGTCGAGCAGCTGACTCGCCTCCCGGTCGACATCGTGAAAATCGACAAGGACTACCTCGATGTCAGTACAGCGACGACGCGCGAGCTCTTCCGGTCGATGGTGGACGCCGTCCATGCCTTGGGCCTCCCCGTGGTGGCGGAAGGAGTCGAGCACCCGGACCAGCTCGAGCTGCTCAAAGCCGTCGGGGTGGAATCCGCTCAGGGATTCGCCGTGGGGCTACCGATGGCCCCGGCCGAGCTCGAAGCTCACTGGCACGCCTCCATGTGTGTACCGGAACTGCCGCGGCGCGGCGACGACGGCGAGCCCGTTTCTTAGCGCCATCCCGGGCGAAATCACGCAGAACACAATCACCATGCGCACGTGCGATAACCGTGTTGTCGCCTCACACTGGGTTTGCGAGGCGGATTTCATCCCCTCGAGGGTCGGTCAGATTCGGTTGGCCAAGGGGGCGGCACCATGACTACCCGGTTGTCACGGCGTCGACGATGGCCGTACCGCTACCGCCTGATGGCGGCAATGTTGTTGGTCTCGGTGCCGGTGATGGTCGCGCTGGCGGTCCTGTTGACGAACTCGGCGTCGGACAGCCTGACCGCCGCCGCCGAGCGCGAGGGGCAGACCGTCGCCCACGCGGTCAC